>CAMNRH010000005.1 GCA_946552115.1 uncultured Lachnospiraceae bacterium
TTTTTCAAAGTGGAATTTAATCTCGCAAAGTGGAATTCACTTTTTCAACTCACCTCATTATATTATTTGCCGGTCACACAGGCCCCCACGCCAATCGTACCCGGACCGACATGACAGCAAATACTCATCGGAAGCTTTGCAAGCTTCACTTCCTTTCCTGAAAACAGGCTTTCCAGCTTCGCCGCCCACTCTTCGGCCTCTTCTTTCGCGTCTGCATGGGCGACAAAAAGCTCTGTTTTCTCCTTGCCATATTTATCCATCAGCGCGTTTGCATCGCGCAGAATCGCGTCCTCCATCTCTTTCTTCGCCCTTTTACGCCCCCGTGCCTTACAATACGGCTCAAGCATACCGCCCTTTACCTGAATAACCGGCTTAATATTCAGTATTTCTCCGGCAAGCGCTTCGACACTTCTGATACGCCCGCCTCTTTTTAAATATTCCAGAGACTCGACCGTAATATAAATAGACGCCTCCAGCGCCATAGCCTCAAGACGCTCCTTAATCTCCTCCGCCGGCACTCCCAGGGAAGCAAGCCTGGCCGCCTCAATCGCCGCGGACGCCTGCGTCACGGAAATTCTCCTGCTGTCCACAACAATTACACGTCCGTCATAATCTTTACTGAACATCACTGCCGACGAATAACCGCCGCTAAGCGCTTTTGACATGGGAATATGGACAATACTGTCGTAGCTTTCCAAAAGCCCCTCCCACAGCCCGGCAAGCGCCGCCAAAGACGGCTGTGTCGTACTGACAGCCTCTCCGCGCCTCATACTGTCAAAAAAATCCTTTTCCGACAGGGATACACTTTCCACACATTCCCTCTCGCCTACAAAAAAAGTCATCGGCAATATGTGAATTCCATACTTCTCTGCCTCGTCTTTCGTCAATCCGCTGTTACTATCCGTAAGAACCGCTATCTTTTCCATTCGATTACCCCCGCATATCATATTAAAATACATTGTAACACCAAATTATTTGATAATCAAGATAAATCGGGGACGGGGTTTTTTTAGAAAAACCCCGTCCCCGATTGAATTAACCCTGTCCCCAACCGGATTTTTTATCCCTGTTTTTTCAGGTATTTCTCTATACTTACTAATTTTACGCTGAGAACTAAAATCTCCGACGCCAGCTCCAGCTCCTCTATCGTAGGAAACGACGGTGCGATCCGTATATTGCTGTCCTTCGGGTCCTTTCCGTACGGATAAGTAGCGCCTGCCTCCGTCATAATCAAACCTGCCTCTTTTGCTTTTGCTACGATTGCCTTTGCACAGCCGTCTAACGAATCAAATGAAATAAAATATCCGCCGAGCGGCTTTGTCCATGTTCCTATTTCAAGCCCCCCAAGCTCACGCTCCAGCACCTCATGAACCTTTTCGAATTTAGGCCGGAGAATTGCAGCATGTTTTTTCATTTGCTTATACATTCCCTGCATATCTCCGAAAAATCTCACATGGCGAAGCTGATTTAATTTATCATGTCCGATTGTCTGGAACTTCATATAACGTCTTGCATCGGCAAGGTTTCCCCGGGAGGCTGCCAAGGCCGCAATACCGGAACCCGGGAAAGATACCTTGGAGGTCGAGATAAATTTCAACACAATATCCGGATTATCTGCCTTGATACATTCGTTCAGCAATTCCAAAATAACATCTTTCCTGTCGTCGTAAAGATGATGAATGGAGTATGCATTATCCCAGAAAATACGAAAGTCTTTTGCCGCGGGCTTTAAATGAGCGAATCTTCTTACCGTCTCATCCGAATAAGAAATACCTGTCGGATTCGAATACTTCGGTACGCACCAGATTCCTTTAATCGCCGCATCCCCGGCAACCAGCTTTTCTACCATATCCATATCCGGTCCCGTTTCAAGAAGCGGTACGTTAATCATCTCTATTCCAAAAAATTCTGTGATAGCAAAATGCCTGTCATACCCCGGAACCGGGCATAAAAATTTTACTTTCTTAAGCTTAGACCATGGGGTATTTCCCATAAATCCATGTGTCATCGCACGCGATATTGTATCAAACATTACATTCAGGCTTGAATTTCCATAAATAATAACACTTCTCTCCGGCACCTCCGACATATCTGCCAAAAGCTTTCTTGCGTCAAAAATACCGTCCAGCACTCCGTAATTTCTGCAGTCCACGCCGTCAGAGCTTACCAAATCACTATCCCCTGTCAGGACATCCATCAAACCCTTGCTTAAATCCAGCTGCGCCTGGGCCGGCTTCCCACGCGACATATCCAATTTCAGTCCTTTTCCCTTTATTTCCTCAAACTGCTTTTCCAGCTTTCCTTTTAAAGCTGATAATTCTTCTTTTTTCAACTGACTATATGGCTTCATGCCGGGCTCCTCCTGTTTTCTCTTATTTTGCACATCATATGTTATTTTACCCACAAAAACGAACACATTTCAAGTATAACTTGCATTTCTATACAATTTTATGTAAAAATATTTAATTTTTTCTTTTTAATATGCAATTTTTATACCCTCGTCTCTCATAATCAAAAAAAGACGAATCCTCGGAGCGCCGGATTATTTTTTCAAAATGACACACTGGCTTCCCCTCGAGGCATATACCCTTTCAAATGCCTCCTTTTCATATACCACCTCTCCGGAAATAGGATCTGCAATTGTTACGGTATCCTCCGTATAACCAATCAATACGGCTCCGTGATCCTTATGTCCCCATTCGACAAATTCGCCTGATTCTGTTTTCCATTTTCCTGCAATCACTCTTTCATCCATGTGAATGGTAACCCACACTACAACAGGCGTATCCTCACTAACCCAGTGATATAGCTCCCCGGGGGAAACTCCTTTCCCGTCAAATGCTCTCAGTGCGCTGCCCGTCTTCCTCAGATACCCGTTTGCCGCTGTCACAATTGCTTTTGTCCCGCAAACATAGCCCTCCTCTTCAGCCGGATTCCCAACGAAATAACGCTCCAAATCCGGCCCGCACATCTCTCCGTCACTGTCACGGTAAAACTTTGCCGGTGCTGTCGGCAGATAATCAGACGCCATAGTAACCTTATCTATATCAAAACCGTAATAGTTTAACACCATTGTCATAGCCGTAATTTCACACCCTGTAGGAAGCTCCGGTGTCTGCAGAACAATATCAAAATTTTCAATATAATGTTCCTTTTCCGGTGAGACATTTTTTTCTGCTCCTGATATCCCGTTATCCTCCCCCGTTATCTCTTCATGACCGCTCCGGTCATTTCCATTCAAAGTAACTGCATCCGACGGCAGCGCCCCTGTATGTACGCTTAACTGAATCATCACAAATAACACAACTGCCGTTAAAAGCTCCAACGCCCATTCAAACGGTATTTTTGCATCATATTTTTCTTTCACCTGATAGGGAATCATACTTCCACCTGCAGACAATAAAATCCTTACTATTAATATATTCCATAAATTCAATTGGGGACGGGGTTTTTCTAAAAAACCCCGTCCCCAATTGAATTTATCCCCTTCTTTTAAACTCCTCCACAATCTCAACCATCTCCTCCGACGGATTAGAAATCACCGCATGGTTAAAAATCTTACATGGAGGAGCCGCATTTACGCTCTCAACCGCCGCCGACACGGCAGAAACGCTGCCGCTGACAAACACCAGCACATGCCCGCCGCATTTTGTATCCTTTGTCTCATACACTACCTCGGCCGTTTTAAGCATCCGGTCTGTCACCAGGACGGCATTGGATTCTCCAAGAACCTCCACCAGTCCAAATGCACCGTACTTCATAATTTTATTCCTCAACTTTCATCTAAAATTACATATTATTTACCAATCGTCATCGCAAGCGCTGTTTCCGTATCCTCAGTGGGCGACGCAATTACCGTATGTGATACAATTTCAGAGATTGGCTCTGCCGCTCTCAATGCCGCTTCCATCGCCGCATTCACATCCGACACACTCCCCCGCATCTTCACACATGCCCCGGCAGAAAGACGGTTTCTCTCGACTCCCTGAATTTTTACCGCCGCGGCTTTCGCAGCCGCATCCAGAGCCACAAAGCAGGCGCACTCATTATCCAGCTCAAATACGCCGACTGCCGTTCTTTCATACTTTCCAGCCATCATATCCTCCTCATTCTCAGTTGGGGACGGGGTTTTTTTAGAAAAACCCCGTCCCCAACTGAATTTATTCGACTACTACGCCTTTTTGAAGCATAACATTTGCATATAACGCGGATTCGCTTGTCGCGATAATTGCATATGCTGTCTTAGCCTCTTCATAAAATGCGAAGCGTTCAATATTGCCGACCGCGTCAGCGCCGCGCCCGTCATATTTTGCGACAATTTCCTTATAGGTATCCCAAATCGGGGTTTCCACATCGTCGCCCGGCATAACCTCCATAAGATTTACCGGTTTTTCTACATATGTGTCCAACGGAAATACTTTTAAAATAGCCTCCAAAATTTCCGGAACTCCATGCCCGTCGCAGCGAATCACAACTGCATTTTTCCCCATAGATTCTGCCGGAAAATTACCGTCGGAAATTACCAGCCTGTCGCTGTGCCCCATTTCACATAATACTTTTAATAATTCTGGTGATAAAATTTGCGGTATTCCTTTTAACATGTCTTATCTCCTTATTTGTACATCGGGCCGTACGCCGCACATGCTCTGTAATCCTGTCCTTCTTTGTCTGCTCCGAACGCATTCCATGCTGCCGGTCTGAAAATATCCTCCTCCGGTACATTGTGCATGCAAACCGGAATTCTGAGGATGGATGCCATCGTAATCAAATCCGCGCCGATATGTCCGTAGGAAATCGCACCATGATTAGCGCCCCAATTATTCATGACATCATAAGCGGTTTTAAATGCGCCCTTTCCCGTACATCTTGGCGCAAACCATGTACACGGCCATGTGTAGTCTGTTCTCTTCCACAATGTATCTGATACCTCAAACGGCAGGTTCACTGTCCAGCCTTCTGCAATCTGAAGAACCGGTCCCAGGCCCTTTACAAGGTTCAGACGAATCATGGTACACGGCATCTCCGCCTGTGTCAGGAAACGGGAAGAATATCCGCCTCCGCGGAAGTATCCGTTATCTGCGGCATTCCATGTGGTAGCTTTCATGATAGCGTCCTGATCCTCTTCTGTTACATTGTACCACTCTTTCATTACGCCGTTTCCGTCTGCGTCTTTCGCCTCGCCGCTCGCGTCAAGACACGCTGCGCCGGAGTTAATCAGATGGATAAAACCGTCAGCCTCTTTTGCTTTTCCTTCAATCTCATATCCTGTTACCCTCTTAACCGCGTCCCCGCTCCAATAGGTACGAACATCTGCGAAAATCTGGGCTCTGTTAGTTAAAAGCTTCATAAACAGCATTCCAAGACCGTTCAATACATCATTTTCCGTTGCAAGAATATACGGCTCTCTCGCTCCGTTCCAGTCAAAGGAGCTGTTTAAGATTGCCTCTGCAAAGTCGCCGTTCGGATAGAAATCCGTCCACTGTCTCTGGCCCTGGAATCCGGCCGCAATCGCGTTGTGGCCAACCATCTCTTCCTCGCGCCCTTCCGGAAGATTCTTATTGCCTCCCATCAAATCCTTAATAATAACCGCCATCTTCACAACGAATTCAAACTGCTCTTCCTTTTCCTTGTCAGACTTCTGCAGCCACTCCGGATTTTTATCAAAGCCAATATTGCATTTTTCCTTTGCCCATGCAAGCGCTTTCTGGAATTCTGCTTCATCATAGATTCCCTCTGTCATACGGCGGATAATCTCTACCTCGTCTACCGACTCTACTCTCATTCCCAGGTAAGACTCCATGAAATCAGAATCAATAATAGAGCCGCCGATACCCATACAGATAGAGCCAATCTGAAGGTAAGAGGTTCCTCTCATAGAGGCTGCCGCAACTGCCGCACGCCCGAATCTTAATAATTTTTCCTTCACATCTGCAGGAATCTCGGCGTCGTCCGCATCCTGAACATCATGTCCGTAAATGCCAAATGCCGGAAGTCCTTTCTGTGCATGTGTAGCAAGTACGGAAGCAAGATAAACCGCGCCCGGTCTCTCTGTCGCATTCAATCCCCAAACACCCTTGATTGTATTCGGATCCATATCCATTGTCTCGGAACCATAGCACCAGCACGGCGTTACGGTCAGAGTGATATCTACGCCTTCCTTTCTGAATTTTTCAGCACATGCGGCCGTCTCGCCCACACGTCCGATTGTCGTATCGGCAATGACAACCTTTACAGGCTCGCCGTTGGAATATCTGATGTTTTCCTCAAACAGCTTCTTAGCCGCCTGAGCCATGCCCATCGTCTGATCCTCCAGAGATTCGCGAACCTTTAATGCTCCTCTTCTTCCGTCGATTGTTGGACGGATACCGATGACCGGCTGTCCTCCGATTAATCTGTTTTCTGCCATTTCATTGTCCTCCTTTTATTTTTGAATAATGGTTTTAAATTTTTCATATGCAGCATCCCACTTTTCCTGTTCTTTCGGAAAATACTCATATGTCTGTTCTGAATTTGCGATAATCTGACGCGCTTCCTTTACATCCTTAATCTCACCCAGCGACATAAGCTGAACCGCAATATTTCCCAACGCCGTAGCCTCTACCGGCCCCGCCAGCACTCTGCGGCCGTTAGCGCTCGCCGTCATCTGGCAGAGAAGCTTACTCTGGATTCCTCCGCCAATCATATTTATCATAGAGAAATGCTTTCCTGTACATGCCTCAATCTGCTCCAGCGTATAACGGTATTTTAGCGCAAGGCTCTGATTAATGCAGCACATAATCTCACCGATTGTCTCCGGAATCTTCTGACCCGTCCTCTCGCAAAATGCCCGGATTCGTCCCGGAATATCGCCGGCCGTATTGAACTCCGGCGAGTCAGGGTCGATAAAGCTTAAAAATGGCTGTGCTTTCTGCGCCAGCTGCTCCAGCTCTCCAAAACTATATTCCTGTCCTTCACGAATCCACTGTCTTCTGCTCTCCTGCGCCAGCCACAAGCCGATAATATTTTTAAGAAATGTGAATGTGTCTCCATATCCGCCCTCATTGCTCACATTGAACTCAAAGGATTCCTTACCGATTACAGGCTCTTTAAGCTCCGTTCCAAACAGGCTCCAGGTTCCGCAGCTGATAAAGATAAAATCCTCCTCCTCTGTCGGAACCGCCACAACGGCGCTCTGTGTATCGTGGCTGGCAACAGCAATGACTTTCGCAGGCTTAATTCCAAGCTCTTCACAGATATCCTCAGAAATATCCCCGACAACCGTTCCGCTTGATACAATTTCCGCAAAGATCTCTTTCGGAATAGAAAGGGCGTCTAACACCCGTTCCGACCACACCTGATTCTTTGCGTCCATCAGCTGGGTCGTTGTCGCCATCGTATACTCTGCTTTTTTATTTCCGGTAAGAAAATAATTAAACAAGTCCGGAGTAAGAAGCAATGTCTTTGCCCTCTCAAGCAGCCAAGGCCTTTTTTTCACCAGGGAATATAACTGGAAGACCGTATTAAAATTCTCAAATTGATTGCCTGTCAGATTGTAAAGCTCCTCTTTCGGAATTGCCTGAAATACTTTCTCCTGCATGCCCAGCGTTCTGTCGTCCCGGTAATGTACCGCGCTTTCTAAAAGCACGCCCTGTTCGTCCAAAAGGCCAAAATCCACGCCCCAGGTGTCAATTCCGATACTGTCAAAGCCGCCCTTTTGCTTTGCCTTTAAAATTCCCTGCTTAATTTCAAAAAACTGCCTTAACGTATCCCAATACATCGTCTTTCCAATCACAACCGGATCATTGGAAAACCGGTGTACTTCTTCCATTACAATCTTTCCGCCCTCCAGCCCTGCCAAAATCGCTCTTCCGCTGGAAGCGCCGAAATCAAACGCTAAAACCCGTCTTTTTTCCTGTCCCACAGCTTTTTCTCCTCCTTTCATCATTAATGATACGTAAATCTAAAAGATTCCAAATATTTTTTCTCTGAACGAATCATACAGCGAGTCATAATCCGTATATCCGATTTCACTGTTTTTAAACCGCGTCTTCCATTCACTGCAAATACTGTCTGCAACCAGTCTGCAATATTCATGCTCTGTCTTCAGAATAGCCGGAAAAATATAATAAATCATAAAAAAGTTAATATCTGTCTGCACCGGAGACGTGATCTTATTTTTCGATCCTTTGCCGAACATATCTTCTACACATTCCCCAAGTACTGCCGCAATTTCTTCGGCGGCCTTTTCTTTTTCCTCCGCCGCATCCATATAATCCATCATTTCACAGAAATAATGATTATTTTTATTAAGAAACTGCCTCATATTTTCTTCATACGATTTTTTCTTTAGCTTTTTTAGCATACCGTTCATATTGTCAAACATCGTTTCTATTTTATCAAGCATACTCTTCCTCCTGCCATCCCTGTCATTAGCAAAAGGAATCGGAGTAAATCCGATTCCTTTCTGCCTGCATCAACGTATTTACTAACCAAAATAAATATTAGTCGTAAAGGTTAGGAGCGATATTGTCATCCTCCATAGTGTCTTTGGTATACCAGTAACCATCCATCGGGATATCGGATACGGATTCGCCGTCTGCAACCTTTGTTAATGTAACGATAGCCTCATAGCCCATCATTAACGGAGACTGTGTTACAGAACCGATAAACTGTCCGTTTGTGATAGCTTCTTTCTGAGGAGTACCAGCGTCAAAGCCTGCGCCGATAATTCCTTTTTCCGGATCTGTAGATAATTTATTCAGTGTCTGGTTAGCTGTAATAACGCCCTCAGCCGTTGTCTGATTAGAACCAAAAATTGCGATTGTGTCGTCCTTGGACATAATCTTCTGAGCCTCTGTAGAAGCAAGGTCTACTGTTGTCTGTGCCGGAACACCAACCTCAATAATAACTTCTGCTTCTTTCTCATCAACCTTACCCTCTGTCGCGTTTACATAGAACTCATTACCAACTACTGCAACCTTCTTGCCTGCGCCTGTGCAAAGCTCTAACATCTTGTCGATGAAGCCCTGTCCACGCTGCTGGATATTCAATGCTGTAGCGTCCTGGTTAACCTCGCCGATTCTAACCTTTGCGTCAGTTGTAGCTGCTTTTACTTTTTCTTCAATAACCGGGAACATATTCTCTGCCGCAACTGCACCGGCTGCTACGTTATCTGTAGCTACCGTCGCAAGTACAGAGCCTTCCGGAGCCTCGTCAACGCCTGTATCGAAACATACTACCGGGATACCTGCCTCTAAAGCCTTGGAAAGGGAATCAACAACGGATTTCGTATCACATGCTGCCAGAGCAATTCCGTCCGGCTTCTTCTCGATTGCATCATCAAGCATCTGAACCTGGTCTGCAATATCAGACTCGTTTGCCGGTCCGTTTGCCTCAACCTCTACGCCAAGCTCTGCCTTTGCCTGCTCAACACCCTGGATAGCTGCCTGCCAGTATGTAGACTGGAAGCTCTTAACGATCATCTGGAATGAATATCCCTTGTTTCCGCCCTCTGAGCTCTCTGTGCCGCTGTCGCTTGCCGCGTCGTCTCCTCCGCCGCCGTTAGAACCACATGCTGCCAATGACAACACCATTGCTGCGCTAAGTAAAACAGCTAAAACTTTCTTTTTCATTTTTTTACTTTCCTCCTTAAATAAATTTTTTTATATGAAGTTCATATTTGAACAACATATTCTAACTATTCTTTCTTCTTTACAACATCAATCAATACCGCCGCAATCAGCACGATACCTGTAAAAATCTGCTGCCAGTTTGCCTGAAGGCCGATAAACGGAAGTCCGACCTTCATCAGGCAGATAACAATGACGCCTAAGAACGAACCGAAAATTGTGCCAACGCCTCCGGTTGCGGATACGCCGCCTACGATGGCTCCGCCGATTGCGTCAAGCTCGAAGCCTGCTCCTGAACCCGGATAAATGGTTGCATAGGTGGCCGCGTAAGCAACGCCTGCCAAGCCTGCGAAAAATCCCGAAATCACATATGCAAGCACGTGATAGAACTTAATATTGACACCAGCAAGCCTCGTTGCCTCCTTGTTGCTTCCGATCGCGATTGTATAACGTCCCACTCTCGTGTGGTCTAACACAAAGGACATAATAATTACCAGAACAATCATGGATATAATACCAACCGGTATAACCGTCCCTGTAGCAGTCGTAAACTTAAAAATCTTTCTGAATGCTCCGGCCTCAGCTATTGCAGACGGCCAGGACACGCCGAATCCGCCGCAGAGCGCCGGCCCCAGACCGCGCGTAATCATACAAGTACAAAGTGTTGCAAGAAACGGCGGTAAATCCATAAGGGCAACCAACGCGCCGTTAAACAGGCCAATCAGCAGGCCGATACCGATACATGCAAGGATACCAACTGCTACCGGCACATTCTGATGTACAATCAGATAACCGCCAATCAGCGCATAGGATACCAGCCCGGTACCAATGGAAAGGTCTACACCGCCTGTAATCAGCGGGAACGTAACACCCAGCGCCATAAGTGTAATATAATATGAATTATCCAGAACACTTACCAGTGTAGGATACGTTCTGAAAGTGGGGCTAAGAATACTGAAAAGGATAGCCATTATAGCAATGATTCCCAATACCATGATCTCCCGCCCTTTTAATCCTCCAAAAGCTTTTTTGTTTGCCATCTTCTTACCCCTCCCTCTATTCAATCTCTCTTGTTGCAAGGTTCATGATGGTTTCCTGTTTTGCTTCAGAAATATCAAGCTCACCTGTTTTTTTGCCTTCGCACATGACAACAATCCGGTCGCTCATACGAAGAATCTCCGTCATTTCAGAGGAAATCATAATAATCGACTTGCCTTCCTCTACCAGCTTATTCATCAATTTATAAATTTCATTTTTTGCTCCGACGTCAATACCTCTTGTAGGCTCGTCAAAGATAAGAATATCACTGTTACGCGTCAGCCATTTTGCAATAACCACTTTCTGCTGATTACCGCCCGACAGGTTCACAACCAGCTGATCTACACCCGGCGTTTTCGTTGCAAGCGCTTCAACATATTTGTCCGCGATCTCTGTCTCCTTTTTCTTATCAATAAAGATTCCGTTCATGAAATCCTGCATGGAAGCCATCGTTGTATTCTCGGCAACCGTCTTCTGTACAACGATACCATATCTCTTCCTGTCCTCGGAAAGATAACCGATACCGCAATTAACGGCATCCTGCGGATTGTTAATGGTCACTTTCTTTCCGTTCACATAGATATCTCCGCTCTCTTTCGGGTCTGCTCCAAACAGCGCTCTGGCCGTCTCCGTACGGCCGGCTCCCATAAGACCTGAAAATCCGAGTATTTCGCCTTTTCTCAGCTCAAAGCTTACATCCTGTACCATCCGTCCCGCATTGAGATGCTCCACCTTAAGAACAACCGGCGCGTCTTTCGGAACTGCGCTTTCCGTCTTCGGTTCCTCATAAATAACACGGCCAACCATCATGTTAATGATATCCTCTTTCGTGCATTCCTCTGTAATGAGAGTTCCCACATAAGCGCCGTCGCGCATTACCGTTACACGGTCTGTAATGACCTTAATCTCGTCCATACGGTGGGAAATATATACCATAGCAATATCTTTTTTCTTCAAATCGCGGATAATCTTAAACATCTCTTCAATTTCGGATTCTGTAAGCGCCGCAGACGGCTCGTCAAAAATGATAACCTTTGCGTCAAAGGAAACCGCCTTGGCAATTTCACACATCTGCTGCTTACCTACCGTCAGATGCGACATCGTCTCTGTCGGATCAATATCCACGTTCAGCCTGTCAAAGAGCTTTTTCGCCTCTTCATTCATTTTCCTGTCATCAATCCGGATTCCCTTTTTAAACTCTCTGCCGATAAACAGGTTCTGGGCAACGGTCAGATGACCCAGCATGTTAAGCTCCTGATGTACGATTACAATACCTGCATCCTGAGCTTCCCTTGTATTTTTAAATTCAATTTCTTTACCCTCATATGTAATGGTACCGGAGTCCTTTTTATAAATACCGGTCAATACTTTCATCAGGGTCGATTTACCTGCGCCGTTTTCACCCATCAGCGCAAGAACCTCGCCCTTTCTCACCTCTAAATCCACATGATCCAGCGCGTGAACACCAGGGAATGACTTGTCAATTCCTTTCATTGTCAAAATAATATCGCCCATCTTCTCACCTCTCCTTTCTTGATACTATCACTAATTTTTCCTGCGTCTTGCGGAAACGTCTGCATAAACCGCCGCAATAACAATCAAACCGGTAATAATATACTGATACTCTTTTGTGAATCCCAGCGCAAGAATACCCTGCTGTAAAAGAGAAATGATAATTACGCCAATCACGGTACCGCTGATAGATGCAAGTCCGCCGACCATGGACGTACCGCCCATGACACATCCTGCGATCGCCTCATTATTATACTGGTCGCCATATCCCGGCTGTACCGTTGTGTATGCCGCCACAAAAAAGATCGACGCAATACCGACTAATGTCCCGCAGATAATATATGCCAGCATTTTCCATTTTTTAACATTAACGCCGGAAAGCCTTACCGCTTCTTCATTGCTTCCCAGGCAAAGTATGTAACGCCCCCATTTTGTTTTGTTTAAAACAACGGCGCAGATAACCGAAACAGCGAGAAAAATAATTAAACCAACCGGAATCCCGTTCATGCTGACAAAGTTTCTGTACCACCCGTCTGCCGTCGATGACTGCGGCCAGCTTACGGACTGGGTTTTTGTAAATACGGCCGCGATTCCTTTTGCAATGTTCATACTCGCCATAGATACAATGAACGGCGGCACTTTCCAATACGCTACCAGATAGCCGTTAAAAACACCGAATACTACGCCGATTAAAACGCTCATAATCAGGCTTGCCGTCATCGGAACGCCGTATGTTATCAGAGAATATCCCGAAACAAGCGCACAGCAATACATAACCGGTCCTATCGAAAAATCAATTCCTCCCGTAGCGATAACAAACGTTACTCCCAGGGAAAGGAAACCTAAAAAGTATACGTAGTTCAGTGTGTTGGTAATACGTGAAACTCCGAAAAAGCTGCCGCCTGTCAGAGCCCCAAACGCCAGGTACATCAAAATCAGGACAAAAATCAGGACAATTCTGTTAAATCCCACCTTTTTTACAAATGCATTTTGCTTGATTTTCTCCACTTTCATTCCTCCTCCATGAAAATTTCCTCCGAAACACTTTTCAGCTGCCTGCCGCAAACGTTTCGCCTTTATATCGCGTAACGTTTCGCGCTTACTTGTTCTAAAATACCATTCTATCCTTTTAGATATTTTTTACATACTCCAAGACGGCTTCCTGTTTCTATAGTGCATATTATACTATACTGTTTTATATCACGTCAACAGCTTTTTAGATTATTTTTCAATTAATTTGACAATTTAATAACATTTCCTCGAAACGTTTCAGTTGACAGCGCGAACCGATTCGCCCTTTTGTATTTCTGTTCCGAAGCATATTTTTACCGGAGCCCCGTCACCCTGCTTTTCAATACGTTTCAGCAGCAGCTCCACCGCCTTTTCACACATCTTTTCCATCGGCTGGACGACCATATACCAGCTCGGGCGGACAACGCCCGTAATCATTAAAGCATCAAATCCGATAAGAGAGATATCCTCCGGGCAGGAAAACCTGGATTCGTTCACAGCCAGTACTCCGCCGAGCATCGTATCATAATTTCCCATCAAAACAGCGGTCGGACGATTCGGCATCGCCAGAAGCTCTTTCATCTTTTCGTATCCCACCTCCGAAGAATGCCGTCCTGTTTTTATATATTCCCTGCGGATCTCAATGCCTGCCTGCCTCATCGCATCCTCATACCCCTTAATCCGTTCAATCCCGGTATACTCTACATCAGAGGCAATGACCGCTATATCCCTGTGGTTATTTTTAAGAAGAATATCCACCGCACGAAACGCCGCAATCTGATTGTCAATCGCCACACAGTCAAACTCCTCGTCCTGAAAGGAGCGATCCACCAGAACAATCGGAATTTTATCCTTTTTCGCCGGCTCTAAAAATCCGCCTTTCATATTTACGGGCAGTATAATAATACCGTCCACTTTCCGGCTTACCAGGAACTTCAGATTCTGCGCTTCTATCTCCTGTGCATTGCATGAATCGCAAATCATCATTCCATACCCGTATTTTCTAAGCTCCTGCCCGATATAATGCAACAGCTTTCCCGAAAAATAACATTCAATGTCATGGACCATAACCCCAACGATTCTTGTCTTATTTTTAACAAGCCCTCTTGCAATCTCATTTACCTCATAATGAAGCTCCTTTATCGCTTTCTCAATCAGGACTTTATTTTCCGGGAGTACGTTTCCTCCGTTCAGATATTTGGAAATCGTCGCCAGAGATAAGCCCGTTTTGTTTTTTACATCACGCATGGTTGCTGCCACTCTGTTCACCTACCTCTTTTTATTACGCGAAACGTTTTGTTTATATACTATTTTTAGTAAATCACACTTTTCTCCGTTAAGTCAATAGAAAACACAAATATTTTCAAAAAACAATCTGCCAAAATCTGAAAAGTCATTATTTTAATCGCCTCTTTTCTGTTGTATAATATTAGGGAATACACGATTGGGAGGTTCTATATGAAACGGTTACTTCGATATATCACATATTTTTCTCTTTTGTCGCTTCTTACCGTTGCCGCCGCCGGATGTCAGGAAAAAAAAGCGGAATGTCCTTTCACCACTGTTACATGGGGAAATACACTGGAAGACATCACCGAACTTGAAGGCGAATGCAGCGATACCTATGACTCCATCTATGACGGCACAACCTACGCATATC
The DNA here is from genome assembly GCA_946552115.1 of uncultured Lachnospiraceae bacterium. Taxonomy (GTDB): domain Bacteria; phylum Bacillota; class Clostridia; order Lachnospirales; family Lachnospiraceae; genus CAPEBR01. The sequence continues at coordinate 14,830 of CAMNRH010000005.1, forward strand.
CAAAAGAGTATAACGGCTTAGACGGAACCGTCAAATATGCCTTTGATGATAAGGAAAAGCTCGTCTCTATGTCATGGCTGTATGAAACGGAGGATTCGGAAGATTTGACAGAGGTTTATGATAAGCTTCACGGGGAAGCAGAAGCTATGCTGGGCGAGAGCGGCTTTCAGTATAACTCCGATAAATTTTCCGATCTGACCTCCCCCGGCGACGTCTGGTATCTGAAAGACGGCAACGTAATTATTACAACCGTTGATACAAACGAAGCAAAGCTGCTTCAATATACCTTTCTTCATCCGGATGTTTCAGAAGAAAAACCGCAGAAAAATTAGGAGGGGGCTTCCCCTCCCATTCTACTATCCTTCTTTTTCTATCTCCTCCATATATTTCATAATCTCCGAAAAAAGCTTCTCTTTCGGATTCACGCCGCATATTTCCTCAAGAATCTGCTCTCTGCTCTTTTCCGTCTTAAGCTTTGTCCATGCATCCTCCGGTCCCGCATCATAGAGAATTGCCGCAGCGGCTGTTTTTTCGAGCACGGAAGCATCCTCCCCGTATTTTAAAAATAGCCGTATGGGGCCCATAATCCGCTCTCCTTTTGTAAGCTTCCTCTGCGGGTCTCTCGCATTTCTTAACACTGTATCCACAATGGACCTGTCGCGGAATTTCTTTTTTGAGAGAAGCGCAAATTCCTCCTGTTCCTCTTTCTCATAGCCGAATTCCCTGCAAAGCACCCGGTTTGTCACTTCATAGTTTCTGTCAAGTAATTCTGAAATTTCAGAATCATTTGCCGCATCCGCATAATCCGTATAGCCCTTTACCCATCCGAGATAAGCGATAATACAGCTTGCCGCATTATAGGTATAGAGTTTTCTGGTAAGGAAATCGGCAAACCGTTCCACAGGCTTAATCTGCTCCACCTCCGGAATATACCCTTTCAAAAGCTCCGCGTCATACTGCAGATAAGGATAATTTTCCGAATAAATATCAAGGCCGCCCGCTTCCGTCGTCGTACAGAACACCGTCGCTTCACTGACCGAAATATTCTCTCTTCCTATAGAAGCTATGAGAGACGCGGACGGATGAGAAGCATTTTCACAGGTGATAATATAATAATGCTTTCCGTCTTTAAGCTTTTCACCAAGCCTTTCACCCACGGCCGAAAGATTCTGTCCCCCGACAGAAACAAGGATAAGCTCCACTTCCTCGAAAGATGCTTCCTCCCATGTATATGCTTCATAATGTTCAATCTCAAATGCTTCCCTTTCATCCCCGAAAAATTTGATCCGGAAGGATTTTTCTTTATTTAACGCCTCAACCAGCTTCTGATTACTGTCAATAAAAAGAATTTCACGGCCTGCCTCCGCAAGGAGTCTCCCTATAAATCCCCGCCCGGTCTTTCCGGCGCCTATGACGGCTATTCTACTCATGAATCCACCCCCATTTTTTCAAAAGCTCAATCTTTGATTTTATCAGCATTCCGAGATGTCCTTCCGTCTTAAGACCGCAGACCTTCTTAAGAATTGCATCAATTCCCTCTTCCTTTCGCATCCGCGTAAGCTCTCTGGCAAATTCATCCTGTTCATTTTCATAATATATCGCGGCGGCAATCGCAATACACAGATTCTGCGGCTCGAATCCATACTCCAGGACAAGACGTGCGGAGCCGACCAGACGGTCGTCTTTTCCAAGCTTGCGCAGCGGATCCCTCGCATTTCTTTCAATAAAATCAACAATCGTATCATCCTGAAGCTTATTTTTTGATGTCAGAGTAAATGCAAGCTGCTCCTTAAGCGGAAAATGATGCTTCTTCGATAAGGCTTTCGCCGTCTCCTCATATACGCCGTCTAAAATCTTTATAATTCTCTCATCATGGGCCGCGTCCGCAATCTTTTCATATCCCAGGAGCGCGCCTATATAAGATGTGGTTCCGTTCGCCGCGTTATAGGTATAAAATTTTCTTTCAAGAAAGCCTGTAAATTCCGAAACCAGTTTTAATCCCTGAATAGCGGGAAGTTCTCCGATAATTCTGGAAGCGTCGACAGGAAACTCCCAGAAATCCTGTACATTCACAGTCAACGGGTCTCCCTTAAGCTGTTCGGCATCCGGCTCAATTGCCGAGCGCATAATGACTGCCTCCGTAATCCCCACATGCTCCGTCAGATATTCTTCCGCATCATCAGAGACCGACGCTTCTATCCCGTCCTTTAAGATGGATGCCGGAAGCTTCCAGTTCTCACATGTAACAATATTAAGATTGCCGCCTTTTTTCGACTTTTTTTCAATTCCCCTGACAAGAACCGGTATCAGAGACGCAAGATTCTTACCGCCGACTGCCGTGAATACCGCGTCCGCATCTGCAATCGCATCCGCGGCTTTTTCCGTCTCCGCAAGGCCTATGGCACGCGCTCCTTTCACTTCGCAGTTTTTATCGGGATTCCCCAGTATGTTTACCGTGTAGCTTCCCCGCTCGTTCACAAGCTTCACAAGAGGCTCCGAGCGTTCCACAAATACAAACGGAATCTCACTTAAGTACAGTAAATGTCCGACAAATCCTCTGGCAATCTTTCCGGCTCCTAAAATGACACAGCCCATAATCTAAATCCTCCTTATATCCTCACATTGCTTTTTCGTAGCGGGATACAGTTCCTTATATACCGTATACCGCCGCTTTAACAATTCTCTGTAACGGCCGCAGGGCTTTATGATTTCCTTTTCCTTACAGATTTCCTCCACGGCCCCGTTAATATCCGCAAACCATCCGAGTCCCAGCGCCGCCGTCATACAGGCCCCCAGCGCCGAGGTATCTGTTTCCTCAGGCACCGCGACCGGCACGCCGAACAGCTCCGCTTTCATCTCATTTAACGTACGGTTCACGGCCGCTCCGCCTGATGTTCGCATTAACTCTGCCCGCGGCAGGCCCATACATTCATAAATATGATAAAGGCTGAACAGAACGCCCTCTAACACGGCATACGCCATATCCGTTTTATCACATTCCCCGTGAATTCCAAAAAACATGCCTCTCGCATTTACATCCCAGACAGGGGCCCGCTCACCATTCAGATAGGGCAGGAAAACGGGCGCTTTCCTCTTAAGGTTTCTTTCCGGAATCACACCGTCAAATCCAAACACCCGGAGTCCATATGCAAGAGAAACTCCTGCCGAGGCCGTTACTCCGTAATGGACGTTTCCTTTTAAATACGGCCCGCTCACCAGCTCCGTATCTACCGTCATCTGCTCCTCAATGATCCCAAGATGCTCGCTTGTTCCTGAAATATCAAACATTTCTCCGTCTCTGCAGACACCCATCCCTAAAATGGATGCGAAGAAATCATTCATCCCCGTAAAAACCGGAATCCTTTCCGGAAGAAAGCCGCTCTCCAAAGGTATTTTCTTTGTACGGCCCGCCATCTGAAAGGAGTCCGAAAGTACCGGAAGCCTATCGGCGGAAAATGGAATCATATCCAATATTTTAGAGCTGTACTGACCTGTCAGAAGATTTGCAAGGCCGCGCCACGAATACTTATCGCTTATACAGCCTCCCGTGAGCATCTCACACAAAAAATCTTTCGGCTGGCAAACATTTTTGGCATCCGGAAAATGTCTCTTAATATACATAAGCCGGGGGATCGGATAAGAAATAATATCAGGATGGGGCATGGAAATCTCCTTAAGGAACAGCTTCCGCCCATAGCTTCCCTTTATCTCCCGAAGCTCCTCTTCGCCTTCCTTACCGCTCCATCTGATAACATGCTTTCGATCTACCAGATAGGTTCCTACCTGAGAGGAAAGGCCGATCGCCGCAAGCCCATGAAAATCAAACTCTTCCAGGCCCTTTCTGACCGCTTCCCACCACCCTGCCGGAGTATCCTCCTCATAACTTTTCCTTACCTTTGCAAGCGTCTTATTCCGGTTTCTTAAAATCATTTTCACAGAAGAGGTCCCCAGATCAATCCCCAGCACGCTCTCCTCTTTATTCATGCACGAACACCGCCTTAAGAAAGCCTTCCGGACGTCTTCTCGCCAAATCCAGTCCCTTTTCATATTCATCCAGACTGATTTGATCCGTCGCAAAATGCTCAATATTTATCAGCCCTCCGGCCATCATCTCTACCGCTTTTTTATGCTGATTCCAGTTATTCCCGGCACCAACCACCCGCAGGTTATGAATATGGATATCATCCATGCGGATTTTCATAATTTTACCCCGGCCATAACCCGCAAGCGCTACCGTACCGCCCTTTCGCGCAAGCCTCAGACTCTGCTGAATACAGCTCTCGATACCGGTCGCATCAATGACAATATCTGTCCCTTTCGGGCGGAGCCGCTTCATTTCCTCCTCCAGATTCCTTTCATTCATTGCAAAGACATAGGCCGCGCCCATCTGCTTTGCAATTTTTAACCGCTTCTCTGTGGAAGCCGCAACAACAATCTCCCTCATCCCCATCGCCCTTGCCGCGGCAAGAATGCAAAGTCCTATTGAGCCTGCACCAATAATGACCAGTGTATCTCCAAAGCCCGCCCCTGCTTTTTCAAGCGTTCCAAGCGCGACGCCGAGAGGCTCGCATAAGGCCCCGTGAACAAAGGATACCTTTTCCGGAAGCTCACAGAGGCCATATGCGGGCACAATCACATATTCCGCATATGCGCCGTCTCTCTTAAACCCGATTTCCTCAAAATCACTGCAATATCTCCATTCTCCCTTTCTGCACGCATCACATTTCAGACAGACGACGTCGTTGCTCCCGACTACTCTTTTACCGATCCAGCCGCTGTCCTCCCCGCTTCCCGCCGCGTCTACAATTCCACTCCATTCATGCCCTGGCGTAATGGGATAGCCTGCAGGTATATTTCCGTCTATAATTTCCAGATCCGTCGCACAGATTGCCGCCGCTTTCACCCGGACACGCACAAAGCCCGCCGGCGGCTCCGGAATGTTTTTTTCCTCCAGCGCAACACATCCCGGCTCTTTGATTACAATCGCTTTCATCTTTTCCTCCTGTTTCTGTTTATCATCTTTTTTCTCATTGCCAATTTTATCACTCTGTGATATAATAGTCAATAACAAATTTTGAATCATTATTAAATAACAGGAGGCGTTTTGTTATATGAATCGAGAATTTATTTTAGAAACACACCTGACAGAGCACCAGCTTGCCCTGTTCTATCTTGGTCAGGAAGGCTTTTTAATCAAGCACCGCAATATGTACTATTTAATCGACCCCTATCTTTCAGATTATGTAGACAGAAACTGCTGCACAGAAAACGTAAAATGGACGCGCAGATACGAACCTCCTATTCTGCCGGAGCAATTGGATTTTGTCGACTATGTATTCTGCACACATGAACATTTTGACCATGCCGACCCGGACACTCTGCATGCCCTTGCGCAGCATAATACAAAAGTAAAATTCATTGTTCCAAAGCCATGTGAAACCATTGTCAGCGCCTATGGAATCAACAGCAGACGAATCATCGGTGCCTGTGCCGGAAAGGAGCTTCATTTGGGACCATGCAAAATCACGCCCGTTCCCGCCGCCCACGAAGAGCTGCATACCGATGAAAACGGAAACTACCGGGAGCTCGGCTATCGGCTGGACTTCGGAAACGCTTCCCTGTTCCATGCGGGAGACTGCTGCGTATACGACGGTCTGGCGGAGCGTTTGGCGGGAACCGACCTTTTACTGACTCCGATTAACGGCCGGGGTTATTATAAATTACGCGAGGATATTATCGGAAATATGACCGCCCAGGAGGCTGTTCTGCTGGCGCGGGAAATCCATGCGCGCCTGCTTGTCCCGATGCATTTTGATCTGTATGACGTAAACTCCGTAAATCCGGCCCATTTTGTAGACTGTCTGTATCAAATAAATCCGAAACAGGCATTTCATATATTCGTTCCGGGAGAACGGTATATCTTCTGATTGGGGACGGGGTTTTTCTAAAAAAACCCCGTCCCCAACCCCAGCAAGCGGCTGACCAGTTTTTCGCTGTAAGGCAAAAATATTCCGGCAACCGGCCCTACAAGAAACGCGCTGATAATTGTTCCGATTCCGACGGCTCCCCCAAGAGCAAAGCCGATTGCCACAAAGCAGACGTCGACGATAATACGGATAAGCCCGAAAGGCCTGGACAGCTTATCGCTGATTACGACTGCCACCAAATCATTGGGCCCGGTTCCTGCATCTGATTTTATTACGATGGTCATTCCAAAGGCCAGGATAACGCAGCCGGCCGCAAGCGTCAGAATCCGTATCACAAAAGGATTCCCGGAATTAACCGTATCCTCAAGCAGAGCCGTAAAGAAATCAATGATTGGACCGCCGAATACCATACATACGACCGTACCGATTTTGATATAGCTTTTATCAACAACCAGAAGTACCAGCATAATAACTACGCAGACTGTTATATGCGTATAACCGTGGGTTAATATCCTCAGAAAGGGACTAAAAGTCCGGAAAAGCCCCTGAACAAAGACATTAAACGGATCTGCCCCCAGATTGGTCAGCAGAAACAGCGTCACGCCCAGATGGGCAATCATCAGCCCGGCAAATAATAACAATAAACGTGCAATTGTTTCCTTTATGCTTCTTTTCATTTAAAAATACCTCTTTCCCATAATTTTAACTATCGTATCATGCAGCGGAGTAAGAGGCAATAGAAATCAGAGAATAGGTGGGATAACTTGAAAAAATATATTGGATTAGAAGATATGAGCCATGTAAACTGCTCCAGCGTCCTTCACATTATACGAAGCCACGGCGAAATATCCAGAAAACAGATTGCTGAGCTTACAGGCCTCAGCTGGGGCGGGATGACAAAAATTGTAAATAAGCTGTTCGAAAAGGAATATATTACAGAGGAAAAAGACAGCGCCTTTACCGGAAGCGGACGAATTCCGAAAATCATCCGCATAAACGAAAAAAAACATTTTGTCGTAGGAACCGATATTAACCGGTCGGGCCTGCGCGCCTGTGTGACGGATCTTTCCGGAAATAAAAAGCAGGAATACTTTGAAGAAAACTGTTATAAAAATAAAAACGAACTGCTTGACAGGATCATACAGCTTTTCGAAAAAATATTCCGGGATTTCCCCGGGGATACGATTCAGACAGCCGTTATTGCAATGCAGGGGAAAATGAATGCGCAAAAGGGTATCTCCATCCATTTTCCGGGATGCGCAGACTGGCGCGATGTTCCGATTACCGATATTTTAAAAAAAAGATTCCAAATTGACGTACAGCTTGAGCATGACCCGGACTGTATACTGTTTTCCGAATCTGGAAAGAAAAAAGGAAATCTTTTACTGTTCCGTATAGACCAGAGCGTCGGAATGGCAGTTTCCATCGACGGAAAACCCCTAAAGGGAACCGGCATTTTAGAGGTAGCCCACACTCTCGTAATTCCAAACGGGAAACCATGCGAATGCGGCTTATCAGGATGCCTGGAGGCATACGTCAGACCCTGCATAAATCATGGGAAAATTAACAAACAAATGGTAGGGGAAATGATTTATCCGCTGGCCGTTACCATTTTCAATATGACCTCCGTCTTTCACGCAGATGCCGTAATTCTGACCGGAGACCTGATAAGCTTTCATTCCTTATTCGAAAAGAAATTAATTACTGAGCTTCAAAAGCTTACGGGCAATAAAAAAATTGAGCTTACATTTACAGACGATGTAAAAAAAGCTGTAAAAGGTGCGGCACTCATTGCGGCCGAGCAGGCGATAAATGCAATAAGGCTGTAATTGGGGACGGGGTTTTTTTAAAAAAACCCCGTCCCCGGCTCTTCATCCCACAAGTCATGCCAGTCTTTTGCGCCTTCCCACAAAAACACATGTCCCTTTACCAGTCTGTTCCCGCGCTCCAAAGCAGCTATAGCCGCCATCTCCTCTTCTGTCAGCGGTTCCTCTGTCATGCATTTTAGATTTTCATAGTAATGGTGTACGGAAAACGGAATCGGAAGCTGTCCGTTCTGGTGCGCCCATTTTAATGCGATGATTGCCGGATTTACCCCGTACTTTTCTGCGATTGCCACGATTTCCGGCATTTCAAGGTCTGCCACGTCCTCCTCCATAATGTCTCTTTCCGGTCTTCTCGGCGAGCCTATCGGCATATAGCCTATCGGAAGAATCTCACGGGTCTCCAGATATTCCTGAAGCTCTCTTTGCTGGAACGCAGGATGCATCTCTATCTCCGCGGCAGCGGGCTTAATCCTCATCAGCGGAAGAACCGCGTCCATCTTCGGAATTGTCATGTTGGAAATACCGATATGCTTTATCAATCCCTTTTCTACCAGCTCCTCGCACTGACGGTAAGTATCCATAAATTCTTCTACGCTGAACGGCCTGGAGTCCGGATTTCTGGAATCCACGTCGCAGCCCGGCGCATGATAATTCGGAAACGGCCAGTGAATAAAATACATATCCAGATAATCGCATTTCAAATCTGCAATGCTTTTTCTGCATGCCTTTTCCACCTCTCTATGCATGTCGTTCCATACCTTCGACATGATAAACATATCCTTTCGCTCTACAACGCCTTCTTCCAATGCCTTTTCAAATACCTCTCCGATTTTCTCCTCATTTCCATAGCATGCGGCGCAGTCAAATAAGCGATATCCACAGCGGATTGCTCCTGCCACTGCCTCTGACACCTCCTCGGCGCTTACGCGGTCCGAACCAAAGGTTCCCATTCCCACACAGGGCATCTCTACACCTGTATACAATTTTTTCTTCGGCACGACTGCCGGATTCACAAATTCTGTCATTTTCCTTTTCCTTTCTTTACTTTAACTTTGTAATCTCTATCTGCGGAAAGATTTTCTCCATATCCTCCCGTACAAAAAATCCTGTTTCCTCCCTTAACGCGGCCGCCGCCGAGATGGCGCTTGCTTTTCGCAGTGTTTCCTCTACGGACAGCCCTTCACTCATGCCGATTGCAAACCCGGCTATCATGGAATCCCCGCATCCCACCGTATTAACCGCGTCAATCTTCGGTACTGCCGCCCGATAGATTCCCTCACCGCTTACAACGACGGAGCCCGATGCGCCTAAGGAAACCGCCACGAGAGGAACTCCCGCCTCATGAATCTCCTTTGCCGCACGAATGATCTCTTCCTCTTCTTCACAGCTGCTTCCTGTCAGCATACGGATTTCATCAATATTCGGCTTAATCATTGTCGGACATGCCTTAATTCCCTCCGTAAGCAATTTTCCGCTCGTATCAAGAATCACCTTTTTTCCGGCGTCCTTTACGATTTTCACAAGCTTCTGATACACGGTCTTATCAAGGCCTTTGGGAGCACTTCCGGACATCGTAACGACAGACGCCTCCTTTACAAGCCCCCGAAACAGCTTAAGGAATCCCTCAAAATCCTCTTGCTTCACTGTAAACCCCGGCTCGAGAAACTCGGTCTGTACTTTCGTCAACGTATCCCATATGTTAATACAGGACCGGCTCTCCTCTTTCATATGATAAAACGCACTCTCGATTCCAAACGGCTTTAGAGAATCCTCAATATACGCTCCCGCGTAACCGCCAACAAATCCGGTTGCAACCACCCTCGCACCTGCAATTGCCGCAGGCTTGGATACATTTAATCCCTTTCCTCCAGGCGTGTACGCGCATTCCTTTACGCGGTTTACCTCGCCGCTTTTTGACCCTTCTACCACGTACCGCTTATCTATAGCCGCGTTCAGGGTAACTGTCAAAATCATAGGGCCGCCCCCTGTTCCTCATTCATCAGCAGGATTTTCCCCTGGACAAGCCCCGGCGTCTTATACATCTGAAAAGCCTCCTGCGCCTTATTCATCGGCAGCTTTTTGAAAATGAAGCCCGGGTCAAACTTTAACTGTCCTGTTGCAAAATAGTGTGCCGTCAGCTCCCATTCCTTTCCCGGAAACGGAGCGCTGTAGGACATCCACGAGCCGGTCAGCTTAAATTCCTTACGGTTCATATTTTCCCAGAGCTTCGGAGTAAAGGAAAGCTCCACATGAGGCGTTCCGACAAAGCAAACATGGGCTTTATTTCCCGCAAGCTCGAACGCCATATGCATCGTCGGTGTCTGTCCCGCGGTTTCAAACACATAGCCGTAGCCTTTATTCCCGGTAATCGCTTTCGCTTCTTCCATAAAATCCTCTTTTGCCGTGTTAATTACTTCATCCGCCCCAAGTTTTTTTGCTAACGCAAGCCTTTCGTCGCTGATGTCAAATACAACCACCTTTTTCGATCCAAAAATTTTTGCCCACTGCATCGTAAACAGGCCGATGGTTCCCCCTCCTAAAATTGCGACATATTCTCCGCCCTTATAATCGTTCTGAAAAAGCCCGTGGAGCGCAACCGTAGACGGCTCAAACATCGCCCCCTGCTCATAAGAAATACATTTGTCAAAGGGAACTGCGTTCTGTTCGGGAATTACTACATAATCCGCATTGCTACCCTGCTGTCTGGAGCCGATAAAGCTATAATGCTTACAAAGTGAAAAATTCCCCTTCTGGCAATCGTCGCATCTCATACAGGGGACTAACGGCGCGCCCGAAACCCGGTCTCCCACTTTCACTTTCGTAACGCCCTCTCCGATCTCTACAACATCTCCGGAAAATTCATGTCCCAGTACAATCGGGTAAAAATGTACTCCGTGATGCAGTACTCTCGGAATATCGGAACCGCAGATACCGGACGCTTTCACCCTGATTTTCACCGTACCGGCGCTCACCTGCGGCTCCTCATAATCCAGATATTTAACATCCTCATTGGCACATACTACCGCTGCTTTCATGTATCAATTCCTCCTTCTTATCTCATCAGCTCTTTTAAATTTTCATATATCTTAAGATATTTCTGATAAGCCCCCTCATACACCCCATGGTACTTTTCCTCCGGCTTATGAAAACGCTTATCCTGAACGGTCAGACTTACCGCCTCTTCAAAATCCCGGTACATCCCGATTCCTACTCCTGCCAAAATGGCGGCGCCCAGAGTCGTCGCCGTATCCGAGGACGGCACCGTAACCGGCTTCCCCGTAACGTCTGATTTTATCTGCGTCCACAGGATGGAATTCGCGGAGCCTCCCATTGCCTTTAAGATCTGGACATCCGCCCCTGCTTCCTTTGCCGTCTCCAGATTATGTCTCAGGGAAAATGCCACTCCCTCCATCGCCGACCTGATAAAATGTCCCTTTGTCTTACTAAAATCCAGCCCGTAATAAACGCCCTTGGCATTCGGATTCCAGATAGGAGAACGCTCGCCTGCCATATAGGGAAGAAAAATCATTCCGTCGCAGCCGGCAGGAACTTTCTGCGCCGCCTCGTTAAATAATTCCAGCGGACTTTTTCCGGACCGCTTTCCCTCTTCCCTCTCATAATCTGCAAATTCCCTTTGAAGCCATCTCATAACGCCTCCTCCTCCGGTAGTTCCGCCCTGAAGAAGCCAGCGCCCCGGGACGGCATGAAATCCTAAAATCAATCTTTCATCCGCCTTATAGGTATCCATGCAAATACTCATTCCTCCGGCCTGTCCGCCCTGCTCCTGACATTCGCCCGGACGGATCACGCCCGCTCCCAGCGTCCCGCAGGCAGCGTCCAGACCGCCTGCCGCAACCGGAATTCCCTCGGCAAGGCCGCACTCCATCGCCGCCTTTTTTGTAACTCTTCCGACGATCTCATGACACGGGTAAAGCTTTGGCAGTATGGACATCGGAATCCCCAATTTCTCACTCATTTTTTCATCCCATGTCCCCGTATGCATGTCAAAGCAGTGAAGCCCGTATCCCTGGGACAAATCCTGAGACATCTCGCCCGTCAGCTTATACACAATATAGCTGTTCGACTGAAGAATCTTATCCGTCCTTTCATACATCTCCGGCATATTTCTCTGATACCAGATTATCTTTGCCGTTGTATAAGCCGGCTGCAGAGAATTGCCGGATAATTCAAAAATGCCGTCCGCACCGATTTTTTCATTCAGCTCCCCGCAAATATCCGCCGCTCTCGTATCCATCCAAATCGGTGTATTAGTAAGCACCTCTCCGCCTTTATCCACTGCAATGGCGGACCAGCTTTGTCCGTCTATTCCGATTCCGGCAATCTCCCCCGGACCAATCTCTCCCTTTTTCAAGGCTTCCCGAACAGACAGACAGACCGCTTTCCACCATTCCTCCGGATTTTGCTCCGCCCATCCCTCTTTCGGATAATATACGCTGTAATCTCCGCTTGCGCTTGCTTTCACCTGCCCGTGTCTGTCAAATACGGCAACCTTGCAGGCGCTTGTTCCTATATCAATTCCTAATAAATATGGTCTCATCTCTACCTCTTCTTTATCGTCTTACCCTCAACAAAGCCTGTTTTCAGCTTCACGCTCACAGCGTCCCCGGACGGCTCCTCCTTAAGCCTCTTTAACATCAGCTCCGCCGCCCTGCGCCCGATTTCCTTTGTAGGCTGCGTTACAATACTAAGCCTCGGCACGCACGCTCTTGCAAATTCCAGATTATCAAAACCGATAAACGACAGTCTCTCCGGTATTTTAACATCCATCTCATTCGCCTCGATAATCGCGCCCATCGTCATCTCATAATTCGATACAAGCACGGCCGTCATATCCGGATTCCTTTTAAGAAGTGCGCGAAAGCTTCCGGCTCCCCCGGCAATCGTATAATCACCGCGAACAACCAGCTCTTTTTGCCGCACGATTCCCGCCTCATAAAACGCTTCGTTATATCCGGCCAGACGCTCCTCCGCCGTAAACATTTCCTCCGGCCCCGCAATCATTCCTATCCTTTCATGTCCCGCACGAACCAGTCTTAACACCGCATCCTTTACCGCGCCCCGGTTGTCTACCAGCACACTGTCGCATTCGATATCCCTTAGCTTTCTGTCTATCAGTATGACCGGTTTCCTTTTCCTTGCAAACGCACGGAGATGTTTTCCGGAATTTCCCGACGGCATCAGGATTAACCCGTCAACCCGCCTTTTATCCAGAAATTCCACCGCTTCCATTTCTCTTTTTCCGTCCGTACGGCAATCGCAGACAATCGCCGCATATCCGTGGCTCCTTAAGAGGTCCTCCACCTCCGTAATAATTTCTGCACAAAAGATATTATTTAATTCGGGAATAATAATTCCTATAATTTTTGTTTTATTCGTTTTCAATCCCCGGGCCACCTCGTTTACCTCAAAATGAAGCTCCTTGATCGCGGCTTCAATTTTCACCCGGTTTTTTTCCCTTACATTTCCGCCGTTTAAATAAGAAGAAATCGTCGCCAGCCCAAGCCCTGTCTTTTTTGCAATATCCTTTATCGTCGCTGCCACAGCTTATCTCCTGCCTAATCTGCTTTTCCGTCGCATCCGCAAACCCTCATCCGTCCCTTAACCAGCTCCTTTACGCTTTCCATACCTGCGATACCGAGCTTCTTCGGATCAAAGGTTTCCGGCTTTTCCTCCAAAAGCTTCTTAACGGCAGCCGTATAGGCAGCCCGAAGCTCCGTGGCAAAGTTTACCTTACATATTCCTCTTTGTACGCATTCCTTTACATCCTCATCCGTAAGACCGGACGCGCCGTGCAGCACAAGCGGCACAGACACAGCTTTTCTAATCTCCGATACCCTCTCCTTATCAAGCACAGGCGTTCCTACATAGAACCCGTGCGCCGTTCCGATCGCAATCGCAAGAGAAGAAATCCCTGTTCTTTCCGCAAATATCCTTGCCTCCCCGGGGTCGGTATTTGTATCCGCATCTGCTACTAAATCGTCCTCTTTTCCCCCGACCTTTCCAAGCTCCGCCTCTACCGGAATACCAAGCGGCTTTGCCTTTTCCACCACTCTCTTACTAACCTCGATATTGTCCTCGAAGCTCTCACCGGAGCCGTCAATCATAACTGAGGTATAGCCCGCAGTCATTGCATCCAAAGCAAGCTCATAGCTGCTTCCGTGATCCAGGTGAAGACACACCGGAACCGACGCTTTCTTCGCCTCCGCAGTCACGATTGCCGCGTAGGTCTCCAAAGTCCCATACTTAATTGTTGACGGCGTTGTCTGCAGCATAACCGGGGCCTTAAGCTCTTCTGCCGCCGCGATAACCGCTTTCACCATCTCCATGTTTTCCACGTTAAATGCCCCTACTGCGTATCCGCCTTTCTGAGCGTCTAAAAGCATTTTTTCTGATGTCACTAATGGCATAATCTTTTCCTCCTGATTTGTCAAACCGAAACGTTTCGGTTTTGTTCTTGTATTTATCCTAATACAGATTTGGCAAAATGTCAATATAAAAAAGAGCTTATCTGAATTTCCTTTCCGAAATTCAAAGAAGCTCCTTTTTGTCTCCTGTTACCACAAATTTTTATACATCTGGACGACATCCGCCTTTGTCGCCTTTCTCGGATTCGTCGCCGTACAGCCGTCCGCCAGAGCCGCGTCTGCCATCACATCTAATTTACTTAAATACTCTTCCTCAGTAATTGTCCCCATCTGGGAAACAGACAACGGAATATCCATTTCTTTCAGCATGAACTGCACCCAGTTCACAAGAGACCGAACCGTCATAATTTTATTATAGCTGCTAAGTCCCAGTATCTGCGCAATTGTTGAATATTTCTTTACCGCCGGCAAATATTCCTTCCGGCTCTTGCTGTGCTTATTAATATCACTGTTAAACTCTATCACATGGGGCAGAAGCATTGCATTTGCCCGGCCATGAGGAATATGAAACATCGCGCCCAGCTGGTGCGCCATTCCATGATTCAGCCCCAGCGACGCAGAATTAAATGCAAGACCTGCCAGGCAGGAGGCCACATGCATCTTCTGTCTCGCATGGGTGTCATTTCCGTCCAGATACGCCCGGAGCAAAAACACTCCGCAAATCTCAATTGATTTTTCCGCCAGCGCTGTCGCAAACTCATTCCGCTCCGTGCTGACGCAGGCCTCAATTGCATGTGTGAGTACGTCCATTCCGGTATCTGCCGTAATCGCGGGCGGAACACTCCTTACAAGCTCTGCATCCAGTATTGTTTCCTCCGGTGTAAGTGAGGGAGAAACAAGGGGATACTTCCGTTCCGCTTCCCTGTCTGAAACTACCGCGAATGAAGTAACCTCCGAACCTGTCCCGCTTGTCGTCGGAATCGCAATCAGGCCGACCTCGCCGTAATTCTCCACCTTAAGGGCAAATTCCCGGATTGATTTGGACGAATCAATCGCCGAACCTCCCCCAACCGCGACAATGGCCTCCGGTCTGTAGGAAAGCATCTTCCTTACACCCTCGCTGATCTTACTTATGGGAGGATCCGGAACGACATCCTGAAAAATATCAAACATGACGCCGCCTTTTTTCAGCGGTCCGGTAATCATATCAATCATCCCGCTCTGCACGACAAAAGGGTCTGTAATGATTAATACCTTTTTATACGGTATCTCTGTCAGACGCTTAAGCGCCTGATCTCCAAAATATATCTTTGTCTTAATCTCAAACTTTTTCATGTGCGTCTTCCTCTACTGCGGATATATGCATGCAATCCCCTGTTCGTCAAAAAAGCCAAGCCATTCCTCAGACGGCTTTTTATCCGTCACCACTGTGGTGATGTCAGAAAAATTCCCAATCTTTGTAAATGCGGTTTTTCCGAACTTTGAGTAATCTACCGCCAATATTCTTTCCTTTGCCGCATACAGCATCGTTCTCTTGTTCGCCGCATGCAGCTCGTCGGTATCAAAAAAGCCTTCCTCTTTCCAAACTGCTTTCGCGGAAATAATCGCCTTATCCACACGGTAAGACTTAAGCATTCTTTCCGTCTGAGGCCCGACCAGCGCAAGACCGCTCTCTTTCAGAATCCCCCCGGTAGATAAGACCGTCCAGTCTGACAGCATATTCGCTGTTTCAACTATAATTTCAACGGAATTTGTAATCAACGTGAGATTTTTTTTCTCTTTCAGCTGCTTTACAATCGCTACGGCGGTAGAACTGGCGTCTAAAATAAGTCTCTCTCCGTCCTCTACCATTCCGGTTATCATATCTGCAATTTTCTGCTTCTCCACCACATTCCAGTTTTTCCGGACATTAAAGGGAAAATCCAGATTTGCATTCTCATTTATGACGGCTCCTCCATAGCTCTTTATGGCGAAACCGTCATTTTCCAGTTTTTCTAAATCTCTTCTGATTGTTTCCTCTGATACGTCATAAATTTGGCTGAGTTCACTAACAACGACTCTTTTTTCGGCCTGTAATTTTTCCAGTATAGCATTTCGTCTTTCAATTGCAAGCATCCTCTACCTCCATTTTCCATTTACAGAATGGCCTGACGAATCTGTTCATCCGGACTTGCGATAACGGATGAATCCAGATACATCCCTTCTGACGCGGCGGCCTCTTTCGCCCGTTCAATCGCCGCCTCAACCGCCGCTACCTCTCCTGTCAGGAACAGATACGATTTTCCGCACATTCCCCTTGCCAGACGAAGCTCAATTAAATCCACAATTGCAGTTTTCGCGGCTTCATCCGCCGCCACAATGATGGACGCCGCATCATAGGTTTCAATAATTCCCAATGCCGCCACCTCTTCGATTTTTGTCGCTCCGTAAATCGCCGGGAAAATCGCCTCATGTGGATTACCCAAAACAAAGCTCCCGATCAGCTGGCTGCCATGCTGCACCTTTGCATTTTTAACGGCGGCGTCTACTGCACTTAAATCTCCCGTAATAATTACAATATATTTTCCGGGACACACTGTCTGCGCTTCAATGATTTTAACGTCGGAGGTCTTTACCATTGCATCTGCCGCTACTACGCCGGCGGATACCGTTTTATATTCTACCATTCCAATTGCTTTGCTCATTTTACGTGTACGTCCTTTCTATCTCTCTATTACAATGAATTTATCAGACACCTCAGTTATTTTACCGTTAATCGATGCATGAATTCCAACGCTTAAGCCCTTGCCCGGCTGCGCAATCATCTGACCGGCTTCTACCGTATCCCCCGGTTTTACAATCGCTGCCGCCGGAGCCCCGATATGCTGGCTTAGCATAATTCTAACCTTTTTCACATCCGCTGTCTCATCCTGTAACGGAGCTTCCTTATCATACCTCGTCAAATCCAATCTCGCCATCAGGCGCTCCATAGGAACTTTCCTGTATTCCCTCTCTGGTCCGACGGGCTTCGGTACTACGCCCTGCGGCGGTTTTATGCCGTGTGCCCTTAACCCCAGCTTATAGTCTGCCATCAGGCTTCTCGGCGACAGGCTCTGCATGCAGGAGTACATCTCACACAGACCGCAGGAGGAACAGAACATCGTATTCAAAAATACATCCGGCTCCTGCATATCCTTACACGTTGCAGCTCTCATAAATTTATGCGGTTCAATCGGATGGCCGAGACGGTTTCTCGGGCATAAATCCGTACACATTGTACACTGGCAGCAGGATGCTGCCGCTCGTTTCAAATCAATGGACGCTTTTCTGTTCTTCTTCTGAATAATGAGGTGATTCTCCGGAAGAACCAAAATTGCATTTGTCGTTTTCGTAACCGGCTGCACGCCTGCGCCGATATTTCCCATCATAGGCCCGCCTATAAAATACACGGGATTTTTTGTCGTAACGCCGCCCGCCATTGACACGACCTCTTCAATCGGCGTACCAATCGGAACACGCACCGTTACGGGGTGATTCACCTCCGCCACTACGGAAACAAGCTTATCCACAACAGGCGTGTCCGCTTTTATCGCCCGGTATGCATTATAAACCGTCTCCACATTGAACACCGCGACTCCGCTTTCAATCGGAAGCCCTCCTGGCTTTACGACCTTGCCTGTCACCTCATAGATCAAAACCACTTCATCACCTGCCGGATATACCTCGTCCAGCAGGCCCAGTCTTACGCCTTTATAGTCCCCGATACAGTTATTCAGCGCCTCAATCGTCTTTTTGTATGCTTTTTTGATACCGATGACAATATCCTTTGCTCCAACCGTCTGGCCAATCATATGGAAAGTTTCTACAATCTCACGCGCGTATTTCTCTAACAGCTGTCTATGTAATCTTAATAGCGGCTCGCACTCTGCACAATTTAAAATAATTGTCTCCGCACGCTCATCTAATTTTGCATAAGTCGGAAATCCTGCGCCTCCCGCGCCGACAATCCCGCTCTGCTGCAGGATACTGCTTAATTTTTTCATTTCCATAAATGTTCACTACTCCAGTCCTGTTCCATCATCAATAATACCAATAATTGCCGCATCTACGGGTGCGTCTGGCATGACGCACCCTTTTCTGGCGGCGCTTCCCTGCGCAACAAGAACATAATCCCCAATCCCTGCGCCGATATTGTCAATCGCCACTAATTGCCCGGCTCCTTCTTTCATATGCTCTACGATTTCTACAATCATAAATTTATTACCGACTAATTTGTCGTGCTTCCTTGTGGAAACGATACTTCCGACAACCTTACCTGCGAGCATAATTTACCTCCAATTTGTCCTGCGATTTCCGTACTATTTTATAATCGTTACTGTCTGCCCGGTTGCTATCTTCGCTGCATTTGCCTCATCGGTATCAATATGCATCTCCAGAGTAAAGCTTTCGTCTACCCGAATCTGTACATGATTGAACACGGTACCTCTTTCGTTATCCGCTTTTACGGAAACGGTCTGTCCGTCTGAAACTCCCGCAGCCATCGCATCTTTCGGAGCCATATGGATATGCCTCTTTGCAATAATACAGCCTTCCTCCAGGTAAATAACTCCTTTCGGACCGACAACTGCAATCGGTGCGGAGCCTTTAATATTTCCCGACTCTCTGATTGGCGCTTTCACTCCCAGCCTGATGGCGTCCGTAGCAGAGATTTCCACCTGAGATTTACTCCTTACAGGGCCTAAGATTCTGACATTCTCAATTGCTCTCAGCTTAAGCCCCACAATCGTCACCTGCTCATTGGAGGCAAACTGTCCTCCCATGAGCTCTTTTTTCTTTGTAAGCCGGTAGCCTTTTCCGAACAGAGCCTCCACATGCTCCTGCGTCAGATGAATATGTCTTGCAGACACCCCAATCGGAACTACAAATCCATGATTCTGCTCCGCCTTGCTCTCAAGCGCTTCCATTACCATTCTGGCAATTAATTCTACATTTTGATTATCCATATATAGTCCCATCCTTCATCACATTGTATTGATTATTTCAATACTGGAAGAATCTTCTCTACATCCTCATGCGGTCTTGGGATTACATGGGTAGCTACTAACTCGCCGAGTCTTCCCGCGCTCTCGGCGCCGGATTCAACCGCCGACTTCACCGCTCCTACATCTCCGCGTACCATAACGCTTACTAAACCGGAACCGATTTTCTCTGTTCCTACCAGAACTACGTTTGCAGCCTTCAACATTGTATCTGCCGCCTCAATTGCCGCTACCAAACCTCTTGTTTCAACCATTCCTAATGCTTCCTGATTTGCCATTCTTTTTTCCTCCTTTGGCTGTTGTTTTTGATTCACTCTCTGAACTGCTTTTGCCGGTGCTTTTGCCGCCGCGGCTTTTGCTCTTGTCTTCTTTTCTTCCGCCATATTTTCTGCCTCCTACTCACAATCGGCTGGCACTTAACTGAACCATCTTTACAATCTCTTCATGGGGATTCGCGATGACAGCCTTTGCCGCCACTTCCTTGATTGATTTCGCCGATGCCGCTTCCACTGCTTCCGTTACGGCTGACACAGTTCCCTGTATCACTACTGTCACAAGCCTGCCGCCCAGCTTCTTTTCCCATGTTACGAATTCTACATCCGCTGTTTTTAACATGATATCAATTGCGGTAATTGCCGCCGATGTACTAGGAATTTCAATGAATCCATATGATTTTCCCATGAAATCTGTTCCTCACTGTCCGTCTTGTTAATTAGATTGTCGGAAGGATTTTTTCTACATCATTGTGCGGTCTTGGAATTACATGAGTAGCTACAAGCTCGCCAAGTCTTCCCGCGCTGTCTGCTCCGGCCTCAACTGCTGCCTTAACCGCTCCTACATCTCCGCGCACCATAACTGTTACAAGTCCTGAACCGATTTTCTCTGTTCCGATTAATGTTACCTCCGCTGATTTTGTCATCGCATCCGCTGCCTCGATTGCTGCTGTAAGTCCTCTTGTTTCAACCATTCCTAATGCCTGCTGTGCCATTTTTTAATCCTCCTGAATTTAAAATTATTTTTATTTGTTTTTCCTTATCTTGTTTTATCCATCCCGCTTATTTTCAACATCTTTTCCGTGTCTTTCTCGGGTCTTGGAATCACATAGGTTGTAATAACTCCTGTTATCTCGTTCGCTCTCTTTACCGCCGCTTCCACCGCAGCCTCCACTGCCGTAACACTTCCTCTGAATTTTATCGCCACAATCAAAGGTACTGGTAAAGCATCTGCATTTGCCGGTTTATTTTTGTCAAATGGCTCTAATCGGACATCCGCCGCCTTACATCCGGCATCCGCTGCCGCAAAAGCTGCGACCAAACCAAATAGCTCTACAATTCCGACTGCCTCTCCCATATGTATGTCTCCTGTCTGCTATTGATTGACAATTGCAATCTTTAAGCCTTCCATCTTCAGATTTGTCACATGGGCCTCATTAATCTGCTCAAGCGGGAATCTGTGGGTAATCAGCTTGCTCATCGGAAGCCCGATTCCCTTTGCTCTCTTTAGGAAATCAAAGGTGGTCGCATAATCTCTCAGCGTATACACCCATGATCCGACGGTTGTAATCTCCTTTGAGCAAATATCAAAATGCGGATTAATTGTCGCGTCTCCGCCGTTAATAAAGAATCCCAGCTCACAGAGACCGCCGCCGTTTCTGATGAACTTGTAAATATTTGCATGTGCAATCGGTGAACCCGTACACTGGAATGCAAAATCCGCAAGATGCCCGTCAAAGCATGCCTCCACTGCGCCTGCCAAAGCCTCAATTCCCTTATGATCCTTGAAGTTCACAGACTTTGTAGCGCCCATCTCCTTTGCAAAGTCCAGTCTCTTCTGCTCTCCGTCAACCGCTACAATATTTTCAATACCCATTGTACGAAGGATTGCGATACAAATCAGGCCGATTGGTCCGCATCCCTGAACGACAACTCTGCTGTTGAATCTTAAGATGCCTGTTGTTTTTGCCCTTTCTACCGCATGAATCAATACTGCGCAGGGCTCAATTAAAATTCTTGAATCCAAATCCAAATCACTTACGTTAAATACCGTTGAACCTCCGCGGATTAAAATATAATCCGCAAACCAGCCGTTCAGATGAATATCATCGTCCGGAAGAAGTCCGTATACATCGGCTCCGCCCACATTCTGTTTATTCAGGTCAAACATCGTAATATCCGGATTATCTTTAAAAATCATACAGGTAACGACCTTATCGCCCAGCTTCAAATCCTTTCCGGCGCTGTCTTTCTTTACATTCTTTCCCATTTTTACAATCTCTCCGGTTCCCTCATGACCGAGAACAAGAGGAATCAGTCCAAACGGGTCTCTCTTAAACTCATGAGCATCCGTCCCGCAGACGCCGCAGCCCTCTACCTTTACAAGAATATCATCGTCTCCGACCTCCGGAATCGGATATTCCTTAATATCATAATGCTCCAACGCGGTAAGCATTGCCACCCTTGATGTGGCCGGAATTACTCCTGACGGCGCCGGCGTCGCCGAAGCCGCCGGCTTCTCCAGCATTCCTTCCAGCACCTGCTTTACGATGGCTTCTACATTAACTGAATTAATATCCATATTCTCCTCCTTATATTTAACGGATGCATAAGCTCTCTGACATTACGCAGCGTCTTCTTTTTGTAAATGTACTTGCACTTGTAAGTCCTTCTCCCGTCCTGCTCGCAATTGTAAAGGTACAGAAGCCCTCTCCTCCAAATCCAAGCGCCGCATAGGAAGGTGCGTTTTTCACTAAAATCGCAGTATCGATTGCTTTTGCATATCGTGTAATATTATCAATATTCTTGGAATGAATATGAGCGGAGTGACGGTTGCCATGCTCAAGCCATACCGCTTTTTCAACCGCATCCTCAAAATCCTTTGCCCTTACCACGCCTAAAATCGGCATCATAAGCTCTGTGGCAATCAGCGGATGCTCCTTTTCTCCCTCGAATACAATACATCTGATATTGTCCGGCACCGTCACGCCAATCATTCCTAATAATGTCTTCGCATCGCGTCCGACACATTTCCGGTTTAATCCTTTCGGCGTCAATACCGTACTTACCAGCTTATCCTGCTCCTCCTTAGATGCCAGATAGCAGCCCTGCTCATTTACCATATAGTGCATCAGCTCGGACACAACAGAATCGACCGCAACAATTTCTTTCTCGGCAATACACGGCAGATTATTGTCAAAGGTGCAGCCGTTTACAATATCTCCCGCCGCTTTTCTTATGTCTGCCGTCTCGTCTACAAGAGCCGGCGGATTGCCTGCTCCGGCGCCGATTCCTCTTCTTCCTGATGACAGAACCGCCGTCACAACTCCCGGTCCTCCGGTTGCTGCGATAAGCTGAATATCCTTGTGCTTCATCATAATATTGCTGCTGTCAATCGTCGGCTTCTTAACCGTACATGCGATATTTTCCGGCCCGCCTGCTTCTAAAGAAGCCTCATTCAGCATATGAATCGCATATAACGATGTCCTGATTGCAGCCGGATGAGGATTAAATACAACTGTATTTCCGCCTGCCAGCATTCCGATTGTATTACAGATAATTGTTTCACTTGGATTGGTACACGGAGTAATTGCTCCGATTACTCCGAACGGCCCCATCTCAATCAGGGTCAGGCCCTTGTCGCCGGACCATGCGGTTGTCGTAATATCCTCCGTTCCGGGTGTTTTCTCAGCAACAAGCTGATGCTTTAATATCTTATGCGGAACATTTCCCATTCCTGTCTCTTCCACACCCATACGAGCCAAAATTTCTGCATTCTCTTTTGTCTTTCTACGGATGTTGGAAATAATCTGTTCCCTCTGGTCCATCGACATTCTGTGAATATAGCCCTGCGCCTTTTTCGCCGCTGCGATTGCATCATTCATATCAGCAAAAACGCCCTTGCCCTCAGATGCCCCTGCTGCTAATTGAAGCTTTGCCATAACCTCTTTCACAACATCCTGAACCATCTCTTCATTTATTGACACGAAATTACCTCCTTTAATATCTCTCTTCCGTAAGCTGCCAGAAACGTATCCTCCTCAGCGCTTCCGCCGCTCACACCAAGAGCGCCTATTATTTTTCCTTCTGTCTCCAGCGGCTCCCCGCCGCCGAATATTACGATTTTTCCTTCATTGGTATGCTGAATCCCATACAGGGGCTGTCCCGGCTGGCTTAAAGCCGCAAGCTTTGCCGTGGACATCTTAAGGCCGGCAGAGGTAAACGTTTTATTTACCGCAATATCATAGCTTGCAATATACGCGCCGTCCATACAGTGCACTGCTGTCAGCCGCCCCGCGGCGTCCGATACGGCAATGACAACTGCAAGATTCATCTCCTCCGCCTTTTTCTCAACTCTCTCTATGAGTGCTTTTGCCAGCGCCAATGTCATTTTATGCTTCTTGCATTCGCATGGATGAGATTTCGTATCACGCCCTGCAGTCATCTGCCGCAGAACGGCTTCCACTGCTTTTGAAATCATCTGCTCATCCATAAATTACATTCCTAACTGCTCCATAACCTTCTTTGTGATAGAAGCTACTAACTCGTTATCCGGAGCTCCCTTTGCGCCGCCGCAGCTGCCGCCGCAGTTATGGCAGCTTTCCTTGCCGCTTCTTGCATTCGGGCAGAGATTAGCCGGATGCTTTCCCGGAAGTCCCATCTTTCTTCTGATTTCGTACAGCTTTGCAATCTGCTCCTTATCGAATTCCTTCGGTCCGCCGAGCATCTTTGATTTATATAACAGCTCTGCATAAAATTCAATAGATTCCATCTTGTGGTACGCATTCAAAAGGTCCGGACCCCATGATAACGCGCCGTGATTCTCAAGCAGAACCTGATCAAAGTACGGCAGATATTCCTCTACCGCGTCCGGAATCTCCATTGTCGACGGTGTGCCGTATTTTGCAATCGGAACACAGCCTAAAGCGATAACCGCTTCCGGCATAATCGGAGCTGTCAAAGGAATTCCTGCGATAGCAAAGGATGTCGCGTAGCTTGGATGTGCATGTACAACCGCGTTTACATCCGGTCTCTTCTCATACACACGCATATGCATCTTAATCTCGGATGAAGGCCTGAAGCTTCCGTTTGCCTGAATGACATTCCCTTTTGCGTCAACCTTGCAGATATATTCCGGCGTCATAAATCCTTTGCTTACGCCTGTAGGCGTACATAAAAACTCATTATCGTTCAGCTTAACCGAAAAGTTACCGTCGTTTGCCGCAACCATGCCTCTGTTGTAAACTCTTCTTCCGATCTCACACATTAATTTCTTCAATTCAAACTCGTTTTGCATCTTTTTTTATTCCTCCTCATTTTTCGGCAAGTCATTGCCTTTTTTGCCCGTTTTCGTTGTTTCTTCTTCTATATTAACACACGAAACCACATGCGTCAATATTGTCAGGTGTTGTTTTTATTGGCTTTTACTCCCACGGCATGACGTCTCCCTCTTCTCTGAGATATTCCAGCAATTCCGGAATCCCCTCATTTGCTTTGGAATTCACAAAAAATATTTTTTTACACCCTGCAAGCTCAAGCCAGCGCTTCGCGCGCTCCGGATTTCCTCCCTCTACATCGACCTTTGTCACAATCCCGATTACTTCCCTGTTTGCCATCGGAGTTACATTCGGCGGATACAGGGAATATGGCTCTGTGGAAGACAAAAGAAGCCCCACGACATCCGCTTCATATGAATACAGCGCCAGCGCATATCCCAGATGCTTTGTCTGGGCGTACTCTCCGGGTGTATCAATTACTACGTCAAAGTTATTGACATACTGTGTTTTATGATACTCTATTTTTTCTCCTCGAAGCGCCTGTGTCAAGGTGGTCTTTCCACACTCGCTTCTTCCCATTAATACAATCTTTCTCATGACTATGTCCTTGTGATGCCGCAGACGGTAAAGCCCATCTTGCTCTCCACATAATCCAGTATTGCCTTAAGCGAAGATTCCGTTTCCGATATTGTACCGGTTACAATCAGCGTACCGCTGAAGCGGTCTACAAATCCCAGCTCCACGCCGGCGGATTTTACCGCAATATCCGCCGCGATCACTGCCGTCTCCGCCGGACTGATTGTAACAATCCCAATCGCTGATTTGGAATAATCAATATTCGGGTTTAATCCAAGCTTTTCATACAGCTCTTCATCCGGATTGGCAATCAGGTGGGCAATCGTAATCTGTTTCCCGGGAACCAGCTCCTGTATAATCCTGACCTTTTCCTCCATTCTTACCCTCCTATCTGGCAATCCAGCCCTGATACACGAACGGCTGCCGCTTTCAGCTTCTTCATGTATTCCATGGACGGGGGTAAAACATCCCTCATCAGATATTCTCTTCCAAGTCCGTCGTACTTATCCTGTCCCAGCCTGTGATAAGGCAGCAGATGCATCTTTGTCACACCCCTAAGCTGCGACGCATATTTTGCAATGGCTTCAATCTCGTCTGTCCTGTCATTGAATCCCGGGATAACCGGAACACGGATGACCAGATTCGTCATACCCGAATCTGCAATTTTTTTTGCATTTTCAATCATCAGCTCATTGGAGCGGCCGGTAAATTCCTTATGCTTCTCAGGATTCATATGCTTAATATCCATAAGATACTGGTCAAGATGCGGCAGGATACTTTCAATCACCTCATAAGGCGCACACCCCATACTCTCCATTGCCGTATTAATTCCCATTTCTTTCGCCGCACGCAAAAGAGCTCTCGCAAAATCAGGCTGACACAGACTCTCGCCGCCTGACAGCGTTAAGCCGCCGCCGGAACGCCGATAATAGGGTCTGTCCTTTTCCACAGTCTCCATCACCTCACGGACCGTGATATCCTCCCCGATAATCTTAGGCTTTCCCTGTACCATCATCGTCTGAATATCATATTCCTGTGATTCAGGATTGCAGCACCACCGGCATCTGAGCACACAGCCTTTCAAAAAGACAATGGTCCGGATTCCCTTGCCGTCATGTATCGAGAACCGCTGTATATCAAAGATACGCCCTTTGGTTTTCATGTAATCCATGATATTTGCACCTTTCTTTTTTTCTAAAGTCCCTGCTCCGTACGGTTAATAATATCATCCTGGAGAGATCTTGACAGCGTTGTAAACAATGCGCTGTAGCCTGCGACACGCACAACCAGATGCTTATACTGCTCCGGATGCTTCTGCGCATCCAAAAGCGTCTCCCTGCTGACAACGTTAAACTGCATATGGCTTCCTTTCTGGTCGAAATAAGAACGGATTAACGCCACAAAATTCTCAAGCCCTGTTCTGCCGCTGAGTGCCGACGGATGGAATTTCTGATTAAACAGTGTTCCGTTGGATGCAATATAATGGTCCAGTCTGGAAACAGAATTTGCCGCCGCTGTAGGCCCGTTTACATCCTTGCCCGCCGACGGCGATACTCCGTCTGCAACCGGCGTCCGCGCCAGTCTTCCGTCCGGCGTCGCGCCGGTCTGCGCTCCCAGAGGAACATTCGCCGATACCGGATAAAGCCCTGCCTGATAGATCCCGCCTCTCGGATTCTTAAAGGTTTCCATAGGTCTTGTGTAGGTGTATGCGACGTCTCTTGCAAAAGCGTCTACCTCCGGAATGTCATTTCCGAACTTCGGAACCGCTTCAATCAGCTCCAGAAGCTTCTCGCCCTTCGCCTTGATCTCCGGCGTCTCCGAAGCAGCCTTAATAGATTTAAGAATGACCTCTATTTCCTTTTCTCCGACTGTCTTTCCTGCCCGCTTAAGGCCCTCCGCAATCTGGACCGTCATCTCGGAAATCGTCGTCGCATCAAGTCCCTTGCCGTAATTGGTAAGCAACGCTTCCTTGTAATCCGCCATAGAAACTTTCTTTTCATCATATACAAGCGTTTTAACCGCATACAGAGAATCCGCCATATTGGCAACGCCGAAGCCCTGGGGACCGGTGAAGTTATAAACTGCCCCGCCCTCCTGTACGGATTTGCCGCGCCTGATACAATCGTCTACCATACAGGACAGATATGGGAGCGGACATCTCTCTGCATGAGCAACGTCAATTGCATTATCCGCATTTACAAGAAGACTGATATTATAGTTCATCTGTGCCTTATACGCATCATAGAACTCCTCAAATGTGCTCATCTGCTCTACATCGCCCGTCTTGATGCTAATCTGCTCGCCTCTGTCCGCGCCATTTGAAAATACAAGCTCTAACGGCCTGCACATATTAAAGAACGCCGCATCATGCCAGCCCTCGGTCATACCTGCTTTCTGCGGCTCCACACAGCCGATAATATTATACTCGCGTGCCTCCGCTAACGTAAGTCCGCGGCTTACCAGGGACGGGATAATCACCTCATCGTTATAGTAGGCCGGAAGTCCCACTCCCGTACGGGTAAGCTCTGCCGCCTTAATCAGGAATTCATGCGGGGAGCCGTTCCATACGCGTACGGAAAACGACGGCTGAGGAAGCATCACATGCATCGATGCCTGAATACACATAAAGGATAAATCATTCGTAACGTCAATACCGTCCTTATTCTGCCCGCCGGCAATCAGGTTCTGGAACAGGCTGTAGCCTGCAAAGCCCTCCGCCGACGCCGCGTCCCGGCATTTGTTCAAATCGTTCAGCTTAACCCAGATACAGTCCATCAGCTCCTGAGCGAATTCTCTTTTCAGCCTGCCGCTGTCCAAATCCTTTTTGTAATAAGGATACATGTACTGGTCAAAGCGTCCCGGTGAAATCGAATGTCCGCTTGACTCAATCTGAAGAAGCTGCTGCACAAACCAGAATGACTGACACGCCTCATAGAAGCTCCTCGCCCCTTTCGCCGGAACATGCGCGCAGTTTTCGGCAATCGCCAGAAGCTCTGCCTTTCTCTGGGCATCGCCGCATTTTTCCGCCTCTTCTTTCGCAAGGCGCGCGTACCTTTCGGCATAGGTAATCGCCGCACGGCAGCTTATAATTACCGCCTCAAGGAAATGCGATTTCTTTACATAGTCGCCGTCTCCTACGCTGCATTTTGCAAGCTCCTCTTCTGCTTCGGCTATAATTCCTTCATAGCCGACTTTCAGAACCTTGTCGTACTGAACCGTCACATGGCCGACGCCGTTATAAAAATAATTGCCCGGCGTAAAAATATTATGGTCGATTGCCCGGATTGCTTCCGGCGCCATGTAAGAAGTCGCAAGCTCGCTTGTAGTCTTACCCTTCCAGTATTTATGAACTTCTCTTAAATCCTGCTTCGTCTTTTCCGATATGTAGAACGGATCAGCGCTTCTTGTTTCAACGGTTTCAAATTCTGCCTCCAGCCATTCATAGGAAAATTCCGGATATGTCTGGCATCCCCGCGGTGCGATTGTAGTACTTCCTACAATCAGTTCCTCATCACGGATAATAATCGGTATATTTTTCAAGATGTGTTCAAATGCTTTGGCACGTCTTATAATCATCGGCTCGTTCTCTGTCTGCCTGTACGACTCTGTGATTAAAACCGCTCTTGCAGATTCAATCTCCGGCAGCTTCGCAAACAGGTGGTCGACAAGCCGGCCGATTCTGTCCGTTTTCGGAATACTTTCACTGTTATAAGTATAAAGTCCCATAGCTCTCCTTTCTTTTCTTGGTCACTTATCATGATATTGTGCCTTATTTTCTTTATTATAAACTATAATCACAATAAAATCAACATATTTATGTCAATGTTTTTTGTTGTTTTCTTTTTTATTTGTTTGTTTTTTTGTTGTTTTTCTGTTTTACAGATACCATGTCAGGATAAAATCTGAAAACGAAAAGCCCTGATCACAGATCACCAGCCCGTCGCCATGACGGAGATCTGTAATGGCTCCCATCAATTCCCCGTTTAAAATTCCCGCTTTTTTCATCCTGCCTGTTTTTCTCCTTTCGTCATTCATTCCATCCAAGCGCTCTTTTGTTATCCCCATGTTACATCTCAAGCTAACTTGAAGGTCAATAGAATTTTGTCGTTTTCCTTGACTTTTTTTATACAATCATGCAAACTTAAAAAGCAGAGACAGTTACAGATATATTTTCAGAAAGGAAAAGCTCTATGTTTGAATTTGATCCACATACACATTCCATTGCAAGCGGCCATGCCTCCTTAAGCACCATTACTGACATGGCAAAAAAAGCGGCCTCTGTCCCTTTAAAAATGATTGGAATCACCGATCACGGCCCCGCAACTTTTGGCGCCGGCAGGCCCTCCTATTTCCGCAGCCTTGCGATGGCGCCAAAAAAGCGCCTCGATATTGAGACGCTGTTCGGTGTAGAATTAAATATATTGGACAATAAAGGGTCGATTGACCTTGATATGGAAATTCTTAAGAATCTGGATTATGCCATTGCAAGCATACACCCCCAGAACCTGAAACCGGGCACTATATCATTTAACACCGATGCATACATAAATGCAATGAAAAATCCTTACGTAAAAATCATCGGGCACTGCGACGACACAAAATATCCCGTTCACTATGAGAGCCTTGTGAAAGCCGCCAGAGAATACCATGTACTTCTGGAAATTAACAACAGCTCCTTAAGCCCCGGCGGCTACCGCGGCGACACACGCCCAAACGACCTTGCCATTTTAGAATACTGCCGCAGCTATAATCATCCCGTCGTTTTATCCAGTGACAGCCACGGCACAGAGCATATCGGAGATTTCCGGTACGCCTGTTCCTTAACAGAAGAAACAGGCTTTCCGGAAAAGCTCATAATGAATTACTCTCTGGATACATTTAAGGAGTTTATTTATGCGAAGTAAAAAAGTGCAAAGCTTTTCTTTATTGAGACTGCTTTCTTAAAGGATACCTCTCTACAGGCACGCTGCAATCTCTTTTGTAAGCGCCTCATACTCTTTCGCGCTCCTGCTGCTTTTCTTATATGCCATAATCGGCACATTGTTATCCTGAGACCACTCTACGCTGCTGTCCACGCGAATATACGAGTCAAATACATGCACATCCTGAAGCTCCTTTAAGGTTTCCAGCGTCTGCTTAAAATAGCTTTTTCTTGTATCTACTTTCGTAATTGCAATTCCCATCAGCTTAAGTCCCGGGGCAATCGGCTTTACCTCCTCAAGGAATTCAAACATATTTCCAAGTCCGAAAAGCCCCCAGGGCGTCGCCTCCACCGGAATAATCAGGGCATCGGAAGCGCACAGTACATTCATCACCCAGCCTCCGAGAGTCGGCGGAGAATCAATCAATATACAATCATAGATACCGGATGCCGCCACCCCTCCAAGTACCTGTTTTAAAATAAATTCTCTCTGCCACTTTGTAAACAGCTCATATTCGATAGAACTCATCAGGGTCGAGGAGGGAATCATATCAATATTCTCATAGGATGTCGGCACAATATAGGCTTCCAGACCCCTTTGATTCTTAACCGCATAATAAAGGTTCTTTTCTCCTCTTCCGTATTCCAGCACCTGCTCCTCCGGAAAATAGGACAGCGAAAGATTCAGCTGCATATCTCCGTCAATCAGCAGTACCTTTTTACCAAGCTGCGCAAGGCCGTAGCCCACATTGGCGCAGGTCGTTGACTTTCCGCTTCCTCCCTTATTATTTGCAAAGCATATTATTCTTGTCTCTTTCATGATATCCTTTCGCTCCTCCATCCATATTAAAGCTCTTTACCGCATCTCCTGAAATCTTAATTCCACATTCCCCCACATCCCGGAATCAAAGGGCTCCTCCGCCATTTGAAGCTCTCTCCAGTTACCAAGTCTCTTTTCCCGCGTCTCATTCAGAGACCTTGTAAAATACGGCCACTCATCTATCACTGTACCCTCGTACTTCGGCACGGAGCATTCAGAAGACAATCTGCTGTTAATTAACAGATTTGCAACCTCTATTCGTATCTCGTTCCCTCCCGCCTTTAAAAATCCGGATACGTCAATCTCATATGGATATTTAATAATATCTCCCACACAAACGTCATTGATATATATTCTCGCACATTCACGAATATTCTCGACCCATAATACTATATTTTTACAAGACGCCTCTTCCTCTGTTACAGAAAAGCTTCTCTTATAGATTCCGAATCCCGAATAATATTTTAACTTCTCCGTTTTCTGCCACGGCATTGTCTTCTCCAGCCGGGTAAAGCCATCTTCCTTCTCTGTCTTAAATTCCCATTTATCGGAAATATTTTTACAGAGTATCGTCACCTTTTCACGCGCCGGATCCTGATTTTTGATTCTTTCATCAAACACAACAATCACCGATTCCAATGGCTCCATACACAATTCCAGCTCCCGGTTTCCCCCGTTAATTTCGTTTCGAATCAGCTCCTTTTCCTTACAGCTCATCGGGTTCATAACCATACACGGCAGAGAAAGATTCTTAAAGCTTAACACGGTATGATGCTTACTTTTTGCCATATTGGAGATAAAATAAATATGCACTTCCCCGTCTTTTTTATGAACATAGCCGATGTCCTTTCGCCCTTTTCCAATAGAAAGGTCCGGTACGGCATTTTCCTTCAGAACCTTTAAAAGGCCGTCTCTCTTATTTTCAGCGAATAACAGTCCGCCTGACTTTCTCATTTCCTGCATCGTGTTCTTCACATACGCCGAATCAGCCTCCGCGTTTATAAGCCCGCAGCTTTTGTCCGGAAGCCCTCCCGCACAGATAACAAGATTGCCTTTCCCGGCAAACTCCTTAATCGCACGGACCGTTTCCACCGGCATCCGCTCTGTCTCCATAATAATCATAACCTTATAATCATATTCCGAAATTCTGGACACAACCTCATCATTGACATAATCAAACCAATATCCTGCCTTTGCAATACCGTCAATCGCATCATCCTCAAAACGCTCTCTTAGCTTCATGCACATATGTAAATCACAGAGCGGATTTTCCGCCCATATATCATTTTGCGGCAGATAAATACACACCTCGGAAACGGTACTTCCTTTCTGCAGAAAGTAAGAAACTCTATGAATATAATCCGATATATTTTTATAAAATTTCCACCATGTATTTTTACTGCATATATGTGACGACGCGTAAAACGGCCACTCCTCGCCGTCCTCCGGATTATAGGTAAAGCCATGATTGACAATCTGATTCATTCCGTCCACAAAAATGGCGTCCGCCGCCACCTTAATCTGCTCCGGCGTCTCCGTAAAACGCGGAAATCGCAGCCACGTAAAGCTTTCATTCGAAATAATCGGCTTATGATACACATTTCCCGCCGAGCTGGCAAGTCTTCTGTGTATCGTATTAACCGTATATTTATCAAACTCAGAGAAAGATTCCCCTTCCGGAATATCCGCCGCCCCGTACGCAAGCAAAACATCTCCCCACGTACCGTGCGCCTGAATTCTGGAGGTGCTTCCCATCTCATGACACCATTTCGTCATTTCCTCAAAAAAGTTTTCTACGGTAAGCTCCGCATATGTCTTCTGGTAATCATAGCGTATCTTATCGGTAAGTCCCTCTATCTCGCCCCATAGGGCATAAATATACGGCCGCAGAGAATAACCCCGTCTCTTTTCAAACTCCTCATATATAATATTGGTCCAGTTATGCCCGGATACCTCTATAGAATCACAGAAAAATGACTGGATTTTCCCCCGCCCCACCTTTTCGACAATCGGAGTTCCCGCCTGCTCAAAAAACAGTCTCGCCGCATCTTTCCTGTTGTGATCTATCACAAGTCCTTCCGCGCCCCTTGTCGGAATCAATACATGCTCGCGATATTCGCCTGATACAAAGCATACGATTTTATAATCCCCCTCCGGAATCTCTATATTTTCAAGCTGTACTCCCCATGGCCACCGAAAAAGCAGCTTTTCCTGTATGCGGTCCGTCAAATCTACAATCGTATCCGGAAGCATCCTGCTGTGCTCCATCTTTCCCATTACACATCCGACAACCTCGCCTGAAATACGCGTTGTAAAATCATAGGAAAACAGGGTCGGCCCTGTAACGTCAATACTGTACGGGTGCACAACCGGAGCGCTCAGCTCATACGGAACAAACGGGCCGCCAAAGGGCCATGAAGAACCCAGCGTAACGTCTACGGTCATATCTCTTTTTTCTGCCTCATCACAGGTAAACCTCAATATTTCAAAAAACTCCGGTGAAAAATACTCAATATTTTTCCGGCCTGTTCTTTTATCGTCCGCTACAACCGGATATAGTATCTGTATCTCTATTCCGCCGATGTTCTGCTTCCGCATTTCCTCCAGCTGGCCTGCAATCTCTTCCTTTTTTACCGCACATCCATACCACCACCATCTGGTAAGCCCCCGCGACCTCTTGTCCGGGTTTCTTAGCTGCTCTAAATAATCCATTGTCGTGTCCTCCTTATACTAATCATCCCACAGCTTATACACTTCCATGTCCAGTATAACACAAATAATGCGGAATAAGCGAACTATATCTGCCGATTTCCAGGGATTTCACTATCTTTGAGATGGATTTTCTTTTACAGGTTAATTTGCGCTGCCTTTCACCACTGACATGGTCCGCTCATAAACTACAGTAATATCATCATTTAGCCCGAAAGGATTTTAATCATGAATCAGCAGATTTATGTTATAATACCGCTTTTTACTCTTCTTGCTCTATTTCTGTATTTATACATTCGAAAGGCCTATGCCATCCGCAGGGTCTGTGCCATGTCTGTGCCGGATAAGCTTGAAAGGCTTAATCAAATTACCATTCCCTTTGGATTTGAATACCGGCTCTCCCAGGACATTTTCACCTCAAGGCCTGACGCATGGCAGCGGGAATGCGGCTATACGGACCTCTATGACAGACAGGCGCCTTTCTTTCATATGATATTTGACTGTGAACCCATTTATTTTGATTATAACGGTGAGACATGGCTGATTGAGCTCTGGAAAGGCCAGTATGGAATCACGACCGGATGCGAAATCGGCGTCTATAAGTCCGACAGGATTATTTCCAAGGGAAACCGAACACGCACACTCTTTCATGCCGTCTCAGATAAGGAGATGCCTTTCCTTTCCCTTACGCTTTTAAAGGATGCTCTTCCCTTAAACCGCCTATGTGAAAGGCATTGGTGGCTGACGGGCTTTTCTGTCGGCAAATATACGGAGCCGGAAGAACTCGATATGAAAATCAGCATAATATTTCCGTCCTCGGAAATGTGCACGGCATTTGCGGCAGGACTTAAGGAAACCGGCTATCCCCACTCCTCTTTCTACCAAAGCGGGGAGGCTGTCGCCTTTACTTTCTCCCGTCCGTTTTCACCTCAGCCTTTCCTTAGACGCAGCCGTTACAGCAGATGGATTCAGCTTAAAAACCGGATTTTGCTTTCTCTTTTCCTCAAGCTTACAAAGCCTTTTTATTTTACGATTGACCAATTGCTTCTTCTGTATGAATATCTCCCAATCCTTTTCCGGCATATTCTAAGGCTTAAACGAACAGGAAAGAAGAGAGGACACAGATATGAGCATTGATTCCCGGCTTAACCATGCGTTTATTCAGGCTCCCTCGCTGCCGCTGTCCGGGCATACCCGATATGTCCTGTTCAGCGACTGTCACAGAGGCGCCGGAACCTCCGGTGATAATTTTTTGAAAAATCAGCACCTCTACTTCGCCGCCCTTCAATACTATCTGGAAAAATGCTTCACTTATATTGAGCTGGGCGACGGAGATGAGCTCTGGGAAAACCGTTCCCTTACACAGATAAAATCTATCCACAACGACGCTTTCTGGCTGCTGTCAGACTTTTATTCCCGAGGGCAGCTTTATATGCTCTATGGAAATCACGATATGGTTAAAAAATATCCGAACTTTGCTTCCTGCCACTGCACCGATTATCCGTGCAGCACCTGTAAGCCGGAACCATTATTCCCCGACATTACTTTTCATGCCGGATTAATCCTGAAAAATCAATCCGACGGACCGGACGTTTACCTTACCCACGGCCATCAGGCTGATTTTTTTAACAGCGTACTCTGGCGCCTCTCCCGCTTTCTTGTCCGTTACGTATGGAAGCCCCTTGAGAACATCGGATTTCTGGATCCGACAAGCGCCGCAAAAAATAATACCAAAAAGAAAAGAATCGAACGCGCCGGGATGAACTGGGCAAGAAATAAAGAAGTTATCCTAATTACCGGACATACGCACCGCCCTATGCTCGGCTCTGGGGACTCTCCTTTCTTCAACACCGGAAGCTGCGTGCATCCCCGCTGCATTACCTGTATTGAAATCTGCGGCTTTTGCCTGACACTGGTAAAATGGACGCTTTACACACGTCCTGACCGCACGCTCTATGTGGCGCGCGAAGCGCTGGCCGATTCTGTTTACCTGGATCATTTTCTCTTCATTGACAGCTAGTTCAGCCATATGCTAAGATTCTAATACGGATTAAAAAGATAAGGAAGTATGTGCCATGAATAAAAAAGAAATACTGGAGGTACGAAAACAGTTCACTCCTGAAAATTGTGCCGTTACCCGCATCTGCGGCTGTTATGTCAACCACGAAAAAGAAAAGAAGACGGAACTGAAAAAAGCCTTTCTGTCCTTACCCGAAGAAGAAGCCTTTAAATATTTTGACATTTTTCGCCATACGCTCTCAGGAGTTTTAGGTAAAAATTTACTGCCGATGGAGTTCCCGTTAGACGCGGAGCTTCCGGGCGGCGCCCAGGAATTTCTCCTTAAGCTTCGCGACAGTAAGCTTGAAGACGACCTTTTAATTGAGGAATTTTACGACAGAATTATCACAAGCTACGATTACCCGGAGAATTACTACATTGTACTCATCCATTCCGTATATGACGTTCCGGGAAAATCCTCCGACGGAACAGAGCTTTTCGACGCCTCAGATACTGTTTACGAGCATATTCTGTGCAGCATCTGTCCGGTGAACCTGACAAAGGCCGGGCTCACCTATAATGCTGAGACAAATAATATCGAGGACCGAATTCGCGACTGGTTTGTTGAGCTCCCTGTAAAGGGCTTCCTCTTCCCTGCCTTTACAGACAGAGCCGCCGATATCCACAGCGTCCTTTACTACTCAAAAAAACCGGAGGAGCTCTGTCCTGATTTCATTGCAAATGTATTGGGAAGCCAGATCCCTCTAACGGCAAAGGACCAGAAAACAACCTTTCAGTCTGTCATCAGCAGCACATTAGGCGACACCTGCGATTACGAAACCGTCCGCAGCATTCACGATAATCTCAATGAAATGCTGGAAGAAACAAAGGAGTCTCCGGACCCGCTTGAGCTCTCCAGGCCGGACGTAAAACGGCTTCTGGAGCGAAGCGGAATCCCGGAGGAGAAGCTTGAAAATTTCGACGACACTTTTACCGAAACGGTAGGAGAAAAAAATACATTGCTGGCTACCAATATCGCCAGCACAAAAACTTTCCAGATTGAAACACCGGACGTGATTGTCAAGGTCAATCCTGAGCGCTCTGATTTGGTAGAAACACGTGAAATCGACGGGAGACGCTGCCTTGTAATCGCAATTGACGACCATCTGGAGGTAAACGGAATCGAAATTCGGAAAAATACGCAGTAATTAACAATTAGAAAGGGCGCCCCGGCAATGAGGCGCCTGTCTGTATAGAGATTTAGTTTACTGTATTTCTGCTGATTCCGAGGATATTCATAATTGCTTCCTGTAAAACTCTGGAATAATTCAGTCCCTTTTTATCATCCTCTTCCTGAACAATATCACTCGTATACGGCTCTGGAATTCCCTTTCCGTCATCCAACGGTTTTTTTATATGCCCTTAATCCTGCGGAGAAGCAATCTACGCATAGGCATCAATATATTCCCCGGTATTCGGCGAATTTTGAGATGCTTTTTTTTCATTAGACTGATCATTCCCGGTTTTTTTGGTGCGCTCCTCTTCCTGTTGCTTTAACTGTTGGATTTGTTTTTCAATTTCTTGAATTTGTTTCTCAATCTTTTTCTTTTGTTCCTCGTCTTTGTTCCGAACTGCTTTTTGTCGTTCTGCATTTAGCTTTTGCAGTTGCTGCTCTAACGACTTTACTTTTGCGTCAGCGCCAGCGCTTTGATTTGGCCGGGTATTTGTAGACGGACAGCCTGAACTGATAGCAGGAATACCCATAAAATCACCTCCTGATTGGAGCATAAAGATTTTTTAAAATAAAATCAATAGGTTTGTTCTGAAATGTTCTCTGGATGTAATGAAATGTTCAACAGCACATGCAAAGAAAAACGCTGTCCCACTTTTTCTGTCAGTGTAGCACCATGATATTTTTCCGCCACCGATTTGATATTGGAAAGCCCCGTTCCCGCCGGGGGCAGCGGTTCATCTGAACAGGTGTTTTCAAACGATTGCGTTATCCAACGCATTTGCAAAAATCACACACAAATCAAAATCATCCATCCCGCAGGGCCTTGGCAGGAGCAGCGAAACCTCTCTTTCACATAACGCAAAAGAGAATCGGCATTAGCCGATTCCCTCATTTCCCTTTTCAGTTCAATGCGGAGAAAGGGACTTTTTACTATCAAAATAATATAATATTTATTTGTAATAGCACGATTTTAAGCCATTTCTCCGTATTATTTATTAAATAATATAAACATAAATGCCCCTTTTTTGCCCCTTGCTGCCCTCTGAAAATCATAAATCCTTTTCCACTTTTTCAAGTATCAGCTGCAGCCGGTCAATCCCGTTCTGATCATCCCCGGCACCTCCGTCCTTATCATCATATTCCCATTTCAGATAACCTTTTCCTTTCGGCGATACCCGGTATTTGGCCTCATAATATCCTGTCTTCTCCGGCTCCGGGGTATCAAAGTATATTGCTATTCCGATCACATAATCCGATAAGTCTTTATTTTGCTGGTTCTTCCCCAGAAGTCCCTGCTTCGTCATCGTAAGACGGAACCAGCCGGCTGCTCCCAGATTCTTGATCTGCACATTCCGGATGAAATGACCGCGGACGCCTGCATAGTTATCTCCGCATCCATCGGAACATTTCAATCCGGTCATCCATCCCAGCCAGCCATCCTCTTTCGTGTATACACGGTATTTCGGCTCAGGCGGTTTCGCTTTACCGGATGCCGGCTTCTGAGGGGACGCATCCTTTCCTCCTTTATAATGAAGAAACCCATCCCACGGATAATCATAGTAGGCCCGTATCTGACTTTCCTTTCCGGTCTGGTCCCCGGTTTTCCCATAAATACTGCCGTTCTCAGCTATAGAAAACTCTCCCAGCTTTCCGCCGCCAAGACACATTGCCGTATGGTTTTTTTCATTTAAACAGATGTCACCGCGTACCGGCCTGTACCCGCTGCCGGCTGGATGCCACTTGAATAACCCCGTGGCTAAAAAGCCGGCTTTCATATTCCCTGTATAGGTCGCATTCACCTGGATTCCAAGAACTGCCTTATAAATGGATATCATCGCCGAGCTGCAGT
This sequence comes from uncultured Lachnospiraceae bacterium, assembly GCA_946552115.1. Classification (GTDB taxonomy): domain Bacteria; phylum Bacillota; class Clostridia; order Lachnospirales; family Lachnospiraceae; genus CAPEBR01. The sequence continues at coordinate 53,363 of CAMNRH010000005.1, forward strand.
CCCGGTCCCCCTGTGCAAGCTTATAATCTTTTCCATATACCGTTACCGTACAATCTCCCTCTCCGTCTCCCCAGCGTCCCGGCGTACCCCCGGCCTGGGTGTATCCGTGCCAGCTATGGGTACATAAGTGCTCCATGCACTGCGCGGCCGTTTCGCATACCTGTGATACTGTCATTGCCATGATTATATCGCCCCCTCCTAATACAAAGAGGAGCGGTGTCACCCGCCCCGCCTGCTACTGCTGTTTCCCCGGTAAACTCCCGTCTTTGTCCAAAAGATTCCGCATCATTTCATATAGCCCCGTACTGGCCAGCCCCGAAATCATTCCCCCGAGCACCACCGTCGCATTGAGCCCTGCAGATAGATTCATCAAAATATTTATTATACATCCGGCCGACAGCGCGGCCAGCGGAATGTATTTGTTTGGAAAGCCCGTAAACGCTGTTTTCAGCGCAAAGCCCAGGCATAAACAAATCCCAAGAGTGACCAAATCCACATATTCAAATAAATAAGTAATATCCATATTTTTTCTCCTTTACTTTCTGATTTCCAGTTCCAAAACTTCCTTGTACATTTCGGTTACCATGCCGTTTCCGCCCAGCTCATGATATGCTTCATACATATCAATGAAATTTCCCAACGCATAGGACGGGATATGTCCCAGCGCCATATATCTGTCGTGATATTCGATCAGCTGGACCCGCAAAAGCAGCATCGTTCCCTTACTATTGGCGTCCCGGTCTTTTTTCTGGTTCTTCAACAGCCATACGATATAACCAAGTACAACCGGAACCGCCGTTACACAAATATCTACGATAAACTGCTGCATTGGAATGCGCTCCTTTCTTATTCTCCCATAAAAATAAGGCCCTTACGGCCCAGCCCGGATTTCCATGATTCCCATCCCCTTTCCTATTTCACAAGTTCAAAATACTGCCCTGCCAATGCAGATGGCAGGAACTGCAGCACAACGCTCTCTCCGTCCTCCATCCCCTCACGGATCATCCGGTAGGCCTGTCCATCCTCCAGATAGTAAAGCCCTTTCACATACTCCATGCCGGCCGCTGCCGGAATCGGGTCTTCCAATGTACCGGCGTGGCTTTCATCCATCCGGATGAAGAGACTCTCTGTCCCATCACCTGGTATCCATTCCACCCGGAAGCTCTGATTTTCATGAATTGTCTTATACAGCTGGTTCCGATGCGTAAATTTATACCCGGCCTCCGCCGCGGTAAACCCTTTCGCCACCAGTTCCTCCCAGGCCGGATAAATGGCCTTTACTTTCAGGGCGTCCACGTCAGATAATACCTGCGCGTTTACCCTCGCCACCATGACGGAAGCGTTCAGGACTTCATTCTGCTCAAATGGTATTCCATTCGCCTTTAAATCCTCCGCGATGGATTTCGCCTTTAAGGCGTCTGCCTCTGCGGCTGTCAGCCTCTGCTCTGTCACGTCGACGGCCTTTGTCAGAATCACAGTCCGGGTATCCCCCACCAGCATCACGCCGCCGTATACGCTCCATTCGGACAGCTCTCCGTACTTTTCATGGCTGTCTGTCAGCAAATCTATTACGGCAAGGTTTGCAGGGACGGAAAACAGCTCCTGAAGCTCCTCAGGCGGCTTGTCCGTAAAATCAATCTCCAGTCTCCCGTTTGTAATCTCCGCCCGTTTTGCATGATGCTCCGAGCCGTCCATGAATTTGATATACATAATTTCTCCTTTCCTGTGCGACGTCGCACATATAAAAAATAAGTACTAGACCCCTATCACCTGTCTCAGTACCCACTTCGCATTGTTCCCTTTATTGTTATAATCATTTCCTTTGATAGTTGTATTATCAATATACACATATTTTCCGCCTGATACCGTTGGATTATTAGTCGCACAAAGCGGACAGTCAAAACCTGTCCCGCTGTGACTGGCTACCAATGCTTTCGGAATAAAATGCGTTACCCATCCATAATTTTTTGCTCCTCCGTCATACCGGCTCCATACAAGTACAATTCCAGTATTCTGTGCAGATACCCCCTGGGACAAAGTTATGGACTGCGTTCCATTCATATACAACCCGCCGCCGCTGTATAACGACTTATTCGATTTTAACGCGGCAAGCCCGGTATTCACTGTATTAACGCTGCTCTTTAAACTGTTAAGCGTTGCCCCAACATAAATGCTGTATTTTTGCAGCCATATATCGCCCGGATCCGAGCTCCCAGATGCATCCGTCGTTACACTAATATTTCCGAAAACGCGGGCTTCTCCCTCTATCGTTAATCCTGGCTGCACCACGATGTCATTATTAACCGCTGTCTGCTCCTCCGCCCCGGCAACGAGGGAAAGATATTGTTTTCCCATGTTATAGCCTGTAGACTTAACCCGGACTAATTTTATAGGAATCTTATTTTCCTTGTCTCCGTTAAGATAGAAGTTAATACCAGTATTTACATATATTTCATCAGCAGTCACACTGCCCTCAAAACTTCCAGTAGCCCCAATTAAATTTGCTCCTGAAATGGTCCCGGTAGCTGTAATATCCTGAGCGAATAAATCCTGTACATCTATCTTGGATGCATTTATCGCATTGGTCGCTATCTTTTCTGTTGTAACCGCTCCGGCAACCAGCTTTGAAGTTGTGATAGATTCGGCTGCTATCTGATTCGCCGTAACACTGTTTGCCACAATATCCGTTCCATTCAGATACTTCTGATAAACCTCTTTTTCCAGCTCTTCAGCGGAAAGTCCGCTGCTATCCACATTAATCTGATAGACAATGGAATCCTTTCCAGTAACCAGCAGGCGGTCTACAGACAAAGTACCTGCATCAATAACGTCTGCATTAATCTTTACGCCTGATAGATAGCCTGTAACGTGTCCGTCTACAATCGTTGCTTCTGACAGCAGTCCTACATCTGCCAGAAGAATACCTACATTTGCCTTATCAATATTTGCGGTATCCAGATTTGAAAGGTCCGCTTCCAGAAATTTCAGCTTCGCAATCTCCGCCTCCAAGGTATCCACTGTAAGCAAATGCATCTTTGCATACTCAGCGCTGATATAATTGGCTTCCAAATACTCAACCGTAATATCTGTACTCGTTATTTTATCTACGCGCAGCGTCAGCGCTTTCAAATCTTTGATATTGGCCTTATCCGCTTCCAAAAATCCTATTTTCGCGACTGCTGCCAGCATGCGCTCCTGAAACTGCTGCATCGGTCCTTTATAATCCCGCTCCGTCTCCTCCTCAGAATATCCCACACAGGAAAAGGAAGCGGACACACCGCCGTCATAGCTGAATTCCAGCGTCATAGCAGGAACTTTATAAGAATTCTCATTCCCATCCTTTACAACTACAATATCCCACGGATCCAGCCTGATATCGCCCAGAGGCATATTTACCTCTGATACTGTGTAAGTAAAGCCCTCAACTTCATCATAAATCCGATCTAGCTCCTGTTGTGTCATAAAGGGATTGGAAATTTCAATTCCCTGTATTCCTGTCCCTGCAGAGATACTGAAAGTATTTCCCTCTTCATCCTGTCCTGTAGAGCAAGTAATACGTCCCAGAATAAAAGGCCGCTCTTCATGGGAAAAGCCTCTTGTATTCGACCCGGTTATCTCATATTCCGGAACTATTGTCCACCAGTGAAGCCGTATGACGCCATCACGGTCAACATTCGCAAATTTTCCATATTTCTGTGCAATGTACATCAATACTTCCCGGTATGTATAGCCCTCCGGTACGCTCATGGGAAGTGGTATAAGCCCCGTTACGTCAATCGGTACTCCTGTCATTCTGGAAATATCATTTAACACAGTTACTGTATTTACTTCTGACAGAGAACACACATAGATTCCAGAAAGCTTCAGCATCCGGTCATAGGCTGTGAATTTTGTTTTTCCATTGTCTGTACTGGGTTTTTCCGGTGTGAAGAGGCCCATTGGTATATATTCATACCTGTCTTCCTCAGAATCCAACAGGAGCCCTATTTCAAGTTCCCATTCCTTTCCTGGTATGGAAATGTCCTGTCTGTCCATTTCCGCCTCTACGCGCTGCGATATCGTGCTTCCGAGTGTGATATTGTCCGTGCTGTTCGAACCCCCGTAAATCTTAATGGAATTTATTCCTATATCAATAACATCCTCTTTACTGACAAATCTTGCCTTAAATCTTCTCCCATCCTCCCGTATCCGCGTGTTGAACAGTTCAGAAGCCTTTAAGTACATCGGTATCACCTCATTCCTGCGGACTTATCATAAAACCAAGCGCTTCCAGTTCTTCAAACGTAAGACTGTCAAACTGTCCGGAATCACATTTTTCAAATTCAGTCATGGGCACTGTCTGTATTTCACACGCAACATCCATGTTTAAAAGCTCCGTCAATTCCGTATCTGTTTCTGTCTGTCCCACCGATACATCATCCTGCCGATAGCGCTCTTTCAATTCAAGAAGCTGTTCATTATAGGCATCTGCATAAGGCTTTAGCTTTTCATAGTTCAGCTTTATAGCATATGCCAGACGCATCGGCAGTTTCCTTTCCCTTAATTTCCCTTTTATATTGAAAAAGACAAGTAAATCTTTATTTTTCATTATGAACTCCTTTATTTTTCGATGATATCAACTCCCACGCCCTGATACGCCGGAAGCCCGGGCGCATAAGAATATACCGGATATGTCGGACCGCCCGCGTACATTCTTTTTGTCTTCTGTGCATTGGCTGCTGACGGATCCAAAAACGTGCAGTTAAAAAAGGCCTTTGACAAATGCTTGTCTATCCTTTCTGTCTCCTCGGGTGTCAGTATCCCCCATTGTATTTTAAGCGTCAGTTTAATAGCGACAAGATCGCCCGTCATATCTCCGGAATCTACTCTTCCTGTATTTTGTGACCATATTTTTTCCTTATGTATTTCCAGCTTCTGCGGCTCCGGCATCGTTTCTCCGTCAAATTTTAACATTTCTTTTTTCCTCCCATTTTAAGCAGGGGCGCCGAACAGCGCCCCTACACATATACCGGATTCTCCCCGGTTCTCTTAGTCTCGCTTTTTACATATTCGACAAAAAAATCCACAATACGCTTATTGCCAATATAAATATTAAATGACGGAGTTCCTCCATTTCCTGATGCTCTCATAGCTGCTACCACTGCTTCATATACGGCCGGCCCTACTGCATTTGCAATACCGTTTGTTATCTGCTGATTATTGGCTACAACTCCCTTTCCATTACTGAATTTACCGGCAATCTCTCCGCGGTTCATGTAAAACGGACCCTCTTCCGGGAATCCGCCTTGCGCATACCATTTAACGTCCATAGTCGGCACTTTAAATTTTTTACCAAGAAATGTTTCGGTCTTAGTTCCAAAAATAACATGCGGTAGTTTTATATGAGGAATCGTGATCTTCCAGCTAATAAACTTATTTACCAGCCATTTTTTAGCCTGGCCAAGCACACCGGAAATCTTATCCCACGCTCCGGAAGCTACTGCCCTGAAAGTAGCAGTTTTACTCTTTACATTGTTAAAGGTTTCTCTTGCATTTCTGGCAATCGTACTCCACGGGCCGCTTGAACTGGCTTTATAAGTCGCAGATTTATTTCGAATATTCCTTAACAGCTCTTTGGCTTTGTCTCTCAGGGAATCCCAGACCCCTTTTGCTTTTGCGGTAAAGTTAGCGGTTTTATCTTTAATCTTTGCAACAATATTTTTCACATGGCTCTTTAAAGTTTTCCAATCGCCTTTTGCCTTTGCAGTAAAATTATATACTGTCTTTTTTGCGGCCTTTTTCAGATTAGAAGTGACTGTTTCAATCGTACTCCATGCCCCTCCTACAAGCTTTCCTGTAAGATTTACAACTGCCGATAACGCACTTCCGATAAAACTTTTTACCCAGTCTGATACTGTATTCCAGCCTTTCTTCGCAAGGGAAACTCCTACCTCTATTACATCTTCTATCTTTCCGAGTGCTTCTTTGAACTTTTCAGGCAAATCCTGAAACCATTCTATAATGCCTGCGATATTCTCTTTTAACCCCTCAAGCAGTCCGCTTATGATATATCCGCCCTGTTCTTTCATAACAGTCGATGGGCTGTGTATTCCAAAAGCAGATTTGAAGCCCTCAATAATAGGAGTGAAAATATTATCAATAATCCACTTTCCTATCCCCGCAAGCGCATCCACTATCCCTTTCAGAAGACCTAAGACGAGATCGCCTCCGCACTCATCCACTTTATCAGAGAAATAATCTTTCGCCGCTACAAAGGCATCTCCTAAAAGACCTCCTACAAACGATGCCAGGCCGCCGATGGAAGTTCCGATCAGCTCGGAAATTCTGCTCACAATGCCCGACCAGTCAATATTTACAATAAACTCTTTGACCTTCTCGCCCAGCTGCTTCCAATCTGTATTTTCGATTGCTGTTAGTGCGCTGTCTAAAACCCCTTTAATGCTTTCAGATAATGTTTTTCCGGCTTTCGAAAAATCAACGGTACTAATTGTCCCGTTAATAGATTCCGAAATGGACGTTCCGAACTTCTTCCACTTAAACGTAGTAACAAAGGTATACCCTATGTCTATAGCCGTATTAATGCCTTGACCGAAAGAATTTCCTGCCAGCTTCCAGTCTGTAGTCTTCATGAATGAATTCAGAGTAGTCGCAATCCCGTCCGTAATATTTCTGACGGTTTCCCGGATCATCGTCCAGTCCAGATTTCCAAGAGCCCCGTTAATTCCGTCTCCTGCTGCCTTTCCAAGACTGTCCCAATGGAAATTAACAGCAAATGTATTCGCTGTCTCAAAAGCTGTATTGAGCCCCTCAGACAGCGTCCAGCCAACAAGCCCCCAATCCGTAGCTTCTATAAATCCATTTAGGAACGTGGCCACGCTCTTTGCGATTTTATTACAGGTAGACTGTATTTTCTCCCAGGGTATTTTCTCCAGAGCAGCATTCAGCTTTTCGCCGACCATAGTGCCAATTTCCGTAAAATCTGCATTTGCCCATGCATCTTTTATCATTTGGCTTAAATTCTTGATTCCGCTGGAAACACTTTCTGTTTGGAACATGTCCCCGCCTCCGGAACCACTGCCGGCGCCTCCGCTTCCTCCGGAGCCGCTTCCGCCATTTTCGTCAGGAGCATTCAATGCATTAATCTGGTCAAAGCCCATCAGGCTTTTCTTATATTTTTCCGCTGCGCTTTCCGCTTTCTTCGTCGCGCCTGCCGCCGCATCCGCGCCAGAAGCCACGCCTCCCAGACTGTTGGCAAAATCTCCCGTTCCTTTGCTTGCCCTGATGTAGGTGGATTGTCCGGTGATTGCTGCAAAAAACTGTCCTACCGCATTGATCGCTCCTACAAGATAGCCTATGAATGTATCTAAAATCGGCGTTACCACATTCAAAATCGGAGCAAATGCCGCCGCAAGGCTGTTTTTCAACTGTGTCAGGCTATTCATAAGAGTGGATAAATTCGCATTTGCACGGGAACTATATCCTGCAAGGTTCCCGAATCCCTCTTTCATTGCTGCCAGTCCCGACATGAGAGCCATCGAAACCAGCATAAATTTAGCGGTTCTTGCTATCTGTCCCAATCCTGAAGTAAGACCGGAAGCGGAATTTCCTGTCTGCTTTAACCCCTGGCCAAAGCGATGAATCGACGGCAGCCCACTTTTAAATTTCTGAATGAGTGAACCGAACACACCGCTTGCTTTCCTGATTGCAGGCCCTACCTTTAAGAGGACTGCCCTCATGCTCTCAAACGCCTTTTTCCCTATAAAAGAAGACTCTTTCGCAACCCTCCCGATTCCCGGAATACTTCCTGTCACTTTTGCTACTGCGCGATTGAGTTCTTTTACTTTCTGAACAGCGGAAGACATCGACGCGTCTGCCACTGCACCCGCCGTTTTGGCCCAGCTTTTATTATCAAGGCCCCCTGCAAATTCTACATCCTTATTTGTGGCTTCCATGTACCGGCTTTTACTTTTATACTTCTCTAACTGCCGTTCTGCAGCTGCGATCTGTGCAGTTATATTCTTCCACCGATTGCTCTCCTGACTGACGCCGGATGCTTCCATCTGCTTTTTCTTATTATTCAGGCTGTTCAAATTCTTTTCAGCCAATTCAATGTCATCACATACAGCTTTGTAATCATCTGTGTGAACCTTTATCCCTGCTGCCAGCTGGGCCTCTTTTACATAATTCTGCATATGATAAGATGCCTCATCCATGAACTCCCCGCTTTTTGCATCCGAAAAGGTCTTTTTGATTAATCCCGTCATATTCCGAATCTGCTGCCTTGTATTATTTTCATCTATAACCTGCATTGGTTTCCCAGGCTTACTTATGTCTTTCTGCATGGAAGCCGTACTTTGCTTAACAACGTTTTTCGCCTTATCCATCTCTTTCTTCAGCGGCTCCATCGTCGCATCAATAATAACTCGCAGTGTTTCCAAATCCATACTCATTCACCTCCTTTCATACAAAATCAGAGAGCGCCTACTCCGACGCTCTCTGATGGTTCTTATATTCATAATATTGTCTTCTTCGTTCCTTGAACGCTTCAAACTCCTGTCTCTGCCTGCTTTCTTCAAACAGCGCCTGCTCCTCCTGAAAAAGATCTGGATATGTATCCCACGGATGTGGAACCGGATAGTCCTTATCCCATTTTGACATGATATGATCTGCTGTCCATTCTGAAAGCTGATAAATAAACAGAAGCTTTTCTTTCGTCTGATATTGCCTGACACGTTTATGGCTTTCAAGCATATCTAATACCTCTGCAAGGGAACTATTCCAGAATCTTTCAATAGGAATTCCAATATCCAGGGCATCCTGATAAAGATAATAAATTCTCTCAGAGAGCATTAAAGTATCGTATCGTCCAACTCCTCCATCTTGTCGATCAGCTCTTCCGCCTGATTTTCTGTAAAAAAACCAGATACCGCCATTGTCGGCATAATGACATCTGATAACAATTTCACCTGGCTCCCGCCATTGGAAAGATATCTGTCGTAAATGTTTTCGACCGTCTTATACTTCGTCCCATGATGCCACGGATCCATAGCGGCCTGAATAATGGTGAGCATAACACCGAGCCGCGGCATGCCATCCGCAGATATGATGTTTAACAAATTGCATCGATATTTTTCCTCAAGCTTTGTAATCATCTGCGTAGTAAGCTTCAGTCGGTATTCCTGCTCCCCTACTTTCCAATAATGAAACTGCTTCCGGACTTTTTTTCTCGCTTCATCAATATCTGTTATTCCATCTGCCCCGGAATTATTCTGTGTTTCTTCAAGACCTAATTCTTCATCCAATCCATCTATGCCCATATTTTCCTACCTCCTTATACACTTGGATCTTCATATGTAAAATCACTCTGTACAGCCATCGTAACCTCTGTATCGACAACGCCGTTTACCCCGCCCCCGGTACGCTTGATCGACACCTGCGCATCGTATGTAGTTACCGAGCCGTCTGACAGGGTTTCTCTAAACTTCAATACCTTATTTTCAGTTGCTGCTGTCCTTAACACGCGGTGTACTGCTGTCGGAGAATTATTTTTATACTTAAATTTGTATTTCATATCTCCAACATCGCCAATTCCATTTTCATACTGCTTATTCTTATCTTTTAGTCCGGTGTTGTCCACCTTTTCGGCTTCAACACCTAAATCCGGAATTTCCTTTAATCCCTCAAGCTCAATCCATGTCTCTGAGCCTTCTTCACGATATTCTAATGTTGCGCCATTCGCTAACATCTGTTTTTCCTCCTTTATCTATTCCAATATACCTGTTCTGTATCATTATCAATAATCCCTTCATAACGCATCACTTTATGTCTGTATCCTGTAATTGTCGGATCATCCATACATTGCGTCCGGACAAGCCCTAATCCTGACAGTGCTTCATCTACTGATACCGCTGTAGAAGACGTGCTTTTATCGTCCCAGATGTCAATTCGATATCTGAGCTGTGATTTATCCTCACTCGCCCGTTTCCCGGAAAAGGTATGCTCATATACCTTATTTTCTTCTTCGATATATTGTATTGCCGGTAATTTTGAAAAATCATTCGGATATTGATCGGATACATGGTCAAATCTATCGTTCAGCACTGCAAAAATCTTATCTTTTACATTTATCATTTCGCCAGTCCTCCGATAATGTCGCTTATGCTGTGAGAAATAATATCCATTACATCCTCCTCATTATCTTTCAGGGCCGGATACAGGAAAGGATCTGCTGCCTGCCCGCTTATCTGGTAAAATCTTCCTTTTTCCGTATCAATGAAAAACCAGTGATACCTTTCTGCATCTGCCTGGCTCACCTGACTTTCATGAACCCACCACGGACTCTGTGTATATGCCGGAGTAACATTCGGTGAGATTCCCGCATGGCTTGTCTCTCCTTTTGGCCCTGTCCCGAACTCCTGATATACGCCCTGAGGTGCATTTGTATATACCTCTCCATGCACCTCCATCCCCTTTATGCGGATATCTGTAAATATTTTTTCCCGGAGTTCCCCGGTATTTACATGCGCTTTAAGCTTGGCGGCGCTTTGCACAAAAGAACACGCTCTCGCGACCGCCTGCCCTAAGCTCTGTATATCTGCCGTCTTGCTTAATCCTATGGACAAACGCTCTACTCCGTTTATTTTCACACTAATCACAGCTTTTTCACCTCCAAAAGAAGCGATTGGTACGGTTTTATGGAAATAATGCGGTAATCCGGCCTTTCTCTGGCGTGGATACGTATTCCGTCGTTTTCCTTTAACTGTATTTCTCCAATCTGATATATTTCTATACCCAGCTTCTCATCATGTACAACGGAATATTTTCCCTCGACCTTTACATTCTGTATACGGTTCACTTCATTTCCATACTGGGCTATCTGAAGTTTACTGGACGCGGGCCATACAATCGCTTTTAGGGCCTTTCCCTCGGCATAGTTTTTACATGGCCCGCCCTCTTTATCGATTTCCACTGTCAGAGGATGGTAAAATATCTGTTTCCTCCTGTTTCTTTTCAAACGCATGTCCGCCGCACCTCGCTATTCTTGCACTTACAATCATCTTCCTGATGGGTTCCGAAATCGCCTCAAAGGTATGGCTTTCCCCGCCCTCTGAGCGGGATTTTTCACCCTCCGTTCCAAGCCGGTTATACTCAATCAGCGCAATTTTTCTTGGAAGAGATGAAAGCTTTTCCGGAAGATATGTCCTGTTGGTTTCCATCAGGACAAAAACTTCCGCGTCTTCAAGCAATGACTTTAACAGCTCTTCATTCTCTTCCTCAGTCCGCATTTTAAGCCATTCCAGATTATCCATTTGCACTCGCACCTTTCGTATCGAGCTTACCTTTCCCTGATGCTTTCTTTAATGTGTCAAGGATTACCTCCCAGCCATCATTGATTAGCTTATTCTTTGTTTCTTCGCTAAAGGTATTCCTCGTCTTCTTCCCTTTCTTCAGCGCCCACATCTTCATTTCCTCCTATCTCCAAAATTTCCAACAGTTCCTCCTTTTTCATTTTTTCATATCCTTCAACTCCTTTTTGCTTTGCCAGAGTTCGTAACGCGCTTATCTTCATCTTTCCAAAATCAACTCTCTCAGTCTTTACAGACACCTCTTTAAAGCCTCTCATCTTAAGTTTCTCTGCCTCTTCTTTCGATTCGGCTACGCGTTCCACGTTATTTCTTTTCATCCGCATTTGATTTCCTCCTACTTCTCGTCGCTTTCTGGTTCTGCATCCTTGATATTTACATAAATAGAATCCTTTTTATTATCCGGAATCCAAATATCATGAAATCTTCGGTAATCCATAGACCACGCATTTGCTTTCTGATAATTCTCCGGAGTAAAAATTCGCATCTTGTCCTGTTTTGTTACGGCAATGGGGGTAATTCTTGGGATAATCATGAAATTAGTATCCAGCGCCGTGGTGCCTTTTGTATATCCCCCTACCTTTTGGCCTTCTGTTTTTCCATCATAAATTGTGATCGCGGTGTACATACGATTTGCCGACGTCGGAATAATCGGTACCTCATCCACAGACGGAACATTCGTCTGTATTCCGCCTTTCGAAAATGTGATACTTCTGATCTTTTCCGACAACTCAAGTTCCAGCTCCATAATAAACTCATCCGTAGCATGTATTACCAACGGCCCATTATATCCGCTTTCCCTGATTGCCTTAATTCCTTCCTTTAATTTTCTCAGTGCCGACGTTCCTGTTGCTCCCGGTGTATAACCATAATTAACCATTCCTGCTTTTTTAGCATCTATTGCCGTATTAGCAATATTAGAAAGTCGGTATGCGTCAATCTCCGGAATTACAAAATCGCGCTGAAATTCCGCCATTACAGAAGCCGCTGTTACTACAAAATCCGTTTCATCCACGTCCATAGCATCAAGCTGAAATTTTCTTCCCCTGTCCTGTGTCATTGTTCTTGTTTCATACGTGAATGTCACCGAACCCTGCGCATATCCCTCATCTCTGTCATAATCTCCCATACCCTGTACAGACATTTTAGGAATCTTTACTTCCGCACCGCCGTTATACTTTACCTTTCCGGCATTTGCATCCATCCATCCGGTTGTAGCCTCTCTTACTGCAATCTGATCTAACTGTTTCTGAAAAATTGTTGCTGTTTCCATTGTGTTAATTGGCATGTTTTATTCTTTCCTTTCCCTTAAAACGAAGAGCTCATTGCTTTTTCAATCTGCTCTTCCAATGTTTCTATTTCATTCCCTTTAGCCCTTTTCGGCGGATTCCCTCCTTTTAAGCGCTCCTCAACCGCTTTTTCCACCGCGCTTTGAAGAGCCTTTTCAATCGACGCAATCGACTGCTTGCATGCATCTGCATCCGAATAATTAAGCACTTCCGCCAGTTCAAGCGGCATGCTTTTTTCTGTCAGCGTGTTTTTCGCTTCGGCCATCAGCTCCCGCTTCGTAATATCAGCTTCTTTTTTGGCCAACTCTTTTTCTTTCTTCTGCTGAAGATAGTCCTTTTGTTCTGACGCCGTCATTTTAGCCAGCTTCTCCGCCTCGGAAACCTTATCGTCTGTCATAACGCGCCATTTCTCCTGTGCATTAGTTACCGCTGTCTGGATTGCCTGCTGAACCCTCCGGTCAAATTCCGCCTGATGCCCTGACGCAAGTAACTCATCAAAGGTAGGAGCCTTGCCCCCGTCATCTCCTTTAGAGGCTCCATCCCCGCTCTTGCCACTTCCGGATCCGCCACCGTCTCCTCCGCTGCCGTCTCCGCCTTCAGCAAAAAACTGTAAATTCAATGGCATTTTAAAACCGGCCCTCCTGCATAAATTGTTCACTGTTTGTTTTTTCATGATTTCTCCTTTCTGCCCCGCCCCATTCACTTAAGCCCAGGGTATTGCATCCAAATTATTTTTTTTACCGTTCTTTTACGTCTGCGGTAAAAAAGACATAAAAATAACACGCTCCCGCGTGCTTTTTACATCTGAACATAACAAAACCATCAGTTATAATCTGATGGCAAATTCTGTTTTCAGTATCACTAATTTCAATACTAATTGTTATTACATTTTTCAATGACTTCAATGCTTTCCAATTCGCTTTCTGAAAACATTGTAATTCCGCCTGCATAATTTATTCCAATCTCAGGCCCGCCGCTCTCAGTTTCTTCCGGCCCTGATAATTCCACCACTTTCCCGACATATATTAGTCCATCTGCCGCTGTTATCTTCACTTCTTTTCCTATATATTCACCTTTGATTATCATGTCCTACTCTCTCCTTGCCGGTATTATATGTGTACCATCCTTTGCATACACAATCATAAACGCATTGGTTGATACATTTGTCCCATCGTACGAACTGATAAAACGTCCGATATCATAATTCAATACAATCTTCTCTTTCTTTTGCCATTCTCCGCTCTTGCTGCGAACCTTTCTCCCGGTTCCTGCATACTTATTGACCAGTTCCTGGGCTTGTTTTTCTGTAATTGTAAGATAGCTCCTACCCTCTGTATAATTGTTGCTTCCTATGATATGTTTTGACTGCTGCCCTGTTTTTATCTTCTTTATGGTTTTATCGGATTTCAGCTTTTCGCCCAGTTTAGTATCCTTGTACCTGAGCCTTATCTGCTGCCATCTCTCAGAATTATTATACTTTATCTCCTGAAATTCCTCAAGGTTTTTCCCTGCTCTGTCTCCAATCACATCTTGATAGTTTTCCCACTGCTTTCGGTCAGAATACATATTCCTGACCATCTTCTCCATACTCTGCGCTTTTGGATTATCAGCAACAAATTTTCTATACCATTGTTCATAGGTCATATTAGCAGGAACCTTAACAGTTTTCCCAGTATCAGGGTCAAATGCAGTTCTTTTAAACTTAGAAAGAACCTCATCATCAATAATGCTAATCGTAGTACTCCTACACCAGGGATGCATCGGATTACAATTTTTCCCCGGCTCCTGCTCTGCTACCAAAAATATCTTACCGTCAAGCGAACGGCAGACTTCGGACGTCCTTAAATCCAGCGTCGCTAAAAAACGATATTTCTCAATCCCTGCCGCCTTATAAGATTCCATAGCTATCTGTCCACACAAATAATTGCTTTCGGTTCTTATAAGCCGTCTCGCCTTACTGGCTCCTACTGCAAACTTTAGTTCAATATCTTTTGCTGCTTCCCGGTTTGTCTTTCCGGTAAGCAGCCCCAGAAGCAGCTCCTCTTTGACTGTTTCTGCAAGCATCCGTGTATTCCTCCATATTCTGGTAGAATAATTCTCACCGGACCATTTTGAATTGATGATACGGTCAATCATTCTTGGAGACACAAAAGAAAAACTATGCCCGTATCCTGTTCTCTGCTGCATATCAAAGATAGATTTATAGTACGCCTCACTGGCCAGATTGATATAATGGCTGATAGAAGCCTTATGCTCCTGCTGATAAATATTTTCCATAATATCATCTATCTGAGTTCGCAGATGCTCTAATCTTCTTATCCTGCTTTCATAGGCCGGACTTTCAATCTCTTTTAAAAGTTCCTGCTTCTTTTTGTTCTGCTTATCCTTTTCTAATATTTTTTTAAGTTCCCGTATTGTATCGTCTTCCGGTAAGTTCTGAAGCAGTTTTGCCGCTTCTTCCTCAGTCAAATGATACTTTGTTCTATACTTATCAAAAATATCATCTATTGACGTATCCAGATAAATCACGGACTTTTGATATAAAGCGGCAATTTCATCCGCTGCCTTTTCCGCAGACTCCATATATTCAAACATCCACTGCGCCTGACGTTTTTCCCAATAGGAATACTTACTCATCGTCCTCTTCCTTTTCTACGACTTCATCTGTCGGATCATTGGGTTTATTTCCGAATAATTTCTTCTGCCGTTTTATATTTTCTTCATTTTCCTTACCAACAGTTTCTATTTCCCCATCCGGATCTTCGACAAACGGAAGAAGCTGCAGCAATGTTTTCATGCTGACGGAACCCTTTAAATTCGCAACAAGCTGCCCTAATTCTGTTAGATTCTTCGGTAAAGCACGGCTAAATACCGGCATAATAAAGTTTGGATTGATAGCCACCTGTTTCAGGCCAAGAAAATGACAAAGGATTGCGATTCTTTTCCGCAATCCTTTCTTGTAATACCTTTCTTTTATTTTTGTAATCATCTCAAGCCCCAGAAGCTTATACTCCATAGCCACGCCGGAGCTATTTCCTACAAAATGCTCATCTGTCAGATTCGGAACATGGGAAAAGGTATAAATATCTTCTTTCAATGCCTTTCGTAAGGTTTCTACCCCTGTTTCATCCATTACCCGGGTCAGATATTCTGCTTTTCCATCTAACGGCATTTCCAATAATTTCAAATCCTGAAGCCTTTTCTTTGCCTCCTCTGTCTCATCTGCATCATCTCCAAGAATAGAGCCATAGATTACAAGTATTGCATCTATAAACTGCTCTTTATCGTTTACACGGTCTGACATCAATGTATTGTACGCATCAATTAAACTGATTTGCTGCTCAAAATCTCCGATGCTTTCTTTATTATTTTTATATTCTACAATCGGAATCTGTCCCATATAATGTTCTACAGGCTCCTCTGTAAGCGGTATTTTTCCCTTTTCCTTGCCAAACAAATTAAATGTATATATAAGATTCTCTGTTGTGACCGTTGCCACATAATACATCTCGTTATCTACATCATTTTTTTCGGGCCGGTAATAAACGCCAAACAGCTCCTTTTGTTCAATAGAATCATCATACACAAGAAAGGTGAACTCCGGTTCCAGACTGCGCACAATGAGCTCTGCTTTTTCCTCTTTCGCAAATATATACTCATAGGCAACCCCGTAAATTGACATATTAAGTGAATTATCACTGTCTACATCATCTAACTGTGCATTGTCAAAGGCAGTTGTCAGATCATCCATTTTTTTGTCCTCTTCCGTATGATTATAGGTAATGGGATTCCCCATAAAATACCCGCTGGCTGTGTCAGAAATATCCTTTGCATGGTTGCAGACCGCTTTTGTATTAGGGGCGCCACCTTTTCTTTCCTTTTTTCGTATGGCATGCTCTCCGTCATAATATTGTTTATTTTTAAACATCTTTTTTCCAATACCGTTTTGATGTTTTGTAATTAATTTTAATATTAATTGTTTATCCAGAGAATACTCATCATATAACTCTCTTGGATATGTCAGCGTATGTAACATCTCGTTTCCTCCTAATAGGCCCCTATTCTCGCCTTACTCTTTACTAATGCCCGGTTTGCCCCTAAAATGGTATTGCAGAAATAGCGTACTGCGTCCATGCAATGATCCATCCTCTTCACAGGCTCATCTTTTCCGCGCTCCGCTGCTTTCTCATCCCAAATATAGGATGCAAATTCAAGAAGCGTATTTTCACAACTCTTATAAAATGCTATTTTTTCCAGATTGAGAAGCTTTCCAACCAGCCGGATTCCGTTTGCCACATCATTCATTGCCGGGATTACGGAGTAATTTCTTTTTCTTAATTCCGCAATAAAAGAAGCGGCAGATGGGTCTACGATAATTGCTCTTACCTTTTTCCCGTCCAGCCACTTCTTTAAATCGTCAGCATATTCCGAATCTGTTTTCTGTTTTTTCTTATCCCTGCCGGAGTAATAATATTCCTTCGTGCAGTACCATTTCCCGTCTCTCCCTTTTATCCATAGCAGGAACACAGTCGCATTTTGCGTTCCATAATCACAGCTTACATATCTTTTTGCAGTCAATCCATCCTTAACTGAAATAACCGTATGTTTCGCTTCTTCGAACATGTCATATATAATTCCCTCAGCTACCGCCCATAAGCCGAGAATATATCGCTTAAAGAAAACGCCTGTGTATTGGGTACGGTATCTTTCTTTAATTTTTTCAGATAAAGAGAGATTATCGTCCATAGTGAAATGCAGATATACTAAATTCCTTAACTCTTCTTGTTCTCTCTCCGCCTTTTCTACCTGCTCTTTTGTGAGATAACCTGTAGCACGATTTATCCAGTTTACCTTAAACCAGTGAAACGGCCCGTCCGGATTACAATTGAACCAGTACTTCGAACCATCTACCGAGCATCTGGCAGTTGCCTGATTTACAAAAGATTCCGGCATCAGGGCAACCTCATCAAAAAAGCATCCTGCAAGCGTAATTCCCTGTACTAAATCCTGTGAGCGCTCATCTTTTCCACCAAAGATATAAAAATAATTCTCTATATTTCCTCTGGTTACCGTCAACAAATTATCTGCCCTGTGATCAATCACATGATAACCTCTTGACCTGAGCATCAGTTTTAACCAGAATAATACATTTCTTCTGAATGAACCGATTGTCTTTCCGCACATACCAAAATTCTGCTGTGAGAATGTCTCCATCGCCCACATTACATATGACAGCGACATGCTAAGGGTCTTTCCCGAGCGGATGGCTCCATCCGCAATAATTCCTTCAGCATCACTTACCGGAGATGACGGCATCCACCACGTAAGAACTTTTAATTGCTTTTTTGAAAATGGTTTGAATTTAAAAATAGGCCGCTTTATTCTTCCCATACTTTACTCACCATGCCTTTGAGCGCCTCAATAAAGCCATCATCCTGTACCTCGCTTTCCTCTTCTGGTACCTTAGCCTTTAAAGCAGCAATACGGGCTTTCTGCTCTTCGGTGGCAAGATTCATGTGAGCTGTCATCCAGTCAAGCGCTTTCATCCGATCAGCCAATTTGATACTTGCACCATCGCGGCCCTGTTTTACCTCTGTAATTATCGTTCCGTCGACATCCGTGCTTTCCCTGAACCTGACGCTGTTTACTTCCTTTTGCAGCTCAACCTCGTTTCCATCCTTGTCCTTTACCTTAAGCGGCCCAAACGGACCCATAACAGGAACTTTCTCACGGCCAAACTCTACATAGTCCGTAATGTCTGCAAAGGCAATATCCATATATTTTTGAAATATATCGGATTCATCCAACATTTCACGGTTTAACCGTGCCTGTTTTAGCCTTTGGATTTCATTTTTAACTCTAACATTTCCTAACATTCTTGGCCCTGCTGCCATCGCTGTATAATGATCCACTCCATAGGCTTTTTGGTATGCTTTTGTAGCGTTGAAGCACTTAATATAAATACAGCAAAAAAGCCGTTGTTTATCGGTTAATTCGGAATTTTCTATTACCGAATTAACCGCCTCTTCAACAGCCTCGTTCTTCACCTCTTTTTTTCGTTTGGAACGTTCCGTATTTTTTCGGAACGTTCCATTCAATTTTTCCTCCCATTTGTCTTTCGATTTCCATCCCCGAACAGTTCCGGGAGAGATTTTTAATTTATCTGCAATCTTAATTAAATCTATATTGCCATTATGTTTTTTATATATATCAAATGCTTTATCTCTGTTTGGGTCTCTTGCTCTTGGCAACCTCACCACCTCTCTTCTTACGCGACAACACACGTTTAGCCTCTCAATAAAAGGACATTCAGAGTAATCCAAAATGTCCCATCACAATGCATTATAATCTTTTTATCAGTTCACTTATCCATCTTCTCTAACTTTTTTCTTTTTTTCTTCTTTCTCAAACATAATAGATGTTACAAAAATCTTAAACAAATCAAAAAAATTTCTTTTTTGTACCCTATCAATTGCTGAACTGCTACTGTAATAAGTTTCTTCGATTATTTTCGAAATTTCATCAAGTTCCTTTCGAAGTCTTTCTAAATCTTCACCATAACACGGCATTTCTTTTATCTGAATATTAGAACGTTTCGAAACATCAATAATTAATTGTTCAGACGCGTCAATTATTTTTTTATTTTTTTTATTTTTCATTCTTTTATTCATCTTTTAAATCCCCAATAACTCTCGGTTGCGCTATAATGGCTTTTTCCAATTTATGAAGTAATAATAGCAAATATGCAAATGGGATAAGATATTTTGACACTATCTCCTTGATCTCACTTTCAGTCTCTGCGATTTCTGCATCATTAAGGCACACAATCTCCAGTAACCCAACCATTTTACCGCCACCTTCTTTACTACATATTACAGGAATAGCAATATACTGATTATATTTATCTTTATTCTTTCTTCGACTTTCATTTGATTCAAATGCAAATAATTGATGTATGTTTTCTTTCCCTAAAACAATTTCAATATCCGATTTATTTTTCTGAAATAATTCTACGTCATGATAACCATTTTTATCATCAATTCTCCTTCGCTTTTTATTTATCGTTGGTTCTGACATATTTTGGTTAAAAAAAGCATTCATGTATATTATTTGTTCTTCATCAATACTTTCCTCACGTCGAACATAACAAATTCCAAAATCTTTACTTTCTCCATTCAAACTACACAAAAGATTGTATATTTTTTCACAAATCAAGCGGCAACCAACATCAAAACTCCATATGTTAAGGTTGATCTTTCCTTCATCAATAACTTCATGGATAATTTTGTTAACATTCTGCGCACTCTGCTCACAGATTGAAATAATCCCTATCATAGCTTCTTCGAAAGCCTTATTCTGATGTTTAAACACACTTATCATCTTATGTGAATTAACTTCTTGTGTGGCATAATAAGCCAACATACAAACATAACTTATTACAAAACTTATAAGAAGAACTACCTTTATATAAAAAAGTGTGTCATTTTTATAATCCCATGATCCAAGCGCTGAACAAATACCACCTATAATAATGACCCATATACTCAATAAAATATTTTTAACCGCCGGTTTATTCAAAAAATTACGCATCGCTATTACCTCTCATGTATTACTAATATTTTACAATAATCGACTTTTTATTGCAATATCCGATTACTAAATTACACTAAAAGACTCAGCGAAATCTAAAGCGGCCTCTAGCCATCGTAACACAAACAATTACTTCCTCGGTTCTCTTGCAATGCGATAAATTTTCATAATATCAACAATTAAAATATATTTTTTTAATAACATATTTCCATAATATGCGCAATGAATGCGAATCTTCAACTATCTTTTCATCTCCTCATGATACCATAATAACACAGATTGTTGTCCTCTGTGTCCCCCTCTTTTATTTTTTTCTCGACAGTATCCAGAAAAATCTCCTGCGCCTGTCGTAATACATATTCTTCCCGCATGGTATACCCATTGTCTGCTTTAAATATCGAAAAGAAGTATACTCTTCGGTGACTCCTTTAAGAATGTACGGGTATATCTCCGCATCGGCTTCTATCGCTGCCTGCTCTATCATCTTACACTTTTCCTCCAGCTCTGCCCTTTTTATTGCCAGCCTTTCAGTGGGGCTTCCTGTGCCAGTTCCTTTTATCTCTTCCGAATAACCGATCGCTTTTACCGTATCTGTAAGGAAAGTCAACTCTTTCTTCCATTCCGGATATTGTAGGCAGAAATGGTATAGCTCGAGAAATCGATGCTTGCTTATTTTATATTTATCTTTATTTAGCGTTCTGACATTTGGCATCTTATCACTCCCCTTTGATTCTTGCGGTAATTCTTCTTATGGTTTCGGATTCCCAACTGTCCAGCAGGCCGGCATGATTCTGTAAAAATATCAGATTCCTTTTTACTGTCAACATGTCCCGGATATGTTCTGACTGCATGGGATATGCTTTCCGTCTGAATTCCTTTTCTGCAGCTTCGGAAATACGCTCCTCCATATCATCATAACGGGCTTTCTTTTTATGTTTCCTTTGTTCATACTGGTTCGTCAAGATATTCCTCCCGGTGCGACGTCGCACACTTTCTATTTCCTGAAGCCTATGTATTCCTCTGCCGTCATCCGCGGCGGCCAGTCTTCATTGTCCCAATTCTCTATTAGCTGCTCTATGAATTCATCACACTCTTTATCTTCTGCTTCCATTGGTATCACCCCTCTCTTATTATTTTCTTTTGCATGTAATAAAGTGCGGTATGTAGCCGATACCGTCTGCTACGCTGCTGACTACTCTATCTGCTGTTATGTTCTCTCCGTCCTTTGTAAGAATTGTTTTAGAGCCTTTTCCCCTTTCCGGTACCTTGTAACAGATTGGATCCGGCTCACATGGCATGTTCTTGCCTGCTGCCGTCTTCCTCCAGATAATTCGCTTGCCACAATATTTACAGGTACCGTAATTATCAAATGATGCTTTCATCTTTTTCTCCTTTTTCTGTAATCTTTATCTGACTGCTGCCATTCTTGTTTCCTATTCTCAGTCAGCTTATCCTTGTTCCATCACCTATACGCTCACCAATTTCATTCAATCATCACAAAGTTTTCTCTTAATTCCTCAAATGGCATTTCTATCCATCCAAAATCGGAATCGTCATTTAACGAATCTAAATGCACATCACCGCCTATAAGATTTCCCCTATCATCTCTTTCCCAAATGCTTCCAACTGTTACAAACCCATATTCATTCGGAATGTCAAAACCATCGCCGTCACACTTCGGCAAACACATTTCTTTTATGCATTTATATCTCATCTTCCTATCCTTTCACCGACATTTCTTTAATTTCCGCTGCATCCCCATACTGGTTCCTGAATCACTTCCATTTTTTCCACATCTGATATTCCATTTTCATCAACGCACGGCAACAGGTCTTTCCCCTCCCAGCAGAAGAAAATGCCTGTTATGGAAACTTCTGCTGTTTCTGGCTCAAATCCTGGCAATGTCCTTACCGTCGTTCGATTTACTGTTTTAAAACAAACATCAAACTCTCTTACTTCACCATCATCCAAAACAAGTCTTGTTTTATTTCCAATATTTATAGGCGTTCCGTTTTTATCATATAATCCTGTTCTCATATATTCCCTCCATTTTCTATATAATACGGTAGTCGGTAATCAGGCGGTTCTGCTGTTCGCTGCAGAATTGGTATGTATTGATTTTATAGATATACCCACGCTGTATCAGTGCTTTTTGCAGTTTGTTAGTTGTCTGCTTAATGTTCATGGTGTGTTACTTTCTATCACCTCAATCTGCAAATGCTTTCTGCCTGACATTCAATGCTTTTGGCATAAAGCACTTTTCACCTTTTCGCTCTGATTTCACATAAAGGAAAGCCAAGTCAAATTGCAAAAGTCCATATGATTTCCAATCGCACACTTTTCTTTTCCCGACAATCTTTCCCGAATTACATTCATAGGGATTTGTTGAAATTCCTTTGCAGCATGGGCAGATAAATTCTTTCCCGCATTTCTGCCGCATTTCTTCCAAATTCTCAAACACAAACACATTATTTGCATTGATTTCCGGCTGATTGCATTCCTGATAATAATTAAGATACCAATAACTTCTATCTTCTTCCCACGACTGAATGATTTCTTCAACCGGAATATTCAGCTTTTCAGAATAGTTTCTTGCCCGGTCAATTACCCACCGGAACTTATCGCAGTATTCGCATTTTTGACCGCAATCAACAAGGTTCCCATCAGCATATTCCTTTAACAGATTGCCGCAATCCTCTGTATAATGTTCGCACCATCTGCCAGGAAAATCTCTTTTTTCTCTCAATCCTTTTATTACATCATCAAGCAACTTTCTATATGCTTCCATTTTCCCTATCCTTTCCCCGTCATTCGCTCATTCCGCCGTATGTAAAAATTTACCGCCCTTTCAAAGCTATCCTCCGGTACCCGTGAGAATGCCTCCTCATAGACCTGTCTCGCATACGGGATATAATAAATCTCATGTGCCAGCCGTTCCGGGTCCTTACGGATCCATTCGAACAGGTTCACCACATTCCCATCCAAATCGTTCACCGTCTCGATATGGCTTCGCGGCTTATTCATCAATACCGCAAGGCTTCCGGCGAAAGGTTCCAAATAGCTGTGATGCTCCGGGAAGAAACCAATAATCCACTTTGCAATTGACCACTTGCTTCCGGGGTATTTGAATATCGCTTTCATGCCCTTACCTGCTTCTCCCTCACATTTTCCCTGCTTTTCTTTCTAAGCCCCAGCAGATAATCTGCGCTTACATTCAGCGCGACACAAATCTCCCTGAGGTAATACGTGTTCGGAAGCCGGAGGCCTTTCTCCCAGTCCCGGATTGCCCCGGCGCATGCACCGCACCGGCTTCCTAATTCCTCCTGTGTAAATTCCCTGTGTTTCCGGATTTCCCGGAGACGCTTCCCAAATAGATTCTTCATTCCTTTACTCCTTTTATCTGCAAAATACCAAAACGGCCCCTTTATCTTCTTTCCTGCTGCCGCGCTTTTAGGAAAACAAGCCCCCTTTCCCCTCCGGCGTCTGCGCGCCGGAGGCTGCTATATCGTCAACTGGTTGCCTGTGATACAATACCAGGAGATGCCCTATTCCTCTAAATAATTTCTTCCCATGAGCTTTATGAACTGCTGCCGCGTATGGGTCCTTTCATAAGCCCTCTGGCAGTCTTCCTGCAGAAGACGCATATTTTTCTGGTTGTTATGTACCGCCTTTGCCCCGTCCACATGATGGCTGGGGCATAGATAAACCTTAAAGCCCTCTGCTTCTGAAATCCCCCTTAAAGGGCCCCCGTATATATGGTGTTCCTGTATGGCCGGATGAATCCGGTAATCGTGGTTCAGCTTCATACACAGATAGCAGGTGCCGTCCTTTTCGTGTAACATACTTTTCTTATGCCGCTTCCTTTTTTTCTTCCATGCTTTCTTAGGAAACATCAGCCCTCCGTCATTCATGAAGCGTCACGACTTTCCTTTTCCACGTCCCCCATCCTGCTGCCGGTTCGGCAAATTCTTTTGCCAGAAGCCTCATAATCAGCTCTTCGCTTCCGGATGTCAAAATATCCGCTACTACCCGTCCCTCCTGGATTTCTTCCTTTCCCTCCTCCGGCGCTTCCTGTCTTTCCCGTGATTCCTCTTCCATGCCCTCCGGATTATATTCCGGCATGTCCCTGGTAAGCTCCATCTGCCCCGGTATTTCTTCCTGTTCCAATCCCTCCCTTAAATCGTCTCCGGACTTCGTATTTCCTAAGTCCCGCGGCTTTTTCTCCTCCTCCTTTTTCTCTGTTTTCTTTCCGGCCTTAAATGGTTCTGTCTTACTCTCGGGCTTCGGGGGCTCTTCTTTCTTACGGAGCGGTTCCCCGTATACCTCCTGATAAACCTCCTCCGCACTCTTTCCCATGTCCGGATAATCCGGATAAAAGATACGTTCGAACGTCCTTGCAAAGTCCAAATAGGTATATTCCGCCTTTTCTCCCCGGTCACGGTACGGCATGACCCTGAGCCCGCTCTCCTGCATCAATACATTTGCTGTATCCAGACGCAGCATTTTAAACTTGCTCGGGTTCACCATCTCCAATACATCCAGCTCTACGCTCCATCCGGTTATAGTATGGTTCGATTTCAGCCATAGGACAAACTCCCGGAAGCTTTCCCGGCCCTCATGAAGAAAATAATGCTTTACCAGTTTTACAAGCCAGTCCTCCGAATCCTCCAGCGTCTCCTGTGCGACGTCGCACAGCTCATACTGCGCATCATATTTACTCTTTGTTTCCCGGATGGTCCTTTTTACCTCCCGGATATCCGCTACCGTCGCCTCTCTTGGAACCTCCTCCAAAATTTCTTCCGGAAGACCCAGCATCTCGGTCAGCTTGCTGCTGCCGTATCCTTTCCATCTTTCTTCAATCTGCGGGCTGTAGCCCCCGATACTGTACTTATCATTAATCTCCATAAACCTTACTGCCGTAAACCGGCTGATTCCGAAAGTATCTTTCGCATAATCAAAAAGGCTTTCATAGCCTTTCTGCAGGTACAGCCTCTCATCCCGTGTCCTTTTCAGATAATACCCTACCGAGATGAACCCTCCCGAAATATTTTCCAGTTCACTTTTTATAATGACCGTCACCTCATCCAGGCTGAATACTGTCTGCATCTCTTTCTGGTTCTCCATCATTTCTCCTTTCCTAACTCATGGCCGCTTCCCTGGCTTCCATCAGGTCTGCCTCCAGTACATCCGCCAGAAGCTTCCCTGCCAGCGCGCCCCGCCAGACCTTTTTCTTTTCTTTCCGCAGTTCCTGAAATTCCTCTATCCGTAACAGGCTGCTTTTTTCTGCCAGTCTCCGGTCCTCCTCGGTCAGGCGTTTCTGTACCTCCTGCTGCCAGCGGCGGATAAAACTCTTCGCTTCCTCCAGATCCGCGTTTTGCTTATCCCCGGCCGTCCGCTTCTGTCTGGCCGTCCCGTCCGGCTCAATCTCCAATGTATAATAGGGCTTATCCGGCTCTTCCGCTTTTCTTAAAAATACGATGTAGGATTCCCTTGTCTGGATCCGTTCAAAATACCGGTCGCTGGAATGGAGGCAGTGCCCCAGAATTTCCCCCTCCCGGATAATGTCCTCAATCCTTTCCGGGACAACAATTAAATATTTCTTTTCCGAATATGCGTACTTCTTCCTGATCTCTTCACATATCTCATCGATGTCCGGGAATTTATCGGCAATCTCTCCAGCCCTCTTGGCCATATTCCGGCCCCCGCACAGCTCTACCGCCTTATCGTGCGCTTTCTTCAAGTCTTTCGGCCGGTACACAATCTCCATTTCGGTATCCATTTTCAGACGCCCGGCTATCAACAGGTAGTCCTCATATGTAGATAACAGCTGCTTTGCATTCCTGCCGGAAAGCCCCTCCTGCTTCTTAAGGAAATTGCAGGCTTTTTTTAAGCCCATCCTGTTTCGGATGAAGTCCATGTCTTCGGGGGCGATTCCTTTCTCCTCCAGATACCGGAGGTCTGCATCGTCATAAACGGTATCTTCTGCTTTCTCCCTCCTGAGCCAGCAAAGGAACCGCATCCCTCCGCCGTTTTCCCTCATCCGTTTCATCCTTGCCCTGTCTACCCCAAGCTTCTTCGCCAGCTCCCCTCCGCCGTCAAGCCGTATGTCCCGGAATTTCCCCCGGATGATTTCTTTTGCCAAACGCGCAAATCCTGCCTTTACAAGCTGCTCCAGCTCCGGATTCCTTAAAAACTTCTTCAGGTAAAGTACGGGGTCTGTCTTTTCGCATCCGTAAATATATTCCACCAGCCCCGTCTTCCTTAACTCCCTTTCCCTTAAGCCCGGAAGCGTCCTCCGGTATGTTTTCCCCTCATACCCGTCATAACTTTCGAGCCAGGCCAGGCCCTCGCTTCTGGTGTATGCTTTTATCCATCTCACCTCGTGCTGCTTATACATTCCGTAATAGAAATTCTGGCTGTTGAAATCCTCGTCGTACAGGGTGCGCTCCCTTTCATGAAACCCTCTTTCCGGCGTCTCATATTCCCCTTTCCGGTAATATCTTCTCAGGGAAAATTCCCTGATGACAAATCCCTCCTCATATCTCTGTATCAGATAGGCCCTTTCTTTGTCCGTAGAAAAGTTCTCGGCCCTCCCCTTTGCCTTATACTGGATTTTCCGCCTGCAGCGTTTACAAATGCCAAAGCTGTTATGCCTCGGTTCCCGGATCGGGACTTCCCTTTCGCACCCCGTGCAGTATCCGGTCTTTTCTTTTTTTCTGGAATAATCATAAAAAATATAATGCTGCGTCATGCCCTGCTTATCCGCCCATTGCGGCCAGTCCTTTGGAAGCGGCGGGATTTGTCCCATTGCAAGGTCCCAGGGCTCCGTCTCCCTGCGGTATCTCTCTTTCAATTCTTTCTTCCTTACCTCCTGCTGGTATTCCAGAATCCCTTTATAACCGCCGCATTTTGTACCGAGATATTTTTGGATGCTTCTATAGCCCTCCGGATTGATATAGAACCCTGAATGCCAGGTGTACTCCGGCCAGTCCAGCATATCTGCCTTTGCCGTTCTCCACTTTGCCTCTGCCACATCCCACGTACAGAATTCCCCGGTATCTTTATGGATGAACAATTCATATACCGGGCTTTCCGCTCCCAGGCGCATATGCTCTGTCAGGAAGAATGCAACTTTCAGGATCCCCTCTAAAATCTGGCAGCGCATATAAATGCCATACCGGTATTTTTTTATTTTCCCCCAGCTGCGATTTTCTACTTTCGGGGCATCCTCCCTTGCCATCTGCATCATCCGCTTCGTCGGATACAGCTTCCTAAGCTTCCGGAGCCGTTTCTTTTCCACAGGCGTCCGCCTCCCTCCCGCTGATGTCGTACCATCTGTCTTCTTTGATCTCGATACCGTCTACCTCGTACAGCCCGAGCTCCTCAATATCCCTCCGATCGGGTTCCTCCTTTACAAATGCCAGGATGTCCCCTTTCTTTCCTTTCGCTATTGGGGCCTTTCCCCGTACGATGGCGAACCCGTCTGCTGCCGCCGCGGATTCCCTTTTTACTCTCCGGTTCGGCTTCCGGTAGGGATGGAGGTACAGATACCTCAGGGCATGCATGAGAAAGTCCT
Organism: uncultured Lachnospiraceae bacterium; assembly: GCA_946552115.1. Taxonomy (GTDB): domain Bacteria; phylum Bacillota; class Clostridia; order Lachnospirales; family Lachnospiraceae; genus CAPEBR01. Next base: position 81,181 of record CAMNRH010000005.1, read on the forward strand.
TTAATCCGAGCTCTTTCACCAGCTTCATCCTCGTACAGGAAATCTTACTGTCATAGCCGTCCTCATTTACATCCCCATCCGCCAATACAAGGTAATATACAGCTTTCTCCCTGTCCGGGTAATAATTCAGGCAGTCCAGCGGATCCTCCGCACAGTGGAAGCCATTCTTTCCCGTGTTCGCCTCCGGCTCCTCATTCCATATCCCTTTCCGGTACTGGAAGCGGTTTCCCCCGGAAGTACAGGATAAATCCCTGCTGAAACCTTTATACGCCATTAACATTTCCCGTCCCCCTCTTCCAGAAAATAATTACGCGCCCACCGGAAGACCGTCAGATCCGGGACATGGTTCGTCCCTTTCCTCACCAGCTCCCCCGTCCTCTTTTCAATGTATTCCATGCAGCCTTCCATATTTTTCGTGCGGCGCCTCACACGGCGCGCGAACGGTTCCTCTGTGCACAGGCTTTTTAAATAATCCGCGACCGGATGCGCCGGGACATATTTGTCTTCGTGATGGTCCGCCTCCACATCCAGCTTCCCAACCGCCGCATTCATCCAGTCTGTGAATTCCTTTGATTCCCCGGAAAGAAAACGCTCTGCAAAATATTCCGGGATGCCATTTTCTTTTGCAAGCGTCCGGATGTTATCCGTATCCCCTGCCTCCATAAGCTCTGCCGCGCGGGCATTTAATTCCTCTGCGCTGTCAAAATTTCCAAATACTTCATACATTCCTCTTTTCCTCCCTGCATTTTTTGAAGCAATATTTCTGAATACTTATGCTTCCCCGGGACCATGCGGACCAGCTGCCCTTTGGTCAGCCTCCACAGGGTTATCCATTCCTCCGGGTTCGCAATCCTTTCTCCCTTTCCTGTCCTCCAGCCGTTCCCGGCCCATTCATCCAGCCGGCTGTGGAACATGCTGCAGATAAACCCGTCATCCAGATAAATCTGTATTTCACAGGACTGGTTGAGCCTTTCCAGCGCTTTACTCACTGCCGCAAGCGACGTCTGATGATACGTGCCGGCATGTTCCCCGAAGCCTCCCCTCCGATGGATCTTCCCGCTCTTTGGGATGCACTCCATCAGATATATGTAATGTCTTCCCGCCGCCTTGCGGTCCGCGTTATCCTGCTGGACATATATGTTTACGTTCCACATCCTGCCCGCCCCTCTCTTCTGATTTCTGTAATTTCCGTAATTTCCGGTTTCTCCTCCTGACTGTCCGGAGCGTTTCCCCGATGGACAGATAGAGGAGCGCCCCGTCTGTATCACATCCGCCGTAGGGAGCCCCCAGCGCGGCCATCCCTTTCTTTGCCTCTGCCATCTCGGCCCTCAGCTCTTCCAGCTCCTCACATAAAATCTCCTGTTCAGTCTCACTTAAGTTCAGACGCATTTTAAATCCTCCTGTTGATCCTGATTAATGTATAGTAACGGTATTGATACCCGGTGACCGGGTTGGTTCCCTCGTGGTAGGACTGCTTGTCCAGGTAGAAGCCTTTCTTTTCCTTTGGCTTTTTCCTCCACTGTGCAAGCCGCTTTTTCTTTGGCTCTTTCAGGGGCATGTTCCTCGAACTGTTGTATCTTGCCTCCTTAAGCCTCGGGTCCGTCTCCGGGGTTTTGGTGAGGTAAGCGGCCAGCTCGGCGAACTCCCCCATCTCATATAAGAGTTTGAAATTCACCGTCCCATGTTCCCAGGCCTCTTTCAGGATAATGTCCGCATCCGGTACCCGGTTGACTACCATGTGGATGTGCCAGGCCCCCCTGGTCCCTACTTCAATATTCCGGATCCAGCGTAACGGGTACCCCCTCTTTTTATATTCCTTTCGGATATACGTGAGGGCTTTCTTCATATGCCCGACTGCCGTTCCCATGTCCGGGGGCCTTGCCGGTATCCGGTAGCTAAAGGTGACCAGATAATCATTGACTTTCATGTAGGTCCTTAATTTATGCCTTGCCTTCCTTTCCCGGTTCCACTGGTTTCTCTTTTTTATCACCTCCGGGGAGGGCTTCTCTCTTTTCCCTCTCTTTTGTCCGGGGGCCCCATACCTCCCGTCCAGGTATTCATATACCTCTATGGCGTTGTCGAAGAGGTAGGTCAGTCTTTTATATCGTTTCTGCATCGTCTCCTGTCCTATCTTTAATATTCTTAACAAGTTTAGAAAACGGGCGGAAGCCCTGATTTTCCTTGACTTTCCGCCCCGCCGATGCTATAATCTATATGTAGAGTGTTTCGGTGGTGCGGAAAGCCACTCAGCGTATTCGTTGCAGCGAATGCGCTCTTTTTTTATGTAATTTGTTTTAAAATGTCCTGAATCATGGCGACGCCGGAATCCCCGTCCACATTCGCAACCTTGTAGCCTCCGGATGCGAACTTCGCATAAACCAACCCGGATTTTTCTATATACTCCAGGGACAGGACGTTATACAGCCCCCGCGTCTCCCTCAGTACCGGTATTAATAAATCACAAATTTTCTGCTTATTCTCTGCCATACTTGTCCTCCGTAATGTTTTTTCACGCTATCGCGGCAATCTCCACATCCCGGAGTTCCCGGGCCTCCTGCTCCGCCTCTTCCCTCGTTTTCTTGCTGCTTGACCGTAATTCCCCGTCCACGTACCGGATAATCCATACCGGTGGAATTGGATTTTCTCTTCCTGTTTTTCTGTCTTTCAATGTGATATATTGGCTTCTTTGCAAACGACATGCAGAAGCCCCTCCTCCACTAAATACTCTCTCGCTTCCGCCATCGTAAAATCAGGAATGTTCTTCCTTAGGTTTTTATTCTTCAGCCATTTGCGGTACTTCTGGTAATCCGCAAATACCTCTATACTGACAAGGTTTTCTAAAATGGCATACTGGTTATAGCGTTTCCCTATTTCCCCCTCAATCTCCTCCACGCGCTTATAGACTGTCGGTGGTGATATTCCAAATATTCTTGATATGGCTGCTTTATTTGCGTACATAATATCCTCCTTTGTTTCCCCGCCAAAACAGCAGGGAAGATTTTTAGAAATGCTTTAAAAAGACTTTTTATCCGCACGTTGAACAACTGCATATTCTCCTACAACATTTTTCGTTCGTTCAAGCACGATCTTCGCCTCGTCGGGGCTTAATTTTTCATCAGCAAACTTGTTTATTATGTGTTTTACAAGTTCGCTGATTTTATCTCCACTAAATATAGTTCCATTATCCATCAGGACATCCTGATTCATAACTCATCTCACCTTTCTTATAGTACTGTTTCATTTGATTCTCCTGAAAAAGGAGATTTCGCTAAGCGGATATAATTGACCATAAAATTAACAAAATATATCCGACTATGTTTCCAAGAATTGCGCTTACTATCCACTGGTTTGACCTTGTGTTTTTCCAGTGGAATTTTTTAAGTATTCTTTCACACCCTTTTGTCAGCAATTCGTCCATCTTTTTCAGCACATATACCACCTCCTGTACGTTAAACGATTAATTTTCAAGGGACATGAATTCCTTGCAAATATAAGAAACGATTCTGTGTGGAAAAAAGCCCTTTCCAAAGGAGCTGGTGCTTCTCTTCCTATCCTCATTGAACTCGCAAAAGAATTTGCGCTTAAACAATTCCTCGGTTAAGGATGTTTAACAAGCATTTTGATTGAAAGTTCTGCAGCGCCTGGCAAAGCGGAACTTTCAATGCGATAATTCTCTACATGATGCAGCTTCTTATCATCCAAGTAAATATCCCATCCACTTTCATTTTCTTTCATGGTTAAATGTATTAAATCATCCGCCCCTATACTTCCGAACATCTTCTTGTTTCTCCCTCCTATCCTGCTGCCCGTTTTCGTTCTGCCTCTTTTTGACACATCAGAAGAGTGTTAGCATCTCTCGTAAGTAAAAAATATCGGGCAAATCAATTTGCTTCAAAATTTAAAACTTACGTATTTCGTAAGTCTAAGCTAAAAAAAATTGCTCCCGCTCTTTCTGGGGGAATATGTAAAGCTGACATCAATTTTTCGATTACAGTCGTTGACGGCTTAACATCTTCATTGATAACCTTTGATAAAGTATTTCTATCTACTGCTGATGCGGCTGATAAATCAATTATTTTGTCAAGATTTTGCTCTACCATAATTTTCTTTAACTCAACAATATCAACTCTATATTTCTGTGTCTTTCTCAATTATCTCATCTCCTTTCTTACGCATTTCGTAAGTTTATGATAACATTGTCTATTTTATATGTCAATATATTTTTGCAAAAACCGTAAGTTTTTTGTTTTAGTGCATAATATCTATTGCATTTCGCGTAAGAATATGTTATTTTTTATTTAGGTTCAAGAGAGGAAGTGACAGAATGGCTATTTGGAATGAACGAATACATGAGAGAAGAACCGAAAAAGGAATCACTTTAGCGCAAGTCGCTGATAGGTTAGGTGTAACAGAAGCTACAGCACAAAGATATGAACGTGGAAATATCAAAAACATTCCTTATGAGCATATGTGTGCTTATGGCGAAATGCTCCATTGCTCACCTGCCTATCTAATGGGATGGGAAGAAAGTTTGTCAGAAGCAATTGATAACATATACCCCATAGAACTTAAACGTTTCCCTTTGCTTGGAGAAATAGCTTGTGGAATACCAAAATATACTAATGAGGATAGGGAGAGTTACATCATGGCAGGAACGGATATTAAGGCAGATTTTTGCTTAAGAGCCTCCGGTGACAGCATGATAAACGCTAGAATCTTAGATGGAGACATTGTATTTGTACGGAAACAGGATATGGTTGAAAATGGGGAGATTGCGGCTGTTGTAGTGAATAACGAAAGCGAAGCTACACTTAAAAGAGTATTTTATTATAAGGAACAGTCTTTGCTGATTCTCCGGCCGGAGAATCCGACATATAAGGAGCAAAGATATACTAATGAACAATTAAATGAAGTGCACATCCTTGGAAAGGCTATAGCTTTTCAAAGTGACGTGAAATAAAAACCTTTAAAAAAAACGTCAGATTAGCAAACTGATGTTTTGTTTAGGGGGATATATGAGTGTTCAAAAGATAATCAAATTCTATAAATTTGTACCACAACCAAGTTTTCTTAATGTTGGTTTATCTGAAAATCATACTTTAGCATTATTAAAAAAAGTGCTTAAAAGCGGTGAATCATATGGTCATCAATTTGAAAAGACTAATTATACTTTTGACATTCTGGAGATTGGAGAAGACTATGTTTTTGCAACCTGCGCAAAAGAAAACGAATTAAAATATACCAATTTCTGGCAGATTAGAAACAAAGAAACTAATCAAACTAAACCGTATATTATTGAAGAACCGGAAAAGCAATTAGAAGTTTATACGTATTTTTATATAGATTGCGTAAAAAACAAAATGGCAGTTATTCAGCAAAAAAGCATTTCAAAAATACATGAAATATTATATAATTTTTTATATACTAAATCTGGCAATATGTTGGATATATTTATTGCTCCAGAAAGAATAAAAGATGTTAAAAAAGCCGCCAAAAAATTAAAGAAAGCAAATAGATTAAAGATATCATTCGCCCCCGGAAAATCTAAAGATAACATTCAATCATTGGCAAAATCTTTAGGAAATTTTGAATATGAATCTTATGTAGTAGACATAAAATTAGTACAATCAAAAAACAACAATTATATTGATAGTATTGCAGAACTATCCGACGATGAGAAGAAAAATTTTAATAATATAATGCTTATAGGAAAAAATGAATTTGGATTGGAAGAAACAATAAATTTTTTTGAATCTTTCTATTCAAAAAATATACCATTTGAATTGACTGATGATTATGCTCTAAATATTCAATATATTAAAGATAAATTAGCAAATTCTTTTAATGATATTGAATAAATTCTTTACTGTTTTTGCAAAGGAAGTGATAATATGTTTACAAAAATTAAAAGCAACATAAAGTATTATTCATTTATCATTTTCCCATTACTATCATGCATTATGTGTTTATGCATAAATAAGTTTACAAAAATTTTCAATGTAAATGATACTAAAATTCAGATATTAGTTTCTGTCTCTGCTTCATTTATTGGTGTTTTATTAACTATTTTAACAATATATTTAGCAGTTCCAAAAAATGAACACCAACTTGAAAAATTTAGAGATTCTTTCCATGAGCAAATTTATATTCGTAATATTATTATGGGAATCATTATGTTTTTTCTAGCAATATTTACTTGGTTTTTCGGAGATAGTAATAGTATATCTTCCATTATGTTTTTGTCTGGAACTACTAATATTGCAATATCTATGTACTATACATTTTCTTTAATTAAGTTATTATAAAACAAAGTGATATTTTTTTGTTGATTTTTAGACGTAATGAGACTTTAAAATCAAGCTTAGAGTTTAAAAATAGACTGATTAAAAATCACAACTATCACCTCCAACTGTCCCCCCTTGTTAATATTTGCGTAATTATTTGTATATTTTTCCTCTTATAAATAAAGACACATGAACGCAAAAAAACTTACGCGAAATTGGGAAATCGTCCCAGATATGGGACTCTTTTTATAGGGGCGGATTAAAGCGCTTGTGCGTTTTAATATATAATCAAATTTCTATTCAAAGGAAGAGAGGGAATGAATATGAAAAAGAAATTATGTCACTTATTAATCGCTGCATTGATTTTTTCCTGCATCCCGGCAATCAATTCTGAGGCCACATCGAAAAAAACACAGGTAAACTCCGCAGCAAAAGGGTTCTTTAACGCCACAAAAAAGTTTAATGCTACCGGAATGAACAAATATGTAAAATCCTGGGGAAAATATAGCAAACCAAACGATTTCAATAAATACCCCTATATGAAAAAATACTTTAAATGGGCGAACAAGAAACTTTCTTATAAAATTCTTTCCACAAAAGTATCTGGAAAAACAGCAAAGGTAAAAGTCCGTGTTAAATATACAAATTCAAAGGATTTTACGGATACTGCAGTAGGTCTTATAATGCTAGACCTGTTAGGACGGGAAAATAGTGATAAACTTAGCGATAAACAGCTAACAAAAATTAGCAATAAATATTCTAAAATTGCTTACTTAAACGCCATTCAAAGTAAACGAAAATACAAAACAGAAACTATTACTATCACATTTGGTAAGTATGGAAAGAATTGGAAAATAAAAAAGATGTCTAAAAAACTGGAAAATATTATTTATGCTAACTACCCTTACTGTGCGGAGCATTTCTGGGATGAATAGAAACATATCTTTAATTTTGAGAGAAAAGAGGAAAAAATTATGAAGCACAAATTAAGCGCAATATTAATCGTAACTATTTTATCTTTACCTTTATTTGCATGTAGCGAAGAACCTGAAAGCTCAGAGCCTCAAGAGAAAGTATACGTAAAAGAAGATGAAATCAAAGATGTATTTTCATCACCTGATAAATATGAAGGAAAATATATAAAATTATCGGGAAAAGTGTTCACTGAGCCTGAAAAAGATGGTGATGATTATGCTCTTCAAGCTTGGAACAACCCACAAAACTCAGAAAATGATTTCGTAGTACACTATACCGGAAAAGATGATTTAAAAGTTGATGATTATATCGTAGTAGATGGAAAAATTACAGGTGAGTTTGAGGGGGAAAATTTTTTCGGAAGCTCTTTAACATGTCCGCTTATTGATGCTGAATCTATAGAGGTTCAGTCGTATATAGATGCGATTGTCCCCACATTAAAAGAAATTACACCAAACATTTCTAATGAACAGCACGATTTAACCATAACCATCGACAAAGTTGAATACGCTGAGATTGAAACCCGTGTATATTTAACTGTAACTAATAACGGAAATGATAACGTAGGTTATGGCGTCTATAGCACCAGAATTGTCCAAGACGGGAAGCAGATTGAACAAGACCAGTCCAGCTCATCCAGTTATGAGGGAAACTATGAAGAGCTAAGTTATGACCTTATTGCTGGCGCTTCTACCTCCGGAGTTCTTGTATTTCCAAGTATAGACCAGACAAAAGACTTTAAAATCGTTGTTCCTGATATATATAGTGATAATTATGAATTAGAATTTGAAGATTTTTCATTTGATATAAGTGCTAATTAACTCTTTATCCTGATGTCGGACATTTTTTATAATTGCTCCTTGTTAATACGCCGCAAAAGAATCTGGCGTAAAGCTTACAGACGTCCCATATCTGGGACACTTACTTGTAAGGGGAGGAAATCAGGTCGGAAATTCGAACATTCAGACCTTTTGCAAGAAGTTCCAGCGTATCGGCTGATGGGGAAATCTGCTGATTCATGATCCTGTTTATTGTGGATTTAGATATACCTGTCAGAGCCGATACCTGACGTACAGACATGTTTTTTTCATGCATGATTTTATCCAGTAGTATTTTCATAGAACTATCTTACAATATTTTCCTATTGTGATTTGCTGGTAAATCATGGAAATTGTGTTTATCTATGAAGTGTATTTTGAAAATGAAATTGTCTTAACGCTATACAATATAATTCTTTCGATACTTATGATGAATATGAAAGAAAAAGAAATGATTATTGTGAAAAAAAAGAAAAAGGGGAATAAAAATGCCTGATGATAAATTCTTTTTAACATACAACCAGCAAATGAGAAAACTTAGAAATGACAAACATATTTTATGCAATGGATCTTCTCACAAAAAAATTTTAATACGTGCCGGTTATTTTAATATTATAAATGGATATAAAAACCCATTTATAAGTGGCCAGGATCCTTGCGGAAACCACTATTATATATCTGGTACTTCTATCAGCCAATTTCAGGCTGTAAAGAAATTTGATGACCAACTACGTTCCTTTTTATTACGATATATTACGCAAGTCGAAGAAGAAGCCCGAACATTGGCAGGTTATAAATTTGATGAATGCAATGATAACGGAAATATCCCCTGGTATGATATAGACGCTTATTCGCCAAACAAATCCTTGCAGGAAAAAATGACTGTTATTTCTAAAGCCTATAATGAATTAAGTAAAAGCCAACTTGATTACGTAAAATTTTATATGGAAAACCACAAACAAATCCCTACATGGATCATGATTAAAGTTATTAACTTTTCCACATTTATAGACATCATACGCTTTAGTAAAACTGATGTATCACATTCATTGTGTAATCTATATGGATTGGAAGATGAGCATGGCCATTCAAATGTAAAACTCTTAATAGGCAGTCTTCATTGGATGCGAAAAATCAGGAATTCCTGTGCACATAATGAACGCGTATATTGCCTGGCCAGAAAACAGGAGCGGCATGGTCATTCCGGCAGAATCCTTGAAAAATATTTTCGAATGCTTGGCCGCAGTTATAGTAGAATCTTAGATCAAAAAATCTTTGATTTAATTATATATTTCAAATATTTTCTTCCTAAGAGCGAATACAAACAATTTATTTCTGAATTAAAAACTATGTTGATAGAACTTCAATCAAAGATTCATCCTCATGCATTTGAATATGTACGTAGCCAAATGGGCATTAAGGATTTATCTGATTTGGATTCACTACTCAGCTTTCCAAAGGATGAAATAGAATATAATAAATTTGACAAATGATGCTCTTTGAGCCAATATAAAACAAAACAATACAAAAAACACCTAACATTAACTATTAAATAATATAAAAAAACTCCTTTTAAAAGTTGTAATATTTTTCATCATATAGTAATATACTTGTACGGAGAGAACCATATTGATTATGGTTGAAAGGCACTCATGCAAGTATTGTATGGGTGTCTTTTACTATCTGAAATAAAACCGCCCCTGCTTGCAACAGGAACGGCTCTCAAAAATATAAGACTGTACTCCCAAAGGATTGCACAGTACGTTCAAACTGATTATACCACAATCCTTTGACGCCTGTACAGGTGTTATTTTTATACTATTTTTTAAGGAGGACTCTATCATGTGGAGCGAACCGCAACCCAATGGAAAAGTAAAATTTGTAGAAAGGTACGAACATCCGCTTACCGGACAATTAAAGAAAGTTTCTATCACTTTAGACAAAGATACCTCCAGCACGCGTAAACAGGCCCAGAAAGCCCTGGACATAAAAATAGAGAGGAAACTTCAGGAACTGTCCAGAGTAACCAAAAAAGAGGCATTAAAGCTCTCAGAACTCATAGAACTGTATCGTACCGACCAGAAAACTACCGTTTCAAAATCAACCTACCAGCGTAATTATTTTGCCGCAAAGTCCCTGATGAAGATTCTTGGCCCTGATACCCTTGTAGACCGTCTCTCCTCCGGATATGTAAGGGAACAGCTGTCTTCTTTAAATGAAAAGCCCGGAACCACCAATGAGCGAATTACGCGGCTTAAAGCTCTCATGCGCTGGGGATATGAGAACGATTATCTGGAAGACATCCGCTGGATTGATAAAATCAAAAAATTTAAGGATGAGGAAAAACGTCAGAAGCTGGAAGATAAATATCTGGAAAGCGAAGAATTAAAGAAGCTGCTCGAACATCTTTCTGTTGATAAATGGCTATTTTTAACTGAGCTTACTGCTCTCTCGGGCCTGCGCATCGGTGAAGCTATTGCCCTTAACACTGAAGACGTAGATACAAAGAATCGAATCATCAAAGTTACCAAAACATATGATCCGGTTAATAAAGTAGTCACCACTCCTAAAACAGCAGCCTCTAACAGGGAAGTCTACATGCAGGACGAGCTATTGAAACTCTGCAGGCAGATCCATATATTTATGAAAAGAGAGAGATTTGCAATGGGATATCAGTCCGAAATATTCATCAGCAATTCCAATGGCGGCTACATAAGCTACTATGCATACAACAAATGTTTAAAAGAGACTGCCGAAAAATTATTCCATAAAACCGTAACCACTCATTTCATGAGACATACCCATGTGGCCCTTATGGCAGAACATGGCGTATCCCTCGACGTCATATCCCGGCGCTTAGGACACGCAGACAACAAAGTAACCCGTGATATTTATTTCCATGTTACAAAAAAGATGAAAGAAAAGGATCATGCGGCCGTATCAAAAATTCAAATTTTATGATTCATTAAAAACTATTTGCCCCTTTTCTGCCCCTTTTTCTCATTTCGTCAAACAAAGAAATGCCGTGAACCCCTCAGATTCACGGCATTTCACTTTTTTAGTTTAATGCGGAGAAAGGGACTTGAACCCTCACAGGATAAACTCCCACTAGAACCTGAATCTAGCGCGTCTGCCATTCCGCCATCTCCGCTCACAGGACATATTCTATCATAAATATGCCTGCTTGGCAAATACTTTTTTATTTTTTCATATCTCTTTTTTCAAATCTCTTTTCACATTTTTAATAATTTTCTGCATGTACCTCGAAATAACTCTGCGGATGATTACAGGCAGGGCATACCTCCGGCGCTTTCGTCCCTGTTACAATATGTCCGCAGTTGCGGCATTCCCATACCTTAACCTCGCTCTTCTCAAAAACCTCTTTACTCTCTATATTATTAAGAAGCGCGCGGTATCTCTCCTCATGATGCTTCTCAATCGCCGCAACCAGACGGAACTTTTCCGCCAGCTCCGAAAACCCCTCGCTCTCGGCAGTTTTTGCAAATTCTTCATACATATCCGTCCACTCATAATTTTCACCGGCCGCCGCCGCTTCAAGATTCTGCTTTGTGTCGCCGATTCCCTTTAATTCCTTAAGCCACATCTTCGCATGCTCTTTTTCATTATCAGCTGTCTTTAAAAACAGAGACGAAATCTGCTCATAGCCTTCCTTTTTCGCCACAGACGCAAAATAGGTATACTTATTCCTTGCCTGCGATTCCCCTGCAAACGCTGCCTCAAGATTCTTTTCCGTCTGTGTTCCCGCATATTTACTCATAGCCTCTTTCTCCTTTTTCTTTTCTGGATTCCACAATTTAAACCTATTATAACATTTTATTCGTAAAAATCCATCTTTATTTCAAAAAGAATCATTACCTCAAAGCCTTTCAGCAAAACAACGTCGCCTATAACCCGTCTCCATAAAAAAAGCATTCTCTGCCACGAGGAAAATTCCTGATGTAGCTCAAAGCTTCGCATCTGTTCTGCCTTTTCCCGAAACAAATGAACAAAAAAATCAAAATCAGACCAGTAGGTCGGCAGATAATCGCTGCCCGGCGCCGCTACTCTTACCCCTGCGATTACGATAAGCACCGCCACTTCCAGAGAGAGGACGATAAGCCCCCTGCGAATCCAGGCCTTTCTCTTTGATACGTTTTCTCCTTTTCTGATGAACAGATACAGGCCTCCTGTCAAAACAAAGAAAGCCGTCGCCGTAAAGTATAAAATACACGCTGTCACAAAATACAGCTTCCCGTCAATCTTCTGCTCCTCTGTACCTCCAAGCACTGCCTCCAATGAACTAATTGTAATCTTTGACGACATATCGGCGTCCTTTTTCCGAATCACGACCGTATCAAATTCCGTCTCTTCCTCTGCCGGAATGATGCAAACCGGCCTGCCCTCCCTAAGAATCCCCACAACCTGTACGGGCCTTTCGTTCATCCGAATAAAAGGTCCTGCTTCACGGGAGCCGAATAACCGCCATGCCGTACCCTCATCTAACAGGCACACGCTCTCTTCTCCTTCCGTAAAATACCTTCCGTGCAGCAGCGCCTTTCCGAACACTGCCCCCGGCTGTCCTATAACCCGGTAACAGGATACTTTCTGCTCATACCCGGTAAGATTCGAGGAAATGACGGCTCCGTCTGAATTCACACACACAGCAGCCTCCGACGCAAGCTTGCTTCCCTCACTTTCTTTCCATTGCAAATACGCTGCTTCCGTCACCAATCCTTTCGGATAAGACACAGAAATAAAATCTCTGTATTCCCACAGCCTGTACAGATTAAAAAAAATCCAGAAATGAATTCCGATATATACAATTATCAATAACGATAATTTTATTCTCCGCTTTATATTCCTTACTCCTTTAGCCGTACTCTGTCCCCTTCTTTCACATATTTTTCTGAGGATATAATAATCTGGTCTGTATTTTTAAGGCTGGATGTAACAGCGGCATTTTCCGCATCCTTCTGAAGAACAGTAACCGGAACTCTCCTGGCCGTCTGTACTGTCCCAAGCATCCGCTCCTCCTCTGAAAGAATCAGGCAGTAGGTATCGCCGACTCCTTCCCGCAGGGCGCCAAGCGGAATAATCTGTTCATATTCCTTTTCCGACGGCCACTCTATTTTCCATGTAAAGCTGTCCCCTCCCTGTACCTCTGTATCTTCGGGAAGAGGTGCATACCAATAAGTCTGAACGGCCGATACGGGCGCATCCGTTTCCCGGTCAGCCGCAGTGTCCCTTTCCGTTCCAAAAGACTCAAGCTTCGCCGTTTTCCCGCTTCCCGTCCGAAGCTGTATTTCTGCTTCGGCTCCGACCTTCAGCTTTTCTTTATCCTCCTCTTTCACCTGCCCTTTTAGCCGGAACCCTCCGCTTCCCGCCATGATTACCTCAGAACCGTTCGTTACTGTTCCCGTCTGCACATCATTTCGAAGCACGATTAAGTTTTTCTCTGCACAGAGCCTGCCCTTTGCCTTTTGATAAGCCTTAAGAATTTTCAGCTCCTTTTTTACTTTTATAACCTCAACCTCCGACGCTTCGGCTCCCAGCCTTGCAGCCTCCATAGCATTGGCTGCGTTTATCTCCTGCGCCTCGTCCTCCTGCCTGGCCAGAGAATAGCTGTCCTGCGCCTGATTGTATTGTTCACGGGCGGCCTCAGTGCCTTCCTTCGCCTCACGAAAAATTCTCGCAAGCTCTTCCTTTTCATCCTCGGAGGCGCCGCCGGATTCCTCATATGCTTTTTTTGCCTGAGCTTCCTTTATTTCCGCCGCCTCCAGACTTTGCCCGGCCTCCTTTAGCGTCTGCTTTGCTCCTGCCGATGCCGGAACACGCGCCTGCTCTCTCGCCGACACCTGCTGCTGGGCGGTCTGAAGCTCAAGCTGCGTAAGCTCCGCTTCCTTTTTCTCAATCGTCTGCGACAGGTATTCCATCCGGAACTGAACGAGACACTCCCCTTTCTTTACGGTACTTCCCTGCCCCGCAGACCATTCCACCTGCTGTTCCGGCCACAGAAATATCTGCTCCTCATTGACAGGCACTATCACTCCTTCTCCCTCACAGGAACAGGACAGCCGTCCCCGTCCTGCCCTTTCTGTCCGGACCTGCGCCACCAGCACGGAAGCAGCCGCCCTCGAAAGCATCGTGCCTCCAATCATAACTATGAAAAAGCCTGCAATAATACGCAGAAGCTTTCCTTTCCTTTTTCCAGCCATACTCATTACTCCTTACATAAAGCTCACTTCACATCCGGGGCATCCATTCCCGACAGCATAATTCCCTGTTCAAGATTTTCCTGTCCGCTGAAAAATAAAAATAATGCCGGAAGCAGTGTTACCACCGAAGCAGCAAAGGCAGTCATAATTTCCTCTGATACCATCCGGGGCAGATATAAAGACAACGGCCACAGCGCCTCTGTCTTTAAATAAGTCATGGGCTGTTCAATTGCATTCCAGTATTCCAGAAAGCTTAAAATAACAATTGAAAAAATACCGGTAAACCCCATCGGTATCCCTATATGCAAAAAAATACGAAAGTTCCCCGCACCGTCGAGCTTCGCAGCCTCAACCACCTCCGCCGGAAGTCCCGCAAAGGTTTTCTGCAGAATAAATACCGGCAGCGTCGAAAATATACCCGGCAAAATTACCGCTGCACGGGTATCCATAAGCCCGGCCGTATTTAAAACTAAATAACCCGATACCATCGTGACCTGAAAGGGCAGAAGCATTAAAAGCAGATAAAGAATCCATAACAATCTCCTGCCCGGAAAACGAAACCGTGCAAACGCCCATGCTGCCGGCACCGACACAAGAAGCTGTCCCGCAACCACACCGCAGGTTTGAAAGACAGAATTCCAGAACGCCACAAAATATTCCGGCGAGTCCAGCAAAAGCCTCACATATGCACGCAGTGTCGGATACATGGGAAATACCCGGAAACGGGCCTCCCCGCCATAATCCGAAAAAACTGCTCCGCACGTCTCAAGCAGCTCCTGCTTCCCCATAAGAGAATCGGAAATAACCATAAATAACGGAAGCATCATAAACACAAGCATAACGGCGACAAACAGACGAAGCAGTCCCTTCAGAAGCCCTTTCATAATACCCTTTCCTCCAACCTTTTCCGGCGTGTTATACGCCTTTCCCTTCCCCATAAAATCCCTCCTGTCATGAGAACTAAAAGCACTGCTGCCGCCGTCATTTTCTGTATATCCAGATTTACAAACCAGTTGTTGAACAAATGCTGCAGCATATATATACTTTCATGGGGATAATCCCCTGCCAGAAGATAAGCCTCGCGGAAAACGCGGAAAGCATTTACAAAGGACAAAAGGCCCGCGGCAAATACCGTCTCTCCAAGCTGCGGCAGCGTAATATACCGGAAGCAGGACCACTGTCCTGCCCCCTGAACTTTTGCGGCCTCATACTGCGCCTCGGGAATCGCCAGAAGCCCGGCAAGCCAGAGTATCATATCATATCCGAGATTTTTCCAGATATAGCAGACAACCAGCACCCAAAAAGCCGAATCCTCCTTAAGCCAGTCCTTTCCCGAAATGCCGAAGAAGCTCACCAGCCTGTTAAGCCAGCCCTCCCCGTCAAATACCATTTGAAAAAATACGACCACTGAAGCCGCCGGGATTGCCATCGGCAATAAAAAAACTGTTTTTACCCATTTTCCAAAATGTACGGCCTGATTCACAAGCACCGCCATAAAAAGCGATAATCCCAAAAGAAGCGGAAGACAAATCAGCATAAATTTCACCGTATTTCCGGCTGCCAGACGGAACGCCTCATTTTTCAACACCAGCCGGTAATTTTCAAGCCCTACAAAACCGCCTGCTGCTTTTGTAAAGGACCTGCGGACAACATCCGCAAAGGGAAGCAGCACAAACCCGCACGTTCCTGTCAGGCTGGGAAGCAGAAACAGATAACCGCTCCGTGCTTCCTGTTTTTCTCTCTTATTCCGCAAGATAGGTATCCACTTTCTGCGCAATATTTTTTGCCGCTGTCTCCTCATCAATACTTCCTTTCAGACACTCGTCCGCTTCCGTCTGATAAATATTCCAAATTGTACAATCCTGAACCGCCGGTGTCTTAAGGGATTTGCACATGTCAATCAAATCTTCAATTTCTTTCTTTTCCGGATAACCCGCTTCCACGTCGAGATGCTCCTCGCCGTCAATAACCAGGCTTGATCCCACAATAAGATTCTTTGCATAATCGCTGTCCGCCTCTGCCCTGATATTCTCAAGCGATGAAAGAAGAACCGGAAAACCGTCATCCAACTGTGCACCCTGTATCTCCTCTGAAAACAGATACTTTACAAATTTCTCCGCAAGCTCTCTCTGCTCCGTATTGCTGTTAATTCCTATAATTCCTTTCGGTACATAAAAATCCTTAACCGTTTCCGGGGAAAGCTTAAGCCTGCGCATAATCGCATAGGGAACCATCATATTCGAAATACTTGCAATCCGCTCGGTAGTGACACTTTCCGGATGATTTAAAATAGCCTCGCCTCCCGGATTCGTAAACATACTCTGAGAAAAAATCTGATTCATTGTCCCTGTCCCTATCGCCATCTCTCCCGATGCAAATTTGTCAAACACCTCTGCCCTTGCATTCACCGCTATTTTCTTTTCCAGCTCAAATAGCAGAGCCATCTTCTCCTTATCGATCTTTTTATCCGTACCCAAAATCTCATCCTGATACAGTTGAAAAAGAAAATCACGGATATATCCTCTTTCTGCAACACCGAAAATATTCGCTTCCGGGTTCTTATCAAGATATTCGCTTAACGTTTCCAGAGAGGAAAGCGCTTTCTTTACCTCCTCATTGCCGTAAATAACCGGTACACTGAACTTCACGGGAATTCCGTAGATTTTCCCATCCTTCCGTGCAGTATTTCCCAATACCTCCTCCAGATAATCCGCCTGTCCCGTAAGCTCCTTTACAAACTTTGTCATATCCGCAAGAACTCCCTTTTCCGCATAAGAGTCTACCGGAAGTCCGTCCAGTAAAAGTATGTCCGCGCCGTTTCCGCCAAGCAGCTCTGTATTCAGGGTACGAATATCATCGGCGGATAACTCTTCCCCACTTCCCACCGTCTGAAATTCTACTTTCACATCCGAATGCAGCTTTTGAAATCCTATCACCGCCTCCTGAACCGTATCATTTTCCGAAAGGCCGAATACCCGAAGCGTATGCTCAGGAACGGCAGACGCCTCCTCATCGTATGTATAGCGGCACAGCCGGTATGCGGAAGCCTTATCCTGACGGTAGAGTACATAAAAATCCTCCTCTCCCGCCGTCATTCCTATCGGTGTATTCGTCGACGAACCCATAGCTCCCATACTTCCGTCCATCAATACTTCACTTACTTCATTTCCCGGAGCCATCCGCACAATTCCCTGTTCCGAAACCGAGTACCAGTTGTCGCCCCTGCTGCACATTTGCAATAAGCCTTCCTGACTGACCTTAAGCTTTTCCTTTTCGTTAAGCTTAGAATCATAAAGGGTAAACCTCCCCTCCTCTGTGTTAACCGCCATATCGCCGTTTTCTGCCGTATATACCACTCTTTGTTCACCGGAAAAGCACTGGACGGTGTTTATCTCCTCTGTCACATCCAGGGAATCCGCCGATATTACAACAAGTCTGGACTGATACATATCATTCATCCAATAATTTCCATCGCTGTCAATCTGCAGCTCCATCACTCCAGGATAACCAGTCTCTCCCTTTTGCTTTAAATATGGGATATTTAACTCTGCTCCTGTTTTTCCGTCCCCGCTCCTTGCGATATGTGTAAGCGCCTCATCGTCGGTACCTCTTACAAGCTGTGCTCCGTCTGCCGATTCCTGCACCTCCATAAAATAAACATCCTTCTCTTTATAGAGCCCGTCAAGCCAATCCAGCGAGCTTTTCTTCCACTCCCCGTCCTTATATTCATAACGGAAAACTTTTGTCCCGTCCAGACAGGAAAAGAGTACCGGATTACCCTCCTTTGATTTTATCAGATTTAGAACCTCTTCCCCTTTCTCTGTCGGAAGCTCAATATCTTTCTCCACATACCGCCCTTTTGCTCCGCTCTCACTGTCAGGAGCGCCGCTTTTCTGACATCCGCAAAAAATGCCTGCCGCCGTTATGACGCACAGCATAAGCGCTGTTATCTGCCTTACATAATTTCTATGTCCTTTCCTCATAATTCGTACTATCTCCTTTCACAGTTCTCATACGTCCTCCGTCCGTATATCAACCACTATACATAAATTTTCTCAAAAAAAACTGGAAAACAATCATAATTTTTTAAAGATTTTTTTGAGATTTCTCTGGTATACTTGATAATTATAGCGAGGAGAATTCGAAAATGCACATTTTAATTGTTGAGGATGACCATGAATTATGTGACGTTGTAAAAAAACAGCTCTGCGCCGAAAAGCATACGGCTGATTGCTGCTATACCGGGAGCGAAGCGCTTTATTTCGCCATGTCGGGCGCCTATGACCTGATTCTCTTAGACCGTATGCTGCCGGAAATTGACGGGCTGTCCATTTTAAGAGCAATCCGCCAAAACCATATTACCGCGCCGGTCATACTGACGACCGCTCTCGGCTCTGTCAATGACCGAATTGACGGACTCGACTGCGGTGCAGACGATTATCTGATAAAGCCCTATGATATTGACGAGCTTTTGGCGCGCATCCGTGCTCTTTCCAGACGTCCGGGAATTTTCACCGAGCTTACATGCCTTACGTTTCTGGATATTCATTTTGAACCGGATACCCGTACGCTTTCCTGTCAGGGTAAACAGCAAAAGCTTTCCAAAAGAGAAGCCTTTCTTATGGAATTCTTTCTTAAAAATCCGAAAAAAACTCTGACAAGAGAGCAGATTTTTTCCCGTATCTGGGGGCCTGACGGAACGGTAGAGGACGGAAATCTGGACACCTATATCTATTTTTTAAGAAAGCATCTGCGGACACTTAAAAGCGGCGTTTCTATCTCTACAATACACGGCGTAGGATACCGACTGGAGGAAAATCATGTTTCCTAAATTACAGAGAAAATTAGTTATTATCTATACCTTAAGCACAGGGCTGATTATCACCCTCATTTTAGCGGCTATGCTTCTGTTTTATGTTTCCTCTCAGGAAAACCGGCAAAAGGCTGATTTTCAAAACCACCTTTTTACATTAATGTCAAAGCTTCAGGCCGACGAGCATTTCTCCGATTCCTTTCTGGTACAGCTGGAGCTGAAGAATCATCTTATCATTTATATAGAAGAAAACCGGATTCCTTTCTTTTTTTCCGGCTCCTACCAGCCGTCCGCCGATCGGGAGGCACTCAGGAATCTGGCTGAGGAAAAAGCAAAAAAAGAGGGAATATACCCCAACTCGCATCCGGTTTCCTCCAATCTGCTTCAGTCCTCCGTCTTTTCACTGAAAGGACAGGAAAATGACAGCTACCTTGGAAATATCCTGATTCTTCAAACCTCCTCCGGCTACAAAAAACTGATTCTCATTCAGGACATCTCCGAAAACCGGCTGCGGCTTCTGAAAACCGCAGGACTTTATTTTCTTGCCGACTGTATCGGGATACTTCTTTTATTCCTTACCGGACACTGGTTTGTCCGCCGCTCCCTAAAGCCCTTGGAGGAGACCTATACGAAGCAGCAGGACTTCGTTTCCGCCGCATCCCACGAGCTTCGCTCACCTCTTTCCGTCATCCGGACTACGGCGGACGCCGTTGCCCCTGCCTCCCCCGGGGACGCAAGACTGCTCGAAATTATAAAAAGGGAATGCAAAAGAGGAAGCAGCCTGATTAACAATCTTCTGCTTCTTGCTTCCGCGGATCAAAAAAAATGGGCTGTGAAAAAAAAGGAATTTGAAATCGATGAATTACTTTTAGAGCTTTTAGAATTATACGAGCCTCTCTGCGTCTCAAAGGAGGGAAAACTCCTCCTTATCCTTCCCGCAGAGACGCTTCCAAAGGTATACGCCGACCCGGATCTGTGCCGGCAGATTTTTACAATATTGCTGGACAATGCTGTTTCCTACGCTCTGACACATGCGCCGGAAGCCCCCGGCGCTCCCGGCGGCGCCGGGCATTCAAGAAAAATTATTCTCCGGGCAGAAGCCTCTTCCTCCCATGGCCGCCCGCATGTCACAGTCTCTGTTGCAGACCACGGCCCCGGAATTTCCGACGAAGAAAAAAAGCTGATTTTTGACAGCTTTTACCGCAGCGATCAATCCCGCAATAAAAAAGAGCATTTCGGACTGGGACTTTCCATCGCCGCCGCTCTTGCCAAAATACAGGGAATCTCTCTTCACGTAAGAGACACGGACGGCGGCGGGACAACCTTTTGTGTAAAAATATAGCGCAGCGGCCATATCTGTTTGGCCACTGCGCCATGTAAATCCTTTAAATCTTTAATTGCCTGCTCACGCTTTTAGATATCCCAGCAGCGTCTGCGCATCCGCCGTCATCTTACTCATTTTCCGGTAATTCGCATACTGTGCAAGCTGTTTTCCTCTCGCCTCTGTCTCGATGCCGTGACTACGCATCTCAACTGCCAGACGCTCTCCAAAATCCAGAGGCTTTTCTTTGTTCTTCATAGCCTCCTCCATCGCCAGCTTTTCGAGAAAATCATCAATTTCCTTAATAAGGCTGTCCGCCAGACTCCCTATATGCCAAAATTCTTTTTCCTCTTCAGGAAGCTCCTCGCCCGGTTCGGCAGCTTCCTTTGCTTTTCTCTCCGACAGCTCTGCCGCGACATCCTCTGTCAGCCTGGCAAACGCCTTATCGAGATTCTCAAGCTCTTCTTCCTTAGTAAGCTTTCGATAGCGCACCGTACTTCCGTCTATCTCAAACTCAACGCCGCTAAAATCATCGCCCGTACTTTTCTCCATCGTCCAGACCTCTCGCGTGCCGTTCTCATATCCGTTTATAATCTGCTTACGCATCGCTGCATAGGACCTCGCAAGGCTTTCTGCGTGGCTTGACAGTTCACCTTCGTCCTTTCCGTAAAGCTCATCCTGATAGCGGAGCATCAATTGACCGTAGAGCTTATTGCTTACGCCGTCTGCGCTCTCCGTATCCAGACGCTGTAATATGTAAGTCCGGCAAAATCCGTCCATCAGCGACATATCACTGCCCGCCGCAAACGGAACAATATTCCCCGGCAAAATGTTATTTGCGTTTCCGCTCAAATCAGACAGACTATCTCTTAAATATTCCATTCCCATCTGAGATATCGAAACCTCATCATGGGAAGCCGCCCTCTGTTCCTCTAAAAATTTATCCGCAAACTGTACTTCCCTTGTTCCGTTATCCAGAATCTGAACCCGGGAATTATTCCAGACATTCAACTTGTCCAGCAGAAATGTGTAATCTCCATATATTTTCATACTGCATCACCGCTTTCTTTTTATCCTTACTATATATTATCGGATATAATTCCCCGAAAGTTAAGCGGATGCCTGAGTTTTCCGGCAAATCATTCTGCATACGCCGCAGTCCCGGCATTCCTCCGTTCTGCAAAACAGCCGTCTCCTTAAAATGATTTTTTATGTTCACATACGTTTCTTTATCTGAAGCGCTTTTTCCGGACAGACCATTCTGCACACACCGCAGCCCCAGCATTCCTCCGGATGAAAAACAACCTTTCCCCCTGAAAAATATAACGCGCCAAATGGACATCTTTTTGTACATGCGCCGCAATTTTTGCATTTTTTCATGTCTAAATCAATAATATAAGGCGTTTCTATAAAACCGTTCTTTAATTTATCCCTGTATTTCCCGGTATTGTGATGATGAATACAACAGCAGGAGCAGCAATTGCAAAAATTCTCCCGCTCTGCCCCGGCCTTATGTACCAGCCCCTGCCTTTCCGTATACTTTAAAGCCTCTATAGCCTCTTCCCTTGTAACCCGCTCCGAAAGACCTCTGCCATCCGGCGAATTAATGTCCGGAGCGCTTGCAGGAAAATGAATACAAACCCGGTATTTATCCTTTTCACAATTCATCAGGTAATTATTGCAGTTACACTGTGCCAGATAGAAATATGACGTATCTGCATGCTCCAGAATCTTCAGGCATTCCTCAATCGGATAAACGACCTCCGTTTTTCCGGGCTGTCCCAATCTCCCCGGAATCCATATATCCGGATTCATAATATAGCGATCATTAATCTCTCTTCGCACATCCTCCGGCAAGGATATCCAATAAGCTTTCTCCACTACAATAAAGCACTCCAAACGCATTGCAATATGGGCAGCTTTATATCGTACCTTTCCGCCGTCACAGATAATCTTGTCCAGTACACCTCTGTCATAGAGATGCTCCAGCCAGCTTCTGCGATACTCCTTTACAACATAGCCGTCTTCATCCAGACTGCCTAAAATCCCCAAATCAAAAGGCGTGTATATATATTCCAGAAATTCACGGATATTTTCCGGCATTTGAACCTTGTCACAAATTTTTTTCCTGTCCACATCTCTCATAAGCTTTTCCTACTTTCGTTTTAACACAAAGCACCCCTGCGCCTTTTTTAAAGCAAGTATTTCCAATCTTTCAAATATTTGATTTACAATCACGGCCATCATTGTAGAGAGAATTGTCCCCCAGACAATCTTTGCGGTATAATTTCTTCTGAATCCGTCGTATATGAGTGAACCAAGTCCCCCCGCGCTCACAAACGCTCCTAATACGGCAAGTCCGATGGAACACAAAAAACCAAGCTTCAGACCGTTCACAATCGCCGGCATCGCAAGCGGAAGCCGGACTTTAAAAAACAACTGCCATGCATTCATTCCCATTCCTTTTCCTGCCTCTATAATGTGCTCATTGACTGAATCAAAGCCCGCCAAAATACTTTTAAGCAGCAGGAATTGTTCATAAAGGACAATGCATGTAATTGCCGTGACGCTGCCAAGACCCAGATACGGCAGCAAAAATGCAAGAATCGCCAGACTTGGAATCGCATACGCCATATTAAAAAAGCTTATAATAATACTGCCGATTTTAGGAAATCTCTTACAAACCACTGCAAGGACAATCGCAATGGCAAATGAAATCACAACAGAGATTAACATAATATAAAGATGCTCTCCTATACACTGCCCTACCTCATCTAAATGTGTGGATATGTATTTAAACATTGATTGAAGCAATTCCATAGCCTTATATCCTTTCTTCTGCTTCTTTTTCTAATATACTCCTTGTTAATGCAGATATAGACTTTTTGTCGATGACACCTGCCGGAGCATTATCCCGGACAACATATATACAGGAAATATCATATAAAATAAATCTCTGATATACTGTTTTCAAGCTGTCATTCTCCCTCACAGTATTGATGTCATTAACCTCCGGCAAGGCTTCTGATTTTTCCATAATTTCAGACGCTTTGACGGCCTGAAGCTTATCAAGCATGTTCTCCCCCGACAACAGGCTCCCGACATAATCATTGGCCGGATGGAATAAAATATTAAATACACTGTCATACTGCTGAACCCTTCCCTGATTCATAATAATAATCCGGTCCCCCAGCTTAAATGCTTCCGATATATCGTGTGTAACAAACACAATCGTTTTATGCATTCTCTTCTGAAGCTCCAACACCTCATCCTGCAGCCTTTTTCTGGTGATGGCATCGACTGCTCCAAACGGCTCGTCCATCAGAACAACATCCGGGTCAATCGCCAGGCCTCTTGCCAATCCGACTCTCTGCTGTTCTCCTCCCGAAAGCTCTCTCGGAAAACGATTCGCATATTCGTCAAAATCCATCCCTATCATGTCCATCAGCTCTTTTACTCTCCGCTCAGTTTTATCCGCTTTCCACTTCATAATCTGCGGCACTACACTAATGTTCTGTCTGACTGTCATATGTGGAAATAATCCGCTCTGCTGTATCACGTACCCGATTTTTCTTCTGTATTCCGACGCATCTGTACACATAACATTTTCACCGTTTAAAAAAATCTCCCCCTCTGTCGGCTCAATAAGCCGGTTAATCATTTTCAAAAGGGTTGTTTTTCCAGAACCGGAAGCGCCCACAATAACAACAAACTGTCCCTTTTCAATAGAAAGATTTACTCTGTCAACCGCATTTACATCACTCCCCGGATACCTTTTTGATACGGACTTAAGCTCAATTATCTTCATATTGTTTTACCTCGTTTTATAAAAATACCCTTTTACAAAGAAACGAGAACCGGCTGATTCTCGTTCTCTTCCATACTTTATTTAAACGTTTCATCATACCATTCCTGAGCAACAACATCATAATCTTCTTTGTCAATAGATGCCCGGGAATTCAGCTTTATCATCTCTTCCGGCGTCAGTTTCTCAAAAAGCTCATTGATAATATCCTCTATTTCCGGATACTCATCCAAAATCTCGCCTCTTACAAACGGAATGGCAAAATACGGCTCATAGGCCCCTTCCTTATCCTCCTCCATCATAACAATCTCTTCATCATTCAGCTCTCCGTCTGTCGTATACGCCGTACTGACATCAGCCTCTCCGTTTTTCACGGAAGAATATCTAAGACTAATATCAAACTGCTTTTCATCTTTCCACTCAAAGTCTCCGCCGTAGATTTCAATCAAACGTTCCTTGTTTCCGTCCATCCATCCGCCGTGATTTGCAAATACAAGCTCATGCGTATGCTGTACAAGATCCGACATCGTCTTAATATTCATTTCATCAGCTTTACTTTTCAACATAAAAAGCCCATAGCTGTTATCAATATCACTCTGATTCAAAAGTATAATATTATATTTTTCTTTCATCTCTTTCTTAGATACATCATATACCTCAGCCTTATCAAAACTCGGATCGTGTCCTAATATGCTTGTATAAAAGCTGCTTGAATAGTTACACGCCATATCAATATCGCCTTTTTCCATTGCATTTTGCAAAAGGTCCGTACCGCCTATATCCGGAACACGCTCTGCCTTATAACCATTCTTTTCTAACGCATATGCCATCAACTCCATAAAAATATATTGTTCAACCCAGTCACGTGCGCCAATCTTAACAGCCTCCTCATTTTTTGTCTCAGACTTTTCTGATTCTCCCCCGGACTTCGAGCCGCATCCTGTCAATGCTCCCATCATTGCAATGACCAGAATGATACTGATAAACCTTTTTACTCCTTTGTTCACTTTCACTTTGCCTCCTGTAATATATTTTTTTCTATTTGAACCGCTGTGCGCGGACAAACTCTATATAGTGGCACTGAACCTTTTATTGCATTTTTCCTGCAAAATTCCTGTCAGCCCGTCAATAATCAAGGTCAAAATCACAATAGAGCCTGCCCCGACAATCAGCAGATACTGTGTCTTTACACCTCCAAAAAAGCCTCTTGTAATATAATTTCCCAAACTGTCGGAGCCAATATAAGATGCAATTGTTGCACCAGATATCGCCTCAATCATCGCAATCCTGAATCCCGTTACAATCATTGGAACTGCAAGCGGAATCTCAATGGTAAAAAGGCATCTCCATTGATCCATTCCCATTCCTTTGGCCGCCTCAATAATCCGCGGATCTACGCTTATTACGCCAAGACGGGTGTTAATAATCTGAACCGGAATACAGACAAAGCAAAGCGCAAGCAGCGCGGGCTTTGTTCCGGAACCCAAAACAGGCATCAAAAGTACTAAAAGCGCAATCGTCGGTATAAGCCGCAAAAAATTTGCCGTATTGACAATCACAGAACCGATTTTCGGTCTCTTCGCCGCCAAAACCCCTAAAGCAACTCCTATAATCGTTGAAATTAAAACAGCAAAAAAGCATATTCTCAGATGATTTGTTAAATATGATAAAAATATATCTGAATCATCAATTACAAGCTCTTTTACTTTCAATAATAAATTCTGTTTCATCTGAAATATTTACTCCTGTTCTCTACTCTATAAGGCCTCATTACATCACATGGCAGGCGCTTTCTTCGGAGAATCCAAATTCCCGGAACCTTTCCGGCTCATAATCCTTATACTCATCAGGAATACCCGTCTCATAAGGATTTTCCGGATAATCACACCACTCGCACCAGCCTCCTTCATAGATTGTCCCCGTAGAAAGACCTGATACGTCTGCAAAGGTTTTTAAAATACTCGCTCCCCATGATGCACTTCCGCAGAAAAACGCCATTGTTTTATTCAAATCAATTCCGGAAGCCTCCCACACCTTCAGCATAACCTCAAGATTTCCAATCTGATTAATCGGCGTTGTATAATGTCTGGGATAATAACACCATTTTGTCCCCGGAATCCGTCCGGCCTTATCAAGATAATCATACCCGCTGTCATTACCGATATACTGCTCCCACGAACGCGTATCAATGACCGCTCCCTTTTTCGGGTCTGCCAGAATCTCTTTCGCCTCTTTCATATGTATCACATGCTTCCTGCTGAAAACGTATTCTGCTTTCTTTCGGCACGGCCGCTTTGCAACAGGCCCCTGTTCTGTAGGATAGCCGGCATTTATCCAGTTTTCCAGTGTTCCGTTAAGGCACATGACATTTTTAATCCCCATATACCGAAACACTACCGCCAGCTTCGCGGCGGCCGAAAAATTCAGAGAATTATTTCCGTAAATCATCACTGTACTGTCCGGTGTGACTCCATTGCCAACAGCAAAATCAATCAATTTTTCATCATCAATCATAATCCACTGCGGTCCCAGCTCGAATTCATTGCTGTCTATATGAACAGCCCCCGGAATATGCGAATTTAAATAAATTGCCGACGGCTCTTTCCATGATATTTCAAAAATCTTACATTCCCCGCCGGGAAAATACTCTTTTGCTTTTCCATCAATAATGTCCTTTGCAAGCCACATCGGCGCCATTAATCTGTAATTAGGATATTTGAATAAATCTCCTTCCCACCTTTTTAAATCATAATAAAATAAATGGGTGATTCCTCTGGATTGTAAATAATCACATACAGCCTCCGCATCCGTTCCATTTTCGTCATATACGATAATATTTTTTCCCTGAGTTATCCCCTGCGAGATGAGCTCAAGCTCCAAACGCGCCTCATAATCCTCACTGCTTTTCCGCCATTTAGGTTCAAGCCATTCTGCCGAAAAAAGCTTTGCATAAGGAATATGTCCCCCTATCTCCCCCTTTCTTTTCCAGCCAATATACACATCAGAGCTTCTGACATCTACAATGCACCAATCATCATTTTTCTGCGCGCAATATATCATTTCCTTTGTTGCTTCAATTATCAGCCTCATATGTTCTCCTGCTTAATCGGTATCATATAAATCGTTTTTCAGATTACATTCATTTTAATATGTTGAATTTTTACATTCAACGTAAAAATCCGCTTTATCTAATTGATTTTCTTTTCTGTTATAAGGAAATCAAATAACATAAATTAAATTCGTGTTTTTTTATTTTTGTTGTCGATAATTGTATTTACTTATTATTTTTTTCAATTATATACTTTGTTAAAAATGTGTTAGTCTATATTTTAGCAACTGATATTTTAACCGATGGAATATAGTATTTTTACGTGGAGGCCCCCGCCAATGTTATCTATCACACTTAAACAATTAGAATTTTTTATTTCAATCGTAGAGACAAAAAGCTTTAGTAAAACCGCCGAGCTGCTTTCCTTTTCTCAGCCGGCAATCAGCTCAAATATTGCGATTTTAGAGGACACTCTCCAAACAGAGCTTTTAGACAGGACTAATAAAAAGAAAATTGAAATAACAGAGGACGGAATGCTTTTTTATGAAAAAGCAAAAGAAATCCTCTCCAATTGCTATACTCTGCAGGAGCTCCCTCTTCATAGAAATGATTCTGATACAATTGCAATCGGGGCTCATGATATTCCCGCTCATTATATGCTTATGGATGTCATGAATTTTTACAAAAAAATACATCCTTCCACACGTTTTCAATTAAAAGAAGGAAGCGATTTTGATATTTACAGCTTGTTAAATCAACGGAAAATTGATCTCGGATTTGTATTGCAGACCTCGGATGAACAGAAATGGAAAGCATTGCCGATTTATAATGACTCTGTTATTATAGGGCTTCCCAATACTCCGCGCTACCAGTGTCTTTTAATGAAAAAGCCATCCGTTTTTGAACTGCTTAGTCAGGAAGGAATTGTATGGAATCAGTCATTAAACAGCCTTATCTGCAATTATTTAAAACAGCTGGGCATGCAAAAGGAGGATTTAAATATTATCGTTGAAATGAACTCAGAGCAGCTGGCTAAAACAGCCGTTATTGACGGGTTAGGGATCTCCTTTCTTTCAAAAATTTCGTTAAAATGTGCAATAAAATCCGCTGAAATTCTCGTTTATGAGCTCCCTGACCCTCCGATAAGAACAATCCGTGTAATGTATAACCGAAAAAAACATTTAAACCGCGCCGGAAAGAACTTTGTAGAATTTAAACGGCTTTGTCAAGTAAAGTGTGTAAATTTCTTATGATTTTTTTGGCGGTCAT
>CAMNRH010000006.1 GCA_946552115.1 uncultured Lachnospiraceae bacterium
TTTATTGTAATGTATAGTTACTTTTCGTGTCCACTTATTTAGTATAGATCCAATACTTATATAACCTCAAAAAATCAAACAATAAAATTAGCGATACCATATATTAAATGACAAATTAGAAAAATGAAAATTGGCACAACTGCTATCATATTTTCTCTGTCAATAGCAAAAAGCATAAATGCCAAACACAGGGAAATTGTCAACCCCAATATAACACCTGTATTCACAACGCCTGCATAATAGCTTACCCAACTTGCAAAATATATTCTATCACAAATTATCACAAAAATAATCAAAGGAGTAATATGGAATTTATGGTTCTTTATATTTACAAAAATACACAAAGCTATAACCATCAAAACTTGACAGACAGAAGCTATGGCGTCAATCACTTCAGTAACCGATTCCGTCCTTAATACATCATTAGGTGCTGGAACAGCAAACCAAATAAAATTAGGTATCATTATAATCAAAAACAATAACAGTCCATAAATATTGAAACCAAACTTATATTCTTTTAGCACCAAATTCACTCCTTTATTTCCTCTTTTAACAAAGAGTACATTTTCATATCAATCACCTTGCTATTCTTCACAGCATTGCTTCTCAATGTACCCTCATACTGAAACCCTACTTTTTCAAGCACTCTGCAAGACGCTATATTATAAGCAAAGGGCTCTGCGTAGATACGGATAATATCGCTATTCGCAAAAACATATTCGCAAATTTGCTTAACCGCTTCGGTCATAATGCCTTTGCCCCAATATTCTTCGGCAATATAATATCCTAACTCGGCGGTTTGCCTATGAATATTGCCCTGCCGAAAAATGCCAATACTGCCAATCACCATATTATCTACGGTAATAGCAAAAGCAAATGTTTCGCTTTCATCTGCGGAAAGCATAGCAGAAATAAACTCTTTTCCATCCTGCTCGGTGTAAGGATAGGGCAAACCATCACGAAGATTATCTTGTACTTTTCTATTTGAAAGCGCAGCCGCCAAATCTTTTGCGTCTGATAGTTC
Source organism: uncultured Lachnospiraceae bacterium (assembly GCA_946552115.1). GTDB lineage: Bacteria > Bacillota > Clostridia > Lachnospirales > Lachnospiraceae > CAPEBR01. The sequence goes on from CAMNRH010000006.1 coordinate 1,025, forward strand.
CCATTTTCTTATTCTGCATTTCATTTTCAAGTCCTCTCAATCCACATTTTCAATTATCTTTCAGTTTTTTCTCCATGATTTCATAAACCAACTTCACATCATTTTCCAATTCGCATATCCCATGCCCCACCGTTTTATAGCCTCTATGCTCATATAAACACGCTGCCGGAAGCGAAGCGTCCAAGATAACCGTATCATATGTTTTGGAAATTTCCTTTTCTAAACAATTCATAATATACGAGCCGCAGCCTTGATTTTGATAAGCGGGCAACACGTATACTCCTGTAATATGATTATCATCAAAACAACCTGTTCCGACAATCATATCGTTATACATCAACACTCCCATATTTCCCGTTGCTATTCCGTTTAGAATGTGTTCTTTACTATGATGTCTGCAAAAGAAATCCACTACTTCCTTTGGATAATATTTCGGATATATGGTTTTAATAGCTGTATGTAAAACATTTTGAACATCATTCGCCATACCAGAAGTTGCCCTTATATATTTCATATCGTTCCCCCGATAAATCATTTCTCACTTTGATTTTTCTCAATTATATACGAAAGCATAGGCTTTTTCAATTCCCCTAACTGTTTTTATTTAGGGTTATGCAGCACTTCTACACACGGCAGAAGTGCCGCCCACCGCTTACGAATGAAATATCTCACTTTCTACAGCTTCCCTCATATACGCTCGAATATTATTCATTTTTCCAACCCATTCAAGCTGATTTTCCGCCTTTAACCGTTCCGTCACTCCCTGCGTGTCGGCATATTTCCTTACCAGCCGAAAAAACATATCCTCTGCCTGCTCGTCTAGGCCCACAAGGTATTCGTTCAGCCTGCCGCTTGTCAGCAGATTGAGATAGACGAACTGCTTATGCTCTTTAAGATACTGCAAATGACGTTGCCCCCATTTACCAATATCTAACAACTACAATTATAGACGAAACCTGGCAATCAGGAAATCCGCAGGAATATTTGACGCTTACAAAATAAGAGATGTAATAGCAGTATTTAGGAAATAAAAATGTGAAAGTAACTTTTTTCGGGAATATACTTGACTTTAACGTAACGTAATAGTTTATAATTATAAAAAATCAGAGAGGAAAGATGATATATTATGAATGTAAATGCAATTCGTTCAGATGGTATATACGAGAAAATTATGTTAGCACCCGATGATAAGAAGAATGACATTTATCGGTATGAACTGATGATGCCATTTGAGAAAAAATGGGCTTGTTACAATGTTCCTATGAAAGCGAAAGCGCCCGGCGGCTATGATGTTATTATGGCAAGTAGGCTGCTTGGACACATTGAACCAACTAAAGTAGACAAAACACAAAAACGAAATATTCTGCTAATTTCAGACGATGCACTCTGGGAAAAATGTGAGATGGCAATTAGGAAATCCTTAAATTGTTTTATCCAGCATGGAATTGATTTACCTGTTAAGGAGTATTTGTTTACTATATTGCTTGCAAATGCTGAAAGTCCCTACGTCATAATGAATGAGGGATATTGTGGTGACGGTGGCATACCGGGATATGTTTTTTCTTGGCTAATCCCAAACGAATACACACTGGAACATCTTCCAGTAGCTTTGGCACATGAAACAAATCACAATATCCGCTTTCAGTTTATTGAATGGAAGAATGATATCACACTTGGAGAGATGGTGATTAGCGAGGGATTGGCAGAAAATTTTGCAACTTCTTTATATGGCGAAGATAAGGCAGGCCCTTGGGTGACCAGAACGGATATGGAAACTTTGAACGGATATATCAAACCTATTATTCAAGACGGATTAAATGTTCAAGGATTTGAAAATCTCAACGCTTATCTTTATGGTGACGAACTGGCTAAATTACAAAATTTTCAGCAAGTAGGTTTGCCTTATTGCGCCGGATATGCCTGCGGCTATTATTTAGTAAAGCATTACTTGAAAAAGACTGGTAAAAGTATAATTGAAGCGACACTTTTACCTGCAAAAGAAATTTTAGACGCTGCGGAGGATTTTTGGAATGAATAAAAAACTTATGTCTGTCCATGAAGTTGCAGAATTGACTGGTATCACTGCCCGTACACTTCACTATTATGATGAAATTGGGCTTTTGAAACCTACGAAAGTAACTGAAGCGGGCTATCGAATGTATGACGATACAGCACTTAGCCGTTTGCAAAATATTTTGTTGTTTCGTGAATTAGAGTTTCCTTTAAAAGAAATCAAAGCAATTCTTAACAGCCCTGATTTTGACCCATCAGAAGTAATTGCTCAGCAAATTGGGCTGTTAGAATTGCAGTATAAACACATAGGGGAACTTATTACCTTTACCCGTGAAATTCAAAAAAAAGGAGTAACAGCAATGAATTTTGATGTTTTTGACAAGAGTGAAATTGAAAAGTATGAGGCGGAAGTAAAAGCAAAATGGGGTAATACCAAAGCATATCAAGAGTACAGGCAAAAAGATATTGCCCGAAATGGAAGTAATTATAGCAAGATTGCAAACGAGCTGTTGACAATGTTTTATGAATTAGGAGAACTGAAACATTTAAATCCTGATGTTGATGAAGTACAAAACAAAATCGCTGCATTACAGAAATTTATAACTGATAACTACTATGTATGCACCAATGAAATTCTTGGCGGATTGGGTGAGCTGTATGTATGTGATGGACGTTTTAGGAACAATATTGACAAAGCAGGCGGTGATGGAACTGCTGACTTTGTCAAACAGGCTATTGTTGTATATTGCAGTAAAAGAAAGGTGTAATTGATTGTAACGGAATGGATACGTTGTCCTGTTTGCAAAAATAAGACCCGTGACAAAATTAGAGAAGATACGATTTTGAAAAATTATCCTCTCTATTGCCCGAAATGCAGACAAGAAACATTGATTGAAGCAAAGATTATAGGCAGTTCGTTTATCTCAATTTGTTGACAAGTCATAAGCGATAAGTGGAACTTCTGCCGTATGTAGGAGTGCTTCTCAATTAAGAAAAAATAATTCGGGGAATTGAAAAATCTTATGAATTTGTGTATACTTGGAAAAAGAAATTAGATTGAGAAATTGGTATTTTGAAAGAGGAATGAAATATGATTAGTGATTTTTTTGGAGCAGCATTTCCGTGGATTTTGCTTGGTTTATTTGTAGCCATCAGTTGTTCTCTTATGAGTAAAAAAAGAAATAAATTCCCGTTTATCAGAAAGTTGCAAGGAACGAAAAGTCTGAAGTTTTGAGGATACAAGAGATGGTTATTTTAATTACAGGAGCATCGCATACAGGTAAAACAGCACTTGCTCAAAAGTTGCTTGAAAAATATAAATACCCATATTTATCAATAGACCATCTGAAAATGGGGTTAATTCGCAGTGGACATACAGAACTCACACCAATGAGCAGTGATAAGGATTTAACCGCATATCTATGGCCTATCGTTCGTGAGATAATTAAAACGGCTATTGAAAATAAGCAGAATTTAATTGTTGAGGGTTGCTATGTTCCGTTTGATTGGCAAAAGGATTTTGTTTACGAATATCTCGAAAATATTAAATATTATTGTCTTATAATGAGTGACGGCTATATCAGAAGTCATTTTGCAGACATAAAGGGATATGCAAACACCATTGAAAATCGATTAGACGATGAATGCTATACGATGGAGAGTATTTTGGAAGACAATGCAGAAATATTACGTAATGCACAGAAATATCAATTAAACTACATACTCTTTGAAGATAAATACGAAGTCAATATTGATTTCTAGCGACAGTTTCCTGTTTGTGAAATTGACTCCAAAACTTAGTGTTGATTTTCTAAGGGAACTCGCTTAGATTTTCTGTGCTGTTGGATTGCTGATATATCAGTCTGGCAGTATTTTTTATAGAAATAGAATTTGTTATCGAGCGTCATTGCCGCTCTCCGCTTTCAGAAATTTTTGATTAAATTCCGTTTGTTGAATTAATAGATGTGAGGTTTTATATAGGTATGGATTATAAAATTCGAGAAATTAGAAAAAATGAATATCCAATATTATCTGATTTTCTGTACGAAGCAATTTTTATTCCAGAGGGCATGGACAAGCCGCCAAAATCTATTATTGAACAGCCGGAGCTGCAAGTATATGTTGAGGATTTTGGGAAAAAAGATGATTGGTGTTTTGTTGCGGAAATAAAAGGGGAAATTGTAGGCGCAGTATGGGTGCGTATTATGGATGATTACGGGCATATTGATGATGAAACGCCCTCGTTTGCTATTTCACTGTATGAGGAGTATAGGAATATGGGCATTGGTACAGCGCTTATGAGGGATATGCTTAAATTTTTAAAGAATAAAGGCTATAAGCAGACATCCCTTTCTGTGCAGAAAGCAAATTATGCGGTCTGTATGTATCAGAAGGCAGGTTTTGAAATCATTTACGAAAATGAAGAAGAATACATCATGGTTTGTCGGTTGTGATGCGATGGGGAGGGAGGGGATGTTGCCAGACTAACCAAACCAGATTGGAAGGTGTAAAAAAAGTGATTATCAGAGAATACCGCCCCTCGGACTGTAAATATTTAGCGGAGCTGTTTTATCAAACTGTCCATTCCATAAATGCCAAAGACTATACAGACGAAAGTGGTATAATCAGGGCCATAAGTAAAGAACTTGTAAAGATAATTAATACATGGAAGGCTGTAGATAAATATGTCAAAATTAACATCAATGCTGAACATTGGTAAAGAAATGGAGAAAAAGCTAATATCTGTTGGTATTGAGTCATCCGGGCAACTTATTGAGATAGGTGCAAAGGATGCATTTCTTAGGCTAAAACAGAAATATCCGAATGTGTGTCTGGTGCATTTATATACATTGGAGGGAGCAATCCGTGATACAGAATTTAACAGACTTTCAGAAGATACGAAAAAGGAGTTAAAGGAGTTTAGCGATTTTCTAAAAAAATAGCAAATAGCTGTTCTTTAGAGGCGCTAATTACAACGTATAATTCTGAACAGGAAATTAGCCAAATAAGATTGAAAATTATGGAGGAGAAATAACTATGCTTGATAAAATACCTGATGCAGAGGAAATGACCGCGTTAGTCGGACAATCTTTATATGATGTATGGAATAAGCTGTGTATTTTAATTGATGAAAAATATGAAATGGAATGTCAGTGGAATAAAGGCGGTAAAGCATGGAATTATGAGTATAAGTACCGCCGGGGCGGTAAAACACTTTGTGCGTTATATGCCAGAGAAAATTGTATAGGTTTTATGATTATCTTTGGAAAAGATGAGAGGGCAAAATTTGAAACAGAACGAAATAATTATTCTGAACAAGTTCAAAAAATCTATGATGAAGCACAAACTTACCGTGATGGTAAATGGGTAATGTTTGAACCGATTGATACATCGATGTTTCATGATTTGATTAAATTATTAGGCATTAAGAGAAAGCCAAACAGGAAGTAGCGATTTTTTGGCAGGAAAGGAAATTGCCCCAATATATGATAAGGCTATCCTGGACGCTTCGATTTCCGCATCGTATTGGATAAACCGATATTATCCGTATTTATGCCGAGCCGTTTGCTTATAGTATCACGTCTTGCAAAGTGCTTGAAAAGCAGGATTTCAATATGAGGGAACATTAAGAAGTAGCGCTGTAAAGAATGGTGAAGTAAAGTCAACGATATGGCAGCAGGGGTAAAGAGTGGAAATTCAAATATATGTATTATACAGGAACAATATTAACTTTTGGGAGGAGGAAGCGCTATGGCGAAGTACACGGATGATGAAATCAGGTCAATGAGTAAAATAACATGTAAAATAGCAGGAGACTATTTAGGAATAACGCCTATGGCTGTGAGCATTGGCATGAGGAATCATTTGCTGCCGATCGGCTTTGCGGTCCATAACGAGGAGCGGGACAGGCAATTCTCAGAAAGCTGGACGTATTACATTATAGGGGAGCGGCTGATTGCTTATAAGTACGGGAAAATTAATGAAATACAAGTTCATAATATTGAGAAAAATCTATCGGAAATTATTTCTAAATTTGAAGAGATGAGGAAAGATTTGCTTTTTATATTAAGCGAAGACGCAGAGTAGAAGAATTAGAACTGTTTGAGTATGCGTTTTCGCTTTCAAAATATAAGGATGCAGATAAAAAGTACGAAGGAGGAGGGACCTGGTATGAGTAATACAAGTATGGTGGAGATAAGCAGGCAGCAATTGTATGATGAGATATGGAAGATATCGGTAGCCGGAGTTGCGAAAAAGTATAATTTACATTATGCAAAATTGCTCGAAAGCTTAAAAGCCTATGATATACCATATCCCTCTTCAGGCTATTGGGCCAGAGCGGCATGCGGAAAGGACGTATCTGCGGAGAGAATGCCATTGACTCAAAATGATCTGGAAAATGTTTATTTATATCCTGCAGATTATTCGTTCTCCCAAAGAAAGAAACAGGAAAATAGTGTTGTATTTGATGCCCCGGCTGCGGTTCTCCCTTTTTTAGAGGAAGAGGAACGAGGGCGCGTCATTAATGAATTGAAAAAGATTCAGGTCAAACCGAATGCGAAAATACACCCTGTTTTGGCGGCGTATAAAAAATCAATTGAAGCATGGAAGCAGCGTCAAAAGAACGACGCATATATAAAAAGAGGCCGCTATGACTATTATAGGGGACAAAAAATAGAGCCGCCTGTTTTTGTGAGCGAGGTTTCAGGGGCGGGATTAAAAAGAGTAATAGCCATTCTGAACACCTTATATAAAATTATCGAGAGGCTGGGAGGAGATGTAAGGCCAGATCTTTCCATGAAAATAAGGAAAGATGTGGTGAGCGTCAGGTTCTCTGAGGGACAGGATAAAAAGCTTCATGAACTGACGAAGCAGGAAGCAAGAATGCTGCTGGAGTATAAGGAAAAGGTAAAATCGCAGGAGTATGCTTCAAAACCACAGGTGAAAAAGTATGATTATTATTACAATGGGAAACTGCGAATTAAATTTAGTAATGGGAAGTATATCAGGGATAATGAGCAGGAAAAAATCGAGGATAGAATTGATGAAATTATCCTTGAATTATATGGAATATCAGAAGAATGCAGAATAGAAAGAGAAAAAAGAGAAGAGGAGCACCGAAAATATTTAGAAGAACAGCACCGAAAAAAGGAGTTTGCAGAACGCAGCGAGATTGAAAAGGAAAAAACGCAGGCGCTGATAAATGAAGCTAAGGATTATCAAATAGCCAGCGAAATAAGAAATTATGTATCGGCGTTAAAGGAAAGCAGGCATTCAGATGAAATAGAGACAGAATGGTTTCAGTGGGCTGAGAAAAAAGCCGATTGGATTGATCCCACAATATCTTTGGAAGATCCGTGGTTGGGAAAACGTAATCATGGAGCGGATAATGTATTCTTTCGCCAATTGCCATAATGTTTCATTCTGTGTAAAAATGCTCCGGGTTTCATGTTGGCCGGCAGTTGTGAAAGGTATTGTAAATGCCGGTATTTCAAAGTATAATAGGGACAAATATATGTCAAAATAATGAAGAGAGGTAAAATCAAATGGCAAGTATATTTGATATTCTTGGCCCGGTGATGGTAGGGCCGTCAAGCTCGCACACGGCGGGCGCGGTGCGTATTGGTCTGATTGGGAGACAGCTTTTCGGAAAGCAGCCGAAGAAAGCGGTTGTTTATCTGCACGGTTCTTTCGCGGCTACCGGGAAAGGGCATGGAACCGATAAGGCATTGATTGCCGGACTTCTGGGAATGAAGCCGGATGATTTGAGAATTCCGGACAGCTTTGAGATTGCAAAAGAGATGGGAATGGATTTTCTAATTGAGCCGAAAGAGCTTCGGGACGCCCATCCCAATACAGCCAGGATTATGATGGAAGCGGAAGACGGAAAAACGCTGGAGCTTCAGGCGTATTCTATCGGAGGCGGGAGAATCCGGGTAAGCATGCTGGACGGAATGGAGGTAAATTTCAGCGGAGAGACGAATACGCTGATTGTCAGAAATCAAGATCAGCCGGGCTGTATTACGGATGTCTCAACTGTTTTAAATCTGTGCGGAATCAATATCGCTACTATGCAGGTGTTCCGGGCAAAGAGAGGCGGAAGCGCCGTTATGGTGGTGGAGACGGATCAGGTGGTTCCGAAAAGTGCGATTGAGATGCTTGAGGGAAGACAGGGAATTATGAAGGTAACATTTTTAAATGTAAGCGAAAAGGAGTAGCAGTATGTCATATCAGTCAATGGAAGAAGCATATGCAAGATGTGAAAAAGAGGGGATAGAGTTCTGGAAAGCGGTGCAGCTTGAGGATGCCGAGGAGCGCGATATAAAATTAGACGATTCATGGAAGCAGATGAAAGGGATGTGGCAGGCGATGCTGGACAGCATTGATACCTACGACCCTGCGCTGATGTCAAGAAGCGGCCTTGTGGGAAAGGAAGGCGGCATTATGGAGGAGTATCTCGCAAAGGGAGATACTCTGTGCGGTGATTTTATGGCAAAGGTTATGGCGAACGCACTGAAGATGGGATGCAATAATGCGTGTATGAAACGGATAGTTGCGGCCCCGACAGCCGGTGCCTGCGGAGTGCTTCCGGCGGTGCTTGTCACCTTTTACCGTGAGTATGACGTGCCTGAGGAAAAAATGGTGGAGGCGATGTACGTGGCGGCAGGCGTAGGTCAGATTATTGCGGCCCGTGCATATCTTGCCGGAGCGTCCGGCGGATGTCAGGCGGAGGTGGGCTCCGGCTCCGGCATGGCAGCGGCGGCGATCTGCCATGTAAAGGGCGGAAGCAAGGAGCAGCTTGGACATGCATGCGCGATGGCGCTTAAAAATCTGATGGGCCTGGTCTGCGACCCGGTGGGCGGTCTTGTAGAGGTGCCGTGCGTTAAGAGAAATGTCGGAGGAGCCGTAAATGCTATGGCGGCGGCAGATATGGCTCTTGCGGGAATTGTAAGCCAGATTCCGGTGGATCAGGTCATTGACGCGATGAAAGAGGTCGGAGACAGAATGGATGTAAGCCTTAAGGAGACAGGAGTCGGCGGAGTAGCGGGAAGTCTTAGGGCCCAGGAGGTTGTGAAGAAAATTTTTTAAATGGCAGCGTTGTTCATAAAGCATTCATCCCCGTGCAAATTCCGTGCAAATGCGAGGAAAGAAAGGATTGATTCCGGGGTGCAAAAAAGAGTATAATGAATCTGCGGCAGAAGTGAAAGACAGAAAGGAATACGGGGAATGGGAGATGAATATAAGGCGATTAATCATGTCCTGGTTAATTTGATTAATGAGATTTGGAAGCTTGAGGGCGAGGCAATTATTACAAAGGAGTTCGGGGATATTACAAATAATGATATGCATGTAATAGAGGCCGTAGGTCCGGGGAACGGAAGCAACATGTCCTCAATTGCAAAAAAGCTGAATGTGACGGTAGGTACCCTCACGATTGCCATGAATAATCTGGTGAAAAAGAAATATGTAGAGCGAAGCAGAAGTGAAAAGGACCGCCGCGTTGTGATTGTAAGGCTGACGGACAGAGGGGCGGCAGCATACAGGCATCATGAGGATTATCACAGGCGGATGACGCAGGCAATTTTAGAAAAGCTGGATGAATCAGAGCTTCCTGTTCTTATGAAGATGCTGGATGCCGTAACAGATTTTTTTAAGGGTTATAATCATTAGGAAAGGTCGGTGTTTTATAATGGGAGCATATGAAACAGAGATTTTAAGGCTTCAGGAAATCATTGACGACAGCGGTAATATTGTATTTTTCGGAGGTGCGGGCGTATCTACGGAAAGCGATATCCCTGATTTCAGAAGTGCGGACGGGTTGTATCGGCAGAAGTATAAATATTCGCCGGAGCAGATTGTAAGCCATAGCTTTTTTGTTCAGAATACGGAAGGCTTTTATGAGTTTTATAAGGATAAGATGATGTTCCTTACGGCAAAGCCCAATGCGGCGCATAAAAAGCTGGCCGAGCTTGAAGAATGCGGGAAGCTTACGGCGGTTATCACGCAGAATATTGACGGGCTGCATCAGGCGGCGGGAAGCGAAAGGGTTTATGAGCTGCACGGAAGTATTCACCGAAATTACTGCGGGCGCTGCGGCAGGTTTTACGATGCGGAATATGTAAAGAAATCAGACGGAATTCCCAGATGTGAGTGCGGCGGTGTTATAAAGCCGGATGTAGTTTTGTATGAGGAAAGTCTGAATTCCGAGATCATTCAGAAAAGCATCCGTGCAATCAGCGAGGCGGACACCCTGATCATAGGCGGCACATCTTTAGTGGTATACCCGGCCGCAGGCTTTATTGATTATTTCCGCGGAAAGCATCTTGTAGTGATTAATAAGAGCGCGACTGCAAAGGAGGTAGGTGCAGAGCTTACGATAGCGGCGCCTATCGGAGAGATTATGAGCGGTATTACCGTGTAGGTACGGGCGTAAAAAAGTATCGGCGAAATACAGCCGATACTTTTTTTACTTATTTTTCGTCTTGCTGCGGAGTCTTGCGAAAAAGCCCTGCTTTTTCTGCGGCGTCTCCAGAGGACCTCTTAAGCCTCTTACCGCGGTAATATAGATACCGCTTACCGTTGCCTTTACTTCCTTTTTAACCGGAATAAGCGGATAAATATCCGCATCGCACATCAGGGTCATGACTTTCGGACCGACCTTAGCCTTTACAACGGGCACCTTAGAACGGCGAAGATATTTCGGAGTGTTATCCACTACGATCTGGGGCAACCCGGCCTCCTTGAGTCTCAGACGGCCTTTATCAATAATCAGCATAGATACGGTCTGTGCAACGGCTTCCAGCTTTTCCTGCTGTTCGGCCTGTTTTTTTTCTGCGCGCTTTCCGAGAAAATATAATACAACACACGCAACAATTAATATCACTAATATCGACAGCATAACAATGGTAAATGGTTTCACGGGAAGACCTCCTACTTTCTCATTCTAAAACTTTTTAACATTCCAATTATTTGCACAGAGATAATTGTATCATTGTTTGTAGGGAAGTGCAAGTAATTTTGGGGTTACTTTTAAGGGATAAACAGGATATAATAAGAAAGAGGTGAATTTGTATGCAGCAGATTTTCGCAGAGTATATTTCAGATATTTATCTGTGGATAATAGAGCATCTTTGGTTTATAAATGTTGTATTTTCCATATTGATTATATTTTTTCAGAGAAGGAATCCAACGACGGTATGGGCGTGGCTTCTTTTGCTTTATTTTATTCCGATTCTCGGGTTTGTTCTGTATCTGATACTGGGGCAGAATTTCCGCAAGGAACGAATGTTTAAAATGAAAGAAATTGAGGGGGAAGTCAAATATGCGGTCCGAAAGCAGGAGGAATCTATTTACCGGAAAAAGCTAAGGCTGAGGGACCCGGAGCTTGAGCAGTTCAAGCAGCTGATGCTGTATGATTTGAACGAGGGGGAGGCGGTTCTTACTGATAACAATGATATTCGTATCTATACGGACGGAAAGGAAAAGTTTCATGCGCTTCTCTATGAGATGGAGCATGCCCTGAATTATATCCATATCCAGTATTACATTATCCGTAATGATGAGCTGTGGGAAGAGATTGAGGAGGTTCTTATAAGGAAAGCAAAGCAGGGAGTAGAGGTGCGCATCCTTTTTGACAGTATGGGCTGCAGAGGCCGGCGCGGGATGTCGGCTTCGGATTGGAGACGCCTGAAAAAGGCAGGAATTTATGTGGCGGAATTTTTCCCCGCAGTGTTCGGAAAGCTTCAGCTTCGTATTAATTACCGGAATCACCGGAAAATTGTAGTGATTGACGGAAGACTGGGATTTGTCGGCGGTTTTAATGTGGGACGGGAGTATCTGGGGCGGGAAAAAAGGTTTGGCTATTGGAGGGATACCCATATCTGTATTGAAGGCGCTGCGGTTACCTCTCTTGCAGTGCGGTTTGTGCTTGACTGGAATTACGCCGCAAAGGAAAATCTGTTTCTCGAGGACAGATTGTTTGAAATTCCTGAATATGTGAGAAAGGGAAAGGACCTGGTGCAGATTATATCGAGCGGACCGGATTCAGGAAGCCCGGTTATCCGCGACAATTATCTGCGGATGATTCATATGGCGAGGAAAAGTATTTATATTCAGACGCCTTATTTTATTCCGGATGCGGAAATCAGGGATGCGCTGGTTATTGCGGCAAAATCCGGGATTGACGTGCGGATTATGATACCCTGCAAGCCGGACCATCCGTTTGTATACTGGGCTACCTATTCTTATATCGGCGAGATGATAGAGGCAGGAGCGCGGTGCTACACCTATGACAATGGATTTCTTCATACAAAATGTCTGTGTGCGGACGGTCTTGTGAGCTGTATCGGAACGGCAAATATGGATATTCGGAGCTTCAGCCTCAATTTTGAAGTAAATGCGGTTATTTACAGCGCGAGGACGACGGAAAGGCTGATACAGGCCTTTGAAAGGGATATGGCGCGAAGTACGCTGATAACAAAGAAAAAATATGAACAGAGAGAATTAACCGTGCGCATCAGGGAGCAGTTTTGCAGGCTATTGTCCCCGGTGCTATAAGAGGAGTTTCCGTTTTTTCTGTGTGAAATATATGTGAAAAGTGTTTTCAATTATGTGAGAATGTGATATAACAAAATAGTTGTGTCATATGCATAATTAAAAAGTAACAGATAAATGAGGTGTAAAATGAAAAAAAGATTAGCAGCAATGCTTACAGGTGTATTAGCGTCGTCCGTGGTTCTTTCAGGCTGTCAGGCGAGCAAGGGGTTAGAGACGGACGACCTTAAAATTACGCAGTATAAGGATGTGGAAGTGGCGCAGGTGGCAAAGCCGTCGGATATTACGGATGAGGATGTGGATAAGCAGATTCAGACCGTGTTGAGTGTGCATGCGGAGACCTCGAAGGTTACGGACCGCGCGGTGAAAGACGGCGATACGGCGAATATTGATTTTGTCGGAAAGATAGACGGTAAAGAATTTGAGGGAGGAGCCGGAGAGGGCTATCCGCTGGAAATTGGTTCCGGAGCGTTTATTCCCGGCTTTGAGGAGAGTGTGATCGGACATAAAATCGGGGAGACCTACGACTGGAACGGACAGTTTCCGGACACATACGGCAATGCGGATTACGCGGGTAAGGACGTTGTGTTTACCATTACGGTCAACAGCATTTCCGAGACAGTTACTCCGGAGCTTACAGATGAATTTGTAGGGACGGTTTCTGAAAAATCAAAGACGATTGATGAATATAAGAACGAAGTAAAGAAGCTGCTTGAAAAAAAGGCGGAAGACAACTATAAAGATACGCTCGGCACGTCAGTGATGGAAAAGGTGCTCGAGAATACGGAGATTAAAGCCTATCCGGAGGATGAGCTTAAGGAGCGCACGGAAGGGACGATAGAAGACTATAAAAATGCCGCGAAAGAGCAGAATATAGATTTTGACGACTATTTACAGTACAACGGTATGACAGAGGAGCAGTTTGAGGAACAGATTAAAGAAAATACAAAGGAGCGTATGAAGCAGACAATGGTATTCAATGCAATTGCCGAAAAGGAAAACATTGAGCTTACGGACGAGTTGTATGAGGAGCAGCTTGAAAAAATCGTGAGAGCCTACAGCGAGCAGTATGAAAATGTAGATGCCCTTAAGAAAGCGGCAGAAGAGGATGAGCTTAAGGAAGTTGCATTGTATAATGTGGTTCTTGACTGGCTGACTGAGCATTGTATTCAGAAAGCATCATAAAGGATGAGACTGTTTTGGCTTAACGCTTGTCGGGGAGAATTCCTGACAGGCGTTTTTTTGCACGATATTATTTTTGGGAGGAATGAAAGGAGAAAATGGTATGGAAATGAAGAGCGGGTGGTATCAGAGAATTACTTCTTTAGCTGCGGTAATCGCGGGGAATTTTTTGTATGCGCTTACGGTGAAGCTTTTTCTGCTTCCGGCAGGGCTCGTCACAGGGGGAACGACAGGTATGGCGCTTACGGTAAATTACCTGACGGGGATACCGATTTCAGGCTTTGTGCTTATTTTTAATGTAATCATGCTGGCCGTGGGATACAAGGCGCTGGGAAAAGCCTTTGCATCCACAACACTTGCCAGCACGTTCCTTTATCCGATGGCCCTGGAGATTTTTGACAGAGCCCTGGAGGGGGTCACGCTGACAGAGGATATTTTTCTTTGTACGTTATTTTCCGGTCTGGGAATCGGAATCTCACTTGGAATTGTAATCCGCTCGGGCGCGTCAACCGGAGGAATGGATATTCCCCCGCTGGTTCTTAAGCAATATATGCGGATTCCTGTGTCCGTCAGTATGTATGCATTTGATGTATGTATTCTTCTGTCACAGGCGATATTCCGAGGGGCGGAAAATATTCTGTACGGCATTGTACTTGTGATGATTTATACGATTGTTCTCGATAAAATGCTGCTTCTTGGAACGACAAGGACGGAGGTGCGCATTATCAGTCAGAAATCCGAAGAGATACGGGATGCCATTTTAAAGGAATTAGACAGGGGAGTTACGATGCTGGAGGGGGAAAGCGGTTATCTTCATAACCGGACACAGATGATATTCAGCGTGATTTCAAATCGGGAGCTTCCTAAGGTGGAACGGATTATCAGGGGGATTGATCCGGAGAGCTTTATGGTTGTAAGCCGGGTGAGCGAGGTGAAAGGCAGAGGCTTTTCTCTGAATAAAAAGTATCAGTAAAAAAATCAGGTATTATTTTTAATACAGGAAGTATAATTTTTAATATTTTATTTTTGGTCCTGCCAATAAAATAAAGTTGTAGTTAAAAAATAACCATGCGATAATTTAAGTGGAGATTGTTATGAGATTGTTGAAATTAGTTATCGTAGATGACGAACCTATTTTGTTGGAGGGGCTTCTTACAACCTATGACTGGAATTCCATGGGCTTTGAGGTAGTGGGAAGTGCCAGAAGCGGGGAGCAGGCGATACAGATGATAAAAGAGAAGCAGCCGCATGTAGTGCTGACAGATATTCGGATGAAACAGATTTCCGGACTTATGGTTATGGAAGAGGTGGAAAGGGCAGGAATAGAATGTCTGTTTGTTGTGCTAAGCGCCTACCGGGATTTTGAATATGCGAAACAGGCCTGCGATTTGGGCGCATTTGCCTATCTTTTAAAGCCGATTGAGGATGAAAAGCTGAAAGAAACCATGCAAAGCGCATGGACCGTCTGTATGGAGCAGATAAAAAATGAAGAAAAGTATGACAGCTGGGAGAAGCTTCTTGTGAAAGATACGTACAGCTTTCTTCAGGTTGTTGTGCAAAAGTTTGTCCAAAGCCGGATTTCATTGGAAAAGGCGGAGGAGGTATTCTCCACACTGAAAGACATACTGGAGGATGGGGATAAATTCATCACCGTGTGCGTGGATGTTGACCTTGCATATAAAATTACGAATTCACTTGACTATGAGGCGTCTCGTTTTGCCATAATGCAGCTTTTAACAGAGAGGATACAGGAGCAGTTTTTTTACTGGAAATTTGAAAATGAGGACAGAAATTTTATTTTTGTCGTTAAAACAAAGGAAAATGCGTCGGTGAGATGGCTGAAGCAGACCTTAGAGGAAGTAAAAGAGAGGGAGCGCTATCCGGTTATTGCTGCGATTTCCAAGCCCTATAAAGGAATAAGCGGAATTAAAAGAAGCTATGAGGAGGCGAAAAAGCTCTTTTGCCTTGCCAGTGTATCAGGGGCAAGCGCGTTTACTGTGCCGGATGATGTAGAGGAGAAATCGGAAAAGGCGTATTCGGAGGATGCGGAGCTTTTGATTGTGAATGCGGTCAGGAGAAATAATGCGGGAGAATTAAAGGAAGCCTTTATTCAGTTTATTTACGGCCTTCCGCAGGAGGAGGAACAGCAGTGCCAGTATATGCATAAGGTGATGCTGAAAACGGAATTTATGCTTAAGGATTCCTATGGAATCACGGAGGATATAAAGGAACAGTTCCAAAATTACTACTCGAACCTTAAGAATCTGAATGCGGCCAGAGCGGTAGATGTATGCTATAAGATTTTATGCAGGGCGATTGAGATAAGAAAAGAAAGCGCGGCTAAGGACGACGTAAGATATTTTAAGGAGTATATGTCCGTGGCGGTCGCTTTTATTGAGGAGCATTTGGATGACGAGGGATTGTCGATCGTGGCGGTTGCCGATCATGTATATCTGAATCCGGTTTATTTCGGACGTGTCTTTAAAAATACATTTCATATGACATTTAAGAAATATCTGATGCAGCGCAGAATGGAGAGAGCGAAGCGTCTTCTGGAGGAGGGAAAGATTAGTATCGGAGATATATGCGAGCGGGTCGGAATCAGCAATCCGTCTTATTTTTCGCATCTGTTCAAGGAGTATACGGGGAAGCTTCCAAGCGAATACAAAAAGGAATATGAGTCATGAGCCAGAAAAGGATTTCGGGAATTCAAAAGAAGTATCTGATTTATATCATGGGTCTTTTGCTGTCGGCATTGCTTTTGTCCAGCGTTGGAGTATGGTTTTATATGGGCGGTAACATGACCAGTGTGATCGTTGATAAATATGAATTTATGAATGAGAAAATGGGAATGTCGCTGGATAATCTGTATCGGAAGAGCGACGAGGTGACAGCGGAATGTATTACGGAGGAGATTGTGCAGAAAAGCCTCCGCGCAAAGGGGCTGGGAGAGGGAGAGCGAAATGCGCTCAGCAAATATTTTGCCTATGTTGATTTGGATTATGTGGCGGAATACTGCTATGTGGATAATAAGAAAAATGTATATACAAAATTCTATTCTAAGATTTCTTATGAGGACTTCAGGCGGAGCGGATTTGAGGAGCTGCTTTCAGAGGAATATTCCAAAACAAAATGGTTTTGGACGGAGGATACTTTGTTTGGTACGGGGGAAGAAGCTTTGTTTATCGGCAGATACGTAAGGAGCATGGATTATGCGCATGAGCCGGGAATGCTTTTTTTTAAGATGAGCCGGGGATTTTTAGAAAGTCTGACTGAGCAGGGGGAAAGCGTGACGCAGGGCGCTGCAGTGGGTGTGGTATCATCGGAAGGAAGCTTTTGTATGGGACGGTATCCGAAGGATTTTGAAATGAGCGCCGGGGCGCGAAAGAAAATTATCAGTCTGACAAAAAGTCAGGAAGCAGGAGTGATTCTGGATAGATGCGAGGTTCCGGGAGGAATTCTTCAGGCGTACCGGCAGAAAAACAGCGGGATGCTTGTATTTACTATGGCGCCGGATTCGGTTTTATACAGTGGCCTGAATCAAATCCTGTTTGTACTGGCCGGGATTTATCTTCTGGTTGCAGCAGTGGCAGTGGGCGTAAGTATTTATGTGTCCAAAATCTTTACAAGTCCGATTCAGAAAATCAGCGCGGCAATGGAAAGCTTTGACGGAAAGGATTTTAGTCATAAAATAGAGCTTCAGACCAATACCGAGCTCGACAATATTGGAAATTCCTACAATGAGATGCTGAGGAATATTGAGAAGCTTTTAAATGAAATTAAAAGTCAGGAGAAAGAGCTTCGGACGAGTGAACTGAATATGCTGATCAGCCAGATTAATCCTCATTTTCTATATAATACGCTGGATACGATTTATATGCTGGCCCGGATTAACGGGGAAGAAACTACGATGAAAATGATTCAGGCACTTTCCAGGTATCTGCGTCTGTCGCTCAGTAAAGGAAATGACATCGTTACCGTTGAGGATGAGCTGGAGAATGTGAAAAGCTATATGGAAATTCAGCAAATCAGAAATCAAAATCTCTTCAGTTATGAGATCGCGTGTAAAATAGATGCCAGAGAGCGGTGGATTTTAAAGTTAATTCTTCAGCCGTTAGTGGAGAATGCAATCAAGTACGGATTCCGTGATATTTCAGAGGGCGGTTTGATTCGGATTGAGGTTACGGAAATTGCCGGGAAGCTTACATTTTATGTATATAATAACGGGACCCGGATGGAGCAGGCCGTGGCGGATAAGCTGAATGCGCTTAAGGACGTGCCTGTGGCGGAGATGAAGTATTGTTTTCCAGATAAGCGGCACGGGTACGGAGTTATTAATATCATTACAAGACTGCGCCTCAAGTACGGGGACGATATAAGATACCAGTATCAGCCGGAGGAAAACGGGACGACATGTATGATTCAGATTCCGGGAAATGGGGAGGAGAATGATGAGCTGTAAAAAAATGGTGTCAATCGCGCTTGTTTTTGTCTTTTTTTGGGGGCTTTGCGGATGTGCCGGAAAGGAAAAACAGATAAGCGCGAATGTAGAAGAAGAAGTATCAATTCCGATGATCCTGACAGTCGATTCAAGTACCGGAAACAGGAATGAGGAAGAGGTTGTAGGGGCCTTTAACCAGGCATATGCCGGAAGCTACCGGATAGAGGTAGAGTGGATTATGGAGACAGAGGAGGAATACCGGAAAAATTTAAAAAGACTTAATGTAACAGACGAGCTTCCGGCAGTGATTACAGATCTCAGAATGCTTCCTTCCTATTATCAGATGATGATAAAGGAAAAGCGGATTGAGGATTTATGCCCCTATATTTATGAAGATGAAGAGTGGAAAGAGATGATAGAGCCGGCTGTGCTGGAGGCCTGCAGTGAGCCGGACGGAAGTATTTATCTGGCTCCTCTTAGTACGGCGGCGTTTTCGTGTTCGGGCGTATTCTGGAATGAGCAGTTATTCCAGGAAGCCGGGATTTCAGAATTTCCGAAAACGTGGAAAGAGTTCTGGGATACATGTGAGAGACTGAAAGCACATGGAATTACGCCGCTTGCACTTCACACGGAGGGAACGGCATGGGCGCCGATGCTTCTTGCTACGGCGGAGCTTGCAGATTCCGAGGAGGGAGCGGAATTTATGAAAAAGCTGTTCCCGGACAGCTATCAGAATCAAAGCGGGCTTCAGCTTGCTGCTACCTTGAAAAAACTGTTTTCCTATACGACGGATGATGCGTTACATGTGGATTTTGACGTGTCTTATTCTAATTTTGTATCGGGAAAAGCGGCGATGGTTCCGAACGGGTATTGGATGATTGACCAGATTCCGGAGGATTTTGGGGAGAATGTACGTTTTGCTCCGTTTCCGGGAAATAAGCTTATTTCCTCTCCGGAGACTTTCGGATGGGCGATTGTATCGGGCTATGACGAGGCGGTAAAGGAAGGCGCTGTGGAGTTTTTGAAATTCCGTACAAAATTTAACAAAGAGGAAAAGGAAAAATTTCTGGAGGGTAAAAATCCGGGGATGAATCAGATGATGATTGATTACATAGACGCTTATAAGGGCGGGCCTCAGATTGTTCCCAATTATCAGGTGAAATGGAATTCCGTACTGCAGGAGGAGATATTGGGGGAGTACATTCCCAGGCTTATTGACGGTGAGATAACGGAAAAAGAATTTACACATATAGAAGATGAGAGTATATGGCAATATGAAGATGAACTTTAGCCGGTGTTTTGGCTGAAGTTTATTTTTTTGTATTTCATGTTTTTTAATTGTTACAGAATTTTGGTTATTTATTGTTAATATATGGACATAATAAAGAAAATTAAGATTTATAAGAAAGGTGGATCATGTTATGAAAATGAAAAAAGTAGTATCAATTTTGCTGACAGCAGCAATGACGGCCGCTCTGGCAGCAGGGTGCAGCAGCCCGTCAGGCAGCGGCTCGGGAGACGGCAGCCAGGGAGGAGACAGCAGTGAAGCAAAGGGAAAGGTATACTACCTGAACTTTAAGCCGGAGGCAGATGAAGACTGGCAGGCACTGGCAAAGGCATATACAGAGGAGACCGGCGTTCCGGTAACGGTTCTTACAGCGGCATCCGGAGAATATGAAAAGACGCTGAAATCTGAAATGGCAAAAACAGATGCACCTACGCTGTTTCAGGTAAACGGACAGGTCGGACTTGCAAGCTGGAAGGATTATTGCTATGACCTTAAGGATTCAGAAATTGTGAAAGGTCTTACAGATGAAGGGTTCGCCCTTAAGGATGGGGATAAGACGGCAGGCGTCGCGTATATAATTGAAAATTATGGTCTGATTTATAATAAGGAGCTGCTTAAGAAAGCAGGATATTCCGCAGAGGATATTACTGATTTTGACAGCTTTAAAAAGGTAGTTGAGGATATCACGAAGAGAAAAGACGAGCTTGGCTTTTCTGCATTTACCTGCGCAGGAATGGACGGCTCCTCTGACTGGAGATTTAAGACACATCTGGCAAATCTTCCGATTTACTATGAATACAAGGCAGACGGAATTAACACAACGGACGCGATTAAGGGTACCTATCTTGATAATTACCGTCAGATTTGGGATTTATATATTAACAATGCAACCTGTGAGCCGACGGCGCTTTCTACAAAGACTGCTGATGATGCTACCGCTGATTTTGTTACGGAGGAGGCAGTATTTTATCAGAATGGTACATGGGAGATCAATAATATTGCTGACGTAGGCGAAGAGAATCTTGGAATGCTTCCGATTTATATCGGCGTAGACGGCGAAGAGAATCAGGGCGTGTGTACAGGTACTGAGAATTACTGGTGTGTAAATGCTAAGGCCTCTGAGGATGATATTCAGGCAACATTGGATTTCATGAACTGGTGCGTAACATCGGATATCGGTGTAGAGGCTATGTGCACAAATATGGGATTTGTCATTCCGTTCAGCGCAAATCTTGAGTCGGAGAACGTGCTTGTAAATGAGGCAAATAAATATCTCGAAGACGGAAAAACACCGGTAACATGGGATTTCTCAACGATTCCTTCCGAGGAGTGGAAAAATGGCGTCGGTTCCGCACTTACAGCTTATGCGGCAGACCAGACAGATGCGAACTGGGATAAGGTTGTTACGGCGTTTGTTGACGGATGGGCAACAGAGGCGGCAGCTGCAAAATAAGTAAAGGATAAGAAAGCGGCGGAGCAGGAATTTATGTTCCGCCGCTTTTAGAAGGAGGTTCTTTATGGAAAAAGCTATTAAACGTTATATGCCGATATTTGTACTTCCTACATTATTCGCATTTGCTCTTGGATTTATTATTCCGTTTATTATGGGAATCTGGCTGTCGTTTTGTAAATTTACTACGGTGACAGATGCGAAATTCGTAGGAATCTCGAATTATATCGATGCATTTAAGGATACGGTATTCCGGCATTCTTTCTGGTATACGGTGCTTTTTGCCGTTGTATCGCTAATTGTAATTAATGTGGTTGCATTTGCGCTCGGCATGGCGCTTACGAAAGAGCTGCGGGGAACGAATGTATTCCGTACCATTTTCTTTATGCCGAATCTTATCGGAGGTATTGTGCTCGGCTATATCTGGCAGCTGATTTTTAACGGTATTCTGGAAAAATACGGGACGGCGCTCGGCCTTAACGAGTGGTATGGATTCTGGGGATTGATTATTCTGGTAAGCTGGCAGCAGATTGGTTATATGATGATTATCTATATTGCCGGGCTGCAGTCTATCCCGGGCGATGTGATGGAGGCCGCGGAGATTGACGGGGCGACAAAGTGGCAGAGGCTGTGGAAAGTCACCATTCCGATGATGATGCCGTCGATTACAATCTGCATGTTCCTCTCAATTACAAACGGATTTAAGCTCTTTGACCAGAACCTTTCGCTGACAGCCGGAGAGCCGGCAAAGATGTCTGAAATGATGGCGCTTAATATTTTCAATACGTTCTATGGACGTACCGGCTGGGAGGGCGTCGGACAGGTGAAAGCCGTATTGTTCTTTATCATTGTAGTGCTTATCGGTATGTTCCAGCTCAGGGCGACACGTTCAAAGGAGGTGCAGCAGTAAATGAAGAAGAAAAACAGCGCGTTAGGATGGATAGGAACCGGTGCGTTTGCAATCATCGGTATTGTGTACATCCTGCCGATTTTGATTGTACTTATGAATTCCTTTAAGAAAAAGGTATTTATAAATAAGGAGCCGTTTAAGCTTCCCTCAGAAAAGACGTGGACGAGTATCGATAATTATATTACGGCAATTGACAAATATGAGCTGTTAGGCGCGGTAGGATGGACCGTATTTATAACCGTAGGCTCCGTGCTTGTCATTTTAGTCTGTACATCCATGTGCGCGTGGTATATTACAAGGGTAACGACGAAATTTACGAAGCTTTTCTATCTGCTGTGTGTATTTTCAATGGTAGTTCCTTTCCAGATGGTCATGTTTACGCTGTCCTTAGTTGCGGATCGCACCGGACTTCGTACACCATGGGGAATTATCATAATCTATCTGGGCTTTGGAGCCGGGCTTGCGGTATTCATGTTCTGCGGCTTTGTAAAATCTATACCGCTTGAGATTGAAGAGGCGGCAATGATTGACGGCTGTACACCGCTAAAGACATTTTTCGGAGTTGTACTTCCGATTATGAAGCCGACGTATATATCGGTCGGAATTTTGGAAACAATGTGGATTTGGAATGATTTCCTTCTTCCGTATCTTGTATTGGATTTGAATAAATATAAGACAATATCCATTGCAATCCAGTATATGAAAGGAAGTTACGGACGTGTGGATATGGGCGCAATTATGGCGGCATTGATTCTGGCGGTCATTCCGGTTATCATATTCTATCTGTCCTGTCAGAAGCACATCATAAAAGGTGTCGCTGCCGGAGCAGTAAAAGGATAATCAGGGACAGGGTAAATTCAATCGGGGACGGGGTTTTTTTAGAAAAACCCCGTCCCCGATTGAATTGAATAGATGAAATTAATATATAAAATTCATATATTAAAAAACTCTATTTGAAGCCAGCCGCTTCTGTTTATATAATAGAAAGCAGGAGGGATAACAATTATGTTTGTTGATACGCATATGCATGAAATGACATACTCGAAAGACAGCTTTTTAAGTCTTGATGAAATGGTTCGGATTGCGAAGCAGAAAGGGCTTGGCGCAATCTGTATTACGGACCACGACAGTATGGGGCTTAAGGATTATGCGGCGGAGTATACGGAACGGACGGGCTTTCCGGTTTTTGTTGGGATTGAATTTTTTTCCTTACAGGGGGATATTGTGGCTCTGGGAATTGACGAATATCCTGAGAAGCGGGTGACGGCGCAGGAGTTTATTGATTTTGTGAAGGGGCAGGGAGGCGTTTGCTTTGCGGCGCATCCTTTTCGGAATAACAACAGGGGATTGGAAGAGCACTTGCGTTTTGTAAAGGGGCTTGACGGTCTGGAAGTGTTAAACGGAAGTACATCACCCGGGGCGTGTGCGAAAGCGGCCGCATATGCTGAGGAGCTGAAGCTTTTTACATTGGGATCGAGTGACTGCCATGTGCCGGAAAAGGTCGGTGTATGTGCCACTTATTTTCCTGAGGAGGCTAAAACGATGGAGGAGTTTCTTAAGGTTTTCAAAAAAGGGGAGATGAAGCCGGCGTATTACAGGAACGGCGCCTATCATATCCTTGACGGGCAGCGTCCGGAAGAAATATGCCGGATAAGCTTTTAAAAGATATAAAAAAATGTAAAAACCCCGTTTACCTTTTGCGCTATCGGTGATAGAATATATCTATATCAGAAAATATGTTCGCGGAAGGTTTTCGGGAGTTATATAAAGAAAGGTGGAATCATATATGGTTACAGTTAATGCAATGGGGGATCCTTGTCCTATCCCGGTTATCAAGACCAAAAAGGCAATGCAGGCGCTTACAGGTCCTGAGACAATCGAGGTACTGGTAGATAATGAGATTGCGGTACAGAATGTGTCCAAGATGGCGGCAAGCTCAGGCGGACAGGTTTCCTCAGAGAAGCTTGGAGACGCGCAGTTTCGGATTACAATTGCTATGGAGGGCGCGCCTGAGACTGAGGCGGCTGAAGAGGAGGTGTCATGCATGCCGGATTCAAGAAATAATACGGTTGTAGTTGTAGCGTCAGACCGTATGGGGTGCGGAAATGATGAATTGGGAAAGGTATTGATTAAAGGATTTATTTTTGCGGTGACACAGCTTGACACATTGCCGAAAACGATGCTTTTCTATAACGGGGGAGCGACCCTCACAACAGAAGGATCGGATTCTCTGGAGGATTTAAAATCTCTCGAGGCGCAGGGAGTAGAGATCATGACCTGCGGAACCTGTCTTGA
Source organism: uncultured Lachnospiraceae bacterium (assembly GCA_946552115.1). Classification (GTDB taxonomy): domain Bacteria; phylum Bacillota; class Clostridia; order Lachnospirales; family Lachnospiraceae; genus CAPEBR01. The sequence goes on from CAMNRH010000006.1 coordinate 25,158, forward strand.
CTACTACGGACTTAAGGACAAGCTTGCCGTAGGAACTGTTACAAATATGTACAGCATTGTTGAAGCAATGGCAAATGCAGGAAAAATTATAAGACCATAGGAAACGGGAAATACTAATTGTTAATTTAGGTGAAACGGGGCCTTTTATTGCATTTGCAGGAAAGACCCCTTTTTACTCATGAGAATGAAATTCTCATGAAAGTAAAGAAAGCAGATGAGTGAAGGAGGAAACAAAATCATGAAGTCAGACGTCAGGCTTACATCATTAAGCAAAACCGCAGGGTGAGCGGCCAAGATAGGTCCGGAGACCCTTGCTCAGGTTCTGAGCAAGCTGCCTCAGTTTCATGATGACAATTTAATAGTAGGAATCGAGACATCAGATGATGCGGCCATATATAAGGTTACTGATGAGATTGCCATGATTCAGACCGTTGACTTTTTCACGCCGATTGTAGATGATCCATATATGTTTGGACAGATTGCGGCTGCCAATTCCTTAAGCGACGTATGGGCGATGGGAGGCGAACCGGCAGTTGCACTTAACATCGTCGGATTTCCGAATTGTCTGGATCCGGCGATACTTGGCGACATCCTGGCGGGTGGCGCGGCAAAGGTGAAAGAAGCAGGAGCAGTACTGGTGGGCGGACATTCCGTACAGGACGATGAACCAAAATACGGCCTGTGCGTATCCGGCTTTGTACATCCTGATAAGATATTTAAGAATTATGGCTGCAGACCGGGAGATATCTTAGTACTCACGAAGCAGATAGGGAGCGGAATCGTAAATACGGCTATCAAAGCGGAGATGGCGAGCCCCTCTGCAATAAGTGAGGCTCAGACGGTTATGGCGTCCCTCAATAAAAAAGGCAAGCAGGTGGTGGAGACCTACGACGTATCCGCTTGTACCGATATTACGGGATTCGGCCTTTTGGGGCACTGCGCCGAGATGGCGGGCGCCAGCGGGGTGACATTTGAAATCAATGTAAGGAGGATTGCGTATTTTGAAGATGCGATCGCGTATGCTAAGATGGGTTTGGTTCCTGCAGGAGCTTATAAAAACCGGGGCTATTCAATTGGAAAGGTAGAGACAGGAGGAGTAGAAGAGCATTATATTGACCTTCTGTATGACCCGCAGACCTCCGGCGGGCTGTTAATCAGCGTTGCGCCGGACGATTTGCAGAATGTGCTTAAGGATTTTCGGGAAGCGCATATGGATACGACTGTTTCCGTCATCGGAAGGGTGGCGGAAAAAAGTGACAAATTGATTCGTCTGTTCGGATAAAATGTAAAAAGGAACAGGCAGAGCTTTGGAAGGGAAAAGAATATGAACAAAAATATGTTGTACCGCAGCATACCAAAGGTGGACGTTCTGTTGGAAAATGAGGCGATACAGGCACTCATTGCCCATTACAGCAGAGATACGGTGATGGAATCCATCCACATTGAGATGGACAGGCTGCGAAAATATATCGGACAGTGCGAGGATGAGGAAAAAGCAAAAATGCAGATTGAGCTGCTTTTATCCCATATAGAAATGACCGTGGCGGCTATGCATACGCCGAATATGCGGACGGTAATTAACGGAACAGGTACGATTCTTCATACGAATCTGGGACGTGCCCCTATCAGCCGGGAGCATATGAGGAGAATCACAGCGATTGCGGCGGGGTACTCCAATCTGGAATATAACCTGGAGGCAGGCAAACGCGGCGAGAGATATTCTCATTTTGAAGAGCTTCTGTGTAAAATTACGGGAGCGGAGGCGGCGATGGCGGTCAATAATAATGCTGCTGCGGTTATGCTGATTTTAAGCTCTCTTGCGAAAGGCGGCGAGGTCGTCGTATCCCGCGGCGAGCTTGTTGAAATTGGCGGGAAATTCCGCATTCCGGACGTTATGGAACAGAGCGGGGCTTCGCTTGTTGAGATTGGAACAACGAATAAGACTCATTATGATGATTATGAAGATGCGATTACAGAGGAGACGAAAGCGCTTCTTAAAGTACACACAAGTAATTATCGGATTATCGGATTTACGGATACGGTGGGAATTGATGAGCTGATTCCTCTTGCTAAGGAGCATGAGATTCCCGTTATCGAGGATTTGGGAAGCGGTGTGTTAATTGATTTAAGCAAATATGGAATTACCTATGAGCCGACAGTGCAGGAGTCAATACGGAAAGGGGCGGACGTCGTCTGCTTCAGCGGGGATAAGCTTCTCGGCGGTCCCCAGGCGGGAATCATCATCGGGCGGAAAAAATATATTGACAGGATGAAAAAGAATCAGCTTACGAGAGCCCTTAGAATTGACAAATTTACGGCCGCGGCGCTGGAATTAGTTCTTCAGGAATATTTGTCGGAGGAAAAGGCCGTTCAGAATCTTCCGGTGCTTCGTATGATTACGATGTCTTACGCCGAGACGGAAAAAAATGCGCGCGCCCTCTGCAGGATGCTGAGGAGAGCGTCGCTTCCGGCGAAGATCGAACCGCAGAAGTGCGAATCCCAGATAGGGGGAGGCTCTCTTCCGCTGGAGCGGATTCCAAGCATGGCGGCGGTGATCCGGCCGGAGAAAATCAGTGTAACGGAGCTTGAGGAGCGCATGCGCCGTCTGCCGGTGCCGATCATACCGAGAACGGTAAACGATACGGTTTTGCTGGATGTGCGTACGATAGACAAGCAGTTGTTTTCTGTTATTTCCAGTCAGCTTAAGGAGCTTCATGTGCTGGAGGAAGTAAGCCTGATAGAGAGACGATAGGAGCAGGGTATGAAAAATATAATTATCGGTACGGCCGGGCATATTGACCATGGAAAGACGACTTTAATTAAAGCGCTGACAGGACGTAATACGGACAGGTGGGAGGAGGAGCAGAGGAGAGGAATTACAATTGACTTAGGCTTCACCTGGTTTGACCTTCCGGGCGGCGGCCGCGCGGGAATTATTGACGTTCCCGGACATGAAAAATTTATTAACAATATGGTTGCGGGCGTTGTAGGTATGGATCTTGTACTGCTTGTCATTGCCGCGGATGAGGGGATCATGCCGCAGACAAGGGAGCATATGGATATTCTGCATCTTCTCGGAATCGAAAAAAGCATTATCGTACTGAATAAATGCGATATTGTAGATGAAGAATGGCTGGAGCTTGTGGAGGAAGAGGTGCGCGAGGAGCTTAAGGGGACCTTTCTTGAAAGCTCGCCGGTAGTTAAGGTGTCCGCGGCGACAGGGCAGGGGCTTCATGAGCTGGTAGATGTCATCGAGCATATGACAAGTGATGAGGTAGTGACGAAAGATACACAGACGATCCCGCGTCTGCCGATTGACCGCGCTTTCAGCCTGTCAGGTTTCGGAACGATTATAACCGGGACGCTTGTGTCCGGAACAATTACAAAAGAGGATACGCTGGAGATGTATCCTCTTGGCAAGGAATGTAAAATTCGCAGTATTCAGGTGCATGGCGAGGATAAAAAAGCCTGCTATGCCGGACAGCGTGTTGCAATTAATCTTTCAAATGTTAAGAAGAAAGAGATTCAGAGAGGGTGTGTTCTTGCACCCCGTGAGAGCATGAAAAATACAGACCTTTTGGATGTCAGGCTTGATATTCTTAACTCTTCTATGCGTGTACTTACGAACCATACAAGGCTGCATTTTTTTACCGGAACCAGTGAGATCCTCTGCCGGGCCGTATTACTTGACAAAGAAGAGATCGGACCGGGAGAGAGCGGATATGCACAGCTAAGGCTCGAGGAAAAGCTTGCGGTGAGGCGGGGGGATAAATTTGTAGTGAGATTCTATTCACCGATGGAAACGATTGGAGGCGGGGTGATTCTGGAGCCGAATCCGACGATAAAGAGAAGATTCCGCGAGGACGTAATTGACGAGCTTAAACGCAAGGAATCCGGATCCTCCGCAGATGTTATCGAGCTCCATATCAGGGAGCATGCGGAGACTTTGATTACACTTGCGGAGCTTGCCAGACTGACAGCTCTTTCTATGGAGGAGGTTTCAGAAGATATTCGCAAGCTTGAGGAAGAGGGAAGAATCCGTGTTTTTTCCATGCGCAGAGATATCTATGCGTGGCATACGGACAGTGAAAGAGCGATGCTCCTTGAACTTTTAGATACGCTTCACAATTACGAAAACGCTCATCCATACCGCTATGGGATGAAAAAAGCAGAGGCGCAGATGACGCATTTTAAAAGAATTAAGGCAAATGTATTTGATAAAATTGTGGAAGCCTTTGAGGAGGAGGGCAGGGTAAAGCGCGTGGAGGAATATCTGTGTACTCCGGAGTATGGGGTGAGAAAGGACGAGGTCTATGACAAGGTGTCAGGGAAACTTTTGGATGTTTTCGGGAAAGCCGGTTATGATTTTGTCAGATATTCGGAAATTGACTTTGGGGATATCCCCGCTGATGTGACGGATGATATTTTGAATATATTGCTTGAGGAAAAGAGGATTGTGAAAATCTCTGAAGATATGTACACAAGGAAATCTTATATTGATGAAGCCGAAAAAATTATCCGGAACAGACTGAAAGAGAATTCTGTCATTACAATTGCACAGGTCAGAGATATGTTTAAAACAAGTAGAAAGAGTGCCAAACCGATACTGGAATATATGGACAGTATAAAAGTGACCAAAAAAACAGGAGCAGAAAGTGAAAGGGTGGCATACGAATGAATTTAAAACAGTTAGAGGCATTTGTGCAGGTAGCAGAGGGAGGAAGCTTTTCTAAGGCGGCAAAGGCATTGTTTTTGACCCAGCCGACGATAAGTGCACATATCGCTTTATTGGAAAAGGAGTTGGATACCAGACTGTTTATCAGGAATACAAAAGAGGTGAGCCTGTCGGAAGACGGTAAGGAGCTGTATAAATATGCAAGACAGATGGTGGAGCTTGAAAGAAAGATAGAGAAGCGTTTCGGGGAGAAAGAAGAGGAGGAGAAGCAGTGCATCACGATTGCGGCGTCCACGATACCGGCGCAGTATCTTCTTCCGGGTATTCTTATTAAATTTCGGGAAAAATATCCGGATGAGCAGCTTAAGATTATGGAGACAGACAGCAGCGAGGTGATTACACAGATTGTAGACCATGTTGTTGAGATTGGATTTACCGGGACGGTGCTTGAAAAGAAGCATTGCAAATATCTTCCGTTCTATAAGGATGAGCTTGCGGTTATTACCCCGAATACGGAGAAATATCAGAGGTTTAAGAAAATAGAAGGAATCGGCTGGCTTAAGGAAGAGCAGCTGATTTTAAGGGAAGAAGGCTCCGGAACGCGCAAAGAGGCAGAAAAGCAGCTTAAAGCCGCAGGAATAGATGTGGGGGATCTGAGCGTAATTGCAAGCATCGGAAATCAGGAAACTATTAAACGCTCTGTGAAGCAGGGAATGGGAATTACAATTCTGTCAAGGCTTGCGGCAAAGGAGGAGGAGGGAGAGGGAAGTCTTCTTACCTTTCCGATTCCCGGAGCGGATGCCGGGAGAGATATTAATCTTGTTTATAATAAGAATTATCAGTTGTCTCATTCCGCGGAGAGATTTATTAAAGTTATAAAAGAGGTATATGAGATTTAGTGTTTTAAAAAACGAATCGCCAGATATAGAAGTTATCTATATCTGGCGTTCTTCATTATGGTTTTCGATTAGACGAAAACAGAATAAAAGCTTATACTATTAAGAGGGAATGTGTGCAGAACGGAGGGAAAAAGCATGATATATATGGATAACGCAGCGACTACGATGCATAAGCCGCAGGCGGTTATTGATGCGGTAGCTGCCGCCATGGGTTCTATGGGGAATGCCGGCAGAGGTGCTAATGAAGCGTCTCTCAGCGCATCGAGGGTCATTTACGATACGCGGGACAAGCTGTGCCGTTTCTTCGGTGCGGAGGATGCGCGCCGGATTGTATTTACCAATAATTCTACGGAAAGTCTGAATATAGCGATCAAAGGACTTCTGAATTCGGGAGACCATGTAATCACTACTATGCTGGAGCATAATTCGGTTCTCCGGCCGCTCTATGAGATGGAGAAACAGGGTGTAAAGCTTACGATTATTAAGAGCGACGGAAAGGGCATGTTTGATTTGCGGGATATGGAGAAAGCAATTCTTCCGGAGACAAAGATGATTATCTGTACGAATGGCTCAAATCTGACCGGAAATTATATTGATATTGAGAAAGTTGGGGAGCTGGCGCATAACAGAGGTCTTTTATTTGTAGTGGACGCTTCTCAGACAGCCGGTGTTTTTCCGATTGATGTACAGAGGATGCATGTGGATGTTTTATGCTTTACCGGTCATAAGGGCCTTTTGGGACCGCAGGGAATCGGCGGAATGTACGTGAGGGAGGGCCTTGCGATACGTCCGTTAAAGAGCGGCGGAAGCGGTGTGCAGACATACAGCAAAACCCATCCGGCGGAGATGCCTACCGCGCTTGAGGCAGGAACCCTGAACGGACACGGAATTGCAGGACTCGGTGCGGCGATTGATTATTTGAACGAGGTGGGAATTGACACGGTCCGCGAAAAAGAGCAGCGGCTTATGCGGAAGTTTTACGACGGCGTGAAAGAGATTCCGGGTGTAAAACTATACGGAGATTTTGACACCTTTAACCGGTGTGCCATTGTGACGCTTAACATCGGCGATTATGATTCTTCAGAAGTGAGTGACGAGCTTCTTACAGAATATGGAATATCTACAAGACCAGGGGGGCATTGTGCACCGCTTATGCATGAAGCGCTTGGAACGGTAGAGCAGGGAGCCGTGAGATTCAGCTTCTCACACTACAACACAGATGAAGAAGTGGATACGGCGATATCAGCCATCCGCGAATTAGCGCAGGATTAGGGAGTTATCTTAATTCTGAATGAGAGAACATAAGGAGGAAATGAAACATGAATTTATCTGATTCAAAGAAAAAACTGGCGTTAGCCGGCGCCATCTGCGGACTTGTAGCGGCATGTCTTGCATTTATGGGAAATCCGGCAAATATGGCATTCTGTATTGCCTGCTTTATCCGTGATACTGCAGGTGCGCTCGGGATGCATCAGGCTGAGGTGGTTCAGTACGCAAGACCGGAGATTATCGGTCTGGTATTAGGAGCGTTTATTATTTCTGTCGCGACGAAAGAGTACCGTTCTACGGCAGGCTCTTCCACGATGACCCGTTTCGTGCTGGGTATGATTATTATGATTGGCTCCCTTGTATTTTTAGGATGCCCGCTCCGTATGATTATCCGTATGTCTGCAGGCGATTTGAACGCATGGGTAGCGTTAGTCGGCTTTATTCTGGGTGTTGCTACCGGTGTGTTTGCTTTAAAGCAGGGCTTCAGCTTAGGAAGAGCCCATGTAACGAGTAAGGCAAGCGGTGCTGTATTGCCGGTTATTATGGCGGGAATTCTTGTGCTTGCGCTTGGTACCTCTCTGTTAAAGGCAAGCGAGGCAGGTCCGGGAAGTCTTCACGCACCGATTATCGCATCCCTGATTGGAGGACTTGTATTCGGCGCTTTCGCTCAGAAGTCCAGGATGTGCTTCGCAGGAAGCATGCGTGATGTTATTTTAATGAAAAACTTTGATTTATTCAGTGTAATTGCAGGCTTGTTCGTTGTAATGCTGGTGTTTAATGTGGCGACGGGACGTTTTGTAGTCGGATTTAATACTCCGGGAGTGATTGCTCATTCTGAGCATCTGTGGAATGCGCTTGGCATGTATGCGGTTGGATTCGCGGCGGTTCTTGCAGGCGGATGCCCGCTTCGTCAGCTGATTTTAGCAGGTCAGGGCTCTTCTGATTCTGCAGTAACCGTACTCGGTATGTTTTTTGCGGCGGCGCTCTGCCATAATTTTGGTTTGGCTGCAAGTGGAACTGCCCTGAATCCGGAGACAAAAGAGGTTGTTGCCGGTGCCGTTCCGTTTAACGGTAAGGTGGCGTGTATTATCTGCATTATCGTATGTTTTATTATCGCGTTTACCCATAAGCGTGAGGAAACAAAATAATTGTTGAAATAAAGAGACATACATAGTATTCTAAGAAAGAAGGTAAATAATATGAAAGAAGTAGATGCAAGAGGTCTTTCCTGTCCGGAGCCGCTTATGCTGACAGCAAACGCACTTAAGGGAGCTACAGAGGCAGTAAAGGTGCTGGTAACAGAGCCGCACCAGAAGATGAATGTGGAGAAGTATGCGAAAGATCACGGTAAAACTCCGGTTTCATCAGAGAAAGACGGATACTTTGAAGTGGTGATTGAGTAATTATGAGAAAAAAAGAACTGAAGCTTGTGATAACATTTCATACGACGGCTGATGCAATGGCGATGGAAAAGGCATGTAAGGAATATCATGTGCCGGGACGGATTATTCCGGTTCCGAGAGCAATATCGGCGGGCTGCGGTCTCGCATGGTGCGCTGAGCTCTCCGAAAAAGAAGAGATAGCTGCCATGATGAGGAAAGCCGGAATCAGGGAAGAGGAAATGCACGAGTGTATGGTTTAGAATTCTGAAGATGAAAAAGACAGGTATGTTTTTGTATAGAAACATTACCTGTCTTTTAAGGTTCAACATCCATAGCTATACTCCTTTAACAAACATATCTAATAGATGCGGCATTAATTTGTCGCTGTATTCAGTCAGAGAATACCGTCCCTTGAAGAGGGCCCAGTCATAAAGCAGTGCCCGTTCATACATGGCATATAAATTCATCAGCTCCCCGGGTGTGCTGGTATCCTTAAATTCCCCGGATTTTAAGCCGTCGGTGATGAGTTCGAGAATCCATTCATAATAAAAGCGTTTTTGATCAACCAGGGAACGTTTATCCTTTGTAACGAGCTGTGAAGAATAGAGAGAAGCGAGGAGCCTGATATCAACGCTTGTCTCAATCATATAAAATAATTCGTGATTTAAAAAAAGAAGCTTATCATAAATAGATAAATCGGGGTCAATCACTGCGGCAAGCTCCTCGTATTTTCCGTCAAACAGATTTGACAGGGAATTGAGAAGTGCCTCTTTGCCTTTGAAGTAATGATAAAAAGTGCCCTTTGACGTCTTAGAAGCAGCGATGATATCTTCTACGGTGGTATTTTCATAACCGTTTTTGTAGAACAAATTCCATGCGGCCTTTACAATGCGGCTTTTCGTAGAACGCCGTTTACGTGGCATTGGCATCAGTCCTTTCTTAATATAAAATTTAAATATATGTGTATATAAATAGAAACGGATTTAAAAGAAACCCGTTTCTATTATATCTATATATTCGATTAATTTCAACCCCGAAGAAATTAACCTACCTGGAAACCATATTTCAATGGGTCTTCCGGATCAATCAGGTATGTAGCGACACCTGTCAGGTAGCAGCTTCCGGTAATCATAGGAATAACCGCGTCAAAATCTTCAACCTTTGTAGTCTCTTTGATAACGCCTTTGAATAAAGAGCCGATAAAGCTTTCATAGATGAATTCTTCTCCGACCTTAATCTCTCCCCAGTGATGAAGTGTAGCAAGCTTTGCGCTTGTACCGGTTCCGCATGGCGAGCGGTCTGCCATAGCATCGCCGAAGATAACAACATTTCTCATGGTAGCCTTGTCCGGATTCGGTGTCGGTCCATAGAATTCAACAAGGTCAACCTCTGTAATATCAAGAAGAGGATGCTTTACAGGAATTTCCTTATTGATTACTTCGAGCATCTTCATACCCAGTTTTGTATACTCCGGAACAGTTTTTGGATTGATTTCCCCAATATCAAGCTTTGTGGTATCTACTAACGCAAAGAAGCTTCCGCCGAAAGAAATGGTAAATTCAATTTCTTTTCCGTCGATCGTTACTTTCTGATTCTCTTTATATACGAATGCCGGTACATTTGTAAGGGTAACGCTCTCAACCTTTCCGTTCTTAACAATAGCAGTTGTACGGATAAGGCCTGCCGGAGCCTCTAAAACAACCTCGTTTTCGCCCTCGTGAGATTCTACAAGGCCTGCTTCAATTGCTACGGTAACGGCGCCGATTGTACAGTGTCCGCACATATTCAGGTATCCGCCCGTATCCATAAACATAACGCCGAACTGAGCCTCCGGATTTACCGGTTCGCACAGGAATGCACCGAACATATCATGATGTCCTCTTGGCTCAAACATAAGAGCGGTACGAACCTGATCGTAGTTTTCTTCCATCCATTTTTTCTTTTCAATCATCGTGTTTCCCTGCGGCTCCGGAAAACCGCCGATAACGATACGGCAAAACTCGCCGACTGTGTGTGAATCTACAACCTGAAGTGCGCCCTCAAACCGGTCAAAATTCACTTTTGCTTCTAATTTCATATCCTGCTACCTCCTGCATTGTATTTTGCACTCATAGAAATCTTCTATGAGCAAGTTATAAAAACACCTGAAAACTCCCATGTTTTCACAGCGCCTTTTTCATTAAATAATAATAGAAGTAAATATATAAAAATACAAACACACTGATAAACACCGATAAAATAATAACAATTAGACTACGTTCTAGTATCCCGTTCAGTCTTTCTATAATTATTATGGACGAAAACCCTTGAAAAGTCAATGCCTTTTTGCTATTATTAATTTAATGAAAAACTGTTGAAATATGTGATAAATTATGCTATTGTTATATCGCAAAAATTAGTTTGGGGGTAGTTGGGTGACTGGTGTGCCTCCTGGTCTTCAAAACCAGTGTGGGGCGTTAGGAGCGTCCCGGGTGGGTTCGATTCCCACATGCCCTCGCCAAAGTATACCTGTTAAATGTCAAATAATTATCAAATGCTGTTTTTTATTTATAGAAATTATATATAGATGATGAATAAGTAAGTGAGTTGAAAGAACCTCATTTTTTACTTATAAAAAAATCAAAGGAGATGGATGTCATGGGAAATGTACAGATGTTACTGCGTCAGCATGTAGGAGCGCCGTGTGCGGCAATCGTTTCAGCCGGGGACGAAGTGAAAAAGGGCACTCTGATTGCGACGCCGACCGGACTTGGGGCGAATATTTTTTCAAGCGTGTACGGAAAAGTGGCTGAAGTTACAGAGGATCGTATTATTATTGAGCCGGCGGATGAACAGCCGGATGAATTCGTGCCGCTTGACGTGCCGGAGGGCGCAGGCAAGCTTGATATGGTAAAGGCAGCGGGAATCGTCGGTATGGGAGGCGCAGGATTTCCGACGGGAATTAAGCTTTCTATTAATCTTAAGGAAACAGAGATGGGGGAGCTGGATCCGGAAATTAATCCAGAGCTTCCGAAAGATTTTAAGCTGGACCACGGATATATTCTCATTAATGCCGCAGAGTGCGAGCCGGGACTTGAGCATAATATCAGGCAGATTGAGGAACAATGTGATAAGGTTATCCGTGGTGTGAAATATTGTATGGAGATTACGAATGCGGATAAGGCAATTTTCGCTATTAAGAAAAAGAATCAGAAAGCGGTAAAAACTCTTCAGAAAGCGCTGGAGAACGAAGCCGATATTTCCATGCATCTTCTGCCGGATATTTATCCGATGGGAGAGGAGCGTGCGGTAGTAAGGGAATGTCTTGGCGTGAATCTTACGACGACGCAGCTTCCGTCAGCGGCGAGGGCCGTTGTTGTAAATCTTGAGACGGCGGCAAAGATTGCAGAGGCGATTGACGAGAAAAAGCCCTGTATCACAAAAAACCTTACTGTCCGCGGAAAGATTAACGGCGGCAATGCAGCTCATGTATTTATGGATGTTCCGGTAGGTGTAAGCGTTGGAGAATTGATTGAGAGAGCCGGCGGAATCGACGGAGCATACGGTGAGATTGTTATGGGCGGAGCTTTTACCGGAAGGTCGGCAGAGCTTGACGAGCCGATTACAAAGACAACGGGCGGTATTCTTGTCACAATTGAGTTCCCGGATCTCCACGGAGCAAACGTCGGCATTCTTGTCTGTGCATGCGGAGGAAGCGAGGCCCGTATGCGTGAGATTGCTGAAAAGATGAACGGCAAGGTTGTATCCGTCTGCAGATGTAAGCAGGCTATTGAGAATAAACCGGGCGCACCGCTTAAGTGCTTAAGGCCGGGTAACTGTCCGGGACAGGTGAAGAATAATATGCAGTTTAAGAAAGATAAGTGTGAATATATTATCATCGGTAACTGCTCTGACTGCTCCAATACGGTTATGGCATCCGGCCCGAAGATGGGACTTAAGGTGTTCCACCAGACAGACCATGTAATGAGAACGGTCGGACATGCTCTGTACAGAACGCTTAAAGTTTCAAAGCAGGTAAGTCAGGATATTGACTTTTAGATTATTATTTATTGGTATTACTGTCCGCAGAAGGAGAGCGCAGGAGACCCCCGATTCTCTTGCAGAGGAGAAAAGCCTTGTACCGAATGCGGCTGTATATATAATAAACAAACCAAATAAGGAGGGAAAACAATATGTCAATCACAGCTGAAACAGCGAAAGCTCATGCGCATGATCCAGCGGTATTATGTTGTAGAGCCGAGGGCGGCATTACAATTGAACCGGCAAATCTGGAAGATCCGGCTATCTTTGATGATTTGGTAGATTCAGGCTTGTTAAATCTTGACGGCTGTCTTACCATCGAGGAGGTTTTAGGAGCAAAACTTGCAAAAACTTGTGATTCGCTTTGCCCGCTTACAGCAGATGTAGTTGAGGGTGCAAAAGCTCCGAGCGCACCTGCAGAGGAGGCTCCGGCAGAGGCGGCAGCGCCTGAGGCGCCTGCAGCACCGGCAGCTCCGACAGCAGCAGTTCCGACGGCAGGCGGCGTGTTAAAGATTCACATTGGAGAAGGTAAGGATATTGACCTGCAGATTCCGGTAGGAGCACTTGGAGCAGGCGGCACAGAGGTGGTAGAAGTACCGGCAGCAGCGGCGGCAGCGGCAGCTCCGGCAGAGGAAGTAAAGGAAGAGAAAGTTGTAAGGTCTTTAACAAGGAAGCATTTTAAGATTACAGAGGTTAAGAGAGGACCGGAGACGAAGATTGAGGGGACAACGCTTACGATTCGTGAGGGTATTGAAGCGGAGGTTATTGCTGATCAGGAGTTGGTAAAGGACTTCCATCTGGAGATTATTACTCCCGACTTATATCATACTTATTCCGAAACCGTCATGGATGTTCAGCCAATCGCTACAAAAGAAGGCGACGACGATATCGGAACAGGTGTTACAAGAGTGCTTGACGGCGTTGTTATGATGCTGACAGGTGTTGATGAAGGCGGAGTTCAGATCGGTGAATTTGGTTCTTCAGAAGGATATCTTGATGAGAATATTATGTGGGGACGTCCGGGATGTCCTGACAAGGGTGAGATTTTTATCAAAGGAAATATCGTAGTTCAGGAAAAGACAAATATGGAGCGCCGCGGACCTATGGCTGCTCACACAGCATTTGATATTATTACACAGGAAATCCGCGAGGTAATGAAGAAGCTTGACGACAGTCTTGTTGCAGAGACTCAGGAGCTTAAGCAGGTTCGCCGTCCGGGTAAGAAGAAAGTTGTAATTGTGAAAGAAATTATGGGACAGGGAGCTATGCATGACAACTTCATCCTTCCTGTAGAGCCGGTTGGCGTTCTTGGCGCAAGAGCAAACGTTGACTTAGGAAATGTTCCGGTATGTGTATCTCCGCTTGAGGTTCTTGACGGATGTATCCATGCGCTTACCTGTATCGGACCTGCATCAAAAGAGATGTCCAGACATTATTGGAGAGAGCCGCTTGTTCTTGAAGCTCTTCATGATGAGGAAGTGGACCTCTGCGGCGTTGTATTTGTAGGTTCTCCTCAGATTAACGCAGAGAAATTCTATGTATCCAAACGTGTAGGACACACCGTAGAAATGATGGATGCAGACGGAGCTTTCGTTACAACAGAAGGCTTTGGAAATAACCATATTGATTTTGCAAGCCACATTGAGCAGATCGGTATGAGAGGAATTCCTGTAGTCGGCATGTCCTATTGCGCAGTTCAGGGAGCGCTTGTTGTTGGTAACAAGTACATGCAGTACATGGTTGATAATAACAAGTCTGAATCCGGTATTGAAAATGAGGTGCTCGGATGTAATACACTTTGTCCGGAGGATGCAGTACGTGCGCTTGCTATGCTTAAGACAGCTATGGCAGGAGAGGATGTAAAGGCGGCTGAAAGAAAGTGGAATCCAAACGTTAAGTCTACGAACGTTGAATTAATCGAAGCGGCATACGACAGGAAGATTGCCCTTGTGGATAATGAGCAGTCTCTGCCAATGAGCCAGAAGCGTAAAGAGAAATACGATTAATCAGGTGTTACCCGAATGAATGACGAACGTTTGAAATATGGCGGAAAAATCATATATATGGAAGGCGTTATCGTAGCGGTTGACGACTGCAGTATCAGTATTGATCTGAAAGGACGTCTGGGCTTTTTCAAAGCTCCGAAAAGGATGTTCATCTGCGATACGGAACCGAAAGTTGGGCAGGAGGTTGGTTTTAACATGAGCTTTCCCGAACAGCTGGGGCCTGAGATAAATGACAAGTACGTCAGCAACATTGAAAAAGAACGGCGCAAACAAGAAGAGATGCGTAAGCGTTTGGATAATAAGGAGGTCTAAAAATGAGTTTAACGGTTGTTAAAGGTTTACAATCAGAAATATTCGTTCCTATTACTCCACCGTCTGTATGGACTCCTGTAACAAAAGAGCTTAAGGATATGTCTATTGCTCTTGCTACGGCGGCAGGCGTTCATAAGAAAGATCAGGAAAGATTTAATCTTGCCGGTGATTTCACATGGAGAAAGATAGAGAATACAACACCATCAAGCGATCTGATGGTATCCCACGGCGGATATGATAACAGTGATGTTAATAAGGACATCAACTGTATGTTCCCAATTGACAGAATTCATGAGCTGGCAGCAGAAGGCTTTATAAGGGCATGTGCACCTGTTCATGCAGGATTTATGGGCGGCGGCGGAAACCAGGAGAAATTTAAGGGTGAAACCGGACCGGCTATCGCGCAGATGTTCAAAGAAGAGGATGTTGACGCAGTAGTTCTCACCGCTGGCTGAGGTACCTGCCACCGCTCTGCAGTATTGGTGCAGAGAGCGATTGAAGAAGCTGGAATTCCTACAATTATTATTGCAGCTCTTCCTCCGGTTGTACGTCAGACCGGAACTCCTCGTGCAGTTGCTCCGCTTGTTCCTATGGGTGCAAACGCAGGCGGACCGCACAATGTTGAACAGCAGACGCAGATTGTAAAGGCGACTCTTGAGCAGTTAATTGAAATCCAGACACCTGGAAAGATTGTTCCGCTGCCATTTGAGTATGTAGCTAAAATCTAGCAGGAGTGTTATGAGGGCAGATGTTATTTCATCTGCCCTTTTTTAAAATTTGATATGGAGGTAAAAGAAAGTTGGCTGATAAGGTAAGGGATTTGAGACGTCTGGTTATAAAAGCATTTCATATGACAGATGTCGTATGGGGTGAACATAATGACATTACGGTTGACGGACATATGATGGTAAGCAAAGAGATGCTGGACGCACTTGTTGCCGAAGAGCAATACATAGAGAAAATTGATATTCAGATTATCAGACCCGGCACTCATGACAGATGGACCAATACCATTATGGATATTATTCCTATATCTACAAAGGTGCTTGGGAAAATCGGGGACGGGATTACCCATACGGTTACCGGAGTTTATGTGATGCTGACAGGTGTAGATGTAAATGGCAAGCAGTGTCATGAATTTGGCTCTTCGGAAGGAAATTTAAAGGAGCAGCTGTATTTGAACCGGGCAGGTACTCCGGGAGACAACGATTATATTATCTCCTTTGACGTAACGCTTGCCGCGGGCATGGGTCAGGAACGGCCGGGTCCGACTGCGGCTCACCGGGCATGTGATAAATTTGTTCAGAGCTACCGCGAAAAGCTTAAAAAATTTAAAGGCGAAAAATGTACAGAGCGTCATGAGTATCACGATATTGTAAGGCCAGGAAAAAAACGGGTTTTGATTATTAAACAGGTGGCAGGCCAGGGAGCGATGTATGATACACATTTCTTTTCCAATGAGCCTTCCGGAGTTGAAGGCGGACGCTCTATTATAGATATGGGTAATATGCCCATTCTGGTAACACCCAACGAGTACAGAGACGGAATTATCCGTTCCATGCAGTAAGGAGGCGGGAAATTATGGGAATTGGACCATCAACGAAAGAAACAACACTGCATCATTTCAGAGATCCGCTTTTAGATGTAGTATCGAAGGATACGGATTTGGATTTAATGGGAATTCTGCTGGTGGGGACGCCGGATGATAATAAGGATAAGATGCTGGTGGGGACGCGTTCTGCCGTATGGGCGGAGGCAATGCGTGCGGATGGGGTTATTATATCCTCTGACGGATGGGGAAACAGTGATGTGGATTTTACAAATACCTGCGAGCAGCTCGGAATCAGAGGGATTCCTGTTACAGGGCTCAATTTTAGCGGTACGGTGGCGCAATTTGTAGTTACCAATGATTATTTGGACGGGATTGTAGATATTAATAAAAGCGCCGACGGTACGGAGACGAATGTAGTTGGAGAGAATAATGTGGTGGAGTTGGATTGCCTGAAAGCAAAAGCGCTCCTTAAACTTAAGATGAGACAGAAAGATCAAATGAATAAATAATAATATTACATAATAAAAGGTATCCGGAAGTATAAAGAAAACTTACAGATACCTTTTTTTTGTGATTTAAACATAATTAACGGCGTGTATCCTTACACGGCCGAGAGCAAACAGTACATTGAAAATTCGCATGGCTTTTATTGGGAATATGAATAGAGAGATCATTTTAAAGCTTCCGAAATCCTTTATATGACAAGGGTTTCGGCGCACAGTGTGAAATGCATAACAAGATTGTGAAAATAATATCAATATTTTAAGGCAAAGTGAACAAAAAGATTGGTTGACAATTGTTTTTTTCGTAGAATATAATAAGACAAAACAAATGGCAAGTAATTGGCTGAAGAATTCGAGAGAGATTTTTATCAGTTATTTATAAAAACGCCGAAGGGGCAAGAGGAGACTCGAAACTCTCAGGCAAAGGAATCGAATTTGGACAATGCTCTGAAGAATGAACGACAGGGAACTGTGATATCCTTTTTGGATAAAACGGTTTCCTGTTTTTGTTTTACAGAAGCGAAGCTGCTGTAGAAAAGGAGGATAAGAATATGGAATTAAAAACCCCTCTTTATGAGGCACATGTAAAGGCAGGAGGGAAGATGGTATCCTTTGGAGGCTATCTTCTGCCGGTGCAGTATGGGACCGGTGTGATAAAAGAACATATGGCGGTCCGTACGCAGGCAGGATTGTTTGACGTATCCCATATGGGGGAGATTCTCTGTGAGGGAAAAGATTCTCTTTCGAATCTGCAGATGATTCTGACTAATAATTTTGATAACATGAAAGACGGGCAGGCAAGATACAACCCCATGTGTAATGATAAGGGCGGAACGGTAGATGATTTGATTGTATATAAAAAAGCGGACGGGCATTATTTTATTGTTGTAAACGCGTCGAATAAGGACAAGGATTATCAGTGGATGCTTGACCATCAGTTCGGGGAGGTTACATTTACAGATATATCCGGGCAGTACGCGCAGCTTGCGCTGCAGGGACCGAAAGCGATGGAGATTCTAAAGAAGCTTACAGGTGAAGAAAATATTCCGGAAAAATATTATTATGCGGTCTTTGATGCTGAGGTTGCGGGTATACCGTGTATCGTATCCAAAACAGGTTATACGGGTGAGGACGGCGTAGAGCTTTACCTTAACAGCAGCCAGGCAGAAAAGATGTGGGATATTTTGCTTGAGGCCGGAAAAGAGGAAGGCTTAATTCCCTGTGGTCTGGGAGCAAGGGATACACTTCGTATGGAGGCTGCTATGCCGCTTTACGGGCATGAGATGGATGATACGGTATCACCTTTGGAGGCAGGGCTTGGATTTGCGGTAAAGATGAATAAAGGGGATTTTATCGGAAAAGCGGAGCTTACAGATAATCCGGCCTTTAGCAGGAAGCGTATCGGGCTTAAGGTAATCGGACGGGGAGTTATCAGAGAGCGTCAGGAAGTATTTTCCGGGGAAGCGAAGATTGGAATGACAACATCAGGAACACATTGTCCGTATCTCGGATATCCGATTGCAATGGCACTGGTAGAGGACGGCAGCGTAACGCGGGGTGATAAGATCGAGGTTGAAGTAAGGGGACGCAGAATCGAGGCGGAGGTTGTGGCACTGCCGTTTTATAAAAGAAGTAAATAGAAAAAACAAAGAAAAGGAGATAAGACAATGGAATTAAGAGAGGAATTATTGTATTCAAAATCACATGAGTGGGTGAAGGAAGAGGGAGACGAGGCCATTATCGGTCTTACTGACTATGCGCAGTCAGAGCTTGGAGACCTTGTATTTGTAAATCTTCCGGAAGAGGGAGACGAGATTTCCATGGGAGAGTCTTTTGCCGATGTAGAATCGGTAAAAGCAGTATCGGACGTATATGCGCCGCTATCCGGAACTGTATGCGGGGTGAATGAAGAGCTTTTGGATGCTCCGGAGAAAATTAATGAGGCTCCTTATGAAGCGTGGTTTGTAAGGGTAAAGGATATTACCGAAAAAGAAGAGCTTTTGTCTGCCGGGGAATATCAGGCATTTGTGGAAAGCGGGAATGAGTAAAGGAAGGGCGGTGGACGCTTTATGGGAAGCTATATCCCAGGTACGGAAAGAGAACAAAAGGAAATGCTTGCTGAAACAGGTTTTGACTCTATGGAGGAGCTGTTCAGGCATATTCCGGAGGAAGTAAAGATAAACGGAGAGCTTAAAATACCGTCAGGAATGACAGAGCTGGAGGTAAGAGAAAAGATGCGGCGGATAGCGGGGAGGAACCGGGTATTTTCCGTATGTTTCCGCGGAGCGGGGGCATACAGGCATTTTATACCGTCCGTTGTAAAAAGTGTTATTTCCAAAGAAAATTTTCTGACGGCATATACGCCGTATCAGGCAGAAATCAGTCAGGGAATTTTGCAGTCGATTTTTGAATATCAGACGATGATTTGCGAGCTTACCGGTATGGACGCGTCGAATGCATCCGTGTACGACGGGGCAAGCGCGGTGGCGGAAAGTATTGCGATGTGCTGTGAAAGAAAGAGAAAAAAGGCGTTAGTTTCAGGAGCAGTGAATCCTTATATTCTGGAAACGGTGAAAACCTACTGCTCAGGGAGCGGTACGGAGCTTGTCATTATTCCGGAAAAGGACGGCGTTACAGACAGAAAAGCGCTTGAGGATATGATAGACGAGATGACGGCCTGCGTGTGCGTCCAGCATCCGAATTATTACGGAAATATGGAGGAGGCCGGGACTATCGGCGAGATTGCACATGGTGTCGGAGCAAAATATATTATGAGCGTGAACCCGATTTCGCTTGGCGTTGTGAAAACGCCGGGAGAATACGGGGCGGATATTGCAGTCGGCGACGGACAGCCGCTGGGGCTTTCTCTTGCATTCGGAGGTCCTTATCTTGGATTTATGGCATGCGTGTCTAAAATGACGAGAAAGCTTCCCGGGAGAATCGTAGGTCAGACGGTTGATAAAAACGGAAAGACGGGATATGTACTGACCTTACAGGCCAGGGAACAGCACATCCGGAGGGAAAAGGCGTCCAGCAATGTGTGCTCAAATCAGGCTCTGTGCGCGCTGGCGGCAGGCGTCTATCTGTCCGCGGTCGGAAGCGGGGGCTTGAAAAATATAGCGGTTCAGTGTATGTCAAAAGCACATTATATGGCAAAGCTTTTGGAGGAGGCGGGATGTACCATAGAAAATAAAGGCTCTTTCTTCCATGAATTTGTCACGGTATCCGATATGCCTGCGGAAAAGATTCTTGCCGATTTGGAGGCAGAGGGAATACTCGGCGGTTATCCGCTTGACGAATACAGAGTTTTGTGGTGCTGCACGGAGATGAACAGGAAAGAGGATATGGACAGAGCGGCTCATATTGTCAGGAGGTGCGGGAAATGCTAGTATTTGAAAGAGGCAGAGAGGGAAGAGGCTTAAGCCTGATTCCCGCGTGTGATGTAGAGCTTGTTATGCCGGAGAAAAGCGATAAAAGGAAGCGTGCGCTTCATCTTCCGGAGCTTTCTGAAAGCGAGCTTTGCAGGCATTATACGGATCTTGCAAAGGAGTGTTACGGGGTGAACGACGGCTTTTATCCGCTTGGCTCCTGCACGATGAAATACAATCCGAAGATAAATGAGGATATGGCGGCGCTCCCTGAATTTACGGAGATTCATCCGCTTCAGCCGGAGCACACAGTGCAGGGCTGTTTGGAAGTGATGAAAACGGCGGAGGAGTACCTGTGCGAAATTACCGGTATGAAGCGTATGACGTTTCAGCCGGCAGCCGGAGCACATGGCGAGTTTACAGGCCTTTTGCTGATTAAGGCCTATCATGACAGCAGGGGAGATAAAAAGAGGACAAAAATCATCATTCCGGATTCGGCTCACGGAACCAATCCGGCCAGCGCTGTTATGGCGGGGTATTCGGTAGTCAGCATTCCCTCCGGCGAGGACGGCTGTGTGGATTTGGAAAAGCTGAGAGAAGCAGCCGGAGACGATGTTGCGGGACTGATGCTTACGAATCCCAATACGGTCGGCTTGTTTGATAAAAATATACTGGAGATTACGAAGATTATACACGAGTGCGGAGGGCAGTGTTATTATGACGGAGCAAACCTGAATGCCGTAATGGGCATGGTTCGTCCGGGAGATATGGGATTTGACGTCATCCATCTGAATCTTCATAAGACATTCTCAACGCCGCACGGCGGAGGAGGCCCGGGAAGCGGTCCCGTAGGCTGCAAGGAGCATTTGGCAGAATTTCTTCCGTCCATACTTGTTGAGAGGGGAGAAAAATTGTCATTTGTAAAGCCCCGGAACAGTATCGGAGAAATAAAAAGCTTTTACGGGAATTTCCTTATAGTTGTAAGAGCTCTTACTTATCTGATGACGCTTGGAAGGGAAGGGGTTCCTCAGGTAAGCGGCAATGCGGTTTTGAATGCGAATTATATGATGCATAAGCTTAAGGACTGTTATACGATTGCGTATGATGGGGTTTGTATGCATGAGTTTGTAATGAGCCTTTCTGATTTGAAGAAAAAAAGCGGTGTATCGGCGATGGATATTGCGAAAGGACTTTTGGATAATGGAATTCATCCGCCAACCATGTATTTTCCGTTAATTGTCGATGAGGCGCTTATGGTTGAGCCTACGGAAACCGAATCGAAGGAAACGTTAGACGAGGTGATTGCAGTATTTAAAAAGCTGTATAAAACAGCGGAAAGGGATGCGGGTGAGCTTCATGCGGCGCCGGTACATACACCGGTAACGAGGCTTGATGAGGTTGGAGCCGCAAGACATCCGGTATTAAAATATGAGTTTTCCAAATGATGCTCTGAAAGAGGAAATTTATGATTGAGAAAATAACTTATATTGAAAGTAAGGACACGGAGCCTTATCAAAATCTGGCGGTGGAGGAGTATCTGCTTCTTTGCTGCGAAAAGGATGAATGTATTTTATATCTCTGGCAGAACCGAAATACGGTTGTGATTGGGCGCAATCAGAATATATGGAAAGAATGCCTCGTTGGCAGGCTTCAGGAGGAGGAGGGGTTTCCCGTCCGAAGGCTTTCCGGAGGCGGAGCCGTCTATCACGATTTGGGGAATTTGAATTTTACTTTTCTTGTAAGGAAAGAAAATTACAGTGTAGACAGACAGCTGGAGGTTATTCTTGCCGCGGTAAAGAAGCTGGGGGTCCATGCGGAAAAATCGTGGCGTAATGATATTCTGATTGACGGTCATAAATTTTCCGGCAATGCATTTTATGAACAGGGGGATCACTGCTACCATCACGGAACGGTGATGGTTCATGTGAATCTGGGAGAGCTTTCGCGTTATCTTACGGTGTCAAAGGAGAAGCTTCAGTCGAAAGGAGTGGATTCTGTAAAAGCGAGGGTAGTAAATCTAACGGAATATATACCGGACCTTACGATTCCAGAGCTTAAGGAGGCGCTTAAGAAAGCTTTTGAAGACGTGTACGGTTTAAAGGCGGAGATACGAAGTACCGACGACCTTGATGCGGATGAGCTTGGAGAGAGAAGAGCGAGATTTGCTTCATGGGATTGGATTTTTGGTAAAAAGCTGGATTTTCAATATGAATTGTCAAAGCGGTTTTCATGGGGACAGATAACACTGCAGTTCGAAGTGAAGAACGGACGTATTGAAGATGTTAATATTTTTTCCGATTCTATGAAGCCGGAGTTTGTCTTTCAGATAAGAAAATATTTAAAAGGTATTCCCTGCAGCAGACGCGCAATCTGCGCGGAGTTAAGCCTTTATTGGTCTGCGGACAGGGAAGAGGAGCAGATGATGGACGAGATTCGGGCATGGATGGAGACAGTGGATTTATAAAGGAGAGTGGCCATGGGAGAAAAATATGATATAATTGTAATCGGTGCGGGACCCGGAGGTTATGTGGCGGCTGTCAGGGCTGCAAAGGAAGGGCTTCGTACAGCGATTGTCGAAGAAAAAAGGGTTGGGGGAACCTGTCTGAACAGAGGCTGTATCCCTGCAAAAGCCATGATACATGCGGCTTCTCTGTATCGGGAGATGAAAGAGGGAGAAAGGTTCGGAATTACTGCATCGGAAATAAGCTTTGATTATGGACGCATTCTGTCATATAAAGAGGAGACGACGGATAAGCTGTGTCAGGGAGTGGAGCAGCTTCTTAAGGCAAACGGCGTAGAGATGCTTTTCGGAAAAGGAATTTTGGAAGAGGGCAGACGCGTCAGGGTTGTTTCTGAGACGAAAGAAGCGGTTTATGAGGCGGAGCATGTGATTCTTGCTGCCGGCTCAAAACCATTGACACTTCCGATACCGGGATTCCTGCTGCCGGGAGTTTTGACAAGCGATGAGCTGTTTCGGTTAGAGCGGCTGCCGCAGAGTCTTGTCATTGTCGGAGGAGGTGTAATCAGTGTGGAGTTTGCCAGCGTATTTGCGGATTTGGGGTGTAAGGTAACGATTATTGAGGCGCTTTCGAGGCTGATTCCGAATATGGATAAGGAGATTTCCCAGAATCTGAAAATGATTTTAAAAAAGCGCGGAGTTGATGTCCATACATCCGCGGCAGTACAGCGTGTGGAGCAGGAGGGAGAATTATATACCTGTATTTTCAATGAGAAAGAAAAGGAAATCAGGGTCTCTGCTCAATATGTGCTGTGTGCGGCAGGGAGATGTCCCAACACGGAAGGCTTATTTGGGGAAGGCGTTAAGCCGGAGATGGAGCGGGGGTACGTTGTAACGGATGAGAGATTTGCCACCAGTATAGACGGCGTTTACGCAATCGGAGATTTGGTAAAGGGAATGCAGCTTGCGCATCTGGCAAGTGCGCAGGGAGCGTATGTTGCCGGGATCATTGCGGGGAAAAAGCCCTATGCAGAGCTTGATGCGGTTCCGGGCTGCGTATATACGAATCCGGAGATAGCCTCCGTAGGCCTTACGGAGGATGAGGCAAAAGGAAAGGGGCTCGGTGTGAAGACGGGGAAATTCATTATGAGCGCCAATGGAAAGAGCCTGATAACAAAAGAAGAGCGGGGATTTATCAAGGTTGTTATTGAGAATGAGACGGACGTGATTTTAGGGGCGCAGATGATGTGTGCCCGGGCTACGGATATGATTGGAGAGTTTGTAACTGCGGTTGCAAATAAGATGACTGCAGGACAGCTTATGAAAGGTATGCGGGCACATCCGACTTATAATGAAGGAGTGCTGGAAGCATTGGAGGATGTCTTTGGAGAAGCGGTTCATGTTATGCCGAAAAAGAGACGGTAATGGAAGGAGGATATACGATATGTATACATTTGACGAGATTGAAAAAACAGACATAGAAATTGCAGACGCAATCAAAGAGGAAATGGAAAGACAAAATTCACATATTGAGCTGATTGCGTCCGAGAACTGGGTAAGCAAAGCGGTAATGGCGGCAATGGGAAGTATTCTTACGAATAAGTATGCGGAAGGTTATCCGGGGAAAAGGTATTACGGCGGCTGTCAGTGTGTAGATAAGGTGGAAACACTCGCAATAGAGAGGGCAAAGAAGCTGTTTGGATGCGATTATGCGAACGTGCAGCCACATTCAGGTGCGCAGGCGAACCTGGCGGCATTTTTTGCTATGATAAAGCCGGGAGATAAAATTCTGGGAATGAATCTGGATCACGGCGGACATTTGACACATGGCTCTCCGGTCAATATTTCCGGAAAGTATTTTGATAATATTTTTTACGGAGTCGGAAAGGACGGGCTGATTGATTATGAACAGGTAAGGGAAATTGCGTTAAAAGAACGCCCGAAGCTCATTATCGCAGGCGCCAGCGCCTATGCAAGAACGATTGATTTTAAACGGTTCAGAGAAATCGCAGATGAGGCGGGGGCATATCTTCTGGTGGATATGGCGCATATTGCAGGGCTTGTTGCCGCTGGGCTGCATCCAAGTCCGATTCCCTATGCGGATGTGACGACAACGACTACGCACAAGACGCTCCGCGGGCCGAGAGGAGGTATGATTCTCTGTAATCAGGAGGCGGCAGATAAATTTAATTTTAATAAAGCAGTGTTCCCCGGAATTCAGGGAGGACCGTTGGAGCATGTGATTGCCGGAAAGGCTGTTTGCTTTCAGGAAGCGCTTTCTCCTGAGTTCAGGAAATATCAGCAGCAGATAATCAAAAATGCGAAAGCTCTGTGTAAAGGGCTTATGGATAGGGGCGCTAAGATTGTATCAAACGGAACGGACAATCATCTGATGCTTCTCGATTTGAGCGGGGAAGAGGTAACGGGAAAAGAGCTGGAGCGCCGTCTGGACGAGGCGCATATTACCTGCAATAAGAATACGATTCCAAACGATCCGCGTTCACCTTTTGTTACAAGCGGCGTAAGGCTCGGGACACCGGCGGTTACTACCCGCGGAATGAAAGAAGCGGATATGGACAGGATCGCAGAAAGTATTGTTAAGGTTATGAGAGATGCTAAACAGATTGAGAATGTGAAAGAAGCAGTAGGAGAGCTGACGAAGAGGTATCCGCTTGTTTAAATAGCATATAATGGCAATTGATATAGGGGGCTTTATAATATTAAAGTGTCAAAGTGCTGTAAAGAATCTTCGGAAAATATGGATTGTTCGGTGGATTGCATAAAATTTAACGATTTGCCAAAATTATATTGACGATAAAAAAAAGAAGTGCTATATTAAACGGGAATTAAGGTTGTTATTGCAGTTATGCCGCTGCCGGCTGTTTCCCCCAAGAACAGTCTTGCGGCGGTGAACTCCAATTACTATATATTTCCTCTTTTAGAGGAGCATTCCCCAGCTTTGTATATATAGACAAAACTGCAATGCAACGAGGAAAAACCTCTCAATGACATACCAAAGAAAAAGCGCTGCATTTCGGAATGCGGCGCTTTTTCGTATAAAGATTTATCAATTATTTATCAAAGGGCGGCGCGATTGGCCCGTGCTCAATCTCGGGATGTTTTTCAAGCATCCATTTTTTGAAGCTTTCCGCATCTCCTTCAGTAAAACAGGTCTTATCTATCATGACACCTTCATTCCCCTCTTTGGCGGAAAGTTTAAAATAAGATTTTGCTTCTTCAAGTTTACTGATTTCCGTCCACTCGACCTTATTATTAACTTTCCCGTTGATGTACAATGAAATATTCTTTTCGCCGACAATGACCTTGCAAGTCCAGTCCTGTTCGTTAAAGTATTTCTGACGTGTAAGCCTGAAAGTTTTATCAGCGTGCATCCAATTGAAAAATACGCCTCTGTATACGGCAACAAATGTCAGGAAAGCGCCGATTGTCTGCCATCTTGTCGGTGCCTGGACTCTGTCAAAATAAATCCAGCCGAAAACTCCGGCGGCAAATATTACGCAGTATACATAAAAAACAGGTAACTTCCAGAACTTGGGAGTTGCCCACTTGTCATAACGCCTTCGATTCATTACATATTCATTTACAAACATAATATTTTCTCCATTTTTAACCATGTTTTACAAAAACATGAAAAGTGAAATTCTTATAATGATATAAACGGCCATCCATCCGGACAGCCATTTATATCACTGAATATAAATTATTGATTTTTAATTTAAGCTATTCCGGCTTTCTTGTCTTTGTTAGCAGCATGGATTAAAGTATAGGAAGTCCACAGCAGAACGACACAAATAAGGTTAATCAGCCAGAACATCGGAAGGCTCTTTACAACTTTCCATGCGATAAATACACCGATACATCCGCCGAGAGCGTTACCGATCGTATGTGCCACATCGTATCTGTGGGTCTTGATAAACTCGATAGAGCAGGCAGGCATCAGAACTGCACAGGAGCCCATAAATACCGGGAAGCAGGCATCGCCGTTAACACCAAGTAAAAGACAGGTAGCCATACATGGCGCGTACAGACCAAATCCGATATCCATCAAAGCGCCCCATAAAATGTTAAGACCTGCCGCTACAATTAACTTCCAGCCATATAATCCGGTAGCTGTTCCCACGGAACCGAAAGGACCGAAACCGGTATTCTTGCAGAGCATGATGAGTGCAAGCGGGATCATAACGAAACCAAGAGCATATCTGATCTTGTTACGAGGCCATTTTGTTACGATAGTTGCAAATCCGAAAGAACCGATCGCTGCACATATGTACATTATCCACAGGAACATAGGATCACAATCAACAGAAGCCGTAAAGATAAATGCCTCGAAAATAACCGGGAAAGTATCTCCGATATTCAGAGTACCCGGGATGTCAATGTCATCGATCTGATTAAAAAGTTTGTACATGAATGTGGATGGCGCGTAAGAACCGCAGCCAAGAGTGTCAAGGAAGTTAGCGACAATACCTACTGTGAAGCCGGACGCCCACTGTTTGCCGGTTGCGCTTTTGAGTCCATCCATACGGTTTTTAAATATATCGGCGATGAGTCCGATACCGGTTCCTGCTGCCAGGACACCAAATAAAATCTGAAGTGCTAATAACATGTTTTTTCCCTCCAATTTCTAGATTATGATTACTATAACTTCCTAACAAAGACGATACCCCGATTTATCATCTCTGTTATAGTTAAATTTATCATTTTAGCATAGAAAAGTCAATGATTTCCTGTTAAAAAAATAGATGAATTGATTAAAAAATCTGTGGAATCCGGGAGAATATAGTGCATTTTTAATAAAAGGATTGCCGAATTGCCGTAAATACGGGCAATACCATGTCAGGGAGGGAAGCGGATGTGAAATAAATTGTATCTGAAAAAGTACAAAAAATCAAAGAAAAGGCTTGAAATATTTACCTTTATCCGATATACTGAAAAAGCTGTGACATGATAGCTGTGAAGCGAGAGGTTGCTACATAATATGGTAGGTTTTCCGTGGAGCGAATGTCAAGTTAGGAAACTGGCGACAAGTCACTGTATCACCAATATTCGTTATCGCGCATAAGTAACTGAAAGATAGTTGTCAGGCACCGATAACGGCGTGTGAGGTTCTCACGACACACACGGGAGAGTGTACAGTCACCGCTTGTCGTACTGAAGTTAAAAGTACGAAAAGGAGGCGACTTTTTTTATGGCAAGTCAAGTAATGAGAATCACTTTGAAAGCGTATGACCATCAGTTAGTAGATGCGTCCGCTAAGAAAATCATCGAAACTGTAAAGAAAAACGGATCACAGGTGAGCGGTCCCGTACCACTTCCGACAAAAAAGGAAGTAGTTACAATTTTGAGAGCCGTTCACAAGTATAAGGATTCCAGAGAGCAGTTCGAGCAGAGAACTCATAAGAGACTGATCGATATCATCACACCGACCCAGAAGACGGTTGACGCACTGTCAAGACTGGAAATGCCGGCCGGCGTATACATTGATATCAAAATGAAAAGCAGGTAAACAGTAGTTCCTATTATTTAGGATGAACGCAGGAGACTTGCGTTCCGCTGTAAATCACAGGAGGTAATTATAATGAAGAAAGCTATTTTAGCGACAAAAGTCGGAATGACTCAAATCTTCAGCGAAGACGGCACGCTTACACCGGTAACGGTTCTTCAGGCAGGACCTTGTGTAGTAACACAGATTAAGACGGTGGAGAACGACGGTTACAGTGCGGTGCAGGTAGGCTTCGTTGACAAAAAAGAAAAGATTGTGAATAAAGACAAGAGCGGCAGGAAAGAAACCGTACACCGCCACGGCGTTACAAAGGCTATGCAGGGACATTTTGCAAAGGCCGGCGTATCCGGAAAGAGATTTGTAAGAGAGTTTAAGCTCGAGGGCGAGTATGAGCTTGCACAGGAAATCAAGGTTGATATTTTTGAGGTCGGAGACAAGGTAGACGCCACTGCAATTTCAAAAGGTAAAGGATTCCAGGGTGCGATTAAGAGACACAATCAGCACAGAGGACCTATGACACATGGTTCCAAGTTCCACCGTCACGCAGGTTCCAACGGCGCCGCTTCCGATCCGAGCAAGGTATTCAAGGGAAAGAAGATGCCGGGACAGATGGGAAATAAAAGGATTACAATCCAGAATCTTGAGGTTGTACGCGTAGACGCAGAAAATAATCTTCTTCTTGTCAGGGGATCTGTACCGGGACCGAAGAAATCTTTAGTAACTATTAAAGAAGCCGTAAAAGCTAACTAGGTTTTTGTTAAGGAAGGAGGAAGACTTAAGATGGCAAACGTATCTGTTTATAATATCGAAGGCAAAGAAGTTGGGACAATCGATTTAAGCGATGCGGTATTTGGTGTTGAGGTAAATGAACATCTTGTACACATGGCGGTTGTGAATCAGCTTGCAAATAAGCGTCAGGGAACACAGAAAGCGAAGACACGTTCTGAAGTTTCCGGCGGCGGAAGAAAACCGTGGAGACAAAAGGGAACAGGCCATGCAAGGCAGGGTTCCACAAGAGCTCCTCAGTGGACAGGCGGTGGAGTGGTATTTGCCCCGGTTCCGAGAGATTATTCATTTAAGATGAACAGGAAAGAAAAAAGAGCTGCGCTTCTGTCAGCGCTCACTTCCAGAGTGGAGGAGAAGAAATTCATCGTAGTTGACGAGCTTGCGTTTGAGGAAGCAAAGACGAAAAAATTTGCGGCAGTATTAAAGAATCTGGATGTATCAAAAGCATTGGTAGTATTAGAAGACGGCAATACAAATGCCGAGCTGTCTGCAAGAAATATCGCAGATGTTAAGACGGCGAAGACAAATACAATTAATGTGTATGACATCTTAAAATATGACACAGTGATTGCGACAAAGGCCGCTGTTCGTGATATCGAGGAGGTGTACGCATAATGGCTAACGTTCAATATTATGATGTAATCCTTAAGCCGGTTATAACGGAAAAGAGTATGGAGCTTATGGGAGAAAAGAAATATACTTTCTTAGTACATCCGGAAGCTACAAAGACACAGGTGAAAGAAGCTGTTGAAAAGATGTTCGAAGGAACAAAGGTCAAAAGCGTTAATACGATAAATCTTGACGGTAAGAAAAAGAGAGTCCGCGGCACGTATAAGTTCGGAAGAACGGCTAAGACGAAAAAGGCTGTTGTCCAGCTTACCGCTGACAGCAAGGATATTGAGATTTTCGAGGGACTGTAAATTGTATTGAAAGGAGAAGCAATCATGGGAATTAAAACATATCGCCCATATACGCCTTCCAGAAGACAGATGACCGGATCTGATTTCAAGGAAATCACAAAGACGACTCCGGAAAAATCTCTGTTAGCTCCGAAGAGCAGACAGGCAGGACGTAATAATCAGGGGAAAATTACTGTTAGACACCGCGGAGGCGGAACTAAGAAGCAATATAGAATTATTGATTTTAAGAGAAGAAAAGACGGGATACCGGCTAAAGTAATCGGTATTGAGTATGATCCGAACCGTTCGGCAAATATTGCGCTTATTTGCTATGAGGACGGCGAGAAAGCTTACATTCTTGCGCCGGAGGGACTTAAGGACGGCATGAAAGTTATGAACGGAGCGGAGGCCGAGGTAAGAGTGGGAAATTGTCTTCCGCTTTCAGAGATTCCGGTGGGTACACAGATTCATAACATCGAGCTTCACCCCGGAAAGGGCGGGCAGATGGTTCGTTCGGCCGGAAACAGTGCGCAGCTTATGGCAAAAGAAGGAAAGTATGCGACATTAAGACTTCCGTCAGGCGAGATGAGAATGGTTCCGATTGCCTGCAGAGCTTCTGTAGGAGTTGTAGGAAACGGCGACCACAACCTGATTAATATCGGCAAAGCGGGCCGCAAGCGCCATATGGGTATCAGGCCGACAGTGCGCGGTTCTGTTATGAACCCGAATGACCATCCGCACGGCGGCGGCGAGGGTAAGACCGGAATCGGACGTCCGGGTCCGTGTACACCTTGGGGTAAACCGGCACTTGGCCTTAAGACCAGGAAGAAGAATAAGATTTCTAACAAGATGATTGTAAGAAGACGAGATGGCAGAGCGATTAAATAGTTTCGAGGAGGAGGTTAACTTATATGGCACGTTCAATTAAAAAAGGACCATTCGCAGATGCAAGCCTGCTTAAAAAGATTGATGCTATGAACGCTTCCGGTGACAAGTCCGTAATTAAGACATGGTCACGCCGTTCTACAATTTTTCCAAGCATGGTTGGACATACAATTGCCGTTCACGACGGAAGAAAGCATGTACCTGTATACGTAACAGAGGATATGGTTGGACACAAGCTCGGCGAGTTTGTCGCTACCAGAACATACAGAGGACATGGAAAAGACGAAAAGAAATCAAGAGTTAGATAATTACATTGTGAAAGGAGGGTTCATCCGTGGCTAAAGGACACAGATCCCAGATTAAGAGAGAAAGAAATGCGAACAAAGATACAAGACCTTCTGCTAAGTTATCTTACGCAAGAGTTTCTGTTCAGAAAGCATGCTTCGTATTGGATGCCATCAGAGGTAAGGATGTGACTACAGCGCTTGGTATTTTGACATATAATCCAAGATATGCTTCTGGATTAATAAAGAAATTATTACAGTCAGCAATTGCAAATGCTGAGAACAATAACGGTATGAATGCTGAGAATCTTTATATTGCAGAGGCTTATGCGAACAAAGGACCAACAATGAAGAGAATCAGACCTAGAGCACAGGGAAGAGCTTACAGGATCGAAAAGAGAATGAGCCATATTACACTTGTGCTTGATGAAAGATAAGGAGGGCAATCATGGGACAGAAAGTTAATCCTCATGGCTTAAGAGTCGGCGTTATCAAAGACTGGGACTCCAGATGGTATGCAGAAAAAGATTTCGCAGATTACTTAGTAGAAGACCATGAAATCAGAACGTATCTTAAAAAGAGATTATACAGTGCCGGTGTTTCTAAAATTGAGATAGAGAGAGCATCCGACCGTGTAAAAATTGCTATTCACACAGCAAAGCCCGGTGTTGTAATCGGTAAGGGCGGAGCAGAGATAGAAAAAGTAAAAGGTGAGCTTAAGAAATTTACTGACAAGAAGCTAATTGTTGACATCAAAGAAATCAAAAGACCGGATAAAGACGCTCAATTAGTAGCAGAAAATATTGCACTGCAGCTTGAAAATCGTATCTCCTTCAGACGTGCGATGAAGTCTTGTATGTCAAGGACGATGAAATCAGGAGCACTTGGCGTTAAGACTTCCGTATCAGGACGTCTTGGCGGAGCCGATATGGCTCGTACAGAGTTCTACAGCGAGGGTACGATTCCTCTTCAGACATTGAGAGCAGACATTGACTACGGATTCGCTGAGGCTGACACAACTTACGGAAAAGTTGGTGTTAAGGTATGGATCTATAAAGGCGAAGTTCTTCCGGAAAAAGCAGCAAAGGAAGGAGAGAGATAAATCATGTTAATGCCAAAAAGAGTAAAACGTCGTAAACAATTCCGTGGTTCCATGAAAGGAAAAGCACTTCGTGGAAATCAGATTACAAACGGTGAATATGGTATTATTGCAACGGAGCCATGCTGGATTAAATCAAATCAGATTGAGGCTGCCCGTGTCGCTATGACACGTTATATCAAGCGTGGCGGTAAGGTATGGATTAAAATATTCCCGGATAAACCTGTAACTACGAAACCAGCTGAGACACGTATGGGTTCTGGTAAAGGATCCTTAGAGTACTGGGTAGCAGTTGTAAAGCCAGGCCGCGTAATGTTTGAGATCGCGGGTGTATCAGAGGAAGTGGCAAAGGAAGCTCTTCGTCTTGCAACACACAAGCTGCCCTGTAAATGTAAAATAGTTTCTCGCGCAGACTTAGAAGGCGGTGATAACAGTGAAAATTAGTGCATTTGTAGAAGATTTAAAAACAAAATCAGCTGCAGAGCTGAACGAAGAATTAGTAGCTGCTAAAAAGGAACTTTTTAATTTAAGATTCCAGAACGCAACGAATCAGTTAGACAATACAAGCAGAATTAAAGAAGTAAGAAGAAATATTGCCAGAATCCAGACCGTGATTACGGCAAAGGGAAAGGAGTAACGCTATGGAAAGAAATCTTAGGAAGACCCGTGTTGGTAAGGTTGTCAGCAATAAAATGGATAAGACCATAGTAGTTGCTGTTGAAGATCATGTAAAACATCCGCTTTACAAAAAGATTGTAAAGAGAACCTATAAGTTAAAAGCACATGATGAGGCAAATGAGTGCAACATTGGCGATAAGGTAAGAGTTATGGAGACAAGGCCGTTATCTAAGGATAAGAGATGGAGACTTGTCGAAGTTATGGAAAAAGTGAAATAATATAAGGAGGGAAACCTGCATGATACAGCAAGAAAGCAGACTGAAAGTGGCAGATAACACAGGTGCAAAAGAGTTACTGTGTATCCGTGTACTTGGCGGCTCAACAAGAAGATACGCAAGTATCGGCGACATCATTGTTGCGACTGTTAAAGATGCAACACCAGGCGGCGTTGTTAAAAAAGGCGATGTAGTAAAGGCTGTAGTTGTCCGTACCGTAAAGAGTACGCGCCGTAAGGACGGTTCTTATATCCGTTTTGACGAGAATGCCGCTGTCATTATAAAAGACGATAAGACACCAAGAGGAACCCGTATTTTCGGGCCTGTAGCAAGAGAGCTTCGTGATAAGCAGTTCATGAGAATTGTATCCCTGGCTCCGGAAGTGTTATAAGGAGGTGCTTTAAGATGTCAATGGAAAAAATTAAAAAGGGTGATACCGTTAAGGTGATTGCCGGAAAAGATAAAGATAAAGAAAGTAAAGTTATCGCTGTAGACAAGAAGAACGGCAGAGTATATGTCGAGGGTGTGAATATGGTTACAAAGCATACCAAACCAAGCGCTGCCAATCAGAACGGAGGAATCGTTCATCAGGAAGGGCCTATTGATGCCTCTAACGTAATGTATGTGCACAAAGGCAAAGCTACAAGAGTAGGAATTAAAATGGACGGCGATAAGAAAGTACGTTACGCAAAATCAACAGGTGAAGTTATTGATTAATTAGAGGAAGGAGGTTCAAGGCTTTGAGTAGACTGAAAGAACAGTACCAGAATGAAATCGTGGATGCTATGACGAAGAAATTTGGTTATAAGAATATTATGGAAGTGCCGAAGCTTGATAAGGTTGTAATCAACATGGGTGTCGGCGAAGCAAAAGACAATGCAAAGCTTTTAGATTCAGCAGTTGCTGATCTTGAGAAGATTACAGGACAGAAAGCCGTAATCTGTAAGGCAAAGAAGTCCGTTGCCAACTTTAAGCTGAGAGAAGGTATGTCAATCGGCTGTAAAGTTACTTTAAGAGGCGAGAAGATGTATGAATTCGTTGACCGTCTGATTAATCTTGCGCTGCCTCGTGTACGTGACTTCAGAGGAGTGAATCCGAACGCATTTGACGGAAGAGGAAATTACGCCCTTGGTATTAAAGAGCAGCTGATTTTCCCTGAGATTGAGTATGATAAGGTAGACAAGGTAAGAGGTATGGACGTTATCTTTGTTACAACAGCGAAAACAGACGAAGAGGCCCGTGAGCTGCTTAAACAGTTCAACATGCCGTTTACAAAATAAGGAGGTAAATTATGGCTAAGACAGCAATGAAAGTAAAACAGCAGCGCAGGCAGAAATTCTCCACAAGAGAGTACAGCCGCTGCAGAATTTGCGGACGTCCGCACGCATATTTGAGAAAATATGGAATCTGCCGTGTTTGCTTCCGTGAACTGGCGTACAAAGGACAGATCCCAGGCGTTAAGAAATCAAGTTGGTAGGCACTGAACACTTGGCGAGGCCAAGCGTCAGCGCCGGCCGAGTCTAGTGAGAAGGCCGCTCCCAAGCGTTAGTGAAGCCGAGCCGGAGGCGAAAGCTGAACTTAGGCGCACGGAGCCTGTTCCGTTATAAGAAACCTTATAAAAGAAAAAGGAGGAAAACGATTCATGACCATGAGTGATCCAATTGCAGATATGCTTACAAGAATCCGTAATGCAAATACTGCGAAACATGATACAGTAGATGTGCCTTCATCCAAAATGAAGCTTGCTATCGCAAAAATCCTGTTAGATGAAGGCTATATCGAGAAATATGATCTCGTTGAAGACGGCGTATTTAAGACCATCCATATTACATTAAAGTATGGTGTGGATAAGAATGAAAAGGTTATTACAGGGCTTAAGAGGATTTCCAAGCCGGGTCTCCGCGTATACGCGGGCAGTGCAGATGTCCCGAAGGTATTCGGCGGACTGGGTACGGCAATTATTTCAACAAACCAGGGTGTAATTACCGACAAAGAAGCAAGAAAGCTCGGCGTAGGCGGAGAGGTACTGTGCTATATTTGGTAACTGAAAACAGAATGAACACAGATTCATTCCGAGAATTTAAGTTAAGGAGGATTTGGCAATGTCACGTATAGGAAGACTGCCGGTCGCAATTCCGGCAGACGTAACTGTTGTGGTTGCAGAAAATAATAAAGTGACTGTGAAAGGTCCGAAAGGAACGCTCGAAAGAGAACTTCCATCGGAGATGGAGATTAAAGCAGAGGGTGCAGAGGTCGTTGTAACAAGACCGAATGATTTGAAAAGGATGAAATCCCTGCACGGCCTTACAAGAACACTGATTAACAATATGGTAATCGGCGTATCCAAAGGATATGAGAAGGTTCTCGAGGTAAACGGTGTCGGATACAGAGCTGCAAAGTCCGGAAACAAGCTGACACTGAATCTCGGATACTCTCATCCGGTTGAGATGATTGATCCGGAAGGTCTGGAAGTGGTTGTGGAAGGACAAAATAAGATTATCGTAAAAGGTATTGATAAAGAAAAAGTAGGCCAGTATGCGGCTGAAATCAGAGATAAGAGAAGACCGGAGCCATATAAGGGCAAGGGTATCAAGTATGCTGATGAAGTGATTAGGCGTAAAGTCGGTAAGACTGGTAAGAAATAAGAAAGGAGAGTGTAAAAATGGTTAGCAAAAAATCAAGAAGTGTTGTTCGTGTTAATAAGCACAAAAAATTACGTAACCGTTTGAGCGGTACTGCCGAGTGTCCTCGTTTGGCAGTGTTTAGAAGCAACAATCATATGTATGCTCAGATTATTGATGATACAGCCCAGAATACACTGGTTTCCGCTTCCACTCTTCAGAAAGACGTGAAAGCGAATTTAGAGAAGACCAACAATGTTGAGGCAGCGGCGTATTTAGGAAAAGTGATTGCAGAAAAAGCGATTGAAAAAGGTATTAAGGATGTTGTCTTTGACAGAGGCGGCTTCATATATCAGGGTAAGATTCAGGCATTAGCAGACGCAGCTAGAGAAGCTGGGTTGAATTTCTAGGAGGAGGAGCACACATGAAACAAGAACGTATTGATGCTAGTCAGTTAGAGTTAAATGAAAAAGTAGTGTCAATTAAGCGTGTAACCAAAGTTGTTAAGGGTGGCCGTAATATGAGATTCACAGCTTTAGTAGTTGTCGGTGATGGAAACGGCCATGTTGGTGCAGGTTTAGGAAAGGCTACAGAAATTCCGGAGGCAATCCGCAAGGGAAAAGAGGATGCGGCTAAAAATCTTATCACTGTAGCGTTAGACGAGAGTGAAAGTATAACACATGATTTTATCGGTAAATTCGGAGGAGCTTCTGTACTTCTTAAGAAGGCTCCGGAAGGTACCGGAGTTATCGCCGGGGGTCCGGCACGTGCCGTAATCGAGATGGCAGGAATTAAGAATATTCGTACGAAATCTCTTGGTTCCAACAACAAGCAGAATGTTGTCCTGGCTACTATTGATGGTTTACGTCAGATTAAAACCCCGGAGGAGGTAGCAAAGCTTCGCGGTAAATCTGTTGAAGAGATCTTAGGCTAAGGAGGTAGATAAGAGATGGCAAACTTAAAAGTCACGTTAGTAAAATCTACGATTGGTGCTGTGCCGAAGCATAAGAAAACTGTAGAAGCATTAGGCTTGAGGAAATTAAATAAAACAGTTGAATTGCCGGATAATGCAGCAACGAGAGGTATGATTAAACAGGTAGAGCACCTGGTAAAGGTAGAAGAAGCGTAAAGATTAGAATTCAGAGAAGGAGGTGTCACAATGGATTTATCAAACTTAAGACCTGCTGACGGAGCAAAACAGAATGATAATTTCAGAAGAGGACGCGGACATGGTTCTGGGAATGGCAAGACAGCCGGCAAGGGACATAAAGGCCAGAAGGCTCGTTCCGGCGGAGCAAGACCAGGTTTTGAAGGCGGTCAGATGCCGTTATATAGAAGAATACCAAAAAGAGGATTTACAAACAGAAATTCCAAAGATATTGTTGGTATCAATGTAAGCGCTCTTGAAGTATTTGATAATGATGCGGTTGTTTCTGTAGAGACATTGCTTGAGCAGGGTATTATTAAGAATGCAAGAGACGGTGTTAAGATTCTTGGAAACGGCGAACTTACGAAAAAGCTTACTGTTCAGGCAAATGCGTTCAGTGCAGGCGCTGCAGCCAAGATTGAGGCGTTAGGTGGAAAAGCAGAGGTGATCTAATGTTAGAAACGTTCCGAAGGGCATGGGGGATTAAAGATATCCGTAAAAAGATCGGATATACGTTTTTGATGTTAATCGTGATAAGATTAGGATCTCAGCTGCCGACACCGGGAGTCAATTCAAAATATATTCAGGACTTTTTTGCACAGAATTCCGGGGAAGCGTTTAATCTGTTTAACGCTTTCACCGGCGGTTCTTTTGAACAGATGTCCGTATTCGCTTTAAGTATCACCCCGTATATTACATCTTCCATTATTATGCAGCTTCTTACGATTGCAATTCCCAAGCTTGAGGATATGCAAAAGGAAGGAGAGGACGGAAGAAAGAAAATTGTGGCAATTACAAGATATTTGACAGTGGGACTTGCACTCATCGAGTCCACGGCGATGGCAGTGGGATTCGGACGTCAGGGACTTCTGGTAGAATATAATTTTGTAAATGCGGCGATTGTAGTTCTCACGCTGACGGCGGGCTCCGCTTTCCTGATGTGGATTGGCGAAAGAATTACGGAAAAAGGTGTGGGCAACGGTATTTCTATCGTGTTGGTAATCAATATTGTCTCACGTATACCAAGTGATATGGCAAGCCTTTTTGAACAGTTCGTAAAAGGAAAGAGTATTGCCTCAGGAGGACTTGCGGTTGTTATTATTCTTGCGATTATTATTGTGCTGGTAGTGTTTGTCGTTATTCTTCAGGACGGCGAAAGACGTATTGCGGTACAGTACTCTCAAAAGGTAGTCGGAAGAAAGACCTACGGCGGACAGTCGACGCACATTCCGCTTAAAGTGAATACCGCCGGAGTTATTCCGATTATTTTTGCGTCCTCACTCATGCAGTTTCCGATCGTAATTGCATCTTTCCTTGGAAAAGGAAATGGAACAGGCGTTGGAAGTGAAATTTTAAGGGGTATGAATCAGGGGAACTGGTGTAATCCCAATAACCTTAAATATACGTGGGGACTTGTCGTCTATATTCTTTTGACTGTATTTTTTGCTTATTTCTATACGTCTATTACTTTTAATCCGTTAGAGATTGCAAATAATATGAAGAAGAACGGCGGCTTTGTCCCAGGTATCAGACCGGGCAGACCAACGGTTGAGTATTTGACACGGATATTAAAATATATCATTTTCATCGGCGCCTGCGGCCTTGTTCTGATACAGGTGGTTCCGATATTCTTTAACGGCTGGCTCGGAGCGAGCGTGTCCTTTGGCGGAACGTCGCTTATTATTATCGTCAGCGTAATATTGGAGACTCTGAAGCAGATAGAATCCCAGATGCTTGTGCGTAACTATAAGGGATTTTTAAATAGCTAAGCAAAAGGAACATTTTGACTCGCGGAAAAATTTTCGCGGGTTAAAATGCTATAAAGGAGAAAGAAATCATGAAGATTATTATGTTAGGCGCGCCTGGAGCAGGAAAGGGAACACAGGCGAAGAAGATTGCCGCTAAATATCAGGTTCCTCATATTTCAACGGGTGATATTTTCAGAGCGAATATTAAGAATGGTACAGAGCTTGGAAAGAAAGCGAAAACTTATATGGATCAGGGACTGCTTGTTCCGGACGAGCTGGTTGTTGATTTGGTTGTGGATCGTGTGAATCAGGAGGATTGCAGGAACGGGTACGTCCTTGACGGATTTCCGAGAACGATTCCGCAGGCGGAGGCGCTTGATAAAGCGTTGGCTTCCCTGGGACAGAAGATGGATTATGCGATTGATGTGGAGGTTCCTGATGAAAATATTGTAACGCGCATGGGCGGACGCCGTGCCTGCGCAGGGTGCGGAGCTACATATCACCTGGTATATGCGCCGGCTAAGGAAGAGGGAATCTGTGACACATGCGGAAAGGAGCTTGTCTTAAGGGATGATGATAAGCCGGAAACGGTGCAGAAGCGTTTGAATGTATATCATGAGCAGACTCAGCCTCTGATTGATTATTATACGCAGGCAGGTATTTTGAGAAAGGTAGATGGAACGGTGGACATTGAGGATGTGTTCCGTGAAATTACAAAGATTTTAGGAGAGTAGCTGTATGCCGATTACAATAAAGTCAGACAGAGAAATAGAATTAATGGCAGAGGCCGGGCGGATTCTGGAGATTGTTCATAATGAACTGGCGAAAGGACTTCGCCCGGGTATGAGCACATTAGATATAGATAAGATGGGGGAAGAGATTATCAGAAGCTATGGATGTATTCCTTCTTTTCTTGATTATAACGGCTATCCGGCATCCATCTGCGTATCCGTAAATGAAGAGGTTGTTCATGGTATTCCAGATAAGTCAAGAATTTTGAAGGACGGCGACATTGTAAGCCTTGACGCGGGGGTAATCTATAAGGGCTATCATTCGGACGCGGCGAGAACCCACGGTATCGGAGAGATAAGCGAGGAGGCAAAAAAGCTTATCAGGGTTACCCGGGAGTGTTTTTTTGAAGGTATAAAGTACGCAAAGGAAGGCAATCATTTATTTGATATTTCCGGTGCCATCGGCAGATATGCCGGAAAGTACGGATACGGAGTAGTCCGGGATCTGTGCGGGCATGGTATCGGGACGAATCTGCATGAGGCCCCGGAGATTCCCAACTATGAGGTGAGCAGAAAGGGAGTTATGCTAAAGGCCGGGATGACGCTTGCCATAGAGCCGATGATTAATATGGGCGGCTGGGAAGTTGACTGGCTTGATGATGACTGGACGGTAATCGCAAGAGACCATTCACTGTCTGCTCATTATGAAAATACGGTTTTGATAACGGAAAGCGAGCCAAGACTGCTTACGCTGACCTCCCGGACAGAGTGAGGTGCCGGAAATGGACAGATATAAAGTGGGAATGCTTGCAAGGTCCAAAGCGGGCCATGACACGGGAAAGGTTTACGTTATAATAGATACGGATGATGCATATGTATATTTAGCAGATGGGGAAATTAGAACTCTGGATAGGCTGAAAAAAAAGAAAAAAAACCATGTACAGCTTATAAACAGAGAATATGACATCACAGACGCTACAGATGTAAGTATTAAAAGGCTGCTTAAGATTTGGAATAAGGAAGAAGAGAAATAGGAGGAAGCATATATGTCAAAGGCTGACGTAATTGAGATTGAAGGGACCGTGGTAGAAAAATTACCGAATGCGATGTTTCAGGTGGAGCTGGAAAACGGCCATCAGGTGCTGGCCCATATCAGCGGCAAGCTCAGAATGAATTTTATTAAAATATTGCCGGGCGATAAGGTTACATTGGAGCTGTCTCCGTACGATCTCTCAAAAGGGAGAATTATCTGGAGAGATAAATAATTATGGAAAATTCAGAAGAAAAGGCTGCAGAGGAGAAAAAAACACCGAAAAAAAGAGGTCCTTTAGGATGTCTTTTTAATATAGTTATTGTAGTAGTTGTAGTAGTTTTATTAGTAAACGGGATTGAATGGCTGTTCAGATGGCTGAATCCGGAGGCGAATAACGAGGCGGCGGTGAAAGCGAAGGGCTGCAGCAGTGCATATATGTGCGCAGGGAGGTTTGGAGAGCCGATTGGCGGGGTTTTAGGAGAAAAGGCAAAAAAAGAGTTTGGGGATTGTGTGCTTTCGGTTTTGGATTATTTTATGGCGGAGGATAATAAAGAAACTGTAGATACCGGGGAACTGAATGCAATTCTCACCTCGGAGTATACGCTTAAGGACGCGGAAGCTCTTGCGGAGTATACCGGAAGAAAAATAAAACTTACAGGGAAAATTGTGCAAAGAACGGGTAATACTGCAGAGCTTGTTACAGACGTAAATTTTGATACGTCTTCAGAAAAATGGCCGGTAACAGTATGGGTGGACTGCAGCTGGATAAAAGCAAAACCGGAAACGGACGACTGTGTTGAGATAGATGGGATACTGATCGTTGATCCAGGCGACTTTTCCTCAAAAGAGTCCATGCGCGTAGAGGTCAATGCAAGAAAAATACAGGAAGCCGATTACGCCGCTATCGGAGGAAATCCGGAAAACAGCTTTATGTATCAAAAGATGAAGCCCTTTACATCGGTAGAGAAAGGGGGCTTGACGCTGGATATACTCGGCGTATCCGTAGACGCCGCCACAGGAAGAGGATATGTAAAGTACCGCGTGTCTAAAGATACTGCAAAAACAAGAGAAAATTATGATCTTGAAATTTTCGGGGCGAAAGGCAGCTTAAGCGGATGTGACTTTGGGATAATAGGTATGGACGGCAGAAAGGACGGCGGCCTCCTTATTTCGGAATCTGATTTGCCGTTCGCAGAACAGATTGGGGCCGGCGACGGCATGATATCTTTTGTCGTGTGTGCTTATGAGATGAAAGAGGAGAATGAAGGCGAAAGAGTGTTGACGGTTAATCCCGGGGCGGATATCTATATGAGGGTTGATATTCCAGGAGAGGCCTGGAATGTGTATGAAGAGAATTAAAAAGCAAAAAATAAAAGTTTCTATTGACGTGCATTGATTTGCGGTGCTATAATGTATAAGCGTGTTTCCGGGCATTTTTATGTGCCAATCGCTGAAAACCGCGGCAAAAAAGAGGCGAAAACCGGAATCTTCGCAGGACAGACAAAGGCAGAGCAATGGATGAAAGGAGGATCTCACATGAAGGTTAGATCATCAGTAAAACCAATTTGCGAAAAATGCAAAGTAATTAAAAGAAAAGGGAGCGTTCGCATTATCTGCGAAAATCCGAAGCATAAGCAGCGTCAGGGATAGATACTGAGCATACGGCGAATCCGAGCGTGAGCGAAAGGTGAGCTCAGTGAGAAGACTATGCTGTTAAATCAGGCGGCTGATAGTCAGCACATTGATCCGTGTGCAGGCTATTTAATATACAAGGAGCACCTGTAGCCGGTGTAAATCCTTCGTATATTGCTTCTAATGCCGGCCCGTCATTACCGGAGAGTATTTCCCGGTGGCCGGAAAGGGCGTGTATACCGAACACGTCTGGGTTTCTTAAAACGCGGGAACCCCTATTAAAGACAATGAATGAAAAGAAAGAGGAGGAAATTCACATGGCTCGTATTGCAGGTGTAGATTTACCAAGAGACAAACGTGTCGAAATTGGCTTGACTTATATTTACGGAATCGGAAGGGCAAGCTCAAACCGTATTTTAGCGGAGGCAGGAGTTAATCCTGACATTCGCTGCAGAGATCTTACAGATGAGGATGTAAAGAAGATTAGCGCGGTTATTGATGAGACACAGATGGTAGAAGGTGACCTCAGAAGAGAGATTGCGCTGAATATCAAGAGGTTACAGGAGATTGGATGTTACAGAGGCATCCGTCACAGAAAAGGACTTCCGGTTCGCGGTCAGAAGACAAAGACCAATGCAAGAACAAGAAAGGGTCCAAAGAGAACAGTAGCAAACAAAAAGAAGTAGGCCGAAAGCAACTTGATGAGGGCAAGCGGAAAGAGCAGCCCGAATTTAGTGCGGGGCCGTTCGCGAACCTTAGTGAATGCGCAGCATGAACTTAGTTGAGCGGATATACCAAAAATAAAAAAAGGAAAGCGTAGGTTAGTTTTATTATGGCAAAGAAAGTTACAAAGAAAGTGACAAAAAAGCGTGTCAAGAAAAACGTTGAACACGGACAAGCACATATCCAGTCATCATTTAATAACACAATCGTTACATTAACTGATGCACAGGGTAATGCTCTTTCATGGGCAAGTGCAGGCGGTCTGGGATTTAGAGGTTCAAGGAAATCTACCCCTTATGCAGCGCAGATGGCAGCAGAGACTGCAGCAAAAGCGGCATTAATACATGGTTTAAAGACGGTAGATGTTATGGTTAAGGGACCAGGTTCGGGCAGAGAAGCGGCGATTCGTGCCCTTCAGGCATGTGGAATTGATGTAACAAGCATTAAGGATGTTACTCCGGTACCGCATAACGGATGCCGCCCACCGAAACGCAGAAGAGTTTAATTAGGAGGAAATCAATCATGGCAGTGAATAGAGTTCCGGTTCTGAAAAGATGCCGTTCCCTCGGAATGGATCCGGTATATTTAGGAATTGATAAAAAGTCAAACAGACAGTTAAAGAGAGCCAACAGAAAGATGAGCGAGTATGGTCTTCAGTTGCGTGAGAAACAAAAAGCAAAATTCATTTACGGCGTATTAGAGAAGCCTTTTAGGAATTATTACAAGAAAGCAAAGCAAATGAAAGGTATGACGGGTGAAAACCTGATGGTACTTCTTGAGTCCAGACTGGATAATGTAGTATTCCGTATGGGTCTTGCAAGAACAAGGCGCGAGGCAAGGCAGATTGTTGACCATAAGCATGTTCTTGTGAACGGTAAGCAGGTAA
Organism: uncultured Lachnospiraceae bacterium; assembly: GCA_946552115.1. GTDB lineage: Bacteria > Bacillota > Clostridia > Lachnospirales > Lachnospiraceae > CAPEBR01. Next base: position 68,493 of record CAMNRH010000006.1, read on the forward strand.
ATATTCCGTCTTATCTGATTAAAGCGGGAGATACGATTGAAATTAAGGAAAAACACAAAAGCTCTCCGAGATACAAAGGGATTACAGAGGTCACCGGAGGCCGTATGGTTCCGGATTGGCTTGAGGTAGATGCTGAGAATCTGAAAGGAACAATTAAAGAGCTTCCGTCCCGGGATGTAATTGATGTACCGGTAGATGAGATGCTGATTGTCGAGTTGTATTCTAAATAATAATCCGTAACACCACAGGAGGTGGACTTTAGTGTTTGATTTTAATAAACCCAATATTGAGATAACAGAGATTTCAGAAGATAAAAAGTATGGAAGATTTGTTGTAGAACCTCTGGAGAGAGGATATGGTACAACATTAGGTAATTCTCTTAGGAGAATCATGCTTTCATCACTTCCGGGCGCTGCTATCAGCCAGGTGAAAATCGATGGTGTGCTGCATGAGTTCAGTTCCATCCCCGGGGTTAAGGAAGATGTTACCGAAATCGTTATGAATCTTAAGTCATTAGCGATCAGGAATACATCTGAAACGGATGAACCGAAGACGGCATATATTGAGTTCGAGGGTGAAGGTGTTGTTACGGCAGCAGATATTCAGGTGGATCAGGATATAGAGATCATGAATCCCGAAACTGTGATTGCAACTTTGAACGGCGGGGTAGACAGCAAGTTATATATGGAGCTTACTATTACAAAGGGAAGAGGATATATAAGTGCAGAGAAGAATAAAAACGATGAATTGCCGATTGCGGTAATTCCGATTGATTCTATCTATACTCCGGTGGAGCGTGTGAACCTTACAGTAGAAAATACACGTGTTGGTCAGATTACAGATTTTGATAAGTTAACGTTGGATGTATATACCAATGGGACGTTGCTTCCGGACGAGGCAGTCAGCTTAGCGGCTAAAGTACTTAGCGAACATTTGAAGCTCTTTATCGACCTTTCTGAGGTGGCTCAGGCTGCGGAGGTTATGGTTGAAAAAGAGGATGACGAAAAGGAAAAGGTTCTTGAGATGTGCATTGACGAATTGGAGCTGTCCGTCCGTTCCTTTAACTGTCTTAAGAGAGCCGGTATTAATACGGTGGAAGAGCTGACGAACAGAACTCCGGAGGATATGATGAAGGTACGGAACCTCGGACGTAAGTCTTTGGAGGAAGTACTTGCGAAACTCGATGAGCTGGGACTCAGTCTCAGTAAAGGCGAGGAATAGAGCATTTGGCTAGTAAGCCCGAAGAGTGTAACCAGATGTAAATTATGGAGGATTAGAAAAATGGCAAAGTATAGAAAGCTTGGCAGAACGTCGAGCCAGAGAAAAGCATTATTAAGAAATCAGGTGACGGCACTTATTACCCACGGCAAGATTAAGACAACAGAGGCAAAGGCAAAAGAAATCCGTAAGATTGCAGAAGGCCTCATCGCAATGGCCGTAAGGGAGAAGGATAACTTTGAAGAGGTTACGGTAAAGGCTAAGGTTGCCCGTAAGGATAAGGACGGTAAGAGAGTAAAGGAGGTCGTAGACGGTAAGAAAGTTACGGTCTATGACGAGGTGGAGAAAAAGATTAAAAAAGATTTGCCAAGCAGACTGCACGCGCGTCATCAGATGATTAAAGTTCTGTATCCGGTAAAAGACGTACCGGCTGCGCAGGCGGGAAGAAAGAAAAATACAAAGAAAGTGGATCTTGTTGCAAAGCTTTTTGATGAAATTGCTCCAAAGTATGAGAATCGTAACGGTGGATATACGAGAATTATAAAGATTGGCCAGCGTAAGGGCGACGCAGCAATGGAAGTCCTGATTGAGCTTGTATAGAAGAATTGTGTTTATAAAAAAGCATTCCGTATTTATGCGGGATGTTTTTTTGTATGTTTTGACGCAGAATTTTGATTGATAAAATACTGACTATGCTGTTAAATAAAATACTTATCGAAATTTGGATTACAAATTTCAGAATTAATGATATAATGATAAAAATTGTTTCATAACAATGTACAAAAGGAGGAAAGGCGAAAAATGAGCAGGTTAGAGATTGACTCTCCAAGCAGAGCTGATATTGTGATAGAAGGGCTCTATAAGGATTTGGAACGCCGGATTGAGTCCAGCCCGCCGGGATTATGCCCGGTTGATATGGCCAGGGCGTTCCTTGAATTATGTCATGCGCAGACGTGCGGAAAATGTGTGCCGTGCCGGATCGGGCTCGGACAGCTGAATCATCTCATTAAGGATGTGCTTGACGGGAAAGCAACGATGGAGACATTGGAGATTATGGAGAAGACAGCAGTGTCTATTATGGAGTCGGCGGATTGTGCCATTGGTTATGAGGCGGCCAATATGGTATATAAGGGATTAATTGGCTATCGCGACGACTACATTGAACATATTGAAAGGGGACGCTGCATTTGTACATACAGTCAGCCGGTTCCCTGTGTATCCCTGTGCCCGGCCCGTGTGGATATTCCGGGCTATATTGCTCTTGTCGGCGAGGGGAGATATGAGGATGCCATCCGGCTGATTCGTAAGGATAATCCGTTCCCGACCACATGCGGTTTTATTTGCGAGCACCCCTGTGAAGCAAGATGCAGACGGAATATGGTGGATGATGCGATTAATATCCGCGGGCTTAAACGCGTGGCGGCGGATTATGCGGGCGAGGTCGAACCGCCGGCGTGTGCGGAAAGTACAGGAAAGAAAGTTGCGGTATTGGGCGGCGGTCCATGCGGCCTTAGCGCAGCCTATTATTTACAGCTTATGGGGCATCAGACATGCGTATATGAGATGCTTCCGAAGCTGGGCGGGATGCTGCGCTATGGAATCCCGAATTACCGGCTGCCGAAAGAGAGGCTTGACGATGACATTAACAGCATCCTTAAGACCGGTGTAGAAGTAAAGTACAATGTAAAGGTTGGAACGGACATTACGATTCAGGAAATCCAGAAGGAGTATGATGCGGTTCTGATTGCCGTCGGGGCAAGTACCGATAAGAAGCTGGGGATTGAGGGCGAGGACGCCGGGGGTGTGCTGCCGGCAGTAGAGTTTTTAAGAGATGTAGGTATGAATCGGATCATGGATTTGACAGGAAAAGAGGTTGCTGTCATTGGAGGCGGCAATGTATCTATGGATGCGGTGCGTACAGCAAAGCGTCTGGGCGCAAAGAAAGTTAGTATCGTATACCGCCGGAGGATTGCTGATATGACGGCTCTCTATGACGAGATAGAGGGCGCGATTGCGGAGGGTATCGAGATGCAGACGCTAAAGGCTCCGGCATCTATTGATGTAGATGAAAATCATCATGTAAAAGGTATCTATGTGACTCCGCAGATGGTAAGTGCAATCCGCGACGGGCGTGCAAGCATCAGACCTACCGGGGAAGCGGATATTTATATTCCATGCGATGTATTGATTGTTGCAATCGGACAGAATATTGAGACAAAGCATTTTGAAGATGCCGGCGTACCGGTAGCGCGCGGAAAGATTGTGACGACAAGCACAGGCGCTTTTAAGGATATGCCGGGTGTTTTTGCCGGAGGAGACAGCGCAAGCGGGCCGGCGACTGTAATTAAGGCAATTGCAGGTGCGAAGGTTGTAGCGGCAAATATCGATGAATATCTGGGATATCACCATATCATCCAAAGTGATGTGGAGGTTCCGATACCGAATATTGACGACAGGACGCCGTGCGGCCGTGTAAATCTCACCGAGCGCGAGGCCGGAGTCAGAGTATGTGATTTTGAAGGCGTTGAAAACTGTATGACAGAAAAGGAAGCGAAACAGGAGGCGAGTCGCTGTTTGCGGTGCGACCATTTCGGATATGGAATATTTAAAGGAGGCAGAGAGAAATTATGGTAAATCTTACAATTGACGGAAAAGCTATTTCGGTAGAAGAAAATACCACAATTATGGAAGCTGCCGACCAGAACGGGATTACCATTCCCAGTCTCTGTTATCTGAAAGGGATTAATGAGATTGCGGCGTGCCGTGTGTGTGTAGTGGAGCTGGAAGGAAAGGATCGTCTGATTACGGCATGTAATAATGTGGCCGAGGAGGGAATGGTTGTTTACACAAACAGCCCAAAGGTCAGAAATCACAGGAGAAACACGGTGGAGCTTCTCTTGTCACAGCATGATTGTCTGTGTGTTACCTGTATGAGAAGCGGCAACTGCAGCCTGCAGAAGATTGCGAACGATTTGGATATTTTGGAAATTCCGTTTAAGCAGGAACTGGAGCATCAGCCGTGGGATAAGAATTTCCCCCTTATCCGTGATTCTGCGAAATGTATTAAATGTATGAGGTGTATACAGGTCTGTGATAAGGTCCAGGGCCTGAATATTTGGGATCTCGAAGGAACGGGCTCACGGACAACCGTGAACGTAACAGGGCACAGGACGATTGGAGAGGCAGACTGCTCCCTGTGCGGGCAGTGTATTACCCATTGTCCGGTAGGAGCGCTCAGAGAAAGAAGCGATACCGGTAAGGTATGGAGCGCCCTTGCGGATAAGGATAAAATTGTTGTTGCACAGGTGGCTCCTGCAGTGCGCACCGCATGGGGCGAGCAGATTGGACTGGCCCCTGAGGAGGCTACCATAGGGAAAATTATGGATGCGCTTAAGAGAATGGGCGTTGATTATGTATTTGACACCGTATTTTCCGCCGACCTTACGATTATGGAGGAAGGGCACGAGTTTGTACAGCGCTTTACAAGCGGAGAGCTCAAAGAGCGTCCGATGTTTACCTCCTGCTGTCCGGGGTGGCTGCGTTTTATCAAAGGGCAGTTCCCGCATCTGGTTAAATATCTGTCTACGGCAAAATCACCGCAGCAGATGTTTGGTGCGGCTATGAAGACATATTTTGCGGAAAAGCTCGGGGTGAGCCCGGACAAAATCTTTACGGTATCCGTAATGCCATGCGTGGCAAAGAAAGCGGAAAGCGAGATGGAGCTGTTTTACGGGGAATATGCCGGACGTGACATTGATGTTGTTATTACCACGCGGGAGCTTGTTAAGATGATTCGTTCCGCGCATATCCGTCCGGAGACACTGGAGGATATTGAAAGCGGCAGACCGATGAAGGAAGGCACTGGAGCCGGAGTCATCTTCGGAGCAACCGGCGGCGTTATGGAGGCGGCTCTTCGGAGTGCATACTATATCATCAAAAAGGAGAATCCTCCGGCAGATGCTTTTAAGGCAGTGAGAAGCCGGGGATTCAATGCGAATGACGGCGTACAGGAGGCGGAATTTGCAATTGATGATATTACGGTGAGAACTGCGGTAGTCAGCGGACTCGGAAATACAAGAGCGCTTATTAACAAGATAGAATCCGGTGAGGTACATTATGATTTTGTAGAGGTAATGGCCTGTCCGGGCGGCTGTGTCGGCGGCGGCGGCCAGCCGATTCACGATGGACAGGAGCTTGCATTTGAGAGAGGAAAGAATCTGTATTATCTGGACGAGAATGCAGAAATCCGGTTCTCACACGAAAATCCGGACATTCTTAAGATGTATGAAGAGTTCTTTGAAAATCCGGTATCACATAAGGCGCATATGCTTTTACATACCGACCATCTGGAAAGTATGGAGAGATACGGACTCGGATATAAGAAATAAAAATATTTCAGGGGCAGCCATTTGGCGGCCCCTGAAATATTTTCGGCTTTTATAAAGTTATCAGCTTGTCTCCAAGTTTCGCCAGAGCTTCGGTCCATTCCCCATATATATTCAGCAGCTTTTCATAGGAAGCGGCCGTTTCAGCGTCCGGAATCAAAGAATCCTCTATTTTGTGTATTTCATGTATAATATCGTAGCCGTCCCAAAGCCCGCAGGCGTTGGCGGCCAAAGCAGCGGCGCCAAGTGACGCGGCATCCTGATCAATGTTGGTTTTGGTGACCGGCATATTGTAGACATCTGCAAAAATACGGCGCCAAACGGCACTTTTGCTGCCACCGCCGCATAAAAGCATGTCGTCTTGCAGCTTTACCTGGCTGAGTAGAATATCAAGCGTTTTGCGGAGAGCCATTGCCACGCCCTCCATTGTAGCCCGTACAAGATCTTCCCGGGTAGTGCTGAGCTTAAGGCCCATGAATCCGCCGTAGAGGTTAGCGCCCGGCTCCTGAGCGCTTCCACCGGAAAGAGACGGATTGAAGAGAACTCCGTGGCTTCCCGGAGGCACAGTTTCCGCCATGCGGTTCATAATGTCGTAGGTATCCGTATTATTTGGATAATCCTTTAGCATTGTGTCTCTAAGCCACCGGAAAGAATTACCTGCCGAGAAAATAGATACTGCCGAGGTATAATACCCTTTTTTTGCATGGGCAAAGACGAAAGGGCGTGTTTCAACATCAATAATAGGCTTTCTGGAGGTTACGGCAATCCAGCTTGAGGATCCCAGAGAGGTATAGGCGACTCCTTCTTTCAGGCCTCTGGCGCCCAAAGCCATACAGGTATTGTCTACGGCTCCGCAGGCAACCGGAGTTCCTTCGGTAAGCCCACATTCTTTAGATGCCTTTGCTGTTACTGTTCCGATGATAGAGTCTGAGGCTATGATTTCGGGGAAAATACTTTTGGAAATTCCGGCGGCTTTAAAAAATCTGTCTTCATAATCCCAATTCAATAAATTAAACACACCAAAACCGGAGGCATAGGAAGGATCTGTACAGATTCTTCCTGTGAACATATAATTTATGAAATCCTTTGAACCAAGTATTTTATTTGTTTTTTCGAAAATATCCGGCTGGTGCTCACGCATCCACATGAGCTTTAGGATCGTATAGCATTCAGCAGGATCCCCGTTTCCGGTTTTTTGATACCATGATTCATAGCGAAGCTCCTTAAAAAAGTTATCAACCTGATCGTCAGCCCGCATGTCGCACCAAATCGGAACCTGTTCTGTCAAAAGCTTTCCATTAGCACTGACAGGCACAGCAACAAGACTGTGGCCGGATAAGGCGGTACAGGCAATTTCATCTGCCAGGCAGCCGCTTTTGCTAAGAAGCAATTTTGTAGCGTCGCATACGCCGTTCCACCAGTCCATCGGTTTTTGTTCCACATGCTTTTTTGCCGGGAAATAGGTTTCGTACTGTCTGAATACTTCGGCAAGAGAGTTTCCTTTCACGTCAAAGAGAGAGGCTTTAATACCTCCCGTGCCCAGATCATAGGCAATTAATTTGTCTTTTTTTATCATATTTACGCATCCTTTACATTATTCTAATTCTTTAGACAGAGCTTCAACAGAAAGGTAGTGGGTTGAATAATTTCCGATTTGCCGACCATCCTTTATGAGAACTACACGGCTGCATATGCCGATAAGTTCCGGGTAGTCAGAGGAAATCAGAAGAATAGCTGCTCCTTCTAAAGCTAATGCGTTCAGGATATTATAAAGCTCCAGCTTACTGCCGGCATCCAGATTCTTTGTTGGCTCATCATATATATAGATGCCTGAGGAGGCGAAAAGTGAGCGTGCAATCACAAGCTTTTGTTTACTGCCGGTGCTCAGGTGATTGATATTAGATTCCGGCGTTGTATTGCGCATGCCGAGTCTTTTTAAAAAATGGGCGGCGTAGATGCGCATTTCCTTTTTAGAGGGAAATCCGAATCTTTTCGTTTTTTTAAAATTCGAAGCCGTAATATTGAAAGGAATAGACTGCGTCATAAAAAGTGCCTGATCGGCTTCCTGAGAGCTGACCAGATTAATTGGAGATTTTTTGGTTTTTTCGGAGAAGCTTACCTGTCCCTGGGAGAGCGAAAGCTTTCCCTGTATTACTTTGATAAGAGAGGTACGCTCCGATGCTGTCAATCCCGCAAGGCCAAGAATTTCTCTTTCATGAAGAGAGAAATTTACATTATGTAATGTATTGACGAAAAGATGTTCTACATGAAGCCGCTCGCTGCCCGGATTCAGCCTGAGAGCCGGATAGGTAAAATTCATTTTCATTTTGTTAATGTATTTATTGAAATCAGCTCCCGTAAATTCCTGACGGTTAAAGGAGCTGATAACAGTCCCGTCATTAATAATAGATACACGATCGCAATAATTAAGAAGCAGTGAATAATTATGAGTGATTACAATAATAATCATCTGCTTTTTTAATTCTGTCAGAAAATTAAATAATATCCGCCATTCCATACTTGACAAAGAGGTGGAAGGCTCGTCTAATATCAAAACCTTTGGATGGCAGATAAGAATCCTGCATAGCTGTACCCCCAGCTTCTCTATCGGACTCAAATCACTGACAGAAGCTGTAAGGTCAAGATGCAGCTGAAACTTTGCCATATACTTATGGCAGACAGCATCCATTTTTTTCCTGGAAGGCGCCCAGATATGAGATTTGCAAAAATGCCTTTCATTCCCGGATATAATGTTGTCACGCACTGATAATTCCGGAAACAACACCTGCTCCTGAAGAAGCATATAGATGCCGTGTTTTTGTGCGGAGACAATATCACAGATAGGAAGTTCCTCTCCATTCATCAGTATATTTCCGCTGGTTTTTCTGCGAATTCCGGATAATAAGCTTGCAAATACAGTCTTTCCTTCGCCGTTGTTGCCGATAATTGCATGTATTTCGCCGGAATAGGCAGTAAAATTGATATTTTCAATTAATGTTCTGTCCGCAATTTTTGTTAGATTTTTGGTTTGAATACAGAATGGTTCCATACATAAATTTCCATAACTAAAAACTAAAAGGTAACTGGTTTCAAATCATAGGTTGTATAGGCGGGAATGCCGTGTTCCATATAATAGCGTTTGTATATATCGGGAATTGATGAATTGGTGATAACGGTCATTGCAAGATCTAAATCACCTATTTTCATAAAGGTTCTTTGATTGAATTTCGTACAGTCTACAGCCATGATCGTTTCACGGGAGCGTTTCATAACTGCCTGGATAATGTCGAAAACAGATTTATCGGATAGTGTATATCCGGCTTCAAGGTCTACTCCGTCTACAGAAAAAAAAGCCTTATCTAAATAGATATTGCGAAGCTCCCGCTCCCAGTCATCAGGGGCTGTATAGAAACCAAGATGATCCATCTGTCCTCCGAGGAATAAAACCCGGATATGTGGAATATCATGCAGAATGGTTGCTACCAGGAAGTTATTGGTGAGAACATTGATTCCGCTTCGTTGTCTCAGCGCTTTGGCAATATAATAATTTGTAGATCCCGGACCTAAAAAAATCCATTCTCTTTCCCGGACCAGCTTAGAAGCGATGATTCCGATTTCCTCTTTATTCTTATCATATTCAATTAAGTCATTTTTCAGAGACGTATTGACGGGTTCCTCCGTCACAGGCGCATTAATTGTTGCGCCGCCATGAAAACGGGTCAGGAATCCTTCGCGTTCCAACTCTTCCAAATCATTGCGGATTGTTGCATCGGATACATTTAAAAGACTGCTCAGTGAGGATACCTCAATCTGATTGCAGTCTCTGAGAATTTCCTTGATGCGCCTGATTCGTTCAACCTTAAACATGTTATTTGTCCTTTTAAAACTTGATTCGTATCATATCTATTGATTAATCATAGCACAAAAAAAAATGAATGGCAATGAATAATGAACAAAATAGAAAAAAATAAAAAATAATGTTATAAAAAATAAAAAATAATGAAAAGAAACAAAAATAATTAAAAATAAATGATGACAAATGAAAAGAAATGTGATATATTAATAACAGTTAGACGAGCTCGTGCAGAAAGGTTAAATTATTTATAAAAAGAAAGGAAGATAATACTTATGAAGAAGAAAAGATTTATATCTGTATTATTAACAGGAATTATGGCAGGGATGCTGATACTTGGAGGATGCGGTAAAAAAGAAGACGCACCTGCATCCGGTGAAACGAAAGGCCAGGAAGAATCCGGAGATAAGGAAGACGGGGCAAAAAAATACAAAATTGGTTTTGCCAATGCATCGGTATCAAACAGCTGGCGCGTTAAGATGAGAGATATGCTTATGGAAAAAGCAGACGAGCTGGGTGTGGAAATTGTGGAGACAAATGCGAACGACGATGCTAATACAATGAATAGTAATATTGAAACAATGCTCCAGCAGGATTTGGATGCAATATTAATTACACCGTGTGTAGAGGATGCATGTAATCCGGGTATTGAAGCGGCATACGCGGCGGGAATTCCGGTTATTATTTTTGACAGAACCTGTACGACAGAGGATTATACACATTTTGTCGGATGGCCGGATGTGAATAATGGTGAAGCGTGCGCGCAGATGATTGTTGATTATTTGACAGAGAAGAACGGCGAGCCGAAAGGAAATATCGTAGCGCTTGACTCCATTGCGGGCTCCGGTACGGATAACGGTCAGAAAGAGGGACAGAATAAAGTCTTTGAGAAATATCCGGATGTCAAGATTATTGACAGACAGTATTCTGATTTTGAGGCTCAGAAAGGTATGAGCATTATGGAGGACTGGCTTTCCAAGTATGATAAGGGCGAAATTGATGCGGTGATCTCTCAGGATGGTATCGTGACGCTTGCGGCTTACGAGGTAGTTAAGGATGCAGACAGGTCCGAGATTGTATTTGTGAATGCAGATGGTGTTAACGGCGTCTGCCAGATGATTAAAGACGGCGCGGCTTACGGGCTGACTCAGTTTCCATGTGCAGTATCACAGGCGGCCCTTGAGCTTGCGATTCAGTCTATTGAAGGAAGCGACCCATCTGAAAAGGATGTTGCTAAGGATGCTATTAAGGTTACAGCCGAAAATGTAGATGAATATTTGATCCCGGACGGCGACGCAGAGGATTGGACCTATTAAAATTTGATTGCAAAATGAAAAGAATATCAGACAGATGGAGGAATAAAAGGTGAAAATTGGTTTTTGTACAGTGAATTATTCTGAGCTTCCGATAGAAGAGGCCTGCAAGATAGCCGCCGATAACGGTTATGATGCCGTTGAGATTCCCACCTATACGGATAATGGGCAGGTGGATGTCCCGGATCTTCTCAAAGGCGGAAAAATTAAAGAATTCAAAAAGATGATTGAAGATTATGGATTGTTTATTTCGGCGGTTAGCAACCATGCGGACTCGCCTTTGATTATGGGACCATATAGCGCCGGAATGGACAGCATCTGTCCGGGAACGAAAGAGGAAAAGATAAAATTCGGACAGGAAAGCATGATACGTTCCGCTCAGTTTGCGGCAGAGCTTGGAGTGGAATCTGTTGTGGCCTTTTCCGGAATGGAAAATTACGGTCATATCAACGACTGGCCGGAGCCGAACGGATGGAAGTATGAGGAAGAGCAGTTCGCCGCGAAATGGGGCTATGTGTTAGATAAATATAGGGAGTACGGCGTGAAAGTTGCGTTTGAGCCTCATCCCAATAATATTGTATATGACATTCAGTCTACCCTTAGGCTGTTAGAGGTAGTTGATAATCATGAAAGCTTTTGTATTAATCTTGATCCGGCGAATGTGTTGTTCGCGGGAATTGATGTGAACCAGTTTGTAGATGATTTGAGAGGCCGTATTGTGACGGTTCATGCAAAGGACTGTGAGATTGTAAAGCATAATCTTGCAAGAGGCGGACTGAATATGTATATGCAGGATGGATGGGGAAGGCTGGACCGTTCCTTTAGATTCCGTATTCCGGGCTGGGGGGATATTGACTGGAAACGTTTTATCAGCGAACTGTTTCTTACGGGCTATAACGGAGTGTTTAACTATGAGCATGAGGATGTCATCATGAGCCGTGCGGACGGCGTAAAGAAAACGATTGATTTTCTGCGGCCGTTAATGATTGACGCGCCTTATGAAGGACGAAGCGACAAATTGTTTACAAAATAAAAGGAGGTAAAGAATTATGGAAGGAACAATGCGGGCTCAGGTGCTTGTGGAGGTGGGATGTTTTGAATTAAAGGAAGTTCCGATTCCCAGGATTAATGAGGACGAGGTGTTAGTAAAAGTAAAATATTGCGGTATCTGTGGTTCTGACTGGGGCTCTTATACGGGGAAGTATGCAGACGAGGTGGAATGTATTCCTCTGACGACCGGTCATGAGGTATATGGGACAATTGCAGAGGTCGGCGCCAATGCAAAGGGGATTGAGGTCGGCGACCGTGTTACATACGATATTGTAATTCCATGCGGGACATGCTATCAGTGCAGAATCGGAGAAGCGCTTCTCTGTTCTGATTTTAAGCAGATTGGAATTCATACGGACGGCGGATTTGCAGAGTATGTAAAGGTACCGTGGAAGAACATCTACAAGGTGCCGGATGAGGTGTCTGACGAAAAAGCCGCTTTTGTAGAGCCGCTTACGGCATGTTTAAATGCATCTCATAAAATGGGATGTGAGCTTGGCCGCAGCGTTGTTATTATCGGAGCAGGGCTGGGCGTTATGCATGCGCAGCTTGCAAGAGCAAGAGGGGCAGCGCCGATAATCATCGTTGATACAAATGCCGAGCGTTTGAAGATGGCGAAAGAGGTTGTTGCGGATTATGTAATAGACGCGTCAAAATGCGACCCGGTAGAGGAGGTTATGAAGCTGACAAAGGGTGTCGGAGCTGATTATGTACTGGAGGCTGTAGGACATCACAGTACCTATGAGCAGGCGTTCAGGATGCTTAGAAAGGGCGGGAAACTGGAAGCTTTCGGTATGTGTGCAGATGATGATTATGCAAGTATTGCCCCGATTGAATTTGTAACCAGCGAGAAAAAAATCAGCGGCAGCTGTGCGGGTATCGGATATGACTGGGCAGATGCGCTGACACTTATGCAGTATGGACGCGTTGACCCGATGCCGCTTATTTCTATGATTGTTCCGTTAGAGGAGCTAGAGGATACGCTTCATGAGATTAAGAAGAATCCGAAGCTGATTAAAGTATTAGTCGATCCGACTGCTAAGGAACGTACCATTTTATACAAATAGAAGAGGAATTAGGAGGGGCTATTGTGAAAAGCACAGCAGTGAAAAAAGAGGGAGAGAATCCCGGTATTGTGAAAAAAATATTAGGTAATCCGGTAATCGGACCATACATGGCGCTTGTTGCAATTATTGTAATATCTACGGCTGTCAGCGGAAATTTTCTGACGCCGACAAATATCGCTAATGTTCTTGTGAGAGCGTCTGTTGTGGGGGTTGTTAGTATCGGTATGACTATCGTACTGCTTGTTGGAGGAATTGACCTTTCTGTGTCCTATATTATGAGTCTTACTGCCTGCCTGCTTGCACGTATGCTGCAGGCGCAGGTAGAGGCGGGAAAGACAGGAATTGCACTGGGGTCCGTATTGCTTGTATTGGCGCTGGGCTGTTTTATAGGTCTTATTAACGGAACGATTATTGTAATGAGAAATCTTGAACCATTTATTGTTACGCTTGGCGTAGGCGAGGTTATCTCCGGTATCACGATGCTCTATACAAATGGAGCGCCAGGAGGAAAGCTGACAAAATTCTGGACGGATTTTGGAAAAGCGGAGCTTTTGGGAATTCCGTCTACTGTGTGGGTGTTTGCGGTTATGATGATTATTTTTATCGTTATACTGCATAAAACGATTTTCGGACGCCATATTTATGCAATTGGAAGTAATGCGGAGGCAGCGAGGCTTACCGGTATTAAAGTGAAGATCAATAAAATCATGGCCTATGTGCTTTGCGGCTTTACAGCGGCGCTTGCCGGTATCATGCTGATGGTGCGCGTCCGTATCGGGGAGCCGAAAGGGGCAAGCGGCTATGATATGGATGCCATTGCCGCTGTTGTAATCGGCGGGACGGCCATGTCGGGAGGCAAGGGGACGCTTGCCGGAACCTTGGCCGGTGTTTTGATTATGGCAATTATGAATAATATACTGAATCTAATCGGAGTAAATGCGAACCTGCAGATTGTCGTAAAAGGCCTGATTATTCTGGTTGCGGTACTGATTCAGAAGCAGGATAAGTAAGGATATGCGGGAGGTGTGCCATATGGGCGAATATGCATTAGAGATGTTGGGCGTGACGAAAACATTTTCTAAGGTTACGGCGTTGGACAATGTAAATCTCCGCGTAAAAAGAGGTGAGGTCCACGCATTGATTGGAGAGAATGGCGCTGGAAAATCCACTCTTATGAAAATCCTTTCCGGAGTATACAAGGCAGATATGGGCGAGATTAAGATTAACGGTGAGGAAGCGGTAATTCGTAATCCGAAAGATGCGATTACAAAAGGCATTTCTATTATTTATCAGGAACTTAGCCTTGTACCGGAGCTGGATGCGGTTAAAAATGTGATGCTTGGTCAGGAAAAACAAAAAGCAGGATTTATCAATAGTAAGAAAGAAGAGGAGTTTGCAGAAAAATATCTGGATTATGTGAGCCACGGAGCGTTTGATTATAAAACTCCGGTGAAAAATCTAAGCGTTGCACAGCAGCAGATGATAGATATTGCAAAGTCTCTGTCTTATCATTCGGATATTATTGTCATGGACGAGCCGACGGACAGCCTGACAAACAGTGAGATTGAGGTCTTGTTTGAGATTGTCAGGCAGCTGAAAAAGGATGGAATTACTGTAATTTACATATCACACCGGTTGGAGGAGCTGTTTATTCTGTGCGACAGAGTAACCGTACTCAGGGACGGACAGTATATAGTGGACGAAGATATTTCCGCTGTCGATAAGGACTGGCTGATTGGAAAAATGATTGGACGCGACCTTAAGGACACGTTTCCGCCCAGACACCGTCAGGAAAGGGAAAGAACAGTTTTAGAGATAGAAGGGCTTACCGGTGAAAAGTTCAGGAATATTTCCTTTCGTTTAAAAGAGGGAGAGATTCTCGGAATCGGCGGACTGGTAGGCGCAGGGCGTACAGAAGTACTGAGAGCGATATTCGGCGCAGATAAAATCCAGTCGGGTTCGGTGAAAGTGTTTGACGAGGCGGTGAATATTAATCATCCGAATAAAGCTTTGAAATATGGATTCGGGTTTGCAACAGAGGACAGGAAAGGGCAGGGATTATTCTTAAATCAGAGCATCCGGGACAATATTGCGGCGGCAGCTCTTGATAGAGTTTCAAACGCAGGATTTATTGACGACGGCAAAGAAAAAGAAATGACACAAAAGTATTTTCAGGATTTAAGAGTGGTGGCCCCTGATATGAATAAAATATGCAAGTTTTTATCCGGAGGTAATCAACAGAAAGTGGTTCTGGCAAAGTGGCTGGCTTCCGGATGTAAAATTTTGTTTCTGGATGAACCGACAAGAGGAATTGATGTCGGCGCTAAATATGAAATATACCTGCTTATGGATAAGCTTGTAAGAGAAGGAGTCAGTATTATCATGATTTCTTCGGAAATGCCGGAGCTTATGGGAGTTGCGGATCGTATTCTGGTTATGCATGAAGGCAGCCTGACAGGAGAACTTAAGCAGGGGGATTTTTCGGAAGAAAATATTATGAAGCTGGCCAGCGGAGAGAAGCTGGCATAAGGGCTGCCGGAAATAGCAGCCGAACAAATGAGATAGAAAGGAAAGAAGCAATGGGATATAAAGAAATATTATTAAGCCCGATTAAGATTGGAAATAAGGAATGCAAAAACCGTTTTTTTGCACAGCCGATGGAATGTGTTGATTCTGATGAAGAAGGGAATCCGACAGACCTCACTTACCAGAGATATGAAAATTTATATAAGGGTGATTTTGGCCTGGTAGACCTTGAAGCAATTACAGTTACAAATGAATCAAGAGCAAGAAAAACACAGCTTGAAATTATGCCGAGAAATGAAAAGGCACTTACAAAATTTATTAAGAGATTAAAGGAAGTCAATCCGGATACGTTAATTGTATTCCAGCTTACACATTCCGGTGAAATCAGTGAGCCTGATTTTTCAAGAAGAGTATGTGTAAAGCCGACCTATGGATTAGGCGGAGATCTTCTTTCGGAAGAAGAGGTTGAGCACATTATGGATCAGTTTGCGGAGGCATCAAAGATTGCAGAAGCAGTCGGCGCGGACGGCGTAGATATGAAGCTGTGCCACGGATATCTCGGTTCTCAGATTATCCGTCCATATAATGACCGTAACTGGAAGTATGGCGGATCATGGGAAAATCGCTCGCGTTTTGCCTATGATTTGATGGAAAAAATCAAAAAATCCGTAAGTAAGGACTTTTTGATTGGCTCTAAGATGTCTATGTGGGAGGGATATCCGGGGGGCTTTGGTTCAGCAGATCCCGAGTCGCCGCTTATGGATATGACAGAGCCGATAGACTTGATTAAAGGACTGGAGGAACGCGGCGCATCTTATTTTGTAGAATCACTTGGAAACGTACATTGCGCTATGAATTATATGGAATGCCTGAAAGATAGTCCGGAGCTGTCCTACCTGCATATTTACTTTACGGATCTGATGAAGAAAGCGCTGAAGCCGGAGACGGTTGTGATTGGTTCCCATTTTACGCCGTTCAGGGGAAAGAAGAACAAGCTTTTGTCTGTAGACCCGGAAAAGTCCGGAATCTTCCCGGTAGGCGCGAAGTGTATTGAAGAGGGAATGATGGACATGGTCGGGCTTGGAAGACAGTCTTTTGCGGATCCGCTCACGCCGCTTAAGCTTAAGGAAGGACGGGAGGACGAAATCCACTACTGTACAATGTGTATGAACTGTGAGGAGCTGATGATTCGTCAGCAGCCGGTCGGATGCGTGACATATAACAGACCTTATACAAAGAGATTTGTTGAGTGCAGAAAGAATTTTGGGAAATTGAACGAGCTTCATACCTAAAAGACACAAAAAACAACGGGAATGTGGTATATACAATTACAAATTTATTTTTATGAAAAGAGGCAATTATAATGAAAGGAATTTTAAAAGAAGGACCGAGAAAGGAAATACTGACAAAAGAGGATATTGCATTTATGATGGATCCGAGTGTATTAAAGCTTGATACAACAATTCATGATGTCGAGCACATGGTAGAGGTCTGCAAAAAATATGGGTGCGGAAGCTGCTTCTGCTGGCCATGCTATTATCCGCGGCTTGTTGAGCTTTTAGAGGATGCGCCGATTACAAAGTTTGGAACCTCACTCGGATTTCCGACAGGTCAGGAGACTACAGAGACAAAGGTATTTCTGGCAAATCAGTTTATGGCGCTTGAACCGGCAACTAACGATATGCAGATGAATGTCGGTTGGCTAAAAGCCGGACTGGACGACCTTGTATACGAGGACATTAAAGCGGTAAGAAAAGCGACGCCGGGGGTTCCCCTTAAGGTGATTATGGAGGTTATGCTTCTTACTGATGATGAAATCAGACGCGCATGTGAGCTGGCAATCAGGGCAGGGGCTGATTATGTGAAAACTGGTTCTGGATTTTCTTCAAATCCGACCACAATTCATCATGTAAAGGTAATTACCGATACCGTCGGCGACAGGGTGAAGCTTAAGGTTGCAGGAGGGGTGAGAGATTTGAGCACCCTGCTTAAGATGTATAAGCTGGGCGCCTGCAGATTTGGTATCGGGTGTGCATCGGCAGAGAAAATCCTTGCTGAGGTAGATGCGCTTGGCGGAGCGATTGACATAAACAGCATTGTGATAGACGAGGCTGAATTATAAATAGAAATGATAAAGGGCTGCTGAAGTATAGAGACGAAAAATTGACTTCGGCAGCCCTCTGTAAAAACAGGAGGGAATAAAAATGAGCAGAAAACAGTTTGTACATCCTTATATTCCGAATTCTGAGCCTGCAGTGAAAAAGCAGATGCTGGAAGCAATCGGAATGGAGAGCGTAGAGGAAATTTATAAGGGAATACCAGAACACCTGCGTTTTAAAGGAACGATGGAGCTTCCTGAGCCTATTGTTTCTGAGTATCGCTGCCAGCGTCATGTGGAAGGGCTTCTCGCAAAAAATAAAAATGCGAAAGAGAATATCTGTTTCCTGGGCGGCGGTACATGGAATCATTATGTGCCGTCAGTGGTAGATACGATTATGGAGCGTGATGAGTTTCTTACTTGTTATGTCGGCGAAGCATATACTGACCATGGCAAATTTCAGGCACTTTTTGAGAGCAGCTCTATGCTTGCGGATTTGACGGGCTTTGAAGCCTGCAATACGCCTACCTATGACTGGGCGAATGCAATTGCAATTGCCTGTAGAATGGCAGAGCGTATGACGGGAAGAAAGGAAATTCTGGTAGCGGGGAATATGGATCCGGACAGACTTCTGGTAGTACGTAATTATTGTAAGCCGGAGATGACCGTTACGAAAGTTGGTTATAACAAAGAGACAGGATGTATGGATCTTGAGGATTTGAGGAGAAAGCTTTCGGCTGATACAGCAAGCGTATATTTTGAAAATCCGATTTATGTCGGCGCTTTGGAGGTAAATGCGGCGGAGATATGCAGGCTTGCTCACGAGGCTGGGGCGACGGCTATGGTCGGCGTAGATCCGACATCTCTGGGGATTCTTGAAGCTCCGGCGGTATACGGGGCCGATTATGCAGTTGGAGATTTACAGCCGTTAGGCCTTCATATGAGCTATGGAGCAGGACTTGGCGGATTTATCTGCACAAAGGATGAAAAGGAATTTTTGGGAGAGTATCCGTCTCTCTTGTTCGGAGTCTGCAAAACGCAGCAGGATGGAGAGTACGGTTTCGGCGAAGTATATTATGAGAGAACTTCCTATGCATCCCGTGAAAAAGGGAAAGATTTTATCGGGACGACAACGGCGCTTCATGGAATTGCGGCCGCAGTGTATATGGCGCTAATGGGACCGCAGGGCTTTCAGGAGCTGGGGGAAGGGATTCTTAAGCGGGTTGCCTATGTAAAGGAAGAGCTTGTGAAGATACCTGGAATCAGTCTGCCTGTTACGGGCTGCAGCTATTGTGATTTTATGGTTGATTTTAATAAAACAGGGAAAACGGTAAAAGAGATTAACAGGGCGCTGCTTGAGTATGATATTATCGGCGGCAAGGACATGAGCAGGGAATTTCCGGAGTATGGTCAGAGCGCGCTTTATAGTGTGACAGAGGTACATACAAAGGAAGATCTGCAGGCGCTGTTTGGCGCGTTAAAAGCGATTTGTGTATAGAGGAGGTTAAGAAAATGGCGAAAGTAAATGTAAGAAAGAATTTCCAGCAGGCCAGATGGAATGAGCCTATGATTTATGAGCTGTCTACGCCGGGGCTTCGGGGAATTATTCCTCCGGCTGTAGAGGATGAAATTGAAAGCCGGGTGGGGGATGTGGCGGCGAAGCTGCCGGAAAGTCTTAAGAGAAAAACAGCTCCTGGGCTGCCGGAGGTGGCTCAGAAGCAGGTACTGCAGCATTATATTCATCTTTCTCAGGAAACAATGGGTGCAAATCTTACGAATGATATATCAGAGGGAACCTGTACGATGAAATATAATCCGCGCCTCTGTGAAACATTGATTGGAAATCCGGGATTTGCAGATATTCATCCGGATCAGGATGAGGATACAGTACAGGGAATGCTGAAGATTTATTATGATTTTGAAAAGGTTGTAAAAGAGGTGTCCGGTCTTGACAAGTTTTCTCTGCAGCCGGGCGGCGGAAATCATGCGGTATATACAGCAGCTTCCGTGATTCGCGCATATCATGAGGCAAATGGAGAGCTGGAGCAGAGAAATGAAATTATTACGACGATTTTCTCGCATCCCTGCGATGCGGCCTGCCCTGCAACAGCTGGTTTTAAGGTTATTACAATCTGGCCGGATCAAAACGGCATGCCGGATTATGAAGCGATTAAAGCAGCGGCAAATGAGCATACGGCAGCGATTTTTATGACGAATCCGGAAGACATAGGTATTTATAATGTTCACGCAGATAAAATTGTAGAGGCAATTCATGCGGTCGGCGGACTTTGCTTTTATGACCAGGCGAATGCAAATGCATTTCTCGGCGTGGCGAGAGCGAAAGAGGCAGGTTTTGATATGTGCCATTTTAATGTACATAAAACCTTTGGCACGCCTCACGGAGGAGAAGGTCCGGCCTGCGGGGCCTTTGGAGTAAGAAAGGAACTTGCAAAATTTCTTCCGGTTCCGACAGTAGAGTATGACGGAGAAAAATATTATCTTGATTATGATAAGCCGGAGAGCATCGGAAAGGTACGCCAGTATATCGGGCAGTCGGCGGTTGTGTTGAAAGCGTATACGTGGTCAATGATGATGGGAGCCGACGGGCTTCGTGAATGTGCGGAGATTTCAGTGCTTAATAACAACTATATGCTGCATTTGATGGAGCAGATTCCGGGTGTAAGCCATGCATTCCAGGGAAATGGTATTGTCCGTCAGGAGCAGATTCGCTATAGCTTTGAAGAGCTTAAGGAAAAATATGATATTGGCTCAGACGATATGAACTGCCGTATGGGCGATTATGGAATTCCGTGGTTCTGGTCATCTCATCATCCGTGGGTAATCCCGGAGCCGATGACTCTTGAGCCCTGCGAATCCTATACAAAAGAAGATATTGAAGAATATGCAAAGGTCGTGGAAATTGTAGCAGGTGAGGCGGCAGAAAATCCGGGGCTTCTTAAAAACGCACCGTACCATACAGGTATGCACAGGAGGATCCAGGAGGAAGATTTGGATAATCCGGAGAAATGGGCAGTCACGTGGAAAGCTTATAAACGTAAGCACGGGGTAAAATAGAAATGAAAAGACTGGAATTTATTGTAAATCCGGTTGCCGGGATCGGCGGAAAGGTGGGACTTAAGGGCTCAGACGGAGAAGAAATTCTAAAAAAAGCGTTGGAGCTTGGAGCAGTTCGTGAAAGCGGGAAGAAAGCGTTGGTCGCGATGAATATTTTAAAGGAAGCAGAGGCCGATATTGAAGTATTCACATGGCCCGGAGAAATGGGCGGGGATATCTGCCGGAAAGCGGGGATTGACGCGCACGTTCGGGGCAGCATTACTCCGGGGGCGACCACTTTGGAGGATACGGTCCGGGCGGCAAGAGAAATGAGCGCGCTGGGTCTTGATTTAATTCTGTTCACAGGCGGAGATGGAACGGCAAGAAATATCATGGATGCGGTGGGGACAGACACGACGGTGCTTGGTATTCCGGCAGGATGCAAGATTCATTCAGGAGTATATGCATTGAATCCGAAGACGGCGGGAAAGCTTTTGGTTCAGTATGCCCAGGGTAAGGTGAAAGAGACGAAGCTTGCCGAGGTTATGGATATAGACGAAACACAGTTTCGAAATGGCGTCGTGCAGGCGAAGCTGTATGGGTATCTGAAAATTCCCAATGAATCGAAAATGATACAGAATTTAAAGAGCGGACGCGGCTTTAGTGAAACGGCTTCTGTTGAAATGCTGTCTCATTATGTTGCGGATGAGATGAAGGACGGAATTCTGTATCTGATAGGGACAGGTTCCACAACCGCGTCTATTATGCAGAAACTGGGCCTTCCGAATACTTTGCTTGGAGTAGACGCTGTATATAACAGAAAGGTGGTCGCATCAGACTGTACGGAGAAAGAGCTTCTGGAGCTGACAGAGAACTATCCGAAAGTGAAAATTATTGTTACTGTCATCGGGGGACAGGGCTATGTTTTCGGAAGAGGCAATCAGCAAATCAGTGCGGAGGTAATAAAAAGAGTCGGTAAGGAGAACATTATTATTGCGGCATCGCGGGGGAAAATACTGTCACTCTTTGGAAGTACGCTTCATGTAGATACCGGAAATGAAGAGGTCAATCAAATGCTTTGCGGATATTACCGTGTGATTGTCGGATATGAGGATATGATGATGCTGCCAATGAGGGATGTATGACGAAAACAGGATAAAATCATTATTTGGAATTGCACTTCCGATCGCTGCGGGATACAGGCTCCGAAAGATTGTGTCTCGTTGACATACGGCAAAGGGATATGATACTATAATTTTAAACGGAAGAGAAGAAAATGTTGACCGGGAGGAGCATATGGATTACGCGAAAGTATCATTGGAAAAGCATTACGGATGGAAAGGGAAAATAGAGGTTGTATGCCGCGCGCCGTTAAAGGACAGAGAGGATTTGTCTCTTGCGTATACGCCGGGAGTTGCTGCCCCTTGTCTTGAAATTCAGAAAGATAAGGATAAAAGCTATGAGCTTACCAGACGGGCGAATCTGGTAGCTGTTGTGACGGATGGTACGGCGGTGCTGGGACTCGGAGATATCGGCCCTGAAGCCGGAATGCCGGTTATGGAAGGAAAATGTGCATTATTCAAGTCCTTTGGCGATGTGGACGCAATACCGCTCTGCGTGCGTACAAAGGATGTAGACGAGATAGTAAAAACAGTGAGCCTGATTGCCGGAAGCTTCGGCGGAATTAATCTGGAGGATATTGCGGCTCCCAGATGCTTTGAGATAGAAAAAAAGCTGAAAGCCTGCTGCGATATCCCGATTTTTCACGACGACCAGCATGGGACGGCGGTTGTTGCGCTTGCCGCTATTATAAATGCAATGAAATTAACCGGCAGGAAGCTTAAGGAGCTTAAGGTAGTAACAAGCGGCGCAGGAGCAGCAGGCATAGCAATTATCAGGCTGTTAATTTCTATGGGTCTTGAGGATGTAATTTTATGTGACAGGCAGGGCGCTATTTATAAAGGCAGGGAAAGCTTAAATGCAATTAAGCAGGAAATGGCGGAGATTACGAATCTGGATTGCCGAAAAGGGACGCTTAAGGAAGTGATTCAGGGGGCGGATGTTTTTATTGGCGTATCGGCTCCGGGCTGTGTGACAGAAGAGATGGTCAGGAGCATGAATCCGGATCCGATATTGTTTCCGATGGCAAATCCGGTGCCCGAGATTATGCCGGAGCTTGCAAAGAAAGCGGGAGCAGCCATTGTCGGAACCGGAAGGAGCGATTTCCCGAACCAGATTAATAATGTGCTGGCGTTTCCCGGGATTTTCAGGGGAGCTCTTGACGTGCGGGCCAGCGACATCAATGACGAGATGAAAATTGCGGCCGCAAAGGCGATTGCAGATTTGATACCGGAAAGCGAGCTCAGGGAGGATTATATTATCCCAGGTGCGTTTAATAAAAAAGTAGCGCCGGCGGTGGCGAAAGCAGTGGCACAGGCGGCGCGTGATTCAGGGGTGGCCCGCATTTAAAGTGCGGGAATTTACGAATATGGCTGACAGGACATTATTTTAAAAATGTCCTGTTTTTTGCGTTTTTCTCCAGCGTTTATTTTTTGGCGTATAACAAATTGCTTTATAAAGTAATTTTTGTTAGAATAAAATGTAGAATTTTGTTTTTCAGATATTTGGAAAAGTGCGAAAGGAAATTACGTTTTATGAATAAGATTAGAATGATTGCATTTGACCTTGACGGAACGCTTCTTGACCCGGAGAAACAGATTACGGAATATACAAAAGAAGTGCTGAAACAAGCTGCCGAAAGGGGGATTGAGATTATTCCGTCAACGGGAAGACCGTTTAAGGGGGTGCCGAAGGATGTTTTGAATCTTCCGGGGGTCCGGTATGCGGTGACGTCCAACGGGGCAAGGATGATAGAGGTAAAGAGCGGAGAAACGGTAGATTCCATGCTCCTTTCCTTTGAAAATGCGAAAGAAATCCTGGATATTTTCAGGGAATATGATACAATTCGAGATGTATTTTATGACGGACGCGGATATACGGAAAGAAAAAAAGCGGTACATATAGAACGGTATATGGTGAAGCCTGTTATGGCCGAATATTTCCGCACATCAAGGACGGCAGTTGAGGATATCGACGAGCTGTTTCTTAAGGAAAACAGAGCGGTTGACAAGGTACATGCGCTTTTTGCGGATTTAGAGGAGAGGCAGGAGGCGTTTGAGAGGCTGCGGAGTCTTCCGGCGGCTGAACCGTCGTCTTCTGTCAGGAATAATATAGAAGTGAATGCAGCGGGCGTGCATAAGGGTGTCGGGCTTAAACGGCTGGGAGATATACTTGGAATTCGGACGGATGAAATACTGGCGTTTGGAGACGGACTGAATGATATCCGAATGCTTCAGACTGCCGGAATCGGAGTCGCAATGGAAAATGCACCGCAGGAGGTAAAGGAGGCCGCCGACGATATGGCTTTCTCTAATGACAGAGACGGTGTGGCGGAATACATAGAAAGGCATGTGTTGAGTTAGAATAAGCAGAAAAGGAGAAGAAGATGTTAGATGTATTAAAGGTAATTATTCTTGGAATCGTAGAGGGAATTACGGAGTGGCTTCCGGTAAGCAGTACCGGTCATCTGATTCTTGTGGGCGATGTTCTCTCCCCGGGCCTGAGCGATAAATTTATGGAAATGTTTAATGTCGTGATACAGCTGGGAGCGATTATGGCGGTTGTAGTTATTTATTTCCATAAGCTGAATCCGTTTTCGCCCGGGAAAACAAAGAAGCAGAAGATGCTGACATGGCAGATGTGGATTAAGGTTTTGATTGCGTCGGTTCCGGCGGGAGTGGTCGGCGTTCTGTTTAACGACATTCTCGATGAGTTGTTTTATAAGCCCTTTCCGGTTGCGGTTATGCTGATTGTTTATGGTATTCTTTTTATCGTGATAGAGAACAGGAATGCAAGGAGGCGTCCCTCGGTTACAAAAATTTCAGAGCTTTCGGTGTCTATGCTTTTGTGGATTGGGTTCTTTCAGATGCTGGCGCTGATTCCCGGGACCTCCCGTTCCGGTGCGACGATAGTCGGGGCGCTTTTGATCGGAGTCTCAAGAGAAGTGGCGGCGGAATTTACATTCTTTCTTGCGATTCCGGCAATGTGCGGGGCAAGCCTGTTAAAGCTTGTAAAGTTCGGGTTCCATTTTACCGGAAAGGAATTGGGACTTTTAACGCTGGGCTGCGTCGTTTCGTTTGTGCTTTCTATTGTAGCAATTAAGTTTTTGATGAATTATATTAAAAAGAATGATTTTAAGATTTTCGGTTATTACCGGATTGTGCTTGGAGGTCTGATTGTAATCATAACGCTGGTTCAAATGCTTTTTGCATAAAAATGTATATAACAGGTGGTGGATTCCATGAAAATATGTGGAAAAAGCCACTTGTTTTTTCTTATAAACGTGTTAAAATATGTATTATATTTGCATAAATATACAAAAATAATTGGAGGATATTATGATGAAGATGAAAAAGCTGTTAAGCGTAATGGCTGCCGTGGCATGTGTATGCTCGCTGGCTGCATGCGGCGGAAAAGAGGAAGCAAAAAAGGTGGAGGTAACGGAGGCTGCGGATCTTGCAGGTCTTACAATCGGAGTGCAGCAGGGAACAACCGGTGATTTGGCGTGCTCGGATATCGTAGAAAAAGACAGCCAGATGAAACGTTATCCAAAGGGTGCGGCTGCAGTACAGGCACTGGAGGCAGGAAAGCTTGACTGCGTTGTAATCGACGCGCAGCCGGCGGCGAAGTTTGTTGAAAAGAGCGATGATTTGGAGATTATTGACGGGATTTTTGACGACGAGCAGTATGCAATCTGCATTAAAAAAGGGAATTCAGAGCTTCTTGACAATATGAATCAGGCTCTCGGCGAGCTTAAGGAAGAAGGAACTCTTGATAAGATTATCGCTAATTATATCGGCGATGATACCGGAAGCTTTCAGTATGAGACCCCGGAGGGAACGGATGATTCCAAAGGCGAGCTTGTTATGGCTACCAATGCGGAGTTTGAGCCTTATGAGTATCATGAGGGCGATGAGATTGTAGGAATTGACGTAGATATTGCCCGTGCAATCTGTGATAAGATGGGCTATAAGCTTAAGATTGAGGATATGGAATTTGACTCGATTCTTCCGGCTGTTGAGGCAGGAAAGGCTGATTTCGGTGCGGCGGGAATGACGGTTACAGAGGAGAGAAAAGAGAATGCGGACTTTACGGATACCTACGCAAATGCGACACAGGTAGTTATCGTGAAGAAATAGGTGGAATGATGGCGGATTTTTCAGCAAAGTTTTATGCGAATTTTATTAAGGATGACCGGTGGCTCGGTCTTGTGACGGGCCTTAAGGTAACGATTATCGTTACAATAGAAGCACTGCTTTTAGGAGTGCTGATAGGCTTTATCATTGCAATTATCCGGTCTTATCACGATAAGACCGGGAAATTTAAAATCTTAAATGCAGTCAGCCGGTTCTATTTAACGGTTATCCGCGGAACGCCGACGATGATTCAGATTCTGATTATGTATCTGGTTGTATTTGGCTCGTCCTCGCTGGATTCGATTATTATCGGAGGAATTGCATTCGGTATTAATTCGGGTGCCTATGTTGCGGAGATTATCCGTTCCGGTATTATGTCTGTTCCGGAGGGGCAGACAGAGGCAGGAAGAAGTCTGGGACTCAGCTACAGCCAGACAATGTGGCTGATAATTGTACCGCAGGCATTTAAGAATGTGCTTCCCGCACTGGTAAATGAAATGATTGTTTTGATAAAAGAGACCGCGATTATCGGTTACATAGGCGAGCAGGATCTGACAAAGGCGGCCATGATTATTCAGAGCCGGACCTTTGACGCGTTCATGCCTCTTCTTGCGGCAGCAGTGATTTATCTCGCACTTGTTATGCTGCTGACGTTCTTTATGAACAAGCTGGAAAGGAGGCTTAGAACCAATGAGCGATAAACTGATTGAAGTGAAAAATCTGCGCAAGGTATTTGGAGAAAACGAAGTTTTAACAGGTATTACGACAGATATTAAGCGGGGAGAGGTGGTAGTTATTATCGGGCCTTCCGGTTCAGGGAAATCAACATTTCTGCGCTCACTTAATCTGCTCGAGACGCCGACGGCGGGTACGATTCTGTTTGAGGGAGTGAATATTACGGATCCGAAGACGGATATTGATTTGCACAGGCAGAAGATGGGAATGGTTTTTCAGCATTTCAATCTGTTCCCTCATAAGACAATTCTTGAAAACATAACGCTTGCCCCTGTAGTTTTGAAGAAAATGACGAAAGAGGAGGCGAAAAAGAAAGCGGAGGAGCTTTTAGAGCGCGTCGGTCTTTTGGATAAGGCGGATGCTTATCCGGAACAGTTATCAGGAGGCCAGAAGCAGAGGATTGCGATTGTCCGTTCTCTTGCTATGGACCCGGATGTCATGCTTTTTGATGAACCGACCTCTGCTTTGGATCCCGAGATGGTCGGGGAGGTTTTGGAGCTTATGAAGCAGCTTGCCCATGACGGAATGACGATGGCGGTCGTAACTCATGAGATGGGTTTTGCCAAAGAGGTGGCCACAAGAGTTGTGTTCATGGACGAGGGGCAGATAAAAGAGCAGGGAAAGCCGGAGGAGTTTTTTGAGCATCCAAAGGATGTCAGACTGAAAGAATTTTTGTCGAAGATATTGTAAAACCTATTTCAACCGCAGACGTTTGCATCTGCGGTTGTTTTTGAGGGTGCGGCCGGTATGGCGCGGCCTAATTTAAAAGATAGTCCCGTGCGTATTTTGTAAAGGTTTTTGCGGCCGGCGACAGATTTTCAAGGGATATTGCGGCAATTCCGAGAGTGCGGCTGGCGCCCGGGGAAAGAGGTCTGGCCTCGAATCTGTAATTTCTGTCCTTGATAATCAGTTCCGGCAGAATGCTGAGGCCTAAATTATGCTCAATCATGGACAGAATAGAAAAATCATTGCTCATAATATATTTAATATCCGGTTTTACGTGAGAGGCTTTTAACAGCTGATGTACTTCATTGACATGCGTATATTCGGATACGATAAAGGGCGTATTTTCAAACCATTCGATAGGGATTTTTTCATATTTTGCAAAGGGATGGTTTTCCGACATAACTGCCAGCATTGGATCCTCATATACAGGAATAAATTCGTAGGTCTGATGCTTCTGAAAGCTGGTAAATCCGATGTCAACCTTATGGCTGCTGATCCAGTCCGCGATTTCCTGCTCATTTCCCTCATCAATATCGAAAGTGATGCCGGGGTATTCCTTTTGGAAATTATAAATAATCCGGGGGAGCCAGTGAATGGTACAGCTTGTAAAAGCCGCGATTTTAATCGTGCCCCTCTTTGCCCCCTTTAAAAAAGAAATCTCCTGATTCAGCGATTCATTTGCGGAAAGGAGGTTCCTGACAGCTGGAAGCAGGGAAAGAGCCTCATCGGTAAGCTTTACGCCGTGATGACCTTTAATGAAAAGCGGAACGCCCGCTTCCTGTTCGAGCGTTTTCATCATCTGTGTAATTCCGGACTGCGTGTAGCCAAGTTTTTCGCCTGCTTTTGTGAAGCTGCCGAGGTCAGTTACTGCGAGAAAAACATTTAATTTTTTTAAATCCATGAAGTGCCTCCTAATGGTGTCCGACAGTTAAATTATCTGCCTATAGTATACCATTTATTCAAAAAGAATAGAAGTAAAATAATAACAGGAAGTGCCGGATAAAGTCATTGCATGAATTTTGCGTCTATGATATTGTATAAGAATCAGAAAGTGGAGGATTACGCTATGAGTTATAAAAAGACAGAGTTTGGAAAAATAGGGAACGGGGAGGATACCTGCCTGTATATATTTGAAAATGCAGGCGGGATGCAGATGAAGGTTACGGATTACGGAGCGTCTCTCGTGTCGGTGCTTGTGAAGGATAAAAACGGCAGCCTGAGAGATATGGTTTTAGGGTATGACGATGCGGCGGGATATGAGAACGACAGGGGCTTGTTTCTTGGAGCAATTGTCGGAAGAAACGCTAACCGGATTGGCGGCGCTGCCCTTGTCATCGACGGACAGAGCTATGAGCTTTGCAGAAACGACCACGGAAATAATCTTCACAGCGGTCCGGACCTTTTTATGAAGAGAAAGTGGACGGTAGAGAGGATAGGAGAAAATGAGATTACATTTTCCCTTTTCAGTCCGCATATGGATCAGGGATATCCGGGTAATGTTAAAATTTTTGTAACCTATACACTGACAGAGGAAAACGACGTCCGTATAGCATATGAGGCGTGTCCGGACAGTGATACCATTTTAAACATGACCAATCACAGCTATTTTAATGTGGACGGACAGTCTT
Organism: uncultured Lachnospiraceae bacterium; assembly: GCA_946552115.1. Classification (GTDB taxonomy): domain Bacteria; phylum Bacillota; class Clostridia; order Lachnospirales; family Lachnospiraceae; genus CAPEBR01. Next base: position 97,401 of record CAMNRH010000006.1, read on the forward strand.
CCGGAACCGTGCTTGAGCAAAGGCTTCAGATTGATGCGGACGCATATACGGAGGCGGATGAGGAATCGATTCCGACAGGGAAAATTCTTAAAGTAGAGAATACCCCTATGGATTTTCGTAGTCCGAAAGCGATAGGAAAGGACATTGAGAGCGATTATCAGGCAATTTGTTTTGGCTCAGGCTATGACCATAATTATGTGCTGAACGGAGAAGGATACCGGAGGGTCGCAGAGATTAAATCCGAAAAGAGCGGGATTAAGATGAGCGTCTACACGGATTGTCCGGGTATGCAGCTTTATACGGGGAACTTTTTGGCGGGAGAGACGGGAAAGGGCGGAGCCGTGTATGCAAAACGGTGCGGCGTATGCTTTGAGTCACAATATTTTCCGGATGCGGTTCATCATGAAGCGTTTGAATCCCCGATTTGTAAAAAGGACACCGTTTACCATACGGTGACCGCGTACCGTTTTGAAACGGAGTAGTTTAAGCAGGATCAGAAAGGAAAGGCGATGATGGCTGCGGAGAAAGAAACATACAGCGAACGGGAAACCTGGGAGCTGGGCTTTCAGACAGGAAGGACGGCGAAGCCGGGACAGGTGTATACGCTTATCGGAGATTTGGGCGTCGGAAAAACCATATTTACAAAGGGATTTGCAGCAGGCTTAGGGATAGAGGAGCCGGTAAGCAGTCCTACTTTTACCATTGTGCAGATTTATGAGGAGGGCCGTCTGCCGTTCTATCATTTTGACGTATACCGGATTGGGGATGCGGAGGAAATGGACGAGATTGGCTATGAGGACTATATCTACGGGGAGGGCGTAAGCCTGATTGAATGGGCGGATTTAATTGAAGAGGTTTTGCCGGAGCATTATACCGAGGTAAGGATAGAGAAAAATTTAGAAAAAGGGTTTGATTATCGGAGGATTAGCATATGCGGATATTAGCGCTTGACAGCTCCGGGCTCGTTGCCAGTGTGGCGATTGTAGACGGAGACGCAACAGAGAGCGAGACCATAGCGGAATATACGGTAAATTATAAAAAGACACATTCGCAGACGCTTCTGCCTATGTTAGATGAGGTGGCGAAGATGACGGATTTGGATTTGAGCCTTGTGGACGCTATTGCAGCAGCAGGAGGACCGGGCTCCTTTACCGGGCTTCGGATCGGCGCCGCTACGGCGAAGGGACTAGGACTTGCGCTTGATAAGCCGTTAATTCATGTGCCGACGCTTCACGGCCTCGCCTATAATCTGTGCGGAACAGACAGCGTTGTATGTCCGATTATGGATGCGAGGCGCGGGCAGGTTTATACCGGTATCTATGAATTTGACAGAAATGAGCTGGTGGTGTTAGAAGACCAGATGGCAGTCAGTATACAGGAGCTGGGAGAAAGGCTTCATGCCTTTGACAGAAAGATTATTTTTTTAGGAGACGGTGTTCCGGTATTCAGACAGATTCTGGAAGAGCAGCTTATGGCCGGGCAGAGGATTGGATTTGCTCCGGCGAATATGAACCGGCAGCGCGCGGCTTCTGTGGGAGCTCTTGCGCTTCGGTATTACCGGGACGGACGAACCGAGAGCGCAGCTTTTCATAAGCCGGATTATCTTCGGGCGTCCCAGGCGGAACGGGAGAGGCATGAAAGAGAAAGAAAAGAAAAAAAGGGAGAGGTTTAAAAATGTATCAATTTCAGTGTGATTATGCGGAAGGAGCGCACCCTTTGATTTTAAGAAAGCTGGAGGAAACGAATTTTCAGCAGACGGCGGGCTACGGAAATGATATTTATTGTGAACGGGCGAGAGAAAAGATTCGGAAGCTCTGCGGAAATGAGCATGCGGATGTCCATTTTCTTGTGGGCGGGACACAGACGAATTTTACGGTGATCAGCGGGGTGCTCCGTCCGCATCAGGGAGTGGTAGCGGCGTCAACCGGCCATATTAATATTCATGAGACAGGGGCGGTAGAGGCGACCGGACACAAGGTTCTGACGATTCCGAGCGAGAACGGAAAAATTACGGCGGAGCAGGTGCGCGCATGCTACGAGGCACACTGGTCGGATGAAGCTCATGAGCATATCGTTCAGCCGGGAATGGTCTATATTTCCCATCCGACAGAAAATGGAACTCTATATAGCAAAAAGGAGCTTGAGGAGTTGAAAAAAACGTGTACGGGGCTTGGACTTCCCCTCTTTTTGGACGGTGCAAGAATGGGCTACGGGCTTATGTCGGAGGCGTCGACACTTACGCTTGCCGATATTGCGGAGCTTACCGATGTCTTTTATATCGGCGGCACAAAGGTGGGAGCGCTTTTCGGCGAGGCGGTTATAATTACGAATCCGTCGCTTGGAAAAGATTTCAGGTATCTGATGAAGCAGCGGGGAGGGATGCTTGCAAAGGGAAGGCTTCTCGGCATTCAGTTTGACGTGCTGTTTGAAAATGAATTGTATTTTGATATCGCGAAGCATGCGGATGATTTGGCGATGCGTTTAAAGAATGCATTTATAAAAAAAGGGTACAGGCTTCGATATGATTCCTATACGAACCAACAGTTCCCGATTTTACCGAATAAGCATATAGAAAAGCTTCGGGGAAATTATTCTTTTGAATTTTGGGAGGCGGTCGGCGATACGCACAGTGCAGTCCGTTTCTGTACGAGCTGGGCGACAGGCGAGGATGCCGTAAATGCTTTGATTCAGGATATTGAGGCGCTTTGATATGCTGGAGGTTAGAAAAGTCTGCAGGGAGGAGCTTTTTCAGGTTGCGCAGCTGGAAAGAGAAATCTTTTCCGATGCGTGGAGTGAACAGGCGCTTTTGGATACCTGGGGGCGGCAGGCGATTATTTTAGGCGCATGGGACAGCGGGGTGCTCGCGGGCTATCTGATATTGTATTATGTGCCGGATGAGGGCGAGATTGTCCGTATTGCCGTGAAAGAAGCCTTAAGGCGCCAGGGGGCTGCCGGTATGCTTCTTCTTCACGCGAGAGAATTTTGCAGAGAAAAAGAGGTCAGAAAGCTTTTTCTAGAGGTACGGGAAAGTAATGTGCCCGCAATTACATTTTATAAAAAACATGGCTTTCGGGCAGACGGAATTCGTAAAAAGTTCTATACGAATCCGACAGAGAATGCTATACTTATGAGCGGTGAGATTGTAGAATAACTGGAAGAGCTGACAGCAGTTTCCACTATGAATTTCCGTTTGCAGCAGATATAATGGAGGCGTAGCAGGAAGATAAGCAAGCGGAGGATACGCAGGGAGGAATTGTATGCGCCAGTATAATACAAGCTTAAAGGAAACAAAAGAGATAGAGAAAATTATATGTAATAAATGCGGAAAGGAAATCCCGGTTCTGAAAGGGGTTCCCCAGGAGGATGTCCTCGAGGTGAAAAAACGGTGGGGATATTTTTCCGGTAAGGATAACCGCGTAGACCAGTTTGATATATGCGAGGACTGCTATGATGAATTCGTAAGAGGTTTTTGCATTAAAATGAGAAATTGAGGTAGATTATGTTAGATGTATGTTTGTTAGGAACAGGCGGGATGATGCCCTTGCCGTACCGATGGCTTACGGCCCTTATGATACGGTATAACGGAAGCAGTGTGCTGATTGACTGCGGCGAGGGCACTCAGATTGCGATTCGTGAAAAGGGGTGGAGCTTTAAGCCGATTGATGTCATCTGCTTTACTCATTATCACGGCGACCATATCAGCGGCCTTCCGGGACTTTTGCTTACGATGGGTAACGCAGAGCGGACAAAGCCGCTGACCCTGATCGGCCCCAGGGGACTTGAACGTGTTGTAAATGCGCTCAGGGTCATCGCGCCGGAGCTGCCGTTTTCTATCAAATATATTGAAATCAATGAACCGTGCAGGATATTGGAAATGAATGGCTACAGGCTTAAGGCTTTCCGGGTGAATCACAACGTGCCCTGCTATGGCTATACGCTGGAGGTTGACCGTACAGGCAGATTTGACGTAGAAAGGGCAAATTCGGCAAAGATTCCGAAAAAGTACTGGGGAATTCTGCAAAAAGGGGAGACGGTGGAGGACGGAGATAAGGTTTATACGCCGGATATGGTACTCGGGCCGCCGAGAAAGGGAATTAAACTCACTTACTGTACGGATACCCGTCCGACGGATTCCATTCGGGAAAATGCGGAACATTCGGATTTGTTTATCTGTGAGGGAATGTACGGCGAGAAAGACAAGCAGAAGAAAGCGAAAGAATATAAGCATATGACATTTTACGAGGCGGCGCAGCTTGCAAAGGAGGCGGAGGTTAAGGAAATGTGGCTGACACATTACAGCCCGTCTCTTGTAAAGCCGGAGGAGTATATAGATGAGGTAAAGAAAATATTTCCGGGAGCGGTCGCGGCGAAAGACTGCCGTACGGAGGAGCTTGTATTTTCAGATTAAAGGGTTGTGGAGATTATGGACGTGAACGGGAAAAAGGATGTATTGATTCTGGCAATTGAAAGCTCCTGCGATGAGACGGCGGCGGCTGTTGTAAAGAACGGGCGAGAGGTTCTTTCAAACATCATATCATCACAGATTGCGCTTCATACACTGTATGGAGGCGTTGTGCCTGAGATTGCATCGAGGAAGCATATAGAAAAAATAAATCAGGTGATAGAATCCGCTCTTTCAGAGGCAGGGTCAGGTCTTAATGAGATTAACGCGGTGGGCGTTACATACGGACCGGGACTGGTGGGAGCGCTGCTTGTAGGCGTTGCCGAGGCGAAAGCAATCGCTTATGCCGCGAAAAAGCCGTTGATCGGCGTGCATCATATTGAAGGGCATATTGCCGCGAATTTTATTGAGCATGAAGATTTGGAGCCGCCGTTTTTTTCACTTGTTGTGTCCGGGGGACATACCCATCTGGTTCGTGTGAGAGATTACGGAAAATTCGATATTATCGGAAGAACGAGAGACGACGCGGCAGGCGAGGCGTTTGACAAGGTGGCCCGGGCAATTGGACTTGGATATCCGGGAGGCCCGAAAATTGACAGGGTATCAAAGGACGGGAATCCGGATGCCATTTTTTTTCCGCGGGCGCATATGGAGGATGCGCCGTATGATTTCAGCTTCAGCGGGGTAAAATCCGCGGTGCTGAATTATATTAACGGATGTCAGATGAAAGGGGAGGCCTATTGTCAGGCGGACGTTGCCGCATCCTTTCAAAAAGCGGTTATCGATGTATTGGTGGCAAATGCGATGCGTGCCGTAGAGGAATACAAGACAGATAAATTCGCGATTGCCGGGGGAGTCGCCTCAAACAGCGCGCTCAGAGAGGCCATGAGGACGGCGTGCGAAGAGCGGGGAGTGAAATTATATTATCCGTCCCCGGTTTTCTGTACGGACAACGCGGCGATGATAGGAGCTGCCGCTTATTATGAATACAGGAACGGTACGAGGCACGGCTGGGATTTGAATGCGGTTCCTAATTTGAAGCTGGGAGAGAGATAGATGAAAAAGCATTGCACGGCGATTGTTTTATCGGCCGGACAGGGAAAGCGTATGAACGGGCCTGTACAGAAGCAGTATATGAAATTAAACGGGAAGCCGCTTTTATATTATTCCTTAAAGGTATTTGAGGATTCGCCTCTTATCGACGACATGATACTGGTTGTCGGAAGCGGACAGGAGGAATATGTGAGGTCGGAAATTACAGAGCGCTATGGCATATCGAAAGTGCGTAAAATTGTGTGCGGAGGAAAGGAGCGCTATGATTCCGTATGGCAGGGACTTCAGGCGGCCCGGATGACAGGGGAGGAAGGATATATATTTATTCATGACGGAGCCCGGCCGTTTGTCGATGAGGAGATTTTAAAGAGAGGCTACGAGACGGTTTTGAGGTACGGAGCCTGTGCTGCCGGAATGCCCAGTAAGGATACGATTAAGCTTGTGGATGATGAGGTTTGTGCGGTAAGTACGCCGGAGAGAAAATATGTGTGGGCGGCGCAGACGCCGCAAATCTTTGAAAAATCTCTGATTATACAGGCATATTTAAGGCTTATGGGGGAAAAATACATTCATGTGACGGATGACGCTGCGGTGGTGGAACAGATGCTGAAAATGCCGGTGAAGCTTTTTGAGGGAGCCTACGAAAATATTAAGATAACAACGCCGGAGGATATGGAGATTGCGCGGGTTTTTCTGCAAAAGAGGAGATAGGGGAAGATACAAAATCACTAAAAATGACGGAAGTTTGTATTGACGGGTAAGATTTTGTGTGATACAATGAATTGCGTTGTCGGGATAGTGATAACCAATAACTGAATATGGAGAGGTATCGAAGTGGTCATAACGAGGCGGTCTTGAAAACCGTTTGTCCGCAAGGGCGCGTGGGTTCGAATCCCACCCTCTCCGCTTTTTATGGGCTTTGCGAGGGCAGGGCTCTTTTTTATGCCAGATTTGGCAGCAGCGTTTATTTTAGCTCGACATTGTATTTGACAAGGTTGCCGTTCAGATAACACTGGCAGTACTCTACAGGCGTATCATTGTGGCAGGAAGTCCGGTGGACAAGAAATCCCGGCGTCAGCGAAGAAGTTTTAAAAATTTTCTGGCACCGGCTGTCCAGAATGATAGCCTCAAACATTTCTAAAGCTTTGTTGGGGCGGACTCCGTAGTATTCCAGAGAATTATACAGGCCGTTTTTCATTACAAAGTCCCTTTCAAGACCGGGACACAGTGACATCGGTATGTAAGAAGTCTCCAGCACAAAGGGCTTTCCGTTGCAATATAAAATTCTTTCAATTTTGTACACCTCTATGGACGGAAAAATATTTAACTTTTCGCCCAGATATTTGCCTGCTTTTTCTTCTTTCCATGACAGGATTTCCTTTTGTATGGTGTATCCCTTTTCCTGGATTTCATCTGTAAAGCTGTAAAAGGAAGAAAGGCGCTGATCAATCTTGGGATGTCCGACAAAGGTTCCCTTTCCCTGGCGGCGGTAAATAAATCCGTCCTTTTTTAATTCCTCTAACGCAAGGCGTACAGTTGTCCGGCTGATTTTATACGCATCGCAGAGTTCCGGCTCGGTTGGGATTTTTGTATCGGGTTTCCAGTCGCCGGAAAGTATTTTATTTCTTAAAATTTCATCAAGCTGCTTATATAAGGGCACGCCGTTTTTATCATTTATTATCATACGGATCATATCCTCCTACAGATTTTTAATGCAGTTTACAAAATTAGTATACTATTTCGAATGGTTTTTCTCAATAATATTCTTTGTCAGTATAGACAGATGACATTCTAATTGTTATTATCATTATAACGTTATAATGATACAATGTCAAATGGAAAAGGAGGAAAATAATTTGAAGAACAGAATGATTTCAATGTTGGTGATGTTAGCGCTTGTACTGTCGCTTATTGGGTGTTCCGGCACATCCGGAGGTAATGAAAGTCCGCCGGATAAGGACGGGAACGTGAAATTACTGCTGTGGTGGTGGGGAGAGGGGGATACCCCCGGATCTAAGGCATGGCTGGAGGAAACGATTGAAAAATATAGGGAGGTAGCGCCTGATGTAACGATTGAGATGGTTGAGCAGACCTCAGATCAGCTTTATCCGGCATGGGAGTCGGCAATTCAGGCGGAGAGCGGACCGGATATTCAGTTTTTATGGACGGGTATCTGGGCGCTGGATTACGTCTGGAAGAATAATCTGGCGGATATTACGGAGCTTATTCCCGAGGAGGAGGTAAGTCATTGGACGGGGACAGAAGGACTTGAGTATGATGGAAAAGCATGGCTGTCTCCATGGTATCAGATCAGTATTGTATGGATGTATAATAAGGAGTTGTTTGCTGCGGCAGGACTAAATCCGGATAATCCGCCGGATACATGGGAAGAGCTTCTGGAGGCCTGCGAGGCTTTGAAGAAAACGGATGTCATTCCTTTAGAGCTTGGCGGAATGAAAGACGGGTGGGGCGCGCCCTGGATATATGCGGCATTTGCTCCGGCTGCGCATGACAGTATGAAAGAGTTTGTGGAAGCGGCCACAATTCCGGGAGATTTTATTTCGGAAAAGCATATGGACTGGTTTGAAAAAATACATGAGCTTGTGGAAAAGAAATACACAAATCCGATGACGATGTCTTATGACTTTTATCAGGGGAGAGAATCTTTTTTGCGCGGCGAATCGGCAATGGGTCTTGCCACAAACGGGCAGGCTATTCAATGGATTGAAGAAATGGGCGGAGAGGAGAAGGTCGGCATTATGAATGTTCCTGTAATGGGGGACGGGAAACTGGCAGGAAAGCTAAACAACCAAAGCCACAGCTTTGCGATTCCATCTTTTGCAAAGCATAAGCAGGAAGCGGCAGATTTTCTCGTGTTTACACATCAGCCGGAGCAGTTGGAGAGCTGGTATAAGCATACGAAAAATATTCCGTGCGACGATCGGTTTGATGAAGAATGGCTTGAAACGGAAAGTGAAAAACAGATCTATCAGGAATTACTGACAAACAGTGTCCCGTATCCGGAAATCTTTATTCCGGCGATGGTGGACCAGGAGGGTATGTATGCCGCAACGCAAATGATTTTTTCGGGCAATACTCCGAAAGAGGCGGCGCAGCATATGGAGGATACGGCCGAAAAATGGCGTTCTATGGATTCTGCCGGTGTAGAGAATTTTACAAATTGGGGAAAGTCATATTAGGAGAAAACTATGTTATATCTGAGAAAGAGGGAAAGAAAGGCGCCGATGTTATTTATATTGCCGTCGCTGTTCATTGTTGCCGGGATTTTTCTGTATCCGGTGATAAAGGTGTTGTCTGACAGCTTCTTTTTAATAAACGGCGCCGACAGGAAGTTTATCGGTTTACAGAATTACCGGCAGATTTTCACAGACAAGCTGTTCTGGACAGCTGTGACAAATAACCTTAAGCTGTTTCTTTGCGTTCCGGTTCTGGTGGTTTTGAGCCTTCTGTTTGCCGTGGCTCTGTTCCAACGGATTCCTGGATGGAAAGTATATAGGATTCTGCTTCTGATACCATATATTTTATCAGTATCTGTCGTTGGAATTGTGTTTGATTACCTTTTAAGAGAGGACGGCCTTTTTAATCAGATTCTTCAAAAGGCAGGGCTTGGCGGGCTGTCACAGCCCTGGCTTGGACAGACGGATACAGCGCTCTATGCAATTATGGTAGTTGTTGTGTGGAAAGAGCTGGGGTTTGGCATCGTACTTCTTCTTGCGAGGCTTTTATCAATTGACGAGTCTGTTTTAGAGGCTGCAAGACTGGACGGAGCCGGGATTTTGAAGATTACAAGGTATATTCTTCTGCCGGAGCTTAAATCTGTATTATCCTTTTATATTATTCTGTCAATGATTAATATGCTGTCATGGATGTTTAATTATGTGTTTGTCATGACAAGGGGAGGTCCGCAGAACAGCACGTATATTATGGAATATTATATATACCAGATGGGAATCCGATACCGGCAATATGGGCTGTCGTCTGCACTTGCCATATTCTTGCTGCTGTTCGCTATGGTTCTTGTATTCCTGCAGCAGCAGGTAAGAAAATGTCTTGAGGAGGAATACTGATGAGTCGTGTGATTACTGAAAAGAAAAGAGGAAAACATTCACGGGGCGCGTGGTTTGCGTCGGCTGCGGTAACTGTTTTTTTAGTCGTCGATTTACTGCCGCTTTATTTTGTCGCCGCAAATTCTTTTAAAAATAAACCGGAATATATTGAGAGTGTATATAATCTGCCGTCCGGATTTGATTTGACAAATTATATAAAGCTTATGGAAGAGTATGATTTCCCCAAAATGTGGCTTTGTCAAGTAAAGTGTGTAAATTTCTTATGATTTTTTTGGCGGTCATTTC
>CAMNRH010000007.1 GCA_946552115.1 uncultured Lachnospiraceae bacterium
AAAGTGCATAAGTTTTTGTTACCGGTAACTTACACACTTTATATTACACTCTCCGATTTTTTGTTTAAAAATATTATTTTTTCTTTAACAATTCATCCAATACTTTCTTGGGTGCAGCTTCAGAAGCCTTTTTATTTTCTGCAGCAGCTTCTTTTAGCTCAGAGCGGAGAATAGGAACTTCCTTTGGAGCGTCAATGGCAAGCTTTACCCAGTCGGTTCCCGTATCAACGACAGTTAATGTAATATTGTTGTTAATAGAGAGGGATTCTCCTTTTTTTCGTTGTAGTATAAGCATATTATTCCCCCTCCTTATGAGTCATATTTCCGAGAGTATGTCGGAAAGTATATTCCGGCTGATCCAGCATAACCTGTTTTGCTTTCCGATTCATAGCGTTAACCGCGAGAGGGGCTTTTAAGTTTACCGTAGATTCTTCAACAGGGTCTCTGATAACACTAATTACATAAAAGGAAATGTCATCAATAGAATTTGCCTCGAGCTCTTTCAAGTCCTGTTCAGAAAGCTTTGGAGAATAATCCTGACATAGCATGAAAGGATTCATTACAATAAAAGAAAGAGCTTCGTCTTCTAAATTCTGTAAAGACAGCATGGAATCGTTTTCCTCATTAAAAGAAAGAGGAAGGTATTTTTTATAATTTTCAAAACCGAACAGGCCATTTATAAAATAAATAACTTCATTTTCTTCATACATTACTTCGCCAAAGTATTTTGCGTTTATATTCAATGTGATATACCTCCTTAGAATAAAAGTAAGGGCTTTGTTTTAAGCCCTTACATCTATTGGTTCGTAGTTTGGATCAGCACTTGGCGGTACATAAATCGGTCCGCCTACATACTCAATAAGAACATCCGGATGCTGTGTAATAGACATCTCAATATTACCCGGAATGAATTCAAAATTTCCATTTGCAATCTTCAAATCAAAATTCAATTTATCCATTTCATAATTAATTGTCAAATCCGGCGCTTCATAGTTGATATCTACCGGTGCAGACGGGGTAAAACCAAGCTGAAATTCTCCGGTAGGAGCTGCAGTTCTCTGCTGCATAATCTGTCCGATTACATCCTGACCAATATCTGCTTTTAATAAAAGCTGGCCTTCCTGTGCTAATTGTGCAGTTGCGCTATAGGCAGCCTCTGTCCCTTTTTGCGCAGCCTGTGACACACTCTGGGTTGGTGTTGGTGAGACAGAGCTTCTGGCAGCAGAGGAATCCAAATGAAGCTTTACAGGACGGCTTTTAATGGATAATCCGCCTTTGTTTCTGCTAATTTCAAGCTGAGCCTCAGAGCTTTGACGTTCGAACCGCGCATTGTTAATTTTTAGTTCATATTGAATCGGAACAGTTGTAATTTTAATAAGTTGATTCATACATAATACCTCCCTTCTCTCTTATTTCCTCTGTTAATTCATAAAATCTATAAACGAGGGTGTTAAAATATTATTTCCGACTTTTAATGCGGCATTGTAAGCATACTGCGCCCACGAGAAGTTCATAATCGCTTCTGCCATATCAACATTTACAACATTATCAATCTGAGTGGAAAGACTGATACTATTTGTTTCCAGTCTGTCTTTCGTGGTAGTTAAAAACTCTGTCTGTGTTCCGAGAATAGTTACTTTTTCAAGTACATTACTTCTGCCTTCATCAAATTTTTTAAGAAGCTCTGTATATTCGTCTCTGTCAAATTCTTCTTCATCTAATAAGTCTGCAATCTGGCCGCAGAGAAGAACAATATTATTGGTTCTTCCGTTATCGTCTTTTCCAAATCCGGCAAGGTTAATGCCTGGAAGACTTGTGTTAAAAGCACTGGAGGAATCAACATCAATATCCTTACCTCCATTTAAAACATCTACGTTAAGTCCAAATCCCAGGTCTACAAAAAGGGTGTCCTTAGACAATTTTTCTAAAACATCTGCGTTAGCCGGGTCATTTACGTCGACGCCGCGATATTTTAAAACCTGTATTGTTTTTGTAGGGTCGTTTGGATCAGGTTCTTCCGTAAGCTTGAAAGGCGCTTCTTTTCCGTCGCTCCCGGCAAATACATATTTTCCTTCATAGCTTGCGTTTAAGCTTAACAATAAGCTTTCCTGTGCGCCGCGCCATGCGTCCGCGTAAGTCTTTCTTGTTTCCAGAGAACCATTCGTGCCGTTTAAGGCTTCAAGACCGTATTGTTTACTCAGTCTTTTTGCAATTGTCTCAATCTGCATTGCGGCGTCTTCCTGAGAATCCTGGAAAGATTGTACATCCTTTACAATATTAAGATAGTCTTCATTCTTTACATATTTGCGTTCCAGAATTGCCGCACGCAGGGCATTGGATGGATCCTCCGCCGTAGAATTAAATTTTCTCTGGGTCATAACCCGGGTTCTTGCAGTATCAAGGTTCTTCAAAGAAGTTCCAAGATTTGATTTATAATTTCTTAAAATTGCGTTTGTAGTAATTCTCATATTAAACCTCCTGTTACCTTCCTACTACACCAGTTCCGTTTATCAGTTTATCAAGCGCTTCATCAAGAGTTGTCATTAATCTTGCAGCGGCATTATAAGATTGATTATAATGCAGAAGATTCATACCTTCTTCATCAAGCTGAACACCGGAAACGCCATCTCTGGAGTTAGAGGTCTGATTCAATACGGATATTTGATTTGTTAAGAGAGTGTTACTGGATTTTGTGTCAAGTCCAAGTGTATTTTCAATGTTGGCAAAGCAGTCGTGGAAGCTTCCTGTGTAGAATTTTATATTGTCAACTTTGAATTCATAGCTTTTATCCAGCATTTTAATCATATTCATGATATTCTCATTAGCAGTGGAACCAGTCTCATCATCAATAATTGTTTTGTTTGAAATGGTAATTCCATAATCGCCATTCAGCCATCCGGATGCAATCTTTATGTTAAAAGCGGTGAAATCAGTCGAACCATCTGTTGTTTCAAACAAATCGTGTGCTTCTAAATTAGTAAGAACATTGCCGTCTTTATCTGTAATACTCATATTTGCTTCGTTAAATGCTTTAGCAAATGTATCGACCAAGGAATTAAGTGCTTTTTCGTAATATCCGAGACCTTTGAAATCGGTATTATCGAAGTCTCCGGATTTATTCAGAAAGTCAAGAGTTCCTTTTATTGTACCGGAACCTAATACCTCTACATAGGACGTAGTACCGTCAGCATTTTTTACATTTCCGGCGAGCTGTTTTGTATTGCCGAAAGCATCGGAAAGAGATAATGTAACAGGTAAGCCGCTTACATCTGTATCAAAGCTTCCATAGTTTCCATCGGAAATAAGCGTATGTTTTACTCCTGTAGTATCTGTAAAGGTTACCTCCAAAATATCTACAGTCTGTCCCGGAGCTATTTTGTGATCTCTGTATTTTACATTAATCGGAAGATAGCTTCCCAGTTCATCTAACAAAGAGTTCCTCTGATCCTGCAGCTCAAGCGCCGGATTTCCTAAAATATTGCTGCTCTTAATTGTACTGTTTAATTCAGCGATATTTTTAAGAATTCCATTTAAATCTGAAATATCTGTTGATTTAAAACCTGTCTGCATATCTTCACGAATATCATGAAGACGGACGGCATTGTCACGGAACAGATTTAAAAGCACCTGCATGTTGGAACGGACCGCGGTATCGTTCTCTTTGTTTCCGGCCTGCGTAGAAAGAGTACTTAAAGAGCTGGAAAGAGAACGGAATGCATCCCGGACACCGTCCATCGTAGATTCATCAAATATTGTTGCTAATTGTTCGAATCCTGCAACGTGTGCATCTGTAGTTCCGAGCTTGCTTATCTGAGAACGGTACTGCGCATCAAGAAATGGATCACGGAGCTGTGATACTCCTGTCATCTCAACACCGAATCCGACTTTAATTACGGAATTCGCGTTATAAAAATCGCCTTTCTGCATATTTAAGCTGGCGATGTCAAGACGTTGTCTTGTATATCCCGGCGTATTGATATTTGCAATATTCTGACCGGTAACATCAAGAGCACGCTGACTGGCAGACATTCCAAGCTGTGCAGTGGTAAAACCGGCAAATGTAGAACGTATCATATATATCTTCCTCCTGATTCTTAAACTGAACGACTTGTAAAGTGATTGTTATTATTATTATTGTCATTTTTTCTGCCTGACGCAGAATAAGTGTCCTTACCTGGTGCATTTGCGGCAAGGGCGGATTGTATTGTATGAAGATTTACTTCAATCATATTTTTCGAATTGTCAGTTATGGATTGCAGCATATGAACCTGCTCAGACAATCGGTCAAATAAAGGTTTTAAAACAGTCGCAGTCTCTTCGGGAACACTTTCCAGAATTTTACGGAAAGTATAACCTTTCATGCCAAGCCGTTCCTGCTCTTTTTCGCGTTTTTGGTCTAACCCGCGCAGACGCAGGACAGCGGCCTGTTCCTTGTGCATACATTCTTCTACAAAGGATACTCGGTTATTTACTGCAGCGTCAAGTTTATCCTGTTCCACAGGAATCAGTTCTTCAAAAAATTCAATGAATTCTTCCATTAATTTTTCAAAATTTGAAAATTCACTCATATTGCCGCATCCTCCTATATTAAAAGCATTCTGGATGCAATGGCGTGTGCGTCAACCTGATACGTGTTTCCCGAAATTTCGTTCTGAAGATTTTGAAGCTTTTCAGCAGATGCGGTCTGGCTAACCTCAGCAGATAATTGGCGGGAAACAGACTTTGCAAATGTGTGTTCCTCAATCTGCCAGGGTTTAGACTGTATAATAAGCGCATCAAATTTATGCGAATCATTATTCGGGGTTGCTACGGAAGGAGCAGAATTTTCCTTTGTATGAAGACGTAAATCTGTATAGTTTTTTATAATATTATTTGTGGATATTTTCATACCGGACTCCTTTTTTTATCATTTTGTTACTGGTTATATTATAATATCGGCACAATTTTCGGATTCATAACACATAATAAAAAGAATCATATCAGGGATTATTTCTTTAAATGATTCATCAAAACAGAAGGAATATTGTCGCAGGAAGCCTGTGTACATACGGCGCCGATGTTGTAAGCAACCATAGGCATTCCGTATACAATACAGGATTCTTTGTCCTGCCCGATTGTAAACGCACCCTTTTGCCGCATTTCAAGCAGACCGTCTGCTCCGTCGCGGCCCATTCCTGTCATAATAATTCCTACCTTATTAATAGCTACATTTTTAGCAATAGAAGAAAAGAGAACATCAACAGACGGGCAATGTCCGCTTACTTTCGGGCCGGGATGGCACTGTACTCTGTAATCACGTCCGGAACGTACAACCTCCATTTGTTTTCCTCCGGCGGCAATTAAAGCCAATCCTGGACGTATGATATCGCCGTTTTGTGCTTCGCGCACTTCCATACTGCAGATTCTGTTTAGTCTCTGTGCGTACATTTCGGTAAAGCCTTCAGGCATATGCTGAGTTATAACAATACCCGGAATATTTGCGGGAAGTTTTTGTAAAACTGCAAGTGTCGCCTCTGTACCTCCGGTTGAAGCCCCTATTCCGATAATGGTGGAGTCTAATACATTACGTGAAAGGGGAGGAAACGGCATCGGTTTAACAGGACTCTGAGACTGCATCGTATTATTTTGCGGCTGGACGCCGGATGACAGATGATGCGTATTTAAAGAAGCTGGTGAAGCCGCTTGCTTTGGAACCCGCACTTTAGCCATAGAGGCGCCTCTTAATTTTGTCGTCAGAGAGGAAAAGAATATTTGTTTTGAATTTGCCGCGCTCATATCCGGTTTCCGTACAAAATCAACCGCGCCGGCCGACAGGGCATCAAATACGCTTAAATTTAAAGAAGATACAAGAATAACAGGAATAGGGTTTTCAGGAAGAAGCTGTTTTAAAAATTCAATTCCATTTAATCCGGGCATCTCTACATCCAGAGTAAGTACGTCAGGTTTTAATATCGGAATTTTATGTTTAGCGTCATATGCATTGATTGCATAACCAACAATCTCGAAACCCGGCTGGGAAGAAAGATGGTTGATAATCATTTCACGAAATAAAGATGAATCATCTACTACTAAGACTTTTATTTTTTTACTGGCCATAAATAATATCTCCTTTCATTAACGGGGAAAGCTACCCTTGAAATATCAAAGGCAGCTTCCCTATTTACATCTTCCGATATGTTGCAGGCATTAAATATTCATATTGGGTCGCAGACTTATTGATACTTTCAGAATGCCCGATTAAAAGGTAACCGCCCGGATTCGTCGCATTATAAAAGCGGTTAACCAGCGCTTCTTTTGTTGCCTGATCAAAATAAATCATTACATTTCTACAGAAAATAACGTCAAATTTCAATCGGAATTTAATCGGATCCATTAAATTAAACGTGCGGAAAATGACATTATCTTTAATTGCTTTAGATACAGAATATGTACCCTTATCTACCTGAGTAAAATATTTTTTCTTCCAGCCTGGAGAAAGTTCTTTTAAAGAATCCTCGTCATATACCGCGTTCGCGGCGGCATGAAGCGCATTTTGGGAGATATCAGTTGCCAGAACTCTTGTATCCCACATGGAAGCTTTTGCTCCAAAATATTCTTTTAACAGTATTGAAATTGTATAAGGCTCTTCTCCGGAAGAGCATCCGGCGCTCCATATACTAAGCACCCGGTCTTTTTTTGTTTTTTCCAGATACGGAAGGATTGTATTTGTAAACAATTCAAAATGAGCGCCCTCCCGCATAAAAAAAGTATAATTTGTTGTAAGCTTATTCAGCATCAGCTCAAGGTCTTCGGGTTTCCGGTTCTTAATCAAATGATCCACATATTCCTGAAATGAAGAAAATCCCATGGAAAGGATTGTATTAGAAAGACGTCCGGTAATAAGCTGACGTTTTTTCGTTAAATCAATTCCATAATTTTCATGTACAAATTTTACCAGTCTCTGAAAATCATTGTCATTTATTGTTAGCATACTAAAAGGCTCCTTTGTGATTTAAAATGTTTCTACAAGCTGTTCGCAATCCAGGAAAAGAATAACGGAGCGGTCGCTGGAGGAAACCATTCCATTAATCAGTTTCTGCTGGTTTTCAACTGGAACCGGTGATATCTGACTCTGATCAATATCCATAACCTGCTGTACCGCGTCTACAATAATACCAATCTGTACTGAATTGATATTTAGTACAATAATACAAGTTGAACTTGTATTATCAATAGAAGGATTTCCCATTCGCAGACGAATATCAATAATCGGAATAATCTGCCCGCGAAGATTTATGATACCTGTTACATAATCTGGTACAAGCGGGAGCATGGTAATCATGTGATTCGTTATAATTTCAATGACATAATTCGTGCTGACACCAATATTAAGCCCATTGGAGCTGAATGTTAAAAAACGTTCTGTGGAGGTATTAACCTCCATGGTTCCATCAAAAGTTGTATTTTCTACTGTATCTGCTGACATAAATTCTTCCTCCAATTTCTGTACAATTTAATATTGATTATAAAATGCGGCATATAGGGTTCTGATATCCAGAATGAGACTGATATTTCCGTCGCCCAGAATCGTACAGCCGCTGATTCCTGAATTCTTAATATTGAAATTACTTAAAAATGATGGAAGCGGTTTCACTACGACCTGCTGCTCCCCTAATAATTCATCTACAAACAGGCAATAGGACTTATCAGCGGTTTCCACCCAAAGCAGGATACCATCCTCAATGTTGGTAATCTCTGTATTGATATTATAGAGCTCATGGACTCTGATAATCGGATAGAAATCATCCAGACATTTAATGATTTCATTACCGTTTGAATCAAGAATAACTTCATCTTTCTGTGCTTTAAAAGACTGACGGATATTTGCGATCGGAATGGTAAACATAGATTTTCCTACAGAAATTTCCATACCGTCTGCAATTGCCATAGTAAGCGGAATCTTAAGTGTCGTACAGCTTCCTTTTCCGACCTCGCTTGAAAGAGAGATAGTACCTCCTACAGATTCAACATTTTTCTTTACTACATCCATACCTACGCCACGGCCGGAAAATTCTGTGACCTCTTCATTCGTAGAAAAGCCGGGCAGCATAAGCAGGCCAAGAGCCTCTTTCTGTGAATATTCGCTTGCCGGTTTCGTGAGAACACCATTGCGTTCAGCTTTCGCAAGAATTTTGTCCGGATCCATACCCTGACCATCGTCACTGATAGAAATAATAACTTCGCTTCCGGTATGTGCGGCGGACAGAATAATTTCTCCCTGGGGATCCTTACCGGCGGCAATACGGTCTTCTACATTTTCTTCAATCCCGTGATCCATAGAATTACGGACAATATGCATAATCGGGTCGCCGATACTGTCTACAATTGTCTTGTCTACTTCTGTATTTTCTCCTACAATCGTAAGTCTTACATCCTTATTAAGCTTTTTCTTCATGTCTCTTACAATACGGTTCATTTTCTGGAATGTTCCGGATACAGGCACCATTCGAAGAGACATGGCAATATCCTGAAGCTCATCGGTCAGCTTTCTCAACTGGCGGGCAGATTTTAAGAAATTATCAAGCTTTAAATTCTGCAGGTCAGGAGAAGAAGTAACCATAGATTCGGTAATAACAATTTCTCCTACGATAGCAACAAGACTGTCAAGCTTTGATAAGCTTACGCTAATCAGGCTTGTTTTAGCCGGAGCGTTGCTGTGCGTAGCCGGGGCGGAAGTGGTATTCTTTTTGGCCGGAGCGCCGTTAAGCGCGGCCGGGGCGGAGGTGGTATTCTTTTTAGCCGCATCTTCGCCTGTCTCTTCCGCTTCCTTTTTAGAATCATGAGTTTCTTTTTCCTGCTTTAAGGAAGCATTTTCCATTACTTCATAGGTTTCCACACTATTCTGCTCTTTAATTACACGAAGCGCTTTTTCAATATCCTCCTGAGAAGACAGAGCGACATAAAAACCATTTTCAATAATAGTTTCTGAGGTATCTCCATTCGTCTCTACATCTTCAGGGAAAAATTTAAAATCAAGTTCAATATCTTTCAGCGCTGTAACAATCATAAAGGCGCGCAGATGCTCCATACCGGAACCCTGTTCGAAAAATATCCTTATAAAATAAGGCAGATCGCTTATCGGGGCGCCGGCAAGCTCCTGATTGATAAGAGCAATTGCCTGCTCGTCAGCAGCAGGCGCTGCGCTTTCTGTCTTTTCTCCGCTGTCAGAATTACTGTTAGAAGAACCGCCTTCAGGGGTACTGATTTTTTGCAAAAAACTATTAATATTTGATATGATTGGGTCGATATTAGTGCTAAGAGGCTCGTCGTTCTCGATTTTTTCAACCTCGCTTCGAAGAGCGTCCGTAGACTGGAACATAAGGCTGAACAAATCGTTTTTATGTGATTCGTCCATAGAGTCCAGTCCGTTTTCACGGATATAGAAAAACAAATCTTCTATATGATGCGCGATTTCCATAAGTGTGGAGAATTCCATCATAGCAGATGAACCTTTAATTGTATGCATACTGCGGAAGATTTCATTAACATCATTTGTGGTGAAATCCTTATTTTTTTCCGCTTCGATTAAGAGTTCATCCAGTTGCTCTAAAAGAGTGTTTGTTTCATAGAGATACATTTCAAGCATGTTATCCATAATATTAGTACCACCTTATCTAATGTTCTAGTGTGTATAAATTGTAATCTTTATACATATATCGTCAGGATGATAGAAAAGGATAAGAGTAAATTATAGAGTAGGTGAAAAAATGTCAAATATTTTAAAGGTAACAACTCCGACAACAGGATATGATAACAACGCAATCAGACAGAACAGTCCTCAGCAGGCGGAGGATATGAGTATAAAAAATCCGGTAGATCCGAATCGGGTAGGGCGGTCAGACGGGCGCAATCAGGCGGATAATAAGCATGACGCCGCACAAAAGGGTGTTTCGGCCGATTCTAATTTTAGTAATTTTGTGCGGTCTCTGCATGATTTGCCGAGGCTTCAGGATGTTATGACAAAGATGGTATTTGGCGGGATGGCAAATGTGGTGGAATCCGGAATCAGCAGAGGGACTGCGGCAGAGATAGACGCTTTATTTCAAATGCTTGCCATGTCAAAGGATGAGCTTGCCGCGTTTATGAAAGACCAGATGACGGGGGCAAACCGTTTGCAGGGACCGCTTTTTGATATGCTCAGACAGGTTATGGATGAAGCGACGACAGTGGAGCTTAAGGCGGGGATTTTAGATTTCCTGAAAAAATATAATGATATGTCGTCCGGAAAGCATCTGCTCCAAAATATAACAGATGAATTAAAGGATATAGAAAGCTATATGTTCCGAAATGACAGAGAAGGCCTCGAAAAGCTGGCGTCGAAGCTCCGGCCGTACAGTATGCAGGCAAACGGGACAAATACGCAGCTTCTTAAGGGAGAAATTATCCCATATCTTGGAAGATACATATCAGAGACGAGAGATATGGGGAAAATTCGGGATTTAATCAGTCTTCTTGCGTTAAATACATCGAGATATGAGAATGGAAACCTGAACAGCGTTGTACAGGCATTCCAGAAGCTGATGGATTTTCCCGCGTTTCAGAAGCACTTTGCCGGGATGACTGCGGCGGAATTTAAAGCGATGCTGCAGAATGTAGATTTTGACAGGGCAGCGGGAAAAATGCCGTGGGCGGATCATCTGCTGGACATTATGCGTTCGGGTATCAAGGGTGAAGCGGGGGTTGAGAACAGGGAGGCTTTCATGAATATTATGAAAGCAATGCTTGTAAATGAAAGCGTATATATGCCGGTTATGCATGCCATGATCCCGGCAATTCTTGACGGAGTTCCTATGTTTGCAGAGATGTGGGTGGATCCGGATGAGGAGTCAGGTAATCCCGGCTCCAATGAGAAAGGAATTAAGCTTTTAATTAAATTTGACCTGAAAGATGTTGGCTTTTTTGATATGATGATGTATTATGAAAAAGGAAAGATGGATATGCTGATACATTATCCGGAGGAGCTTAAAGAGCATGAAAGCGACATCAGGGAGGGTATTCGCAAAATTATGAGCCGTAACCACCTTGAGCTTGAATATCTTGCGGTAGAACAGGGAAAGGAATCCATACCGGTATCTGCAGCATTTCCAAAGATATTTGAAAGGAGAAATTCGGTTAATGTCACAATATGATGATATATTGAATAAAAAAGCCGTCGCGCTGAGATATGATGAGAATAAGGATGCGGCGCCGGTAATCGTTGCTTCCGGTCTTGGATATATGGCGGAAAGAATTGTGGAAATGGCGAATGAAAACGGCGTGCCCGTATATGAGGATAATTCTCTTGCCACAGTACTTACGCAGCTTGATCTTGGAACGCCGATTCCGGAGGAGCTGTATCAGGCGATTGTTGATATATATGCGTATTTTCTTAAGTATACGCCGAAATACTCTATGGAGGAGCACGAGGCCATGAAAGCGGCTGCCGGAGAAGAGACAGAAAATCAGGAAAACGATGCCGATTCACAGACTCAGAAGTCTGAGTAGCGGAGTAAAATACTGAAAGATATAAAAACAGCCGGAAGCTTTTCCGGCTGTTTTTATATCTTAATTATTTACCAGACCTTGCTGAGCTGCTGTTTATAGACAAACTGGCGTATATCTCTTTCTGTGCTTTTCGGAAGATCTACAAACTGACAGCCATAACCGCTGCGCCCGCCCCGCAAATCCTGTTTTCTTAAAATAACGGCTTTTACCTGATGTTCTTTCTTTATAAATGTATATTTAAATTCAAATTGATCGTCAGGCTCCAGCTGTTCCTTTGTTACAAAATAAAGGCCGCCGACGCTGATATTTTGAATAACGCCGGTGAATTCTTTCTGTCCGGAAGAATAGAAAGTGATTTCACGCTCCATCTTTGCCCGGAGATCCTTTTGACGCTGCACAATATCAACAACCTCGAGAATTTCGCAGTCCGCAATCCACGGCTCTAATATAAGAGGATCATAATTTCTTCTAACATAGATTTCACAATATGTTTTTATGTAACCGATTTGACCGTCAAAAAAATCTATCCGGATTCGTTCTGAATCAGACAGCTCGTCATTTTTTTGAAAATGAAGTGTAATCCGTTCCCCTGTGCATTTTACACGAACTCTTGCAATCATCTTATCGTCCGGTCCGTAGACAGAACATATGGTACAGTTATTTAGAACCATGCTTTAAACTCCTCTCTAAAATGGGGTTAACTGTATTTTAGCATGACGGATATTAGAATGCAATGATAATTTAATGTAGCAGAGTAATCCGCACTGTTACGGGAAAATACTGTTTGCTCCTGGTATCATAAAATGCTATGATATAATAAATCAACCCGAGATCCGAAGGTATGGCATCGCATTTGAGGGAAAAAGGGTATTGATTGGATAAATGATAGGATTGGAGAGGGCAGATGAAAACAATCGGTCTTGTTATGATTGTGAAAAATGAAGGACGGAGCCTGCGCAAATGTCTGTCAAGGGCGAAGAAGCTTGCGGACGAAATATATATTACAGATACGGGGTCTACTGATGATACGATAGAGATAGCAGAAGAATTTCATGCGCATCTTTCACATTTTGAGTGGAGAAGTGATTTTGCGGCGGCGAGGAATTATGCTTTGAAGCAGTCTTCCTGCGACTGGAATCTGGTTTTGGATGCGGACGAGTATCTGGTTTCGGGAAAGAGAAAGGATTTGCAGAGATTCGCTGATAATGGCAAATGTGTGGGAGCGATCAGAAGATATGACAGCTATAAGGAGGAAAACGGTGAAATCAGCAAGAGCTGTACTTACACTACTCGTTTTATTCCGAAAGGAACATTTTATGAGGGAAGAGTGCATGAGCAGGTGGTAAGCGGGCTTCCGACAGCGCCCCTCCCGCTTGTATTTGAGCATGATGGCTATCTGCAGGGAGGAAAAGGAGAAAGAAATTTTGAAATTCTTCTTGAGGAGCTTGAGGAAAATCCGAAAGATCCTTATACCCTGTATCAGGTTTCCCGGACACTTTGGCTTATGAAAGAATATGAAAAAGCAGATACATATTTTGAGAGCTTTTACCGGCTGGTGCCGGAGACGGGAACCGGGTATCGGACAAACGGCGTTATTTCCTATTTATATAATCTGCTGGAGCTGAAAAAATATGAAGATGGCTTCCGGTTGGTAGAGGAGGAAAAAAAGCGGCTTGATGATTATGCGGATTATCATTTTGCATGCGGAACATTTTATACAAAGGCAATATTTTCAGATGTACAGAAATATGCGGGATATCTGCCGGAGATTGAAAAATCCTATAAAAGATGTCTGGAAATCGGCGAAGTACCGGAGCATGAGGGCGTGAAAGGAAACGGTTCCTATAAGGCAGCCTATAATCTCGGCGTATGGTTTGAGGTAAATGGGAAAACAGAGGAAGCTCTTCGGTATTACCGGATGGCGAAAAACGAAGGGTATCAGATTGCGGGAGACAGGATAAAAGCGCTGGGCGTCGGCGGACGGTAGTATTTTTTAGGGATAAAGCTTAAGTTATGGTAAAAATGATACGATATTATTAAGAGAGAAAGCGTTAGTTTGTCTGGCGCTTTTTTCTATCATAGCAGTGAATTTTATGGAAATAGATCTTGTAGAAATGAGAGGAGACACAATATGAGTCGTGCGGTAAGGCAGCAGCTGCTTTCTATGACAGGTTCATTGGAAAAAGCGAATAGAGTATTAAAGGATTCTGTGAGCAGGACGGTGATTCATGAGGAAGGGGTACTTCAGTTGCTGGCGGATTGTCAGGATACGGCTATTTTGATGGGAACGGAAATCGAAGAGGTATATGGAGAAAGAACAGACAGTGTGGCAAGGCTGGAAGAATATTGTGAAAGCCTGTATGAAATGACGCTGGTTGTGAAGCATCCGATAAAGCGAAAAGAGATGCAAAAAGCTCTTGCGAATCATTTAAGAAAAATAAGGAGAGCGATTAGCGATGAAATACCGGACAGGCTCGAGGTTGTATTTTTGCCCTATAAGGCGTCGATGTGGGATTCTCTGGAGAGCGTGTGGATGGCGGCGGACAAGGACGGGGACTGCGACGCTTATGTAATTCCGATTCCATATTACGATAAAAGCCCTGACGGAAGCTTTAAAGAAATACATTATGAAGGAGAAGAATATCCGGATTACGTGCCGATTACACATTATAAGGAATATGATTTTACAAAAAGGAATCCGGATATTATTTTTATCCATAATCCGTATGATGACTATAATTATGTTACCAGTGTAGATCCGTTTTTCTATACGAAAAATCTGAAAAATTTCACAAATAAATTAGTGTATATTCCGTATTTTGTACTCGCAGAGCCGAATCCGGATGATCCAGACGTCGGAAAAAATATTGAACATTTTATTACCGCGCCGGGTGTGCTCTATGCAGATCAGGTAATTGTGCAGTCGGAAAATATGCGTAAAATATATGTCGACGTGCTGACGGAATATACAAAAGAACATGGTTTTACCCGAAAATATTGGGAAAACAGAATTCTCGGACTCGGTTCGCCGAAGATGGATAAGGTACTGAGTACCCAAAAGGAAAATGTAGAAATTCCGGAGGAATGGCGCCGCATGATAGAAAAAGAGAATGGAGAACAGAAAAAAATAATTCTCTATAATAATAGTGTGACGGCGCTGCTTCAAAATGAGGATAAGATGATTCGCAAAATGAAAGACGTTTTCCGTATTTTTGAGGAAAATAAAGAGGAGGTGGCGCTTTTGTGGAGGCCTCATCCGCTTATAAAGGCTACGATAGAGTCTATGAGGCCGGAGCTTTGGATACAGTATCAGAGATTGGTTGAATGGTATCAGAAAGAAGGCTGGGGTATTTATGATGATACGGCGGATCTTGACCGGGCAATTGCACTGTGCGATGCATATTACGGGGATCACAGCAGTCTGGTACAGCTGTGTCAGGAGGCCGGAAAGCCGGTGATGATACAGGATGTGGAGGTTATATAGTTTAGTTGGGGACGGGGTTTTTTTTAAAAAACCCCGTCCCCAACTACATTAAATTGAGGGACTGGAAAAGTTTTTATGAGAAGCTTAAGTTCTGTTCAAAATAATACGATATTATTATATATTAGTTTTTATTAAAGATATTTTGTTGTATTAAAGTTTATATATTATATTATATAAATATTGTGATTAGGAATATTGAAAAGTGAGGAATGTAATGGACAAGAAAATATTTGTAATGCAATCTTCTATGCCCCCTTATGAAGAATATATAGAAGCAATCAAGCCTTTATGGGATAGTCATTGGTTAACTAATATGGGGCAGTATCATCAAGAGTTAGAGAACAGGTTGAAAGACTATTTGGATGTATCCGGATTATCTCTGATGGTAAATGGACACATGGGTTTGGAGTTGATAATACAGGCAATGGGATTTCAAGAGGGAGATGAGATAATCACAACACCGTTTACTTTTATATCTACAACACATGCGATTGTGCGCAATCGACTGAAACCAGTGTTCTGTGATGTTAAGCCTTGTGATGGAACAATTGATGAAACAAAAATAGAAAGGTTAATTACAGAAAAAACGGTAGCGATTCTTCCGATACACGTATATGGTCATGTATGTAATGTAGAAGTAATTCAAAAAATTGCTAATAAATATAATTTAAAAGTAATTTATGATGCAGCACATGCATTTGGTGTCAGGTATAAAGGCAGAGGAATTGGAAATTATGGAGACGCTTCTATATTCAGTTTTCATGCTACAAAGGTATTTAATACTGTTGAGGGCGGAGCCGTAGTATTTTCAAATTTGAAATTATATGATAAGTTGTATAATTTGAAAAATTTTGGAATTCGCGGAGAGGAAAGAGTAATATCTGTCGGAGCCAATGCTAAGATGAATGAATTTTCTGCTATTATGGGGCTGTGTAATTTAAGACATATTAATGATGAAATAAAAAAGCGGGCTGAGAGCATGTCTTATTATAAAAAGGAATTAAAAGAGATTCAAGGAATTACTTTTCTTGAGGGGGATGCAAAGGCTACCTCAAACTATGCATATCTTCCGATTTTGGTAGAAGACAGCTATAAAATGAGCAGGAATGAATTATATGATTTGTTGAAAAGACATGATATTTATACAAGAAAGTATTTTTATCCAATTACATCAGATCAAGAATGTTATGGACATGACTATAAGGAGGCAAATGTTCCGATTGCACGGAGTTTAGCAGAGAAAGTTTTGGTATTGCCTATGTATGCGGGATTGAAAAAGGAAACGATAGATAGGATTCTGGATCTAATTTATTAGACTGATATGATGTATTTAAAACATTTTAAAAACAAAATTTTATATTGAATGGGATTGGTGTGTAGAATGAGTAGTGTTAATAAATTCCAAAAGCAGAGAGAAAATATTGCATATTTTGAAACATTTGAGGTTATTAATAAAGAAATATATGCTTTTCTTTGGTGGAAAAATATTTTAATAAAAATTAATCCTGATAGTAATGAAACAGAATTCCTTATGCTGCATAACACTTATTTTTTCAAACATTGTATATCAGATGGGAAAAAAATATATTTTGCAGATAATCTTGGCAAAGTATTAGTTACATATGATTTGGATTTGAAATTAAGAGAGGAATATAGCTTAGATTCCGGTGTAAAAGAAGATAATAATATTGTTACAGTTGAGGATTATGGTGAACATGTTTTTATTATAGAGAATTATAGGGGTAATATTTATATCTATAACAAAAAGAATAAATATATTGAAACAGATCTTTCACTTGCTCAGGCAATTAAACAAAGGTCGGAAAAAGAGACGGAAACAACATATGTTTATTGTTGGAAAATAGAGAGCTCTCTCTTTTTTAGGGTTGTTCATGAAAATTCATATGAAATATTCAAATATAATTTGGAAAATAGATGTTTAGAGGAAGTTCATGGAGTTAGTCTGCCCCAGCAATGGAGTTCGGATGCATATTATTTTGAGGGCAGATTATTTATGCTTCAGGATGATTTTCATATGATTGTGTGGGATATAAGAAATAATACAGTAGATAATATTGAAATGACTGATTTATATCAATTGCCGGAAGACAATAAGACGGGATGTGCTTTTAGCAGTATTGCAGTTACAAAGAAGAATGTATGGCTGTTGCCGTCCGCGCAAGGTAAAGATATATATATCTATGATATAGCGGAAAAGAGCGTGAGGAGATATGATGATTACCCGCCGGATTTTTTTTATCTGGATACGGAGAACTGGTCGAAATATTCGGATATTAAAGAAAGGCAGGGTTTTATTTATGCGGCGGCAAGAACGGCAAATTATTATTTAGTTATTAATGCAGAAAGCGGTACAGGTATTTGGAAGCCAGCATATGTAAATAATTTCAGCACGTATTATTCTCACTATATGAAAGAAATAAAATCACAGAAAGAAAAAAATATTGTGGAACAGTGTATTCCATTAAAATGTTATTTAAGCTATATGCAAAAACAGGTACAGGAAGAAGCGGATAAAAAGAATTTTGGAACGGAAATATGGAGAGAAATTAAATGACATATTTTGCAGGGAAAATGTCGAATGCATTGGACCAGTTAATGGAGCATGTGGAAAACCAGAATTATTTATGAAAAAATGCGTGAGAAATGCCCGGAAAATAGTCATTATCTGATGATATTGGGTGAAAGAATCACTATATAGCAAAAGGAGTGGTGTTTAATGGAGAGAAATCTTGCAGAGAAAAAGTTGTTAATTTTAGGAGCTAATCCGGAAACAACTCAGCTTGTAAAGTATGCAAATAGCATGGGTATTAAAACATTAGTAACTAGTAATTGTCCTACAGATGACGCTAAAAGGTATGCATGGAAGAGTTTTGATGTTGATGGAATGGATGTGCCAGAGCTCATTTCCCTTGCAAAAAGAGAGAATGTTGACGGCGTTCTGGTTGGAGTAGCAGATGTTTTGGTTCCGTCATATTGTAAGGTCTGTGATGCACTGGGTTTTCATTGTTATGCAACACAAGAGATTGTAGATGTTTTTTCTTATAAAGACGTTTTTAAGTCAACCTGTGAAAGGTATGGCATTCATGGTATTCCGGAATTTTATCTGGATGCAGAAATGAAAAAAAGTGATATAGAAAAAATTGAATATCCGGTTATGGTAAAACCGGTGGATAGTTGTAGCGGAAAAGGAATGACGGTATGTTATGAGGAAAATGAATTAGCGGCTGCTGTAGAGAAAGCACTTTCTGAATCAAGAAAAAAGCGTTTTATTATTGAAAAGTATATGCAGTGTGAAGATATGGGTATGTATTATACTTTTAAAGATGGCGTGTGCAGCGCCTCTTGTGTTTATGACCGTCATACAACGGATGAACAAAAGGGCTTAAGCCGGGTGTGTCTGGGAGGAATTTATCCATCTAAACATATAAAAGAGTATTTTGAACGAATGCATGATAATGTATGTAGAATGTTTAAATCTATTGGTATCAAAAATGGTGTATTAATGCTTTCTGCATTTTACGAGAATGGTGAATTCTATGTATATGATACAGGTTTTCGGCTTCAGGGGGAGGCTCCTCATCTTCTGATGAATGCCGTTCATGGATTTGATCAAAGAGAGATGCTGATACGTTTCGCTTTGACTGGAACAGAAGGAGATTTGGATTTATCAAAGACAGATGATCCGTATTTTCATGGGAAATGGGCAGCTACACTTTGGTTTTTATTAAAGAAAGGGAAAATTGATGAGATAACGGGGTTTGAACAGATATCGAAAGATTCGCGTGTTATTGCTAACATTCAGAGATTATATAGGGGTGATGAAGTGATAGACGAGTGGATAGGGACGGAAAAACAGGTTATGTCCAGATTATATTTAATTTGTGACAATAAAAGGGAATTAGCGGAAGCATTATCAGAATATATGCAGAAAGTTAAGGTTATAGATATAGCTGGAAAAAATATGCTGCTGCAAGGTTTTGATGTAAATAATGCATTGGAGTTATAGAAATATGACAGATAGAAAGTTGGATGGTAAAGTAATCGTTGTTTCCGGAGGAACAAAAGGAGTTGGGCGTACAATTTCGGAGGAGTTTGGCCGTGAAGGGGCAAAAGTAGTAATTGGCGGGAGAGATGAAGCAGCCGCGTTAAAATCTATTCGAATTATAGGAACATATGGCAGTGACGGCTTGTTTGTTCATACAGAGTTAGAAAATATTAATGACTGTCAAAAACTTTTTGATGAAGCGGTAAAAAAATATGGAAAAATAGATGGGTTTTTCAATTATGCAGGAATTACGCCAGTATCTGCATTAGATACGTGTGATGTAGAAACTTTTGACAAAGTGATGAACATAAATTTCCGGGCATGTTTTTTTTGTTGTCAGCAGGCGGTTAGATATATGAGGGAGAATAAAGGCGGTTCTATCGTTTTAACTGGATCTGCGCATGCATGGGGGGGACAAAAGGATAGAGCGGCTTATGCATGTTCTAAAGGGGTGTTGTTAACATTGATGGAGCATATCGCGCATCATTATGCATCAGATCATATTCGATGTAATTATTTGACTCTTGGGTGGACTCCTACGGAGGGAGAGGTGGCGCTTCGGAGTCAGCAGGGTATGACTGAAACAGAATTGCGGAAACAAGCGGCCAGCATTCTTCCTATGGGAAGAATGCTGGAAAGAACGGATTATGTAGATGCATTAATATATTTGATGTCGGATAATTCTTCAATGATGACAGGAAGCACGTTCCGAATTACTGCAGGAGAATATATTTAGCATGAATGATTATTTAGATAAGTCTAAAAGATATAAAGGTTATCATTACTCTGTTTTACAGCCGGAAATGTTAGAGTATCTCCATTTAAAAACAATTGAGATGCTACGAGAGGTAGTCAAGGTTTTAGAAAAAAATAAAATTTGCTATATGATGGTTGGAGGCACCTTGTTAGGTGCTGTGACAACAGGCCATTTTATCCCTTGGGATGATGATATTGACTTGTGTGTATTGGATAGAGATTATGAAAGGATGATAGAGTGTCTTTTAAAAGAGCTTCCTTGTTGGATGATTGTACAGTGCAAGACTACAGAGCCCAATTACTATCATGGGTGGATTAAAATTCGAGATTTAAATTCAAAGGTATATCCAAGTGAGAGTCAATATGAACATAACGGAGTTTGGATCGATATATACAGATTTTTTTCTATTAAAGATAAAGAAATACAGTATCAAATTGCTAAAGAACATATAAGCTATCTTAATAGGAGATTTTCAGGGGGAATAAAGGAAACAAGAGAAAAATGGAGAAGAATACAGGAGCATCATCTGATATATCAATTAGTGAAAGAAAAAATAAAATCCTTTTTTTGTAGTGGAAGCCAAAAAAAATATATCATATGGTCAGCTTCAAAGATTGTTGTGGAACCTGAATGGTGTTTTCCGGTAAAAACATATTCTTTTGAGAATATAAAACTACCTGGATTTCATTGTGCAGAGGCTTATTTAGCTGAACACTATGGCAGTAATTTTAGAGCTGTTCCGCCGTATGATATGAGGCGTGTAGGAATAAAAATGATTGAGAGTGATCTTAGAAACGCATAAAAAATTTTATGATTCTAGAAATAAATTTCAAAGAAAAGGAACTGAAATATGAATAAATTAATAAAGAAAAAGATGGATGCCTTATGGGAGTTTCTTGAAAATAATCAGACAAGAATTCGTCATTTAATAGGAACGGATGTGATAATGGACAGGCTTACTTTGATGACGGATATATATGTGCCGGCTATGGTACAGCATCAAAAGGTTTTTCCTAAATATAGGGGGATTAATAGAGGCAAAACAGTTGTAATTACAGGAACAGGGCCGACCTTTGAATATTATAAGCCCATGAAGGATGTTGTACATATTGGTATTAATCGTTCTGTTTTTAGAGAAGATATTCAATATGATTATTTGTTTGCTACCGATTATGATGGAGAGGACGATTTGTTTGAAAAATTATTCTCCTGTGACTATGACCTCGTTAAATTTTTTGGGGTGAATTATAATCGAAGAAGTGCCCTTATTCCGGCGTACTTAATGGAACAAAAAGGCGTTGAGATGTACTATGTGGAGGGATTTCATCCTGGTATATATGGAACTACAATTGAGAACAGCAGAAAGTTTGCGTTTCCGTTAGATATATCTGCGGTACCATTCAAATCTTATGGGACGACATTCCATGTTGCTTTTCAGTTTGCTTTATGGACACGTCCTGAAAAAATATATATTGTAGGAGCTGATTCCTATGGAAAGGCTCATGCCAAAGGACTGGATTATGGTGAAATACCTGTTGACTGCAGGATGTTTATCAAACCATGGCGTAAGATAAAGGAATTTGCAGAAGCGTATTATCCGGATACAGAAATTATTTCTTTGAATCCTGTTGGGTTAAAAGGGATTTTTAAAGACGAATATACAGATGAATATAAGGATAAGAAGTCATAAAATATAAGAACTTAGTGGAGTGAAGAAAATGAAGCGAATTGGAGAAAAAGAACAGGCATACATACTGGAGGTTTTAAAGGGACAGTTCTCGTCTGCAAATACATATCAGATGGTAACAAGACTGGAAAAAGCATTTGCCGAAAAATTTCAGGTTAAGCATGCGGTGGCTATGGTAAACGGTACGGCAACGCTTCATATGGCGTTAGAAACTGCAGGGGTTAGCCCGGGAGACGAGGTGATTTGTCCTCCGCTTACTATGAGCAGTACATCCATAGCTGTGTTGCATACAAATGCAATTCCAGTATTTGCAGATGTTGATAAAGATTCATTTTTGATTACTGCCGAAAATATAGAAAAAGTAATTACCCCCAAGAGCAAGGCAATTATTACCGTTTCTCTTTATGGGCTAGCGCCTCAAATGGATGAGATTATGAGGCTTGCTGAGAAACATGGGCTTTATGTAATTGAGGATAATGCAGAGTGTTATGGCGCGTATCAAAATCAGAAATTAGTTGGGACTTTTGGGCATATGGCATCCTATAGCTTTCAAAGCTCGAAGCATTTAACTGCTGGAGAAGGCGGAATTGTTGTAACAAATAGAGATGATTTGGCAGAAAAGCTAAGAAAATATTCGGGTCTGGGGTATGCGGGGATTGATGAAAAAAAGGGGAGAATTACGAAAGATGATATTCAAAGTCCAGATTATGAAAGACATGTTGTTTTAGGATGGAATTATCGAATGGCAGATTTATGCGCTGCAGTCGCCCTTGGACAAGTGGAGAGAATGGATGAATTAATTGAAGTCAGGCGGAAGTCTGCAGCGTATTATCATGAACAAATAGGGGATTGCAAATGGCTGGTTCCACAGCTTGTAAAAGAAAGAAATGTACATTCCTATTGGACGTATGTTTTAAGACTGGATACAGAAAAAGTGGGCTGGCATGAATTTAGGAATAAGTTCGTAGAGCTTGGAGGAGATGGAATTTATGCGGCGTGGAAGCTTTCTTATCAGGAACCAATGTTTCGAAACAAGGTGTTTTTAAATAGAGAAAAACTAGGATTTTATGATTCCTATGATTATAAAGATGTGTATTGTGTAAACGCGGAGTTTTTGCAGCCGCGATTATTGCAATTTAAGACAAATTATTATAAACAGGAAGAGGCCAAAAGACAGGCAGAAATACTGGGTAAAACAATTGAATTTTTTAATAGAAAACGAGGAATGGAATAAATGAAATTTTTAGTTATAATACAGGCAAGATGCGGTTCTTCAAGACTTCCTTCAAAAGTCCTAAAGGACTTGTGTGGAAAGACAGTTTTAGAGCGTGTAATAGAACGAGTAAAGACGAGTAAATATGTCGATGAAGTAATTGTGGCTACAACTATAAATCAAGAAGATATTCCAATTGTGCAATTAGTTTCTGGCATTGGAACGAGAGTTTTTGCGGGTAGTGCATTAGATGTGTTAGATAGATACTACCAAACCGCAAAATTATTTCGCCCTGAGTATGTAATACGTGTTACAGCAGATTGTCCGGTATTTGACGCAAAGATACTGGATGA
Organism: uncultured Lachnospiraceae bacterium; assembly: GCA_946552115.1. GTDB lineage: Bacteria > Bacillota > Clostridia > Lachnospirales > Lachnospiraceae > CAPEBR01. The sequence goes on from CAMNRH010000007.1 coordinate 23,084, forward strand.
TGCGATTGAAAAGTTGAAGCCGGAAACTGACTATATGGCAGCTCTTTCGGAAACGCTGGCAGATGGTTTGGATTTAGAGATTATGCGTTTTGAAGCATTAAAGCGTGCATGGCATAACGCAAAGCTTGCTTCTGAAAGGGAACATGTGACATTATATATAAAAAACAATAAAGAGCTTTTTCAGATTCAGAATTATGAAAGTACTTTGGGAAATCTGTATGAGGAACGGTGGACGATTGATGAACCGGAGGACTATTTGTTTCTGAAAAACATTTATGAACATTTTTATTCGATTGGGAAAGAAATTTTTGGAGCTGCAGAGATATTGGGTTATTTGAATAAGAATCCAGAGGTTAGAAAGATTAATAGCGGTTTTATAAGAAATGAGGGGCTTTTGATTTCTCTGGAGAATGATAGGCTTGTAAAAAAACCAGATGAGGAGTAGAGATATGTATGAAGAAATGATTAATGGAAAAGTAATTCTTGTAACAGGAGGGACCGGATCTTTCGGCAAATGTTTTACAAAATATCTTTTAGAAAATTATCATCCGAAGAAAATTATTATTTATTCTCGTGATGAATTTAAACAGTTTAATATGGCAAATGATTTTAAAGAGTATAGGGAGCAGATGCGTTTTTTCATTGGCGATGTACGGGATTTAGAACGAATGAAAAGGGCGTTTAAAGAAGTGGATTATGTAATTCATGCGGCGGCCTTAAAACAGGTACCCAGCTGTGAATATAATCCGAATGAGGCAATTAAGACAAATATTCATGGGGCGATGAATGTTATTGAGGCATCATTAGATGCAGGCGTGAAGAAAGTTGTTGCTTTGTCTACAGATAAAGCGGTAAATCCTGTTAATTTATACGGAGGTACGAAACTGGTATCGGACAAGCTCTTTGTGGCTGCAAATTCATATGTTGGAGCATCCGATTTAAGCTTTTCTGTTGTGAGGTATGGAAATGTAGCAGGGAGCAGAGGATCTGTTATTCCATTTTTTAAAAAAATTATAATGGATGGAGGGAGAAAACTGCCAATTACAGATTATCGGATGACGAGATTCTGGATCAGCCTTCCAGAAGGTGTTGATCTGGTGTTAAAAGCATTGAAAGATGCTTGCGGAGGAGAGACATTTATTAGCAAGATTCCGTCTTTTAAGGTCACAGATCTTGCACAGGCGATGCTTCCTGGATGTGAAATGCCGGAAATTGGAATTCGAGAAGGAGAAAAAATGCATGAGGTTATGGTGACGCCGGAAGATTCACCAACAACATATGAATATGAAAATCACTATATTATATATCCTCAAATGGTATTTAACGAGCGTATGAGAGTTAAACCAAGCGGAAAAAAGGTGCCGGAGGGATTTGCATATAGTTCTGAAACGAATCAGGTATGGTTAACAGTGAATCAGATTAAACAAAAATTGGAGAAAGAAATTAAGTTTAAAATGATTTAAATAATTTTTAAATGAAATATGGGAAAGGCCAGAATGGGATTGTTGTATTATGAAGATATATATTACAGGGATTGCAGGAATGCTGGGATATAATATTTATGAAACGTTAAAAGATAGAGTCGAAATTACAGGGGTCGATATATTAGATATTAAAATTTCTGGATTTTCGTATCAAATTGCGTCTCTTTTTGATATGAAAGCGATTAAAGAAAATATTAAAGAGTGCAGGCCTGATATATTAATACACACAGCTGCGATGATTAATGTGGATGGATGTGAAGAACAGCCAGATGAGGCAAAAAGAATGAATGCAGACGTGACAGAGCAGCTTGCAGCTCTTTGTAATAAATATAAGATAAAGATGATTTATATTTCTACAGACGCAGTGTTTGACGGAGATAATTCTGGATTATATACGGAAAAAGATCTGGAAAATCCGATTAATGTGTACGGTCAGACAAAATTAGAAGGCGAGAAGGCGGTCTTGAAATATCCGGAGAATCTGGTATTCCGAACGAATATTTACGGAATTAATATACAGAAAAAGCAGAGCTTTGGAGAATGGATTTATTATTCCTTAAGGGAAGGTAAAACATTAAATATGTTTACAGACATTGATTTTTCTCCCATATTGGTAAATGAGCTTGCTGAGCTGATTTATAAAGCCTGTCAGAAAGATTTGTGCGGACTTTATCATGCCTGCGGAACAGGCTGTATTACAAAATACGATTTTGGAATGGAGCTGAAACGTATTTTTCAGATTGAAACAGGGGAAATTGTACAGACTGTAAGCGATATTGCCCACTTTAAAGCGAAGCGCGCCAGGCATATGGGAATGTCAAATGCAAAGCTTTGTAATGACCTGGAGGTTGAAATTAGTACTCCCAAGGAGAGCATCAGAAAGTTTTGCTATTTATTAAAAAAGGAGATGCAAAATGGAAATTAAAATAGGAAATCAAATTGTGTCAGAATGTTCTAAACCATATTTTATAGCAGATATTGCAGCAAATCATGATGGTGATTTACAAAGAGCATTTAAGTTGATAGAACTGGCGAAAGAAGCGGGCGCTGATGCTGTTAAGTTTCAAAATTTTCAGGCAGAAACAATTGTGAGCAGAAATGGTTTCGCAAGTATGGGAAAACAATTATCACATCAGTCATCGTGGAAGAAGTCGGTGTACGAAGTATATAAGGATGCTTCTTTAAATGAAGAATGGACAGAGAAATTAAAGGAAAAGTGTGATCAGCTGGAGATATCATATATGACAACGCCATATAATCTTCCGGTAGTTGATTTGGTTAATCGTTATGTATGTGCTTATAAGATTGGTTCAGGAGATATTACATGGCCGGAGATGTTGAGGAAAGTGGCAATACAGGGTAAGGTAGTCTTACTTGCTACAGGAGCGTCTACGATGGAGGAAGTTCAGAGGGCAGTAAGATATATTGAGCAGTTTAATAAAAATATTATATTGATGCAATGTAATACAAATTATACAGCTTCAAACGAGAATTATAAGTATATTAATTTAAATGTTTTAAAGAAATATAAAGAGGAATTTCCGGATTGTGTGTTAGGACTGTCTGATCATACATATGGACATGCTACAGTATTGGGAGCGTTAACCTTAGGAGCGCGTGTCTTCGAGAAACATTTTACAGATGATAATGACCGGGTTGGACCAGATCATAAATTTTCCATGAATCCCAAAACGTGGAAGGATATGGTAGAGGAGTCAAATAAGCTGTATTTAGCTCTGGGGGACGGTATAAAAAGACTGGAGAATAATGAAAAAGAATCCGTTATTGTCCAGAGGCGAGCTTTATTTTTAAGACGGGATATGAAAGCGGGAGAGATAATAAAAAAAGAAGACGTCATACCATTGAGGCCGATCAGAGAAGATGGGATAGAGCCCTGGAGAATGGACGAAGTAGTTAACCGGAAATTAAGGATAGATAAAAAAGCAGATAGTTATTTACGATTTGAGGATTTTCAAAATGAATAAATACAAATTTATGATGTATGCAGAAGGCGGCAGCAAAACCTTTATGGGACATTTAATGAGGACTGTATCGCTGGCGGTAACTTTTCGTAAATATGGAATGGAGGTACTATTTGTAACATCATCGGAAGACGGAGAAAAATATATTCATGAGAATGGATTTGAAGTTATACTTATAGATGAGCTTGATTATTCTGTACTGGCAGATTTGGGCAGAAGAAAAAAAATAGATGGAATCTTGGTAGACAGATTTGGGTTTTCAAAAGAAGAGCATCAATTGCTGGTAGATGAAATAGGATTTCTTATACAGATTGATGATTTTCTGTATGATGGTCCCGCGCAGCTGGTTATCAATTCAACAATTGATGAGAAGCCTGAAAACAGAGGCGGAAAATGGTTTTGCGGAGGAGAATATGCAATTGTAAGGGAACAGTTTGTTAATTCGCACAGGGAAATTCAAGAATTTCCCAAAAGGATGCTATTAACTACCGGCTATGGAGATCCGGGGAACGTACACATGAAAGTCCTTAGAACCGTACAAAAAGTACTTCCGGATCTGGAGGTGCATGTAATTGTCGGAGGAGGATACAAGACAAAAGAAAAGCTGAGAAAGATAGCAGATAATGAGAAAAATATTGTCTTATATGAAAATATATATGATATCTCAGAAGTAATACAGAAAATTGATTTTGCAATTTCAGCAGCAGGAACTACCTTGTATGAGCTTGCTGCGGCAGGAGTGCCTGCAATAGCATTTAGTTTGTATGACAATCAACTGGATAATATAGAACGAGTAGCAAAGAAAGGCTGCATTTTGTCAATTGGATGGTATGAAGATATTGATTATTCTTATCTTGAGGCGCAGATTAAAGAGTTCAGCAGAGATTACGAGATGAGAAAAAAATTAAGCAGATGTGGCATAGCATGGATTGACGGAAAAGGAAACGAAAGAATTGCAGAGGCTGTTATAGAGGAGTTACAGAAAAATGAAAAAAATCGTTATTGCAACAATAAAATCATGGAACATTAAAAATGTAAAAAAAATAAAACTGCAGGATTATGAGATTGTTCTGATACAGCGAAAAGAAGAGTTAACATATGAACGTCTCAGGGAGATAAATCCAAGATATGTTTTTGTGATTCACTGGTCCTGGTATATTCCATCAAATATTTTCTGTAATTATGAATGTATTGTATTTCATCCAGCTCCACTGCCTTTCGGACGCGGCGGAAGTCCGATTCAAAATTTAATAGTAAGGGGATTTAAAGAAACTGTTATTTCAGCAGTCCGGGTAGGAAAAGAACTGGATGCGGGTGCTTTGTATCCTACTAGCTGTAAATTAAGTTTAGAAGGTACAGCAGAAGAAATTTTAATGCGGATGTCAGAGATGGTATGCTTTAATATGATTCCATGGATTTTGGCTCATGAGCCAAATGCAGAAGAGCAGAAAGGAGAAGCGACAGTTTTTACGAGAAGAAAATCCAAAGACAGTGAATTAAATTTTAGTAATAGTGTGGAAGAGATTTATAATATGATTCGTATGCTTGATGGAGAAGGATATCCGAAAGCTTATATAAAGCTGGGAAAGTATAAGCTTGAATTTTCACGAGCTTCTTTAAAATCGGGCGGAATCAAAGCAGATGTGATGATATGTGAGGAAGATATAGATGAGTAGGGTATTAGTAGTCGCAGCACATCCAGATGATGAAGTTTTAGGTGTGGCAGGAACAATTGCAAAACATGTAAAGAAGCAGGATGAATGTTACGCGCTTATTTTAGGTGAAGGTATTACGGCAAGAGGTGAGAAGAGAGCGCTGTTTGATGGGAAGGAACAGGAAAGTCTCCAAAAAGATGCAAAAACCTCAGCAAATGTAATAGGTTATAAGGATATAGTATTTGAAGGACTTCCGGATGTCAGGTTCGATGGACTGGAATTATTGGATATCGTCAAAATAGTGCAGAGACATTTTTTTAGGTTGAAACCGGATATTGTTTATACACACCATTATGGAGATCTAAATATAGATCACAGATTGACATATGAAGCGGTTTTATGCGCGTGTCGTCCAGTAACGGGATGGTATCCAGATGAGTTACTATGTTTCGAAACGCCGTCTTCGACAGAGTGGAATTTTGGGAGAAAGGAGCAAAGTTTTTTTCCGAATATATTTGTAGATATCACGGATACACTGGAAAAAAAGTTGGAGGCTATGAAGTGCTATAGAAGCGAAATACGTGAGTATCCGCATCCGAGATCTATAGAGGCTCTTAAAGCAATTTCGATGAAATGGGGTTCTACTGTAAATGTAAAATATGCAGAGGCGTTTGAACAGATTTATAAAATATGTTAATGAACAAGTTGTAAAGGAAGGGATAATATTGACTAAATTATGTTTAGGCACAGTACAATTCGGCATGAAGTATGGCATCAATAACCAGGTTGGTCAGCCCTCTCAGGAGGAGAGCTTTGAAATGCTGGATTTGGCTATAGAAAATGGAATTGATACGATTGATACGGCAAGGGCATATGGAACTGCAGAAATAGTGGTGGGAAATTATCTGGAGTATAGAAAATGTTACAATAAGGTGAATATTATTTCAAAACTGAGACCGAATATAGTAGAACCAGAAAATAAGGATGTATATTCTGTCATTAGAAGAGAGCTGGAGAATAGTCTGAGCCGGCTGCATGTTTCCCACTTGAAAGGATACCTGCTGCATACGCCGGAGTATGTGTATGATGAAAGAATTGTTCAAACGTTATTTCGTTTAAAGGACGAAAGGTTAATAGAGAATATCGGAGTATCGATCTATGGCATAGAAGAAGGGTTTGAGGCTATTAAAAAGGGAATGGATTATGTTCAATTGCCATACAGCATTTTAGATCAGAGAGGAAAGCAGTCTGGATTTATTCGTGAAGCAAAGAGAGCCGCAATGACTGTTTTTACAAGAAGTGCATTCTTGCAGGGACTATTTATGATGGGACTGAATAGGCTCCCTGCTCAGCTTGAACATGCAAAACCATATCTGGAGTATTTTGAAAAATTGACCGAGCAATACAAAATAGACAAAACGGAGCTGTTACTCCAGTTTGTTAAAATCTCAAAAGACATTGATTATCTTGTATTCGGTGTAGATAATAGAAAGCAATTATTGGAGAATATAGAAGTTTTTGAATCAGGCAGGCCTGTAGATAAGTTTCTATTAGAGGATATAGAGAATTATTATAAACAGGTTGATGATAGTATTATTTTGCCCAGCTTGTGGTCAAATGGGAAAAAAGCGGAGTAAAAGGAAATCAAAAGAAAGGGAAGGACTGAACTATGAAAAAGAACTTTATGGGAATAGCAATGGGAATATTATCTGGTGCAATTGTTACAGAAATAATGATAAAAAAAGGTTCAAAACATTCTCATGAACACGAAGAAAAAATGGATCAATACTATCATATTTTGAATCACTGGCTGGATTTGCGTCAGGGAAACAGGACATTATACTCTTACTTTCATGACAGGGGCTACCAAAAAGTTGCAATTTATGGAATGAAAGAGTTTGGACAGAGACTTTATTATGAATTAAAAGATACAGATATAAAGTTGTATTTAATAGATAAGGCGGCTGACAAGATTTGGTTTGAGGATGATATCCTTTCACCGGCAGAAAGCATTCCAGAGACTGATGTTATAGTAGTTACAGCAGTATATTATTTCAAAGATATTCAAAAAGAGCTTAATAAAAAAGTGAAGTGCCCAATTATATCACTTCAGGAGATAGTTTATGAAACAAAGTAGTTATAAAATAATACTATGGGGACTTGGGAGAGAGTATCATTCGCATGTGAATACCATTAAATTATGGGAAGAGCAGAAACAAATAGAAGTAATTGCAGTAACTGCGAAAGATATGCCGGCTGTAAGTTTTTTTGATGGCTGGAGAGCAATCCGCTGTGAGAAAGTTAAAGAAGAAATATTTGATTATATTGTAGTATGTAATATGGCAAATGAAAATGAAATTATTAATTATGCAGTGGGTTATGGGGGGATTGCAAGAAATAAATTGATTCCGGTCAGAGTATTGAATATTCCATATTTTAATTGGGAACGATACATTCAATTAAAGGAAAGTAAACTAAGTATTATAAGTTGTAATTGCTGGGGAGGATTATTGTATCACAGACTGGGAATGGAATGTTTGTCTCCGTTTAAAAATTTATGCGTTGGGGCAGGAAATATACTGCGTATGGCTTCTGACTTAAAAAGTTATATGGATGAGGCGTTGCTTTTTAAAGGATGGGCGGTTGATCCTAATAGTAAACAGAGATATCCGGTTATGTATTGTAAAGATGTAGAGATTCATTTTAATCATGATACAGAGATTGAAGAAGCAGTGTCAAAATGGATAAGAAGAAAAGCGAAATTAAATTATAATAATATACTAGTGATGATATATACAGAAGAAAAGGGTATAGTTGAAGAATTTCGGCATTTTAAGAAATATAGAAAGATATGTTTTATTCCAGATGAAATAAATGAATGGGATGACACAGATATTTGGGGAATGGATTTAATGTTTGGACAGAATAAATTGTGGGAAAGTGTGAATGATAGTGCACAAAATGGAAGAGCATTAGATATTTTTGAGCTGCTGGCTGGAGAGAAAAAGTACAGATATGTAAAGTAAATATATAAGTTTATATATTATATTTAATAAAGAAAGGATTTGAGATGGAATATCTTTCATTGAAAGAGGTAGAAACACGCATTGACAAAAATTATAGTTGTGTAAAGGAATTAGAGCAATTGGTGTCTTCGCAGAACACGGATGGGGAGAATTTAGAATTAATTGTATTGATTGGAATGATGTATACTATGTACATAACAGGTGTCTATTCCAGCAGTACACTGGAACGGAGAATTGCAGAGATTGGAAAGAAGATTAAATTTTATCCGTCAGATAAACCAAAAGACGGAAAAATATTAATTGTTATGAGTCAATGCGGCGTTACGGGCGGGCATACGGTATTAGTACATAATTGGATTAAATGGGACGATATGAATCAATATTCCATTGTTTTTACGGATAGAATGGGATTTACGATTCCGGGCTTTGTAAAGGACGTCGTGCAGGAGTCGGGCGGAAAAATAACATATTTGTCAGGCACATATATGGAAAAGGCGAAAGAGCTGTTAGAGCTATCCCAGAATTTTCAGCGGATTCTGTTGTTTACAGATATGTTTGATATCATACCTGTTCTTGCTTATAGTAATGAACGATGGAAAACTCCTGTTTATTTTTACAACCATGCAGATTTCAGATTTTCTTATGGGTTTTCTGTTTCAGATCTTGTGTTAAATCTGATGGAATTTGATGTGGATAAAACGATCCGTTATAGAGGGATAGATAAAAAAAACAGTATATATCTTCAATTCCCGGGTCAAAGTCGATTTGATGCAAAGAGAGCAGATTCGAATAGGGATACAGATAAAAAAATTATAAAGCAAAAATATGGTGTAAAAGAAGACGAGAAGTTGATCGTATCTATGGGAGATGATTTTAAATTTAATCATGTGATAGGGTATGAATTTGATACTTATGTTGCTGACGTGTTAAAACGCAGCAGTGTAGAAAGCAGTTTTTTAATCATTGGAGCAGATAAAACGAAAGAAAAATGGATTTGTTTGAAAGAAAGGACACATGGCAGGGGCCGGGCTTTGGGAAGACTGCCAAGAGATGAGGCAGAGCAGCTTATATCTGCGGCGGATTTGTATATTATTTCATTTCCTATGGGGGCAGCGGGAAGAGTTGATGCTGAAAAAGCAAATGTTCCGTGGCTGCGGCTTGATATTTATGGACGCGCCGCTGAAAAGAAAGATATCAGGGTATCGATGTCCATAAATGAATTGGTAGAGAAAACTTTGGATGTTTTGGAAGGAAATGGGAATCGGTATCTTCCCACGGCAGATACGGAAATATGGACGAAACAGAAATGGAAAAGGAAATGGGAAGAGATATATGCTCATGTCACAGATCACGATATGCAGATTTTTAACCCCAGACGTCATATTGAAAAACAGGAAATAATCAATTGTCAGTTAATGCAGGAGAGGGCGGCGGACAGTATTGCCGGTTATATAATAGAACATCATTTGAGAGATGATATGAAAAAAGAGCTTTTTAGATTAGACCGTAAATATGATATGGGAATCATATATGCATATACGGATTATTTAGAACAGCATTGTCAGAATTCGACAGGTATCCAGAATGAATATGTGCGGCTGGCAAATAAGCATCTGCAATTATATTTAACATCATTGAGATGGATTGAAATAAAGCAGCAGGGGATGCGGATCGAGCAATATCTTTTCAGGCAGGGATACCATACTACAGCCATATATGGGATGAGTTATATGGGGGAGATTTTAATGAAAGAATTATCAGTCGGTCCCATAAAGGTATTATATGGAATCGACAGGAATGCTGAAAAGATACAGGCTCAGGTTAAGATCTATAAGCCTTCAGATGCGCTTGAAGAGGTTGATGTTATTCTAAATACAACAACAATTAGTAATTCTGAATTATTGAAAGAGATAAATGCTGACAACGTGAAGATGATATGCTTAAGTGAATTATTTGAAATTATGTACAGTGGAGAGGTTTGAAAATGAAAGTATGCATTAAGACAGCAGGCGTTACTTCTAGGAAATTATATAAAAAATTAAAGCAGGAAAAAGATATTATGGTAGTGTCTTTTACAGATAATGACACCAATAAATGGGGAGAATGCATTGATGGAATTCCAGTAGAATCTGCATTATCTGCAGTTGAAAAATATAAAGCGGGAGAATTAGAAAAAATAGTAATTGGAACAGAAATGCCGGTTAAAATATGCCGTTCTATGTATAAGGAGCTGATGGAAATTGGCTTTGCTCAGAAAGACATATTATTTTTATCTATTGACTATTTAAAAGGTGATAGGAAAGAACGCACCTTTATGACGTATGAGAATTTTAATTATCTGCAATATTTAGAATTTCATTTAACGAATCGCTGTAATTTGGATTGTGCAGGGTGCAGTCATTTTGTACCCTTGATACCGAATGAGGAAGAGATAGATTTTGATGATTTGAAAAAGGGTCTGCTGCGTTTAAAGGAAGTGGTGGCGCATATATCTGTGATACGAATTATGGGAGGGGAACCTTTATTAAGCCCCCATCTGGCAGAATGCTGTTTGTTAGTCAGAAAGTTGTATCCGCACGCGCGTATTGCAATCGCTACCAATGGGAGTTTAGCAGATAAAAAAATACAGGGGGAATTGGCAGACACGCTAAAAAGAGAAAATATTGCGTTAGATATCACCTGCTATCCTGTTTTTTATGAAAAATATGATTCAATAGCAGCCTTTTTAAAGCGTAATCAATTAAATTTTTACATGGATGTTCGTTGGGGAATGTGTCCGGTACTTCATGCAGATAATGAGCATAAATTCAGACATGACACCGTTGAACTGACATGTGAATGTATTAATTTATATAAAGGAAGACTGTATCCCTGTCCGTTGCTTGCTTTTATCCCATATTTTAACAGGCATTTCAATCAGAATTATCCAGAGGATAAGGGGGTAGATTTATATGAAATATCTTCTTTTTATGAAATGTATTGTTCCTTGTTCAAGGTAAGAGCGCTGTGTGATCATTGTGATAACTACGAGATGTTCTCCAGCCGTAACAGGAATGAATTTAAATCCTATAGGAAAGATATGGGTATGGACGATTGGATTCAAGATTATAAATAGGAGTTATAAAGATGCAGTATATTATTTATGGAGTGAACAGAGTAACAAAAGATTTCCTGTATATGTTTGATCAGTTAGATATTTTATATCTGACCGATGATTGTCCGGCAGCTGAAAGTATATGGGGCTATGAAGTAAAGAAGCTGGAGGATGCTTTGCGGGAGCATATATATGACAAGATTATCGTGTGTGACTTTGATAAAAAACAAAAAATCGTTCAGTTACAGGAAAAGGGGCTTCGATATGACCTGGATTATATTTACGAAGAGGACTTTTTTGAAGAGCTGGACGATATTGTCATTCCTCACGACAGACAGGTGTTAATCTGGGGGACAGGGAATATGAGCCGTTTTCTGCTGAGCCAGAAATTGGGCTTTACTATAAGTGGTTTTATAGATTTGTATAAAACAAAAGACATGTTTATGGAAAAACAGGTGTTTTTGCCCGAAGAGATTACAGAATGGAAAAAATATTATGTAATCGTTGCCGTAAATGATGCAGGGGAAATTATAGACACTCTTTCGCAGTACAGACTCATAAAGGGCGAAGACTATATGTCTTATCAGGAGCTTCTCAGTCTACCGTCCTATATGCTGCGAAAAACAATATTTGATCAGTCTTATTATGATTTAGAGTGTAATACGATGCTGAATCATTTGGAGATTTTTGGGAAGGGGAACACCAGATGTTGCTGTACGACATTTGTGGCACAAAATCTGGATAATATTTTTGATAAAAATCGGGACGAGGTTTGGCATTCGCCGTTACATAAGGTGATGGGCTTGTCTACGGTAAATAAAACATTTTCTTTTTGTGATAAAAACATGTGTCCGCTGTTTGTAGCAAAGAAAGCAGGAGACTGCAGACTTAAGGGACAGGATACCAGCGCTTATCAGAAAATAACGGAATTCCCGGAGACATTGTCGTTGGGTCATGACTCATCCTGCAATCTTTCCTGTATTACGTGCAGAGAGAAAGTACATTTTGCAAAAGGAAAGGAGCTGGAAACGGTTAATCGGGTTACTGATGAAATAATAAGGAATTATCTTCCTTACGTAAAATTTTTGATTTTGGCAGGGAACGGCGAAGTGTTTGCCAGCCCCGCGTATCGGAACATATACGAAGCGGGGGAATGCAATCCCCAATATATACGGCTTTTGTCGAACGGCACATTGTTTACTCCGGAAAATTGGAAACATTTTGCGGAAGGGAAAAAGGCAAAAATTATGCTGACCGTTTCGGTTGACGCTGCGACAGAAGAAACCTACAGACGTATACGGCGGGGGAATTTTGCGGCGCTTAAACGGAATATGAATTTTGCATCAGAGCTGCGTAAGAGTGGGGAGTTGTGTTATTTTCGTATGAATTTTGTCGTTCAGAAAGAAAATTATAAGGAGATGATTCCCTTTGTTGAGTGGGGACAGGAACTTGGCGTAGACGAGGTGTTTTTTACAAAGATATTAAATTGGGGGACATATACGCCTGAGGAGTTTGCAGAAGTCAGCATGATGGAGGAGGATGGGATTACGCCAAAGCCAGAGTTAAAAAAGGTCTGCGAGCATCCGGTTATGCAGAGTGATATTGTGGATATGGGGACCATTCAATTTGCACATAAGATTGATGAAATTCATGAAGTAGAAAATTATTATATGTGGGAATTGGAAAAGCGCGGAGGGAAGATTTTTATTTGAAAGGAGGATATGAGTGAGGAGTAAGGTAATATCGGGTATCTCCGCCTCTGTTGGTATAGTGGCCGGAGCGTATTTTACGGGGATGCATAAAGAGAAAAAGATACAGGGTTTACAGGAACGGATTTATGTTCTTTCCGATCATTTCCAGCTTTTGAATCACTGGCTGGAGCTTAGAAATGAAAGGAAAAGTATTGCGTCGTACTTTGAACGGGAAGGCTATGGTCACATTGCAATTTATGGAATGGCGGAGCTTGCGAACCGACTTTCCGAGGAGCTTGACGGAACAGAGGTTGTTATTGATTATGGAATCGACAGAGACGTCAGCTGTACGATTGCCAGAATCAGCGAGATCTATTCTCCGGAAGATAAGCTTCCGGAGACAGAGGTAATCGTTGTTACTCCTTATTCTTCCTTTGACAGTATTAAGGAAGTACTGGAAAAAAAGGTGAAGTGTCCTGTGGTTTCATTAGAAGAAGTGATATGGAGTGTATAAGGATGAAGCTAATTACTTTTTATTTGCCCCAGTTTCATGAGATTCCGGAAAATAATGACGCATGGGGAGAAGGATTTACCGAATGGGTGAATGTAAGGAAAGCGCGCGCGCTGTTCCTCGGACATAACCAGCCAAGAAAGCCGTTAAATGACAATTATTATAATCTTCTGGAGGATGGAGTTCTGGAGTGGCAGGCGGCGTTGGCCAGAAAAAGCGGAATTTATGGATTTTGCTTTTATCATTACTGGTTTCATGGCCGGCTGGTTTTAGAGAAGCCGCTGGAAATGCTGTTAAAAAATAAGAGGATTAATCTTCATTATTGCATGGCATGGGCGAATGAGCCGTGGACAAAAACATGGCATGGGGGAAAGGGTGAAAAAGAGATTATTATTCCCCAGACTTATGGCAGAGAAGAGGAGTGGAAGCTTCACTACGATTACTTTAGGCAGTTTTTTATGGATGAAAGATATATAAAAGAGCATAACTGTCCGGTTCTGCTTGTTTATCGGTTAAAAAATATTTCGCATTTTAATGATATGATTTGCTACTGGAATGTATGTGCGAAAAGAGACGGATTTGCAGGAATCTTTGTTATCTCAATGAATATCTGGCGGGATCAGGCATCAAAGAGCCGGTGGGTAAATGGTACTGTGGATTTTGAGCCAAACAAAACAAGGTCGGAGGTTATGCGCATATCTGAGCGGCTGCGGCCGCATGAGACGGCCAGCTTGCTATGGAACCGGTTCGCAGTCCGTTCGATCAACTATAAGAAATTAAATGAAAAAATGCTGAAATCACCGCATAAGAAGAATCAATTCCGAACGGTGTTTGTTGATTTTGATGATTCTCCAAGAAGAGGGGGGCGGGCGGTTATTACGAGAGGCTCTACTCCTGGAAGATTTGGAAGATATCTGAGGAAATCAATACAGCAAAGCAAGAGAGAAAAGAATGACTACCTGTTTATCAATGCATGGAATGAATGGGGAGAAGGAAATTATTTAGAGCCGGATGTCAGACATGGATATGCTTATTTGAATCAGGTAAAAAAAGTCATGAAAGGAGAAAGAACGAAAAAAAGAGAAAGGATGGGAAGCGAAAGATGATGGAATACATAATTGTACAGGCGGGCGGAAAAGGAACGCGTCTGGGATATCTTACCAAAAACAGGCCGAAAGCGTTGGTTCCGGTTGATAATCTTCCAATGCTTTTTCATCTGTTCCGGCAATATTCGGACAAAAGATTTGTAATCATTGCGGACTATAAAAAGGAAGTGCTGCGGGAGTATCTGTCCTCCTTTGCAGAAGTGAAATATCAGGTAGTGGATGCGGAAGGAAGCGGAACATGCTCCGGAATCCGGCAGGCGTTAAAGCTGATTCCGGAAAAACAGTCTTTCATGCTTGTATGGTCGGATTTGATTCTTCCGCCGGGTCTGCAGCTGCCGGAGGCTTATGCGGAAGCCGGCGGAGAAGCTTTACCGGAGGATTATATTGGAATTTCCGAGACGTTTCCCTGCAGGTGGAGCTACAGGGACGGGCAGTTTCAGGAAGAAAGCTCTGTAGAGGATGGTGTAGCAGGATTTTTTCTGTTTGGCGATAAAGAGAAGCTTTCCCAGATCCCGGACAGCGGAGAGCTGGTCCGCTGGATGCAGAAGCAGGGGATGAAGTTTCGGAGGCTGGGTCTTGCAGGAACCAGAGAGTTTGGCCTGCTTCAGGAGTATGAGAAGCTGGGAAAAGAAAAATGCCGCCCATTTAACCAGATTACGGTAGAAGGCTCTGTCCTTACGAAGAAAGCGGTCGATGAACAGGGCAGAGAGCTGGCGGAAAAAGAGCGCGCATGGTATGAAAAAGCAAAAGAAATGGATATTCAGATTTTGCCCCGTATCTATTCAACAGAGCCGTTAAAAATGGAATATATCGAGGGGAAAAACATATACGAATGTCAGCTGTCCCGCATGGAAAGAAAAGAGATATTGGAAACACTGGTGCACGCACTTGATAAGCTGCATCAGACAGAATGTGTTGCCGCAGATTCCTTTAGTGTGAAAGAAGCGTATTACAATAAAACAATGGAACGGCTAAGTAAGATACAGGATCTGGTTCCTTTCGCAAGGGATAAAGTGATTCAGATTAACGGAAAGAAATGCAGGAATATCTTTTTCCACAAACGGGAATTAGAGCGAAGATTAGACGCGGTTTTCTGTGAAAAATTCTGTTTTATACACGGAGACTGTACCTTTTCAAATCTGATGCTGAGAAATGACGGGACGCCGGTCCTCATTGATCCGAGAGGATATTTTGGGTTTACCCGGCTTTACGGCGATGCCAGGTATGACTGGGCGAAGCTTTATTACTCCATTGTGGGGAATTATGACCGGTTTAATTTGAAAGATTTTCGGCTGGAAGTCGGCGAATCAGAGGTTTCTCTGGAGATTGCTTCGAATCACTGGGAAGATATGGAGGAGGAATTTTTCAGACTGACAGGGGCGGACAAATATAAGATTCAATTACTTCATGCGGTTATCTGGCTGTCCTTAACAACCTATGCATGGCAGGATTATGATTCTATATGCGGCGCATTCTATAATGGTTTATATTATTTGGAGGATTTGTTATGATCAAATATTTTGAAAGGCAGCTTAAGGAGTTGGATGATTCACTGCATTCGCTGGATTCGGCGGAATTTGAGAGACTGGTGAGCGAGGCCGTAAACACATTAAATAATGGATGTAAGGTTGTTGTGTCGGGCCTTGGAAAAAATGTACCTATTTGCGAGAAATTTGTCGGGTCTATGGTATCTATGGGGCTGGATGCGTATTTTCTGCATACGAATTCGGCGGTTCACGGCGATATGGGATTGGTGCATGATGGAGATCTTGTTATTATTCTGACAAAGAGCGGTGAGACATCGGAGTCTGTTTATCTGGCAAGACTTCTTAAAAAACGAAATGTGAACCTGTGGCTTTTGACCTTTGAAAGGGAAAGTACTCTAACGAGGGAGATTCCCAATAGAATCATATTGGAATTGAAACATGAGGGGGATTTGTGGAATATTATGCCGAATAATTCTACCACGATGAATTTGATCCTGTTACAGGGACTTGCCATGATGATTGCCAGAGAGATGAAGCTGGAGCTTGACCAGTTTAAGCGTAATCATCCTGGAGGACATATTGGAGAAGTGCTTGAAAATGTTTAAAGAGATGTTACATATATTACGGGGGAGTATTCTGTGGGCGGCTCTTAAGGCCCGGCTGCAGCTGAATCACCGGAAAGTTGTTATTGTTCTTGTAGATGAGAATAAAACACTGGATTATTACGCAATGGTGCATTTAAGTAATTTTATGGATAGAAAGTTTGCAGATGAAGCAATCATTTTATTTGATAATAAAGCTACAGGCGAGATGGCAGGGAGTGTAAGAGCGGCAGCAAATAAAAAATTATACTATCTGCCTGAAAAATTGGTTGAGCTTTTATATGATTATTATTCTTTTTACAAATTTTCCGATAAGGTGGTATTTACGTATACAGAGCGTCCCAGGGACAATTTATTAGGACGTGCGCTTAAGGAGACAGGAGTGAATGAGGAGGACGCCGTATGTCTTGGGTTATATCATTTGCGCAGGGTTCCGGAAACCGGAGATAGATAACAGATGTTTGATTATAAACTGGTGAGAGTAGAGAAAAAACTGTATCAATTATTTCAAAAGGGTTTATTAAACAATAGAAAAATATATGTATTCGGCGTGAGCGAGAATACAAGACAAATCATACAGATATTGCGTTCTTATCACTTAGAGCCGGTAAATGTTTTGGATAATGATAAGAAAAAGCAAAATACCTATTGCAGCGGAGTACGGGTTATTTCACTTGAAGACGTAAAGTCTGCTCACGACAGGAAAAATCTGTATATTGTATATTCTCTTTACTGGCCTGAAATGACAGCGCAGCTGAGAGATAAAAATGTGAGTAAAAGGAATATTTTGATGCTGTATCAGAAGGAAACGCTGGGGGAATGTCTCCTGCAGGCATATAAGGGGAAACACATACATGACCGTTTAAGGCGTAAATATGGTGATGTGCCGGTTTTTCTTTGTCCTTATACGGGGACGGGCGATATTTACCTGATTGGAACATTCTGGAGGCAATACACCGAAAAGACACAGCTGGAAAATTATGTGTTTCTGGTATTAAGTAAAGCATGTGAAAAGGTGGCACGGCTGTTTGAGATAAAGAATTTAGAAATGCTTCCGAAGAAAGCCGAGAGTGAATATCTGATCCGGTATTATATGTTGTGTCCGGAAAGGATAAGGCTGAAGCTTTTAAATGATTCCTGGGCGCAGATCCATACGAATCCCCTGGAATGGTTCCGGGGATATAAGGGGCTGGAATTTACAGAGTTGTTCCGGAAATTTGTATTTGATTTACCAGAGACGGCAAAACCGGAGCATCCGGTTTATCAGGACATGGATGGAGAATTAGAGATTTTATTCAAGGAATATCAGTTACAGCCGGGCAGAACGGTTGTGCTGTCCCCTTATTCGAACACACTGGCAGATTTGCCGGTAGAATTCTGGAATCGGCTTGCAGCAGAATTAAAGCAGCATGGATTTACACTCTGCACGAACAGCAGCGGTGATACGGAACCTGCAATCGAAGGGACGGTTCCGGTATTCTTTCCGCTTAACACCGCGCCCCAGTGGATTGAGAAAGCAGGATACTTTATAGGTGTCCGGAGTGGGTTTTGCGATGTCATCAGTGGCGCGAAAGCGAAGAAAGTCATTTTATATGGCTCACAGGACCGTTTTTTTAACGGAAGCGTCTTTGAATATTTTAATTTAAAGGATATGGGATTGTGCGAGGATGCCGCGGAGCTTCAGTTTGATAAGGATGATAAGGACTTATATGCAAAAGTCATGCAAGAATTGATATAAATCATGGAATGGGAGGAAAGGAAATGGGAAATAAAAATATACATTTGATTAATGAGTTACCGCACATTTATGAGCTGGAAGACATGATGGAATTTTGCAGAAAGTATGAACACATATATATCTATGGAAAAGGAGAGAATCAGGAGCTTCTTTTAAAGTATTTTGATATGTGCGAGGTAGAGATTGCCGGGTATGTGGTTACTTTTATGCGTACGGATGAGGCGCCGCTCAGATATCGTGAAATACCGGTGAAGCTTGTAGAAGAGATTTTGAGTGAGAAAGGAGTCGGTATCATTGTGGCATTGCCCGATCGTCATTATAAAAGCGTGATCCCTTTATTCAGGGAAGCCGGCTTTCAGGATTACTTTATCATGACAGAATATAATAAACGGGCGATTGCAGGGCAGGTGAAGCCAAGAGGAAAAGATCAGATGACATTTGAAATCAGTCTGGCGGATCACTGCAATCTATCCTGTCAGATGTGTGATCATTATTCGCAGTTGTCGGAAAAATGGTTTGTGGATATGGAACAGTTTGAGAAAGATATGATCCGGATGGGCGAACTTTTTGAACACGAAATTGGAGCGATTACGCTGCTGGGGGGAGAGCCGACCCTGCATGAGGATTTGATAAAATGTATCCGGATTACCCGGCGGGAATTTCCGAAAGGGGAATTGATTATACTGACGAACGGGGTATTATTGCTCGAGCTTGAGCATTCTCCGAAAGGAAATTTATGGGAAGTATGTAAAGAGAACGACGTGCATATCAGTGTGACGGTATACCCGATTAAGCTGGACTACGCTGCGATTGAGGAAAAAGGAAAAGAATATGGGGTTCCGGTATTTATGTCGTCGAATATACATGCTGAGAAGTCCATGAAGATAACAAAAATATCAGATAAACATACAATGGATCTGCAGGGGGGCGTGGAGCGTTTTTATTGTGTAAATTGCCTGTATTTTAATAAATTCAATGTGTTAAAAGACGGAAGGCTTTATATGTGTCCGGTGGCGGCGCACAGCAATATTTTTAACCATGCTTTTGACCAGAAGCTTAAGATTCGGGAGAAAGATTTCTTAGATATATATCAGATAAACAGCTGGGAGGATATTGCGGAATATTCTGCAGGCTATATACCATTTTGCAGCTACTGTGATTTAAAACACTGGGGACATCATTCAGAATGGAAAGCAAGCAGCAAAAAAATAGAAGAGTATATATAGGAGTCATGTCATGAAAAAAAGATATATTGAAAAGCTGGGAATGGAGCTGTCCCCTTTGGGCTTTGGGGTTATGAGGCTGCCAATGGAAGGGGAGAATTTCCCGGGAGAGGTATTTGACCTGCTGGACCGAGCTGTGGAGGAAGGCATCAACTATTACGACACAGCGTATTTATATCAGAAAGGCAGATCAGAAAAACTGATCCGCGACGCGTTGGTGGAAAGACATGACCGCAGCCGATTTTATATTGCGGATAAGCTTCCGGTCTGGGATTGTCATAACAGGAAAGATATGGAGCGGATTTTTAAAGAACAGCTGGGGCGTCTGGGAGTGGAGGAGATTGATTTTTATCTTCTGCACGGACTGCATAAGGATAGCTGGAATTCGGTTTATGAGGCCGGAGTTCTGGATTTCTTAGAAGAGAAAAGAAAGAGCGGGCAGATTCATAAGGTCGGATTTTCCTTTCATGATACGTTAGAAATATTAAAACAGATTGAGAGGGTTTATGGTTGGGATTTTATTCAGCTGCAGATTAATTATTACGATTGGGAAGCAATACGCGCAAAGGGAAATTATGAGTATCTGGAGGAAAAAGGGATTCCATGTATGGTTATGGAGCCGGTCGGCGGCGGAAGATTAAGCGTTTTGCCTGAAAAGGCGGAAAAGTTTCTGAAGACGTTTCATCCGGATTGGTCGAGCGCTGCATGGGCGATGCGGTATGTGGCGTCGCTGTCTGATGTAGCGGTTATTTTATCCGGCATGAACGACGAGACTCAGCTTATGGATAATATTTTGCAGTTTCAGGATTTTCAGCCGTTGACGGAGAAAGAAAAGGAAGCGCTTTCGGAAGTTAATGCTGTGATTGATTCGCATCAGGCAGTGCCGTGTAGCGGATGCCGGTATTGCATGGACGTCTGTCCGAAAGGGGTGGATATTCCGCAGATTTTCAAACGATATAATGATTCTTGTTTATTTGAGAACATAGCGCCTTTTGACGGCGAGTATTTTACACATGTTCCGAAAGGAAGGAGAGGGGATTCCTGCATTCAGTGTAATCAGTGCAGTAAAAGGTGTCCGCAGAAAATAAATATTCCAGAAGAAATAGAACGGATTCATAAGTATGCGATAGATTTAACCCTGGACATGGAAGAAGAGGAGCTGGATCATTTTCTTCAAAAGCATAGAGGAAAAAAATGTATATGCTTTGGCGCAGGATTACGGGGAATGAGAGCAAAAGAGTTTCTGATAAAAGAAGGGCTTGAAGTTCTGTATTTTTGTGATAATGACAGTAAGAAATGGGGGTCTTTCTGGGACGGCGTTAAGGTCATTAGCCCAGAAGAGTCGAAAGCTTTATATGAAAAGGATGGGATACCGATTCTGGTTACAAGTAATTACAGTAAAGAGATCAGAAAGCAGCTTAAAAATATGAATATTCATTGTTGGTAATGAGGTGACGCGGATATATGGTATCGGTAATTGTTCCTGTATATAACACAGAGAAGTATCTGGATGAATGTATCAGAACGATTGTGAACCAGACCTATAAAAATCTGGAGATTATTTTAATTAATGACGGTTCCACGGATGGCTCCGGCGCAATATGTAAAAGATGGGAAGAAGCCGACCAGAGGATACGGTATATTGAGAAAGAAAATGAGGGGCAGGGGGTTACCAGAAATTTGGGTATCGCGAAAGCGTCCGGGGAGTATATTCTCTTTGTAGATTCGGATGATTATCTGGATGAAACTTTGATTGAAAAAGCGTTCGGACATATGACAGAACAGAAAGCAGATATATGTGTTTTTGCGCATTATGGGTTGGATGAGGATGAAATTGTTGACGAAACTCTGCTGTCATATAAGCTTCTGGAAGGAGCATGCGTAAAAGAGAATAGAGCGTTGTTGTCAAATATGATGCCCGTATTATGGGATAAGTTGTTTTCCTCCGCATTAATGAAAGGTACAGATATCCAGATGAGCAACCGAATATGTGAGGATCTTGTGTTTAATGCACGGCTGTATGTCAGAGCACAGCGGATTTGTATGCTTGATGTTCCTCTGTATTATTATCGATATAAACGAAAAGGGAATTTATCAACAAGCTATGACCGTTATCTTGAGGTAGCGCAAAGTATTAGTGAATTAAATGAGGTATTTATACAGGAAAGAAAATTCGAAGAATATTGGATTCAGCTATACGATATAGCGGTTACAATGTTCAAGGACATTTTACTGCGTGTCGGGAAACGTATGGATTTAGATGTGCCGGCGGAAATCAGAGGCCGATATTCGGAATTCTGGCGTGTTTATAAAAACTGTCTGGAGCAGTGGTTTTCTGAATATCTGGATATAGGATTACAGGAAAAGCGGTATGCGCTGATTGGAAGCTATAATTTACGGATAGTGCTGCACCGTTTTTTGCTGGACGAGAATCTTTTGAGGGAAGATTATGGATATAGCAGCATTGTTAGTCTGATGTCTGATTCCGCTGTTCAGGAAATATCTTTAGAGGAAATTGAGCTCAGCAATGCGTATCGAAAGAGATGCGTGGAACAGGATATCGGGAAAACCTTTTGTGAACAGGAGAGGCTTCCGGAAGCAGATTATCTTGTAGTTGATTTACTGGATGAAATTTGGAGCCTGAAAAGAATCCGGGATGACAGTTATATTACGGAATCCCCGTTTTTACAGAAAGCAGGAATTTCGAAGCTGGAAAGCTATGAAAGGCTTCCGTTTTTACATGAAAGCAGAAGAGATCTGTTTAAAAAATATATGACAGCTTTTGTGGAGAAAGTAAAAGCGTTCCGTGGTTCTGTGATTGTAATCAGGAATTTCCTGTGTGAAAAGCATGGAAAATATTATGATTTGTTTACAGAATATGACGATCTGCAGGAGATAAAAGAAATCAATCAGGAGCTGGAATGGTATTATCAGTATTTTATTTCCTGCCTGCCAGAAAGTATTGTGGTTGATTCTTCTGAATTTCCGGAATTTGTATTCACTCAGGAAGATTTTCCGTTTGGCTGTGAACCGTTTTATTATAATGAGGGTTATTACAATAGGATGGCTATTGAAATAAACCGGCGGATACGGGATAGTAAAGGACATTGAAAAAGATGTGTGAAGATATTTTAAAAGATCTGGAGACTGATTTGGAGGAATATAATGAGATTTTTCTTGTTTCGGGGACAGAGGAGTTTCAGGATAAAATCGTGGACAGCCTTTTTGAGACACGAAATAAAAAGCATGACAAAATTTTAGTTCTGGCCTCTTTGGAAAAGAAGCCGGTAGAAAAAACAGCAGTCGTGTACCGGCAGATTGGGGAGGAAGCAGCAAATTACCTTTGCGGGCTGTATTATATGTATGAATTTTCCAATCGGTTTCATCTTATTTCAAAAATGAATATCTGCGGGAGTCTATTTTGCCTGGAGGATACCGGAGTAATTAAATTTGAGGAAGTAAAAGCTATTTGGACGAGGTGAGCGGGAATGGAAGTGCAGTATTATAAAGAAATGCGGGACCGTTTTCATGAATTGAATCAAAGCGGTATACTTAAACAAAAGAAGATTTTCCTTTTCGGCCACTGCAATGCCACAGAGGAACTGGCAAAACTATTAGAAGAGAATGAGTATGCTGCGGCAGCGATTCTGGATAATAATACGGCGAAGCACGGAAAAATATATCAGGGCATTCCGGTTGTTCCTCCGAGCGCGGTTTTATCGGAAGCTGCCGATAGTGTCATCGTCTGTATTGTAACGCGGTTTTACGAAGCGATGCATGCCCAGCTCAGGTCGCTTGGCTTCACCGGAGAAATCCGAAAGCTGGTGGATTACAATACCTATGCGGAATACTCTCTTTCAGAGGAAACGATAAAAAGAAAATGGAAGCGCATAGAGCGTGGGAAGAATTCGGTGGATGGGCTTGAAAGAAAGTATCCGTTTCATTTTCGCATCTTCTGTCCGTTTTCAGCATTGGGAGACGTATATTTTTGTATGTCATATCTGCCGTATTTTCTAAGGAGGCGTGGGAAAAAGGATTATATTGTATGCGTTCCCGGCAATGCCTGTGCAAAGGTAGTTTCTCTTTTTGACGACTGCCCGGTTGAGATAATGCCGCAGAAAGAGTTAGATGCAGCGATTCAGGCAGAACTGTATCTGCAGGATGAAAATGCTTTTATTGCCCATCAGGACAGGCCTTATGTCGTGAATATATCAAAGGCGCTATATCTGCAAAAGATTCCGCTGGAGAAAATCTATTGCTGCGGAGTGTTCGGTCTTCCTGAGGAAACGAAGCCGATCGCTCCGAAAAGATGGAAAGAGTATGGAGATTTGGACAGAATTGATAAACATCATGCTGTAATTTTTTCTCCTTATGCAAAGTCGGTGACGGCGCTGCCGGAAGCAGTCTGGGAGGAGATCGTATCTGACTATTCAGAACAGGGATATCAGGTTTTTACAAATGTTACAGGAGACGAGGAGCCGCTTAAGGGTACGATATCTATCAGCCCGGATATCTGTGAGATGAGGTCTGTGGTGGAGAGAGCCGGAACCTTTATCGGAATCCGCAGCGGCATGTGCGACGTAATCCGGACAGCGGATTGCCGGAAAGTGGCGCTTTATCCGGACTATCATTATTGTGACACACAGTGGAAATCTATAGATATATATGCAATTGACGGATTTGAGAATATAGTTGTAAAGGAAGATTTTGTATGGAAGAGAAGTTGATTTTATCTACATTGCCGAAAACATGGATTTTTGACCTGGATGGGACGCTTGTGAAGCATAATGGATATAAGCTGGATGGGAAAGATACGCTTCTTGCGGGCGTAAAGGAGTATTTATCAGGGATTCCAAAGGAAGATAAGATTATTCTGTTTACCTCCCGAACCGAAGAATATAAGGAGCTCACATGTAAGTTTCTCAGGGAAAATAATATTCGGTATGATCAAATACTTTTTGATATGCCGATGGGAGAAAGAATTGTTGTGAATGACAGAAAGCCGTCGGGGATTGATATGGCAGTGGCGTTAAATATGGATAGAGATGATTTTAAGGTGCCCCGGATTGTGCGGGAAAAGTAATGGCAGAAAGCGAAAGAACCCGCTGTTGCGGCAAGTCCTTTCGCGGAATAAATCATTTTTCATTTTTTTGCGCGGAGTTTTTCGATATATTCAGCTAGTTCCTCCATTGTCTGAATTTTAGATAAATCATCAATGATTAGCTGACGCTCTAATTTTTCAGCCAGCTCTTTGATTATTTCACCTTGCGTTGGCATGCAATTCCCTCCTTTTATTGAAATAGTTTTATTATGCGGTTGTTTTATTATGTGTATTGTAACATATATTTAAATCTGCCGCCACACTATTATAGCTTGAATCAACAGTCCCGAGTTGTTATACTATAAACAACGGGCTGTTTTGTGTTTTAGACATAAAGAATGAAAATAGGCGTGTGGGGATTGGGATCATATGGGAATATTTTTAAATAGCCGGATGCCATATACGGATTATAGCGGAATGGCTGCTGACACATATTTTGTTGATAAATCAGAATTGATTGCGGATTTGCTTCCGGCGTTGGGAAAGAAGAATTCTATTATATACGGAATGATATTGTGTCTGTGAGAGACGACCCGGTGTTGATGGCGGCGGGAGAGCGAATTCCGATTATACTGCAGGGGTATGCCGCTACGGGGACGGAGCTTAAGACCCGAAATCAGAGCTATTCCGCGATGGTAGTGTACGAACTTCTTACCTATGAGAATAGAGAGGTTTTTATCCCTAATAGGGAATTAATGAGTAAGTATAATGAGTTATTACTGACAAATGATTATTTCAAATCATAAATCACAGGAGATACACATATGAAAGGCATTATTCTTGCCGGAGGTTCCGGCACACGGCTTTACCCTCTTACAAAGGTAACCTCGAAGCAGCTGCTTCCTATCTATGATAAGCCGATGGTTTATTATCCGATGTCGGTTCTTATGAATGCTGGAATCCGGGATATTTTGATCATTTCCACAGTACAGGATACTCCTCGTTTCGAGGAATTATTGGGCGACGGCAGGCAGTTTGGCGTTCGTCTGTCATATGCTGTTCAACCAAGCCCGGACGGACTTGCGCAGGCATTTATTATAGGGGAAAACTTTATCGGCAATGACACGGCGGCGATGGTTTTGGGGGACAATATTTTTGCTGGGCACGGTCTTACAAAGCGTTTAAAAAGAGCGGTAGAGAATGCGGAAACCGGACAGGGTGCGACGATATTCGGGTATTATGTAGACGATCCGGAGCGGTTCGGTATTGTAGAATTTGACAGGGACGGACATGTGATTTCGATCGAGGAGAAGCCGGAAAAGCCAAAAAGCAATTATTGTGTGACCGGTTTATATTTTTATGATAACCGGGCGGTGGAATATGCGAAGCAATTGAAGCCCTCCGGGCGCGGGGAGCTTGAAATCACCGATTTGAATCGAATTTATCTTGAGCAGGGAGCATTAAATGTTGAGCTTTTGGGACAGGGCTTTACCTGGATGGATACGGGAACACATGAAAGTCTGGTGGACGCGACGAATTTTGTGAAAACGGTCGAACAGCATCAGCACAGAAAGATTGCATGTCTGGAGGAGATTGCGTATCTGAACGGCTGGATTGGCAGGGAGGATGTTTATAAGGTATACAAGGGATTGAAAGGAAATCAGTATGGGAAGTATCTGAAAGACGTACTGGACGGGAAATATCTGGAATAGCGGGATAAGGAGTGAACAGATATGCGAAAATATTTTAATACAACGGGATTGTGTTTTCCGGAGGAGCATTACATGGTGAATATGGAAAACCGTCTGGTAAAAATCGAGGCGATGATTGCTCGAGGGGAATATTTTGCGATCAACAGGGGACGCCAATATGGGAAAACAACGCTGCTGAATTTATTATCTGAAAGGCTATCTGAAAATTACGCAGTATTTTCTATTAGCTTTGAGGGGATGGAGGACGAGACATTTGGCACGGCAGCAGGATTTTGCGAAAGGTTCTGTCGTCTTTTGTATAAGTATGTGCAATATCATCCGATTTCAGGAATTTCAGATTTTCTGAAAGATGAGTTGAAAAGAAAGCAGTCTGAAAAAATGGATTTGGAGGATTTGTCCGATTTTATTTCAGAGCTGAGTATACAGGCCAGGAAGCCGGTTGTACTTATGATTGACGAGGTAGACCAGGCGGGGAACCATAAGCTTTTTCTTACCTTTTTGGGGATGCTTAGACGGAAATTTCTGGATAGGCGGGCAGAGCCGACCTTTCGTTCCGTGATATTGGCAGGCGTACATGATATTAAGAATTTGAAGCTGAAAATCCGCTCGGCAGAAGAGCACCAATATAACAGCCCCTGGAATATTGCGGCGGATTTTACAGTGGATATGAGCTTTTCTGTGGAAGATATTGCCGGTATGCTCGCGGAATATGAGGAAGATATGCATACCGGTATGAATATCAGGAATATGGCAGAATTGCTTTATGAATATACTTCCGGCTATCCGTTTTTAGTATCAAGGCTTTGTAAGATTATGGACGAACAGATTCCTGGGAAAGAGAAATTTTGGGATTCTGTATCCGTGTGGTCGAAAGACGGGTTTTTGGAAGCGGTGAAAGAACTCCTGATAGAGTCAAATACATTGTTTGATGATATGGTGAAGAAGCTGGGTGATTTTCCGGAGTTGAAGCAGGCGCTGTACCGGGTTTTATTTAAGGGGGAGCAGGTGCCTTATAATATGTATAATCATATCATTAATCTTGGAGTTATGTTTGGATTTATAAAGAAGAAGCAGGAAAAGATAGTGATTTCCAATCGAATATTTGAGACCCAGTTATATAATCTATTCATATCTGAAGAATTGTTGAGCAGCGATATGTATAAAGCGGCTTCGGCAGATAAAGACAGGAATCGCTTTATCCGTGAGGGAAGACTTGATATGGAGCAAGTGCTGGAACGGTTTGTAGCAGCCTTTACGGATATTTATTCGGATGCGGAAGATGTATTTTTGGAGGAAAATGGCCGGCGGTTCTTTTTGCTTTATTTAAAGCCCATTATTAATGGTGTTGGCAACTTTTATGTAGAAGCCAGAACCCGCAATATGCGCAGAACGGACGTGGTGATTGATTATCGGGGAGAGCAGTTTGTATGCGAATTAAAAATTTGGCGTGGCGACGAGTATAATCGGCGTGGAGAGGAGCAATTGTCAGATTATCTGGAGTCATATCATCTTACGACAGGATATATGGTGAGCTTTAATTTCAATAAGAAAAAGAAAATCGGGGTGCAGAAAATACAGATAGGGGACAAGACGATTATTGAAGCAGTAGTCTAATGATGTATGGGAGGAAAATCAATGAAATGTTTTGTGACAGGGGCCAGAGGCCAGCTGGGCGCCGATGTGATGAATGAGCTTGTGAAGCGCGGGCATGACGCGGTTGGATCAGGAACGGCGGCCGGCGATACGGTTTCCGCCGCTACAGGCTGCCCGTATGTTCAGCTTGATATCAGGGATAAAGAGAGAGTGCGGCAGGTTATCCGGAAGCTTCATCCGGATGCGGTGATTCACTGCGCGGCGTGGACAAATGTTGACCTGGCGGAGGATGAGGATAAGTACGAGACGGTTCGTGCGATTAATGTGGACGGCACGCAGAATGTTGCGGATGCGTGTAAGGAGCTGGATTGCAAGATGACCTACATAAGCACGGATTATGTGTTTGACGGGGAGGGCGGCAAACCCTGGGAGCCGGACTGTAAGTCTTATCGGCCGTTGAATATGTATGGGAAGACGAAGCTTGAGGGCGAGCTTGCAGTCAGGAATACCCTGGATAAATATTTTATCGTACGTATCGCTTGGGTTTTCGGGAAAAACGGAAAGAATTTTATTAAGACGATGTTGAAGCTGGGGAAATCTCATGATAAGATTCGTGTGGTGAATGACCAGATTGGTACGCCGACTTATACCTATGATTTGGCAAGACTTTTAGTGGATATGAATGAAACGGAAAGGTATGGCTGTTATCATGCGACAAATGAGGGAGATTATATAAGCTGGTATGATTTTGCGTGTGAGATTTTTAAGCAGGCGGGCTATACGGCAAAGGCTGTTCCTGTGACGACAGAGGAATATGGGATAAGTAAGGCAGTGCGGCCCTTTAACAGCCGATTAGA
This sequence comes from uncultured Lachnospiraceae bacterium, assembly GCA_946552115.1. Taxonomy (GTDB): domain Bacteria; phylum Bacillota; class Clostridia; order Lachnospirales; family Lachnospiraceae; genus CAPEBR01. The sequence continues at coordinate 51,886 of CAMNRH010000007.1, forward strand.
CAGAAGCAAGCTGATGAGAGAGGGCTTTCAGCCGCTTCCGTCCTGGCAGGATGCCCTGCACAGATATTTGAAAGAGATAGAGGAATGAGAGGCATTTCAATTATGGGACAGATTAAAGTGACAGAGACAGATTTGAAAGGCTTATATGTAATAGAGCCTTTGGTACATGGAGACAGCAGGGGATATTTTACCGAAACCTATAATCAGAGGGATATGGAAGAAGCCGGACTTACAATGGCGTTTGTCCAGGATAATCAGAGTATGAGTACAAAGGGTGTGCTCCGGGGGCTTCATTACCAGAAGCAGTTTCCCCAGGGAAAGCTGATACGGGTTATTTACGGAGCGATATTTGATGTTGCCGTTGATTTGCGTTATAATAGTAAAACGTATGGGAAATGGTTCGGTGCGGAGCTGACGGAGGAGAATTTTAAGCAGATTTATATTCCGGAAGGCTTTGCACATGGATTTCTTGTGCTGTCTGACGCGGCTAAGGTTTGCTATAAGGCGACGGACTTCTATCATCCGGGCGATGAGGGCGGTGTTGCATGGAATGACCCGGGAATCGGTATTAAATGGCCGCGGGTAATCGGTAAATATCAGGGGACGGCCAGCGCCGGCGGGTATTGCCTTGAGGACGGGACGAAGCTGATATTAAGCGAGAAAGACCAGAGATGGCCGTGTATTTGATTATACAATTAATGAGAAATGAGGAATAGCAAATATGAATTTTGAATTAACAGCGTCTATGATGTGTGCCGATTTCGGTAATCTGGAAAGAGAGGTAAAAAATCTGTCGGATGGAGGGATTGATTCCTTTCATATAGATATTATGGATGGGCGTTATGTTCCTAATTTTGCGATGTCGTTAAATGATATGCGGTACATTGCCTCCGTGGCGCCGAGGCCTTTGGATGTTCATTTGATGATTGAGCATCCGAACAACAGAATCAACTTGTTTTTAAGTAACCTGCGAAAGGGCGATACAGTATACATACATCCGGAGGCCGAGTATCATCCGTCCACAACGCTTCAGAGTATTATTGATGCGGGAATGATTCCGGGTATTGCGATTAATCCGGGGACGAGTGTGGAGACGGTCATGGAGATGCTCAGAATTGTAAAAAAGGTGCTTGTGATGTCGGTAAATCCCGGTAATGCGGGTCAGATGTATCTGCCCTATGTAGGCAAAAAGATTACGAAGCTTTTATCTATGAAAGAGGATATGGATTTTGAACTTTACTGGGACGGAGCCTGCAGTGCGGATAAAATTATTGAATATGCACCGAAGGGAGTGAAAGGCTTTGTGCTTGGAACAACGCTTTTATTTGGAAAAGACAAGCCGTATGGAGAAACTCTGCAGAATATCCGTGAGCTAAGGTTTTAGCGAATGATTTCAAGCGGCAACAGCGGGCGGAAAGGGGCGGTGGACTATGAATATTGCGTTGATTTTATCCGGGGGAACAGGAACAAGAATGGGTGCGGATATTCCGAAGCAATATATGAAAGCGGGCGGAAGGCCTGTGATCGCTTATTGTGCGGAGCGTTTGTCCTTACATAGCAGAATTGACGCAATTCAGATTGTTGCGGAGACGGAATGGCGGGGGCAGATAAGAAAGTGGCTGGCTGCAGATGAATTTGAAAAAAAGTTCCGGGGTTTTTCGGAGCCGGGGAAGAATCGGCAGCTTTCGATTTTAAGCGGTCTTGAGGATATTCGGGAATATGCGGATGCTCCGGACTGTGTTTTTATCCACGACGCCGCAAGGCCGCTGCTTTCTGACAGGCAGATTACAGACTGTCTGGAGGGAATCCGCGGACATGACGGGGTTTTGCCGGTTTTACCGATGAAAGATACTGTTTATTCAAGCCCGGACGGGAAAACTGTCGGCGCGCTTTTGAAGCGCAGCGAAATCTATGCGGGTCAGGCACCGGAGGTATTTTGTCTGGAAAAATATTACGAGGCAAATAAACGGCTTTTGCCGGATAGAATTTTTGAGATTAACGGCTCTACGGAGCCTGCAATTATGGCGGGAATGGATATAGCTATGATTTCCGGGGATGAGAGGAATTTTAAGATAACAACGAAAGCCGATTTTGAGCGATTTTGCAAAATTGTAAAAGAACAATAAATATATTTATTTGACGGCGGGAGAGAGAGTATGAAAGCATGGGTACTGCATGATGTGAAGGATTTTCGTCTGGACAATATTGAAAGGCCGAAACCAGACAGAAAAGAAGTGTTGGTAGAGGTGAGGGCGGCCGGAATCTGCGGATCGGATATTCCCAGAGTATATCAGAATGGGACATATTCGTTTCCTCTGATTTTGGGGCATGAATTTTCCGGCGTAGTGGCAGAGACAGGAGAAGAGGCGGAGGCAGATTGGCCTGGGAAGCGTGTTGGAGTATTTCCGTTGATTCCCTGCGGAACGTGTATGCCCTGCAGACAGAAAAGATATGAGATGTGCAGAAGCTACAGCTATTTGGGTTCCAGAAGAGACGGAGGCTTTGCGGAATATGTAAGGGTTCCGGAAGAAAATTTGATTGCATTGCCGGAGAATGTATCCTTTGAAGCGGCGGCTATGCTGGAACCAATGGCGGTAGCCGTCCATTCTATGAGACGCGCGCGTTTGTCTCCGTCAGATACAGTGGCGGTATGGGGGCTTGGGACGATAGGCCTTTTGCTGTTAATGTTTTTGAAGGACGCAGGGATTAAAAGGATTCTTGCAATTGGAAATAAGGAATCTCAGAGGCGTATAGTCCGGGATATCGGATTAGGCGAGGAGTGCTATTTTGACAGCAGAGCGGGGGATACGGGTAAATGGCTGCTGGAGCATACGGAAAACAGAGGAGCGGATGTATGTTTTGAATGTGTCGGAAAAAATGAGACGATGACAAAGACGATAGAATATACGGCTCCGGGCGGACAGGTGGTATTGGTCGGAAATCCGTTTTCAGATATGACACTTGAAAAAGCAGTATATTGGAAAATATTGAGGAATCAGCTGAATATAACAGGTACCTGGAATTCTTCATTTACCCGGGAACCGGCGGACGACTGGCATTATGTTCTTGAAAGGGTTTCGAAAAAATGTGTGACTCCGGAGAAGCTTATTTCACATCGTTTTTCGTTAGAAGAGCTGGAAAAAGGTTTTTGTCTGATGCGTGATAAGACGGAGGATTATGTGAAAGTGATGGGAATAATAAAAGAGTAGCAGGGGGAAGAGGAATGCGTACATATTTAGTAACCGGAGGGGCCGGTTTTATCGGCTCTAATTATATTCATTATATGTTTGAAAAATACGGAGAGAAGATTCGTATTATAAATGTCGATAAGCTTACTTATGCCGGAAATCCGGAAAATCTGAAAAAGGTCGCAGATAGGGATAACTATATGTTTTACAAAACGGATATTTGCGACTCGAATGCGATCCGAAAGATTTTCAGGGAAAATGACATTGACAGAGTGGTGCATTTTGCAGCGGAGAGCCATGTGGACAGAAGTATTGTAAACCCGGAGGTTTTTGTCAGGACAAATGTCCTGGGTACGCTGGTGATGCTGAATGCGGCAAAAGAGGCGTGGGAGCTTGGGGACGGGACTTTTAGAGAGGATAAGAGGTTTCTTCATGTCTCAACAGACGAGGTTTACGGCTCTCTGGGCGCGGAAGGATATTTTTATGAGGATACGCCGTATGCGCCCCACAGTCCCTATTCGGCCAGTAAGGCATCCTCGGATATGCTGGTAAAATCTTATATGGATACATACGGATTTCCCGCAAATATTACAAATTGCAGTAATAATTACGGGCCGTACCAGTTTCCGGAGAAATTAATTCCTCTTATGATTCACAACGCTCTCTGCGGAAAGAAGCTTCCGGTATATGGGGATGGATTGAATGTCAGGGATTGGCTGTATGTCAGGGATCATGTCAGGGGAATTGATATGGTGCAGGAAAAGGGAAGATTATTTGAGACATACAATATCGGGGGTCACAATGAAAAGACGAATATTGATATTGTACACATGATTATTGATACATTGCTTGACTGTCTTCCGCAGGATGACAGACGGCGCGAAAATGTCAGTGAGAAATTGATTACCTATGTAGAGGATCGAAAAGGGCATGACAGAAGGTATGCCATTGCTCCTGATAAGATAAAAAGGGAGCTTGGCTGGGAGCCGGAGACCTCTTTTGCAGAAGGAATCCGAAAAACAATCCGGTGGTATCTGGACAATCCGGACTGGGTGTAATTGGGGACGGAGGAATTTTAAAATTCCCCCGTCCCCATGTTTATAGTTGTCAGAATCCGGTCTGCGCAGTTGCTCCATGTTAATTCCCGCAAGACTTTTTCGCGGCCTTTCCGGATAATGCTTTCTGCCTGTTCCGTATTTTTTAGCATCTGCCCTGCAATATCCGGAAGACGCTCGAGCTGCTTAAGATCGTATAGGACGATATCCTGCCCGTCGGTAAAATGCGCATCAATCCATCTGCTGGAATCTGTAAGAGGCAGGGAATGATAGAGCAGTGTATTGAAAATTCTGTCATGCGTTCCGGATTTAAACCACGGGAATACATTCAGGTTAATCTTTGCGTCAGCCATAGCAGTAAGTGTCTGCGCATATGGAACCCGGTCGGAAATCCGATGGACATTCGGATATTTTGCCGAGCTGTGGTTTTCCCATCCGCGGCCCAGGAGATAAAGCTCTAATCCGGATTCGGCGATAGCAGATACAACCCGCTCCCGCTGATACATACGGATAGCCCAGTCTACAAACTCTGAGCAGCGGAAAATTGTTTTCAGGGTATCCTCTGGGACAGACCAGCTTAACTGCTCAAGGGTAATAAATACCGCCTGCTCGGTAGTCAGGTCACTGTTTTCAATTAGATTGCGGTACATGAGATGATAAAATTGCTGCATTTCGGTATTATCGGCAAAGACCTGCTCCATCTCATTCAGCTTGCTGTCAGGAGAATAATAGGTGGCGGAAAAAAGAATGTCATATTTGCGCTTTTCATATGGTATTCTTTCTGTTTTTTGTGCGGGAACAGTTCCGACATGAGACATGAAAGCAACATTTGGAACAGCGTCCCCAAAATACTTTTTAACATATTCGACATGATCATAGTCACAGCAGAAAAGGAAATAATTTTTAGGATGCTTTTTCATAGAGGGATGGAAACGCAGCGGGGGATCCATCAGGATATCAACGACAGCCGTATTCCATGCATCCCAGATACCAATCAGGATGTCGTCGCGGATGCACATCCCGTCAAAACAGATTGCGGCATCTACTTTCTGAGATGCGAATGCGACAAAGTTTACGTAAGAATGAGGAGTATCGGCCGGAGGATTCATTAAATCCAGAATGAATGTTTCATGTCCTCTTAAATGGAGCTCAAGCTCAAGCTGGTCTGTAAAGAAGTTAAAGGATTCCGTATCCGTATAAAATAATGCAATTCTCATAATGAATGTATACCTTTCATTTTGTTCATAACATTACGTCTGTGTTAGTAAGTATATTTTCTCTTTCATATTTTATCAGACGGCAGACAGGAAAGCAATGGACGATTTCAGCGCCGCTTGCCCGGGGCCGGCAGGAATTTTTTCATTGAATTTCATATGAAAATTCAATTATATCAGCGAATATCGAAAATATTTATGCCAGATAAAGTGCCGCGGAAATACTCCGAAGAAAAAATAAATATTTTTCGAAAAAAGTATTAAGTTATTGAGATAATGTACGATATTATAGGTGTCAGGAAGTTTTCAAAGTAATCCAATTAAGTGTACTTTACCGGACAGTTTGCCGGCACGTTTGGGGAGTACGTTTTTTGTTTCTTTCGAATACTTTCGGGATACAGAAAAATTTATAATTATGCAGGGAAAAGGAATTCCCGATGCAAATTTCAAGGAGGAAGAACTATGAGAATTCAACATAATATTACCGCATTAAATGCACACAGAAATTTAACGAACAACAACTCTGCAGTAGGCAAGAGCTTAGAGAAGTTATCTTCCGGTTACAGAATTAACCGCGCTGGCGACGACGCTGCCGGATTAGCAATTTCCGAAAAAATGCGTGCTCAGATTACCGGTCTTGCTACCGCACAGAAGAACGCTGAAGACGGCGTTTCTCTTGTACAGACAGCTGAGGGTGCTTTGACAGAGGTTCACTCCATGCTGAACCGTATGGTTGAGCTGGCTACACAGTCTGCGAACGGAACATACTCTACTGCTAACCGTGAAGAGATGCAGAAAGAGATTAACCGTCTGAACGACGAGATTGACAGAATCGGCCAGACCTCTAACTTCAACGGAACAAAGCTGTTTATGGCAGACAACACAAAGATTACGCTTCATGTAGGTGAGTCTCACGAAAAGACAAACCAGTTAAAGGTTACGTTCAACAAGATGAGCGCTGCTACTCTTGGTATGATTGATACTTCAGCTGCCGCTAAGGGAACAAAAGCTAACAACTATAAGAGAACAATGAAGACTGGTCAGTCTCTTGGAAGCATCGACCTTACAAAGGCAGATACTGCAAGACATGCAATCTCTGTCATTAACGGTGCGATTGATATGATTTCTTCCATGCGTTCAGACTTTGGTGCTATGCAGAACCGTCTGGATCATACAATCAACAACTTAAGTGTTCAGAATGAGAACATCACAGCTGCTGAGTCCCGTATCCGTGACGTAGACATGGCGAAAGAGATGATGGCTTACACCAAGAATAACATTCTTGTTCAGGCTGCTCAGGCTATGCTTGCTCAGGCTAACCAGGTACCGCAGGGAGTTCTTCAGTTACTTCAGTAATGAATTGAATTTTCATATGGAAAAGGCTTCTTTTTCGGAAGAAGCCTTTTTTCTGTTTGGCTATACATCCGATTTATGGTATGATTGGATTATTAAGAAAAAAAGGAGTAACCAACCATGAATATACAGCTTACGATTTCGCTTCTTGCATCGGACAGGATGGAAACTTTGGGAAAATGTCTGGAATCTATAACGCCGCTTCTTCGGGAGTTAAACAGTGAATTAATTATAGTTACTACAGGAAAGGATCCGGCAGTTACAGAGCTTGCAAAGAGATATACCTCGCAGATTGTCCCCTTTACATGGTGCGACGATTTTTCAAAGGCGCGTAATGCGGGACTTGAAAAAGCAAAGGGAGAATGGTTTCTCTATCTGGATGATGACGAGTGGTTTGGCGATGTTTCAGAGATTCTCCGGTTTTTTAAAAGCGGCGAGTATTTAAGCTATGGTTCCGCAACCTATATACAGCGTAATTATCGCGACTGGGGCGGGGCAGAGTATGTAGACGCCCATGTGGGGAGAATGTGCCGTTTGACGCCGGAGATAAGATTTGTTTATCCGATTCATGAGAATTTAGATCCTTTTTTTGATCCGCAGAAGCGTCTTACAAGCTATGTTCATCATTTCGGATATGTAGAGCAGGGGGTAAGAAAATCAGAGCGGAATCTTCCGTTATTGCTTGAGCTTTATAAAAAGGAGCCGGATGCCCATATCTGTATGCAGATTACACAGGAATACCGGAATCGGGATGAGATTGAAAATGCTCTGAAATACTGCAGGGAAGGCCTGAAGCTTGCGGAAAAGGAAAACAGAGTGCAGAATTGCGAGCTGTGGATGCAGGTGCATCTGGTGATTATACTTGCTGATTTAGGGAGAATGGAGGATGCTCTTAAGGAAGGAGAGCGCGAGCTCCTTTCCCTGCGGACGCTTGAGGTTGGCGAGGCGCATCTTCATGCTATTCTTGCTGAAATCTGCTGGGAGCTTAACGAGTATAAAAAAGGACTGAAACATTCCTATGGCTATTATAAAAAAATGGCGTATCTGGAAAAGCATCAGGAAAAGGCAAGGTGGCAGATTGGCGGTACAATCACATATGACACTGCAAAGGAGCGTATGATGACCGCGTATGTGACAGGTCTTTTATTTGCGGCGGCTCTCAATAAGACGGAGGAGATAAAGGAGATTCTTACCTGGTTTCCGTGGGAGGATGAAAAGGAGCTGCGAACTCAGTACGGGAATCTGGAAAGCTGGAAATGGGGGCATCCGGAACACAGGGAAACGATTTTGGAAGGTTATTATCTCCTTAATCCTACAGAGAATGGTTATGTGAATCTTCAGAAAGCTTTATACGCTGAGAGAAAGCAAAGGACAGAGGAGGCAGAAAGCTTCTTCGCCCTTTGTGCCGGAAACTGTCCGGAGGGCTACATGTATCAGCTTGTGGAGCTGGCTGAGAGAAACGGCTTTTCCCTGAACCCTCTTTTTGAGCAGAATTCCATTGAAGCCTGGAACGAATGTACGAAAGTAATGACAGAACGTACGGCGGATGATGATATACAGGGACACTTAGAAAGGCTTATGCCTCTTATGGCGGATTATCCGATATGCGCGGGACGGCTGGAGCAGCATTTTACGGAAAAGCAGCTTTCGAGAGGATTCCATGAAACGCGGCAGCTTATTGAATTTTTAAAGGGATATTGTAAAAGCGTGCGTTTGGAGGCGGATGCTTTATATAAGGAGGAAATTCTTTTAAATCCTGAGTATTATGCTCTGCCATATCATTTTAAATTTGCGCTTTTTATGGAAAAAGCCCTGTGTAGCCTTGAAAATGGGAGCTATGGGGAGTGTGTTCCGCTCCTGAAAAAGGCAATCCGGGCTTACCCGCAGATGTCGGTTATTGTGGGACGTGTGTCAGAATACATGGAGGAAAAGATGAAAGCGCCAAAACAGCCGGAATCAGAAGAATTTGCGGTTCTTGGAAAACAGGTAAAGCAAATGCTTTTAAGCTTAATGGAGGCCGGACAGTGGCAGCAGGCCTATGGCGTGGCAGAGCAGCTTAGTACGCTTCTTCCGGGAGATTTGGATGTGCTGAAGCTGAAACAGGAGATTATGGGGCGTCTTTGATTTTAGTGATTTTTGGCAGAAGTGAAAAAGAAAGGAAAATTTAATCGATGAAAATACAGCTTACAATTTCTCTCTTAGTGTCTGACAGAATCGAAACGCTGGGGAGGTGTCTGTCTTCGCTGAAACCGCTTCTGAGGGAGCTTGACAGTGAATTAATTGTCGTGTATACCGGGAAAGAGCCGGAGACAAGAAAGCTTGCAGAGCAGTATACGTCCCATATCATACCCTTTACATGGTGCAATGATTTTTCAAAGGCCAGAAATGCGGGACTTAATGAGGCAAAGGGAGAATGGTTCCTTTATCTGGATGATGATGAATGGTTCGAAGATACGGAGGAGCTAATTCAGTTTTTTAAGAGCGGCGAGTACAGGCAGTACCAATCGGCAGATTATATACAGCGGAATTATCTGGACTGGGAAGGGATTTCCTATTCAGATGCTTATGTCGGACGTATGTGCAGACGGTTTCAGGAAACCCGGTTTGTTTATCCGATACATGAGAATCTAAAGCCGTTTCCGGAGCCGTGCAAAAGGTTTCAGGCGTTTGTTCATCATTTTGGATATATCGGAAAAAAAGATGAAGAAGTGCAGGAGAAAAAGTCTGACAGGAATCTGTCTCTGCTGATAGAAAGGCTTGAAACAGAGACGCCGTCGGCTCATCTGTATGCGCAGCTGGCGCAGGAGTATGCGGCTATTCGGAAATATGACGCGGCAGTCCGGTATTGCAGAGAGGGGCTTGAGCTTGCGCTGAAAGAGGACAGGCGGGATTCCCTTGAGATGTGGCTGCAGCTTGAGCTTCCGCGTTTGATTTCAGGAAATGGAGATTTAAAAGGCGCGCTTGAGGAGGGAGAAAGCATCCTTTCCTCACTGAGGCTTGAGGAGGTTGGAGAGCTTAATTTGGCGGTTATGCTGGCTGGTTTTTGCTGGGATTTAAAAGAATATGAGAGAGGACTTAAATATGTTCTTCTCTATAGGAAAAGGCTTAAATATCTGCGGAGGCATCCGGAAAAGGCGGACGCTCAAAACGGAATTACAGTGACCTTTGCCGGAGCGGAAAGGCAGGCTGCGGAGCTCTATATAAAGGGACTGTTTTTTGCATCAGAGACAGGAGATTATGAGATTACAGAAAAGATTCTGTCATGGATTCCGTGGGAGGATAGAGTGCAGATGTCCGCCGTGTATAGAAGTCTGGAGGAATGGAAAAGACAGTATAAGGCTAAAGCGGAAGAGATTCTGGGCAGCTATAGCAGACTTACGTCGGATAATTTCTATGTCAGCCTCCAAAAAGCATATGACGCGGAAAGACAAGGGTGGATGCCGGAGGCTGAGCGGTTCTGGGAGCTTTGTGCTAAGGAGTGTCCGGAAGGGTTTCAGGAGCAATTGATTAGAATGGCAGTAAAAAATGGATTTTCTTTGAAAGTACTGCTGGAAAAGATGTCGCCTGAGGCGTGGGATTGTTGTACACAGATGCTCGCGGAGCAACTTGAACTTCCTGAGCAGGCAGGATTTTATAAAAGGATTTTGCCGGAATTATCTGAGTATCCGCTTTTTAGAGAGCGGTTAAATCAATGCTTCTTAGAAAGGCGGCTTACAAGAGGAATGCCGGAGCCGTCACACTTGGCGGCGCTGTTCTCTGATTACTGTGAAAGCGTGATTGCTGACGCAAAGATGCTGTACCGTGGGGAGGTACTTGAGGATCCGGACTCTTATCTTCTTCCGGTAAAATATAAATTTGCAATTATAATTAAAGATGCTTTGCAGCTAATCGAAGCCGGGAAATTTGCAGAATGCGTTCCTCTTTTGACGAAAGCCCTGCATATTTATCCGCAGATGTCTGTCGCGGTGAGTCATCTGACCAGATATTTGAACGAAAGAATAAAAAATCCGCCTCAGACTGTTTCGGAGGAATTTCATGCTCTGGGAGGTCAGGTAAAGCAGATGCTTGCAGGATTAATGGGCGGCGGACAGTGGGAGGAAGCTTACGGCGTAACGGTACGTCTTATGCCGTTACTACCTGAAGATATGGAAATTCTTCGTTTGAAGCAGAAGATTCTTAGAAGTGGTTCTTAGAAATTATTTAAAAAGTGGTGACCTGGAATCTATAAAACGATAAAAAACGGCGTCCCCAAAGGGATACCGTTTTTTTTATTAATATTTATCATTGTTATTTACAAAAGGAACGGTAGTCGCCGGAGTGTACACCGGTTTCTGAGCCGGACTTGTAAAATCATCGTCGTTATAGCTCTGGAAGTCATTTGCTGCCGGGGCAGGCGGCTCAATATCTGTAATGTCTCCGGATAAGCCGGCGTCCATACTGATATCCGTATCTGTATTCCTATCCATGTAGGAGGCTGTCACAGGCTCTGGCCCTGCGCTCATTGGGGAGGATATTCCTTTCAGCTGGAAACGTTCCACAAGAGTTTTAAGGAGAGTAGACTGGCTGAACAGTTCCTCGCTGGCAGCGGCGCTTTGCTGTGCGGTTGCCGAATTTGTCTGAATAACAGAGGATATCTGGTCGATACCCTGTGTAACCTGCTCGAGGGCTTCTGCCTGCATGTCTGTCGCCTCTGTAATCTGCGCCATGTTTGTTTCGATTGTCTGCGCACTTGAAACAACCTTTAATAATGAAGCCTGTGTATCTGCTGCAATCTGCGTACCCTCTGCCACAGCAGCTAAAGAGTTGCTGATTAAGGCGGTGGTGTTCTTTGCAGCTTCCGCGCTTCTTGAAGCAAGTGTTCTTACCTCGTCGGCCACTACGGCGAAGCCTTTGCCTGATTCTCCGGCGCGGGCTGCCTCAACAGCGGCATTGAGTGCAAGGATATTGGTCTGGAAAGCAATATCTTCAATTGTTTTAATAATTTTTTCGATTTCATTGGAACAATCATTAATTCTTGTCATGGCGTTTACCATAGATTCCATCATCACATTGCTGTTATTAACCTCAGCGCCGGTTTCTGCAATCAGGGTATTGACGTCGCGCGAATTGTGGGCGGTCTGGTTTACCTGACCGGACAATGTATTTAATGTAGCTACTAATTCTTCTACCGCGCTTGCCTGCTCGGTTGCACCCTGGCTTAATGCCTGCGCGCCGCTGGATACCTGGTCGGAACCGCTGGATACCTGATCGGCCGCTACATGGATTTGTCCAAGAGCGTCATTTAAAGATTCAATAATCTTATTCCCCGAATCACGGATGGATTCAAATTCGCCCAGATAATCCATATCCATAGTGACAGTGAAATCACCGTTTGACAGAGAATCCATTCTGGCACAGATATGTGCAATATATCCGGATAATGTCTTTAATACAAAGCGCAGATTCTCCGCTAATACGCCCAGCTCATCCCTTGATTTGTATGTAACCTCAGAATGCATATTGCCATGTGCCATTGCCTTGATTGCATCCTCAATTTCGGCAATCGGATGTGTAAGCCCGCGTATGATTCTGAGTGACAGGATAATTGTAAGTATAATGCTGACCGCGGCGAGGCCGAACAGAATCGACATGCACAGCTTTTTCATGGATGCGCCTGATGTATAATATTCATCCGCCATTGCCTGTGATTCGTCAATGACATCCTGCAGTGCAGACTGCAATTTGTCGGCCGCCTCTGCGTATTCGGCGTTCATTAAGACAAGTGCTTCTTCTTTATTTCCGCTGGACAGAAGCTCTGTTGCTTCTGTCCTTGATGCGCTTGTCTGCTGTGCGATAGACTGTACAGACTGCAGGAGCGAAGCATCTCCTTCATAGTCTGCCGCTAGGGAATCAAGCGCGTTGTTAAGCTCTGTAACATTTTGATTAATGCCAGACATAATAGACTGCATTGTAGATTTGTCCGCGGCAGCGCTGGCGCGGAAGACATCCATCTCAATTTGCCGTGACTTTGACTGCGCCGTCATGGCGTCTTTTACCATTGGGTAAGGAGTCTGATAGAAATTTTCCAGTCCTCCAAAAATACTGTTCATTCCAATAGAAGATGCTACGACAGCAATAATGTAAAGGATAAGCACTATAGCATATGATGTGAAAAGCCGGCTTCCCACTTTTAGGTTTTTTAACACGTTAATCTCCTCCTATATCCCTTATTATAGTTAAATATATGCCATACTTATCTTTATTTTATACCGAATTGAAAGGAATGTAAATAACCGTTTGAGAAAATCGTGTCGTTTTTTTGAAAAAAATTGAAAAAAAGTCTTTTCAATACAGAGGAAAAATGGCATAATTATGTTAGCATAAAATGAGTGTCTTATGATATATACATCTATATATGATATGTATTTGAATAAAAATGAATCATAATAGTTAATGAAAGAAACGGGAGAGGAAGAAAAATGGCAGACAATTATAACTATACAGTTTATGAAAACCTTTATAATTATATGAATCAGCTTCTGTACCAGGTACAGACACCGTCCGTATATAATAATAGAAATGATACCGGCAGAGCAAGCCGTCAGACGTCAGATACAAAAAGCTTTGCCGATACTTTGAAAAATACAGTAAAGAAGATGGGCGTACCTGAAAGTATGGATGCTATTTTTGAGGAAGCGGCCCAGCGCTATAACGTACCTGTAATCCTTCTTAAGGCGGTCGGAAAAGCGGAATCCGGCTTTAATGCCAATGCCGTATCGCCGGTAGGCGCACAGGGGGTTATGCAGCTGATGCCGGCAACGGCACAGTCATTGGGAGTTACGGATCCGTTTGATGCAAGGAGCAATATTATGGGCGGAGCGAAATATATTGCAGAGAAGCTGAGCCAGTATAACGGAGATATCGACCTTGCGTTGGCTGCATATAATGCGGGCAGCGGGAATGTGGCGAAGTACGGCGGTGTTCCGCCTTTTACGGAGACCATTAATTATATTAAAAGAATAAAGGAATATATGGGGACGGATTTGACGACAGGGCAGACAGTAGAGACGGCGCAGGCCGCACAGGAACAGGCGGATATAGGCAGGGCGTCAGAGGTTTCGGACGGCCTTAGCTCGAGAAGCCTTACCGAGGTGATGACGCAGTTTTTTATGGCGAAGATGCAGCTTCAGCTTCAGGACCGTGTAAATGCTCTTGGTTCGTCGATTATGGGGACAGAAGAAGATGAAGAAAAAGATGTGTTTCTATAACAGAAAAAAGGAATAGCTGAAGTAATATTTGCATAATTGTGAAAATATTGTAAATGTTTTGAAAGTTCTAGACTTTTGAAAGCGAAAGGTGTATCATAACTATGTTTAAGCGTAAAAAAATATTAAATTTGGTAAAATACTAAATACATATAAAAGGAAGTGACAGATATTATGTTCGGAAACACAATAGCGTTGGCGCAGAAGTCGTTAGACTGTCTGTGGAAGAAACAGGAGGTGCTTTCCAATAACCTCTCAAATATTGACACACCGGGATATAAAAGACAGCAAGTCAGCTTTGAGGACGAATTCAGGAGCCGTCTGATTGCTGCGGATAAGACGAAGAGTAACAGGAATATGCGTGAAGCGATTGAGGGAACAAACTATACGGTGTATTCGCGTACTGATTCGGCCCGGGTGGATGAAAATAGTGTGAACGCGGATGTCGAGGAGACGGAGATGACCCGGACATGGCTTCACTATAATTACCTTCTGCAGTCGATTACCTCTGATGTTAAGAGATTTCAGACAGCAATTAAAGGACAGTAAGGATAGTTTAGGTGAGTAAAACCGGAGAAAGGACTGGTACATAATTTATGGAAGATATGTTTATTACACCAATTCAGCCGATAAGCCTGTGGGGAGATGCAGGTCAAACCACAAAGGTAAAAGGGCAGGAGGGCATTGCCGCCTTTAAAGGAATATTTGAAGAGGCGATTAACAATGTAAAGACGACAGAGGATACGCTGACGAAAGAACAGTATCGTCTCGCGACAGGTCAGATAGAGGATCCGCATACGGTGATGATCGCGGAAAATAACGCGCAGCTCTCGGTAGATTTGCTGGTAGCTTTGAGATCTGCTGCACTGCAGACATATAATGAGATATTGAGAATAAACTCATAAAATAATTGGAAAGTTATTACGGCATATAAAATCAAAAAGAAAATAAGAGAGTTTTAGACGATGAAAGAAAAAATTGCTCAATTAAAAGAAATGACTGACAAGCTGAATGCCAGGACTAAAAAGATAATTATTGCCGGAGTAGTTATATTAATCGTTGGAGCGGTGGCGATAGCGCTTATTTTGAATAATCGGCCTTACGAAACCTTGTTTACCGGATTGAGCCAGGAAGAGGCTCAGCAAATTACTCAGAAACTGCAGGAGGACGGGATAGATTTTAAATATAACGGTGACTCGGAGATTCTCGTAAAAAAGGATGTTTTGGATCAGACGAAAGCGGCGCTTGTGCAGGAGGGGTATCCGAAGAATGGATTTACCTATGATATCTTTCGGAACAATGCGGGCATGATGACGACAGATTCCGACAAAAATACATACAAGCTGTATGAACTTCAGGACCGTATTGGAGCTACGATTCGTTCCTTTGACGGTGTAAAGGATGCGAAAGTAACGATTGCGCTTGGCGAGCAAAGTAAATATGTGCTGAGTGATGATGAGGGAGAAAACTCCAGCGCGTCAGTAGTTGTTACAATGGAGGGCGGCGGTTCTCCTACGACGGAGCAGGTGTCCGGAATCCAGAGACTTGTTGCGAAGAGCGTGCCTGATATGGAGCTTTCCGAGGTTGTCGTTCTTGACGGCAACGGAAATGACGTGTCGGTAGAAGTAGACGGCGGAACGGCATCCGGAGGAAACAGCTCCGACGCAGAAGAGATTGCCCAGGTAGTAGAGAATCAGATTGCCAATAACGTTATGAAAGTTCTTGGCCCGATTTATGGACAGCAGAATGTACGGGTTTCCGCAAGGGCACAGATTAATATGGAAAATCTGATGCGCGAAACGATTCGGTACAGTACTCCGGAGAAAATTGACGAAGAAGATAAAACCGGAATTGTCAGCAATGAAAACCGCTATGTTGAGCGTGCGGGCGGAGGAGACACTGCGGGCGGTGTGGCCGGCGCCGAGACAAATGCGGATACGGCGGAATATAATACTGACAGCGACGATGACGATAACGGCGCATATAGCGAAAGTATCTCCAGGGAATATCTGGTAGATCAGATTAAGGAGCAGGGGCAGGTAAGCCCGGGAGCGTTAGACGACCTTACGGTATCGGTTGCGATTAACGGAGAGGGATATGGAAGCCTTCAGGAGAGACAGCTTCTTTCGCTGGTTGGAAATGCGGCGGGTATTGCAGCGGCAGATCAGAGAGATAAAATTGCAATTGTGAGCGCGCCGTTCAATGACGGAACGAATGATGGAGACGAGGAAGAGCTCAGCGGCTTTGCGAGACTGGTTGCGGGTATTCCGTTCTGGGTATTTATCGTAGGCGCGGTATTGCTTGCAGTACTTTTGGGTCTTGTTATATTGCTGATGATCAGACGCCGTAAGAAAGCCGAGGAACAGGAAAGGCTTGAAATGGAAGAAGCAGAAGCCGCGGCAGCGCTGGCGGCAGAGAGCGCCGGAGAAGATATTCCTGAGTTTGATCTTAATGAAGAGCTTCAGGAGATTAAGAATGACAGAGGAATGGAGCTTAAGAGGAGTATCCGTGAGTTCGCAGAACAGAATCCTGAAATATCTGCCCAGTTAATTAAAAACTGGCTGAATGGAGGCGGTGGAAATGGAAGCAACTAATAATGTACTGACACCGGAGCAGAAAGCAGCGGCGGTTGTTATATCATTAGGAGCTGATAAGGCGTCGAAGATATATAAGCATCTGAGTGAAAGCGATATTGAAAAATTAACAATTGAAGTAGCGAAGGTAGGACGTGTATCACCAGAACAGATGGAGGAGGTTCTGGATGAGTTCTATAAGGTCTGCCTGACGCAGAAAGTTGTGACCGACGGCGGTATGGAATATGCGAGAGCCGTGCTTGAAAAAGCCTTTGGCGAGGGAACGGCGCAGGCGCTTCTTGAGAAGCTGTCAAAATCATTGCAGATTCGTCCGTTTGAATTTGTGAGAAAGAGCGATGTGAAAAATCTCGTATCCTTTTTGCAGCATGAGCGTTCTCAGACAATTGCATTGGTTTTGTCCTACGCTGACACAGACCAGGCCTCCGCTGTAATCAGCGAGCTTCCGAAAGAAAAGCAGATTAAGGTAGTAGAGGCGATTGCAAGGATGGACAGCGCATCGCCGGACGCGATTAAGATTGTGGAGGAGTCGCTGAAAAAGCGGTTTGAATCTGTCCTTACGACGGCAGACTTCACTAAGATTGGCGGTATTGACTACATAGCGGACGTTATGAATCATATGGACAGGGCGAACGAGAAATTTATCTTTGACGAGCTCGGAAAAGAGAATGAAGAGCTGGCAGAGACGATTCGTAAGAAAATGTTCGTATTCGAGGATATCGTATCTATGGACAACAGGTCTATTCAGAGATTTATCCGTGAATGCGATGTTAAAGATATTGTATACGCTCTTAAGGGCTCTGATGATAATATTAAACAGCTTATCTTTTCAAATGTATCAAGCCGTATGGCTGAGAGTATTGAATCTGACCTTGAAGTTACGGTTAATGTACGTCTGAGAGATGTAGAAGAGGCTCAGCAGCGTATTGTCGGCGTAATCCGCCGTCTTGAAGAGGCCGGAGAGTTGATTATAGTTAAGAGCGGAAAGGATGAAATCATTGCCTAGGATTGTGAAAGGCCCGGAAAAAGGGCAGGATATTAAACCCTTTGACTTTTTTGCAGGATTTAAAATCAGCGAGCAGGAGCCGATAGAAGAGACGGAAGAGGATCTTTCGGAAGAAGAGCAGGAAGCTGTATCTGAATCGGTGCAGGACGCCGAGAGGGAGATTCTGGAGCATGCAAGGCAGAAAGCGCAGCAGATTATACATGACGCTCGTGAGCAGGCGGAGATTCTCAGAGAAAAAGCCTACATTGAAGGAAAAGAAAACGGTCAGCAGAACGGTTTTCGGGAGGCACATGAGGAGCAGCGAAGGCTTTTGGACGAGGAGCTTGCAGGACTGCGGAAAAGTATAGCAGATATAGTGAGCGATGTTTCGCATGAGAAAGACCAGATATTGGAGCAATACATAGACGATTTGAAACGTATTTCGCTTGCGGTGGCAGAGAAGATAATCCAGACGAGCCTGCAGTCAAGCAGTGATATTATCAAAAGAATGATTCTTGTCGCTACAGATAAGATAAGGAAAAAGCAATGGGCGAAAATTTATGTCACAAAGTGTGATACCGGCATATCTATGGAAGTGGATACAGAATTTCTGGAAGCTCTGTCGAAGCTGTCGGATAATATCAAGATTATTACGATGGACAACGGAGAGGACGGAACCTGTATCATAGAGCTGCCTGATGAGATTATAGATGCCAGCGTAAGCACACAGTTAGAAAACATCAAAGATATATTGAACAACGTAAGAGTATAACTGAGGTGAAGCATATGTTTTCAAAACTGCCGGAATTAATCCAGAAGTCAGAGACGGTGAGCTATATAGGGAAAATAGAAAATGTCGTCGGAATGGCCATGGAGTCATCGGGAAATCGTGCCAGTATCGGTGATATTGCCATGATTTATAATGAGGAAAAGCACAGGCAGATACCGGTCGAGGTAGTGGGCTTCCGGGGAGATAGGATGCAGCTTATGGCATATGAGAGTATCAGCGGCGTTTCAGCCGGGAGCTTTGTGAGAAATACAAAGCGCCGTTTGAAGATACCGGTCGGAGAGTTTCTCCGGGGACGGATTATAGACGCGACCGGCAATCCGATGGATGATTTGGGGCCGTTCCCGTCGCCGAGATACTATTATGTTGAAAATACTTATATTAATCCTCTTAAGAGACCTCCGATTACTGATACCCTGGAATTTGGAGTGAAAGCGATCGACGGTTTGAATACAATCGGAAAGGGACAGCGTATCGGTATCTTTGCCGGAAGCGGCGTCGGAAAGAGTACGCTGCTTGGCATGATTGCGAAGAATGTAAAAGCGGATATTAATGTAATTGCGCTGGTAGGCGAACGAGGCAGAGAGGTTTTGGAGTTTGTTGAAAAGGATTTGGGGCCGGAGGGATTGAAAAGAAGTGTTCTTGTTGTTGCGACGTCCGACCAGCCGGCCATGCTTCGTATGAAATGTCCGCTTGTTGCGACAACGATAGCGGAATATTTCAAGGATCAGGGGAAAGATGTTCTTCTGATGATGGATTCTCTTACGAGATTTGCGATGGCCCAGCGTGAGATTGGGCTTGCGACCGGAGAACCGCCGGTTGCAAGAGGGTACACCCCATCCATTTACGCAGAATTTCCAAAGCTTTTGGAGCGCAGCGGGAATTTTGAAAAGGGTTCTATTACCGGCGTCTATACGGTGCTGGTAGAAGGCGATGATACGAATGAACCGATTGCGGATACGGTTCGGGGTATTTTAGACGGGCATATCGTATTGACAAGAAAGCTTGCAAATGAAAATCATTTTCCAGCGATAGATGTAAACGCCAGTATTTCCCGTCTGATGACAAATATTGTGTCTGATGAGCACAAGGCGGCTGCGGCAAAGATGAGAGACATTTTGAGTGTGTATTCTAAAAATGAGGATCTGATATCGATCGGAGCTTATAAGGCGGGAACGAATCCGAAGCTTGACGGGGCGATTTCCAAAATTGATAAGGTGAATGATTTTTTGATGCAGAAGATTGATGAAAGCTTTTCTTATGAGGAGTCTCTGGAGACAATGAAGAGGATATTGCGATGAAGAAGTTCTTTTTTCCATTGGATACGGTGCTTAGTTATAAAGAGCAGGTATTGGACGGCCTTAAGGCCGAGCATGCAAGAATACTGGCAAAAGTCAGAGAATGCGAGCGGGAGATAGAGGAGCTGGAGGAGCTTCATCGGGCATGTACCGCAGAATTTAGAAAAAATCAATTCAGTGGAATAAAAATTAATGAAATACATACATATGAGAATTACCTGGAGTCATTGGGACTTAAAATTCGTAAAAAACAGGAGCAGCTTGAAAAGCTTCAAATAAAAGAAGAAGCGAAAAGGAATGAAGTAGTTGAGGCAAAGAAGGAAACCTCTTCTATCGACAAGCTAAAAGAGAAAAAGAGAGCCGAGTATAATAAGGAGCTTCAAAAGGAAGAGGAGCAGCTTATTGAGGAATTTGTAGCTACGAAGAGAGCAATGGCAAGGCTTCTTGTATAATCAGGGTAATACTGCAATTGCAGATTACTATATATTTTTAAAATATTGATAGAAAGGAGGAGATTCGGATGGATAAAATCAGTGTGAAGATGTCAGATGCAGCAGGCCTGCGTACAGGTGATGCCGCAAAGAAAAGCGGCGGTGCGGTTAAAGAAGTGTCGGACGATTTTAAGATGCTTTTGCAGAATCAGAATCAGAGAGAAGACAGCAAGGAAATATCTAAGGACACGAAAGATACGAAGACAGAGACAAAGTCTGATGAGACAAAGGATAAAAAGGATGTCAAAGACACGAAAGATGAGCCGGTGGAAGAAGATGCGCCAAAGGATGATAAAGTGCAGACAGAAAGTCTTCTTGCAGTGTATCAGATGAGTGTGAGGCCGGAGATGGTTCAGGTGGAGCAGCAGCCGGTAGAAGAGGCGGTGCCAGAGCTTCAGGTTACGGCAGAGATTGCGGCAGAGCCGGAAACATCAGAGATACCGGTACAGGCGGCGGATACCGTGCAGCCTGAAATGCAGATGGCAGTTGAAACGCAGGCTCCGAAAGAACAGAAAGTAAGCGTGGAAGAGACAAAGCAGCCTGAGATGACGGTGACGCCAAAGGAAGAGGTAAAAGCTGAGGCTCCCAAAAAGAATGATACTCCATCGGATTCACAGGAAGAGCATGCAGCACAGTCAGACAGCCGTATGGCAGAACAGGCGGTACATGCGCCGGCAGTACAGACAGAGGTAAAAACTGAGGTGCAGGAGCCGAAGGTTCAGGAACCGGTAAGAATGCAGGTTCCGCAGCCGGAGGAGCTCCCGTCAAAGCTTACGGATCAGATTATGACAAAGATGTCGGAAGGCGTACAGGAATTTGAGATACATATTGAGCCGGCAAATCTTGGCAGGATTGCGGTGAAGATACTGTATCAGGAAGGGCAGGCAACCGTTTCGATTTTCTGTTCTGAAAAGAAAGCGCTTGACGTATTGGGACGCAATGCAGGGGAAATCGGCCAGGTGATTGAGAAAAACCTCGGCGGAACAACGACAATCATTGTGGATAAGCAGGAAAGCGATTATCTGAACCAGACCAGAGATGAAAATCAGAAAAACGGTCAGGAAGCAGAACAGGAGCAGCAGAAGAATAACGGAAAAGATTCGGATGCGGAAGATGCGGAGCAGTTTCTTCAAAAGCTCAGGCTGGGCCTGGCAGGCTAAAAAGAGGTAAAGGAGACGAAAAAATGGCAGTAGATGCAACTACATTAATGAGTGATGCGGCGAAGTTTATATTTGACTCAGAAAAGACGACACAGGCATCCGCCACATCAGCAAATACCATGACAACAGACGACTATTGGAAGCTTATGGCGGCACAGCTGCAGTACCAGGATATGTCAAATCCTATGGACAACAGCGAAATGATGAATCAGATGGTACAGATGTCCTCTATGAGCGCGATGTCGAAGCTGTCAGATGCAATTGCTAATTTTTCAACGGTAACAAACAACCTTTCAACAGTAACACTGACAACCTACTCTACAGGTCTTCTTGGAAAAGAGGTAACCGTTGCAATTACGGAAAAAGACAGTGAGGGCAAAGAGGTAATTAAGGAAAAGGTAAAGGGTACTGTAACAGGCGTAGACCTTACCGGCGCTACTTCGGTGTATGTAAACGGCAAGAAATACGAGCTGTCACAGGTTATGGCGGTCGGCGATGTTCCGGAGGAAAAGACAGAGACAAAGACGGAAGATAAAAAGGAAAAGACGACGGCGTAACTAAGGGACGGAGAGTAAAAGGAAAGGCGGTGCAGTATTATGAGCAATATGAATCAGATTACAAATGCCGGCTTACTTAAGCTGCAGCACGCGCAGGCAGCATCACAGACAAAAGCAAACAGCGGTAATAACGTACCGTTTGCACAGCTTCTGCAAAAAGAAGCAAACAGACCCCAGTCCGTTCAGTTTTCCAAGCATGCGGCGCTTCGCGTACAGCAGCGGGGGATAGAGATGACCGACAGTCTTTTAAGCGACTTGAATCAGGCTGTAAAAAAGGCCCAGGAAAAAGGAGCGAAAGATGTGGCGATTATCGGAAAGAACGGGGCATTTATTGTAAACGTTCCGAATAATGTTGTGATAACGACGATGTCCGGAGCAGAGATGAAAGAAAATATTTTTACAAATATTGACAGCGCTGTCTTAATATAAGCCGGACCATTTCATGGGGGTTTCCGTATCTGTACGACTTGCAGATGCAAAAGACAGCAAAAGAAGAAAAAAAGAAAGGAAGTAATGAAAAATGGTCAGATCAATGGTTGCGGCAGTTGCCGGACTTAGAACCCATCAGTCAAAGATGGATGTAATTGGTAATAATATTGCAAACGTAAATACATGGGGATTCAAATCATACAGCTTTAACTTCCAGGATTCTATGTATGCGAATTCGATTAACGGCTCGGGAGGAAGCGTAGTAGCCGGAGCGGCCGGCGGACGTAACGCATCTCAGGTTGGTTATGGTTCTCAGTTATCTTCTGTTACGAATGAATTTGGAACAGGAGCTCCGTCGCCGTCCTCCAATCCTTTGGATTGTATGATTGACGGAACCGGCTTTTTCCTGGTAGGTAACATGGTAAACGGAAGCTTTACAAATGTATCGGATTCCGGGTTGTTCCTGTCAAGGGTCGGTATCTTCCGTGTGGATAACAACGGGTATCTTGTAGACGACCAGAGAAGCTATGTATATGGATATGCGCTGAAAGAGGGAACCGGTATTCCAGAGACGCCGGCGTCAAAGACGGTTACGGCATTCAGGGATTTAACTGTAACGATTGCCGGCAATGGTACGGTTACGATCGGAGGAGTACAGGGAGGAACGGTGACCGGTATTACTCAGGCTGATTTGGCGACGGGTTCGGAGCAGACCTTTAAGGATGTATTCGATGCGTGGCTGAGAGGCGGCCAGGCGCAGACAGATGCGTCAAGCACTCACAATTTCAGCTTTGAGGGCGTCAGCACGAATAACGGTGTCCGCGGAATGAAGATTACGGTTGAAAATAAAACAAATGGTCCAAATGCCGCCTATGCGCGTTTTCCGGCAGCAAATCAGGTTGCGGCGGATTCCAAACAGGGAACGAACTGGATCCCGGGGATCGACGCGGAGTATGCGGATGAATTGTCCGCAATCCAGATCCCGAGAGACGCAGACGGACAGCAGTACGAGATTCAGAGCTACAAGATTAACGAGGATGGAACGATTATCGGCGTAGATAAGGAGAACCGAACTATCGCAATCGGTCAGCTTGCTCTTGTTACGGTAGAGAATCCGAACGGTCTTGAGAAAACAAGCGGTTATTATTATACTCCGGGGGCCAATGCGGGCGATGTAGCGGCAATGAAGCCAAACGGGGGACCGGCCGGAAAAATTATGGGCGGTTATCTTGAGATGGCGAACGTAGATATTGCGAATGAGTTCTCTAACATGATTACGTGTCAGAGAGGCTTTCAGGCAAATTCTAAGATTATCACAGTAACAGATGAAATGCTTTCAGAGCTTGTAAATATGAAGCGGTAGTGATATAATCGGTTTTTAATATGAAATAATAAACGTAATACCGGGATATTTTGCTAATGTCCCGGTTGCGTTTGAAATGTAAGGGGAAGTGTGTTATGATAGTTCTGACTAAGCTTAACGATCAGCCGTTTTTGATCAATTGCGCACAGATTGAAGCGGTAGAATTGATTCCCGAATCGAAAATTGTCATGATGAACGGGAAGTTTTATATTGTGAAGGAAAGTGCGGAAGAGATTATTCAGAAAACAATTGAGTACAATGGAAAAATCCATTGTTATCATACAGATAGATAAAGAAGTAAGGCGGTGAAGATAACGTGGATATTACAACTATTTTAGGTATCGTTGTAGGTGCGGTGCTGATTGTCTTTGTAGGTATCAGTCCTGCCAAGCTGGGAAATTTCTGGGATGGGGCATCTGTTGCTATTGTATTGGGCGGCGCGCTTGCCGCGGTAATTGCGAGCTACCCTCTGGGGCTTTTAAAGACAATGCTCAGCCATTTTAAGATGCTGATTCAGGGGAATAAGTATAATATTGCGGAATTGGTGAATACGCTTGAGGAGATGGCGCAGCTTGCAAGAAAGAACGGTCTTCTGGCTCTTGAGGAAAAAGCGAACGAGCTGGACGATCTGTTTTTCAAGCAGGGGATTATGCTGATTGTAGACGCGACAGAGCCGGAGGAGGTTCGGGCTCTTCTTGAGAATGATGTGGACGCGATGTCTGCAAGACATGAGGAGTGTATCGGAATATATGACAAGGCGTCGGCGTATTCCCCGGCATTTGGTATGATTGGTACGCTTGTCGGACTGGTTAATATGTTAAAGGGTATGAATCTGGACGGCGACGGGGCGGCGGATATCGGCCCCGCGATGGCAACGGCACTTATTACAACTTTCTATGGTTGTATTTTGGCGAATCTGATATTCTCGCCGATTGCAAAAAAGCTTAGAATCAGAAATGAAGAGGAGCTGCTGTATAAGCAGATTATGATAGAAGGTATCCTGGCAATCCAGGCCGGAGATAATCCGAAGTTCCTGAAAGAGAAGCTTGTTACATATGTTTCCCAGAAAGACCGACAGAAAATTCTTGATCCGGACGCGGCGCCGGCGGGAAAGAAAGGCAAGAAGGGAAAAGACGAGTCGAAGGAATAGGGGGATCGTATGGGAAAGAGAAAGAAAGCAGAAGAAGGCGGCGCCAACTGGATGGACACGTACGGTGACCTTGTGACACTGCTGTTATGTTTTTTCGTACTTTTATATTCCATTTCAACGATAGATCAGGCAAAATGGATACAGATTGTGAAAAGCTTTAATCCGGATGCAAAGGAGGTTTCTCAGATTGCAGAGAATCCGGATATTGACGCGAATGATGAGGTTCCAGGCGGAGTTGATACAGATCAGATTGATATGGATGAGTTTGATGAGCTGTTTGAAAACCTGAAAAAAGCCGTAAAGGCGGCCGGACTCGAAGGAGAGGTAGAGCTGTTTAAGGGTGACGGATATACATTCATCACATTCCGGGATAACGTATTTTTTGACGGCGACAGTTCCATCATAAAAAAGGGAGGAGCATCGATACTGGCGCAGTTTTCCTCAATTATCTCAGAGGTCAGCGATTCTGTTAAGGAGATTCAGGTAATGGGGCATACGACGCAGGCGGATCCTAAGATTGTGAATGAACCGGTAGGGGATCGTGTCCTTTCCGCGGAGCGTGCGGCGAGGGTTGCCGCATATATTCAGACGCGGGTAGATATTGCTCCGGAGAATATTATAGGAATCGGGTATGGCCAATGGCGTCCGATCGCTCCCTTTGATACGGAGGAGAATCGGGCAAAGAACCGAAGGGTAGAGCTTTTGATTACAAAATCCGATTCCGTGGAGCAGGCTCTTGAGAAATATTATGAGGAAATGGGCCGGTAATAATGAAATGAAGGTAGGAGTTTAGAATGGCGGATGTATTATCACAAAGTCAGATAGACGCGCTGCTTAATTCGATGCAAGGCGGAGGCGCGGAAGACAGCGCTTCGGCTGAACAGAAGAAAGCGGAGAAAGAATATAAAAAATATGATTTCTTCAGTCCAAAGAAATACACGAAAGATAAATTGAAAATGCTCCGCAGTATTTATGATAACTATTGCAGGATTGCGGCCTCGCAGCTGAACGGCTTATTCCATATAGCAAGCGAGGTGGAGGTTGTAGGCGTAGAGGAGCAGCGGTATTATGAATTTGGAAACGCATTGAATGAAACAGATGTTATTACACTTGCAAATATAGAACTGCAGGATGGAGCCTCGAATCCTCCTATGGTATTTCATATTTCACCGATATTGATGGCGGCTATGATAGACCGTATGCTTGGAGGGAGCGGAACGGATACGCAGGTGGATATATCTTATATCTACACTGACATAGAACTTGATTTATATGCGAAGATTATTCGGTATCTTGTAGCGATTACAAAGGATGTCTGGGCAAATTATACTGCGATAAAAGCGCAATTTGAGCGTGTGGAAGATAACCCAAGTATGTTTCAGGGGATCAGCGTAGATGAAACCGTAGTAATTATTATGCTGCATATTCAAATGGGAGAAGTCGGAGGAGCTATGAATATCTGTATTCCGGAAACACTTCTCAGCAGTATATTTGAAATTATTGACAAGACGAAACACCTGGCTAATAAGGGTATGCAGGCGCAGCGGAATAATAAGGATGATATTTTGGAGAATATCAGAGAGTCAAAGATGAATGTTATGGCGCAGCTCGGCGTGGCGCAGCTTAGCCTGGATGATGTCTATAATCTTCATGTCGGAGACGTCATTGATTTGAACAAGCCGCAGAACTCGTTAATTTCACTGTATGTGGAGGGTCAGCCGTGGTTTAACGGACAGCTGGGCGTACATAATAAGAATGTTGCAGTTAAGATAGAGGATCGCATACTAAGACCGAAAGATGAAATAATGGTATAATTACCAGATAAATTTTAAGAATTATCTGAGTATATAAATTACAATGATAACAAAAAGTGAGGTAAAAGAAAATGGCAAAAATTATGTTAGTGGATGATGCGGCATTTATGAGAATGATGTTAAAAACTACATTGACACAGGCCGGATATACGGATCTTGTAGAAGCAGAAGATGGCGCAAAGGCAGTAGAGTTGTATCCTGCGGAAAAGCCGGACCTTATATTTATGGATATTACAATGCCGAATAAGGATGGTCTTGAGACATTGAAAGAGATAAAGGGCATGGATCCCAATGCAACGATCGTTATGTGTTCCGCTATGGGACAGGAGACGATGGTTATGGACTCTATTAAGTCAGGAGCAAAGGATTTCATTGTTAAGCCTTTCAAGCCGGAGCGTATTCTGGCTACAGTTAAGAAAATCCTTGGTTAAGAAAATTAGGAGGGATAAAAATGTCTTTTTTGGATTCATTTGATATCAGTGCGTCAGGATTGACAGCAGAGAGGCAGAGGCTGGATATTGCATCTGAGAACCTTGCGAATACAAATACGACAAGAACAGAAAGCGGCGGTACCTATCGCAGAAAGATGGTAGTGCTTCAGGAGGTGCCTTCCACCTCATTCAGGTCCAGATTTAACAGTCTTTTGAACAGAACAGCGGCGAAAGGCGGCGTACAGGTTACGGAGATTGTAGAGGATCAGAGAGATTTGAACCCGGTCTACAATCCGGACCATCCAGATGCGGATGAGGACGGTTATGTTATGATGCCCAATGTAGACCCTGTAAAGGAGACGATAGACGCAATGTCTGCAACCCGCTCCTATGAGGCAAATATTACAGCGTTCAATGCAATGAAGCTAATGGCTCAGAGAGCATTGGATCTTGGAAAATAGAACTGAGGGCAATTTCCTCGGAAGGAGTGAAAGGTTAGTATGGTTTCTGAGTGCTTTAGTAAATTAGAAATAGATGCTATAGGTGAAATACTAAATATCAGTTTGGGCGCCTCTGCGACAGCAGTGTCTACCATGTTAAATGCCAGAGTAGATATAACGACACCGGTGGTAAACGTTGTATCGAAAGAAGAATTTAAAATGGATAAGGTAGAGCCGGCGGTCGGTGTTGAAATTACCTATGTTGCCGGTTTGGAGGGAGACAATGTTATGCTTCTTAAGAGGCATGACGTAAAGGTGATTGTAGAGATGCTCATGGGCATGGAAGTGCCGGATGAAGAGTTTGAGCTGAATGAAATAAATATCAGCGCGGTCTGCGAGGTTATGAATCAGATGATGGGGGCATCCTCGACGGCACTCTCGGAATTTCTGGGGAGAATGGTAAATATCTCCACGCCAATTTCATTTGAAGTGAAAAATGAGCAGGAGTTTATCGACAAATATTTTACAGACGAATATCCAAAGGTTGTAGTAGGATTTACTCTTAGAATCGCAGACAAACTGGAGAGTGAATTCTTTAATGTCATGCCTATGGAATTGGCCAAGAGCCTGGTAAAGGGATTTCTTCCGGATGACCAGATTATCGAAATAGGTGAAAAAGCGCCGGCAGCGGAGAAGCCTGCAGAAGCTCCTGCCGCACCGCAGAGTTCGTCGGGGGGTACTCTGTCACAGGAGGAAATCGAGAAATTATTAGCGGGAGGCGATTCTGCAGCGTCACCGGCCCCGGCTCCGCAGCCTGCTCCTGCCGCACCGGCAGAAGGGACTTCCGGCGGCAATTTATCGCAGGAGGAGATTGAGAAGCTATTAGCGGGAGGCGATTCGACGCCGTCACCGGCCCCGCAGCCTGTTCCGGCAGCTCCGGCCCCGCAGCCTGCTCCGGCAGCGCAGCAGCCTATGCAGCCGGTAGCGATGATGAATCCGGATGTATCTATGATGCAGATGCAGATGATGCAGCAGATGATGCAGCAGATGCAGACGATGCAGCAGGCGATGCAGCAGACACAGGAGAAAAAAGCTCCTGAGCCGAAGATGATACATGTTCAGCAGCCCGTGCAGCCGAAGCTGAAAGCAGATAACGATATTGTGCTGGAGGGTGAGCATGAGGAGAACATGGAGCTTATTATGGGTGTTCCTCTTGAGATATCTGTTGAAATTGGACGCACAAAACGGTTTGTTAAGGATATTCTTGATTTTACAAAGGGTTCATTGGTGGTTTTAGATAAGCTTGCGGGCGAGCAGGTAGACCTTTATGTGAACGGACAATGCATTGCAAAGGGCGATGTTGTTGTTGTGGAGGATAATTTTGGAATAAGAATTACAGAGATTATGAAAGTTAATTTGATTGCATTGGAATAGGGAAGGAACTATATGTTAAAAGTAATTGGCACCTTTATTGCAGTGGCGCTCATTCTTTATGGAAGTTATCTGGCAAGTAAATATATCAGCAGGGGAATGACCAAAGGCAGCAGTTCTCAGTATATGCGTCTGATTGACCAGATTACTCTGGGTCAGGACAGGCATGTTGCCATTTTACAGGTTAGTGGAAAATATTTTCTTGTTGGCGTTACTGCCGGGCAGGTTCAGTTACTGTCCGAGCTTCAGGATGAGGAGCTGTTCCCGCTGGCGCCGGAAGACGCCGGAGATGGGATGAAAGCGCCGGATTTTAAATCTATTATGGAAAAATTCGGTGACTTGGGCAAAAAGAGGAGGTAGAAACTAATGTACGACTCACTGATAAATGTGAATGGCAGCCAGGTTCCTACATTAGATATATTGTTACTTCTGACGATTATAGCATTTCTGCCGTCACTTCTTATTATGATGACCTCTTTTATGAGGGTAATAATTACTCTTTCTTTCTTGAGAAATGCAATGGGAGTTCAGCAGACGCCGCCGAATATAGTGTTGATAGGAATTGCTGTATTTTTGACGCTTTTTATTATGGATCCGGTAATTTCCGAGATTAATACAGAAGCATATACGCCGTATAAAAACTCGGAGATTACGCAGGCGGAGGCAATTGAGAGGGCGCAGATACCGCTTAAGAGGTTCATGCTTAAAAATACGGAGAAAAGCGCTCTTAATATGTTTACAGAGATATCGAACGCCGAGGCCGTAGAGGAAGAGGAGGAGCTTCCGATGACAGTCGTGATTCCCTCCTTTATGACAAGCGAGCTTAAAAAAGCGTTTTCGGCCGGATTTTTACTGTATCTTCCATTTTTATTGATAGATGTTGTTGTTTCCAGTACATTGATGTCCATGGGTATGATGATGCTCCCGCCGGCGATGATTTCAATGCCGTTCAAGCTTCTGCTGTTTGTAACAGTAGATGGATGGGAGCTGTTGTTTTCATCAATTGTGAACAGTTTTAATATATGACAGGGAGGGTGTTTAGATGACGAATGGCGAAGTCGGAGGACTGATGTATGATGTCTTTGTGATTATTATTGAGCTTGCGGGACCGCTCCTTGTTATCAGTATGCTGGTGGGTGTAATTATTTCCATCATACAGGCGGCGACACAGATTCATGAGCAGACGATTACGTTTGTTCCAAAGCTTTTAGTAATAGGAGTTATACTTGTATTTACCGGTGAGACGATGCTTCGGACTCTTCAGGATTTTACAGTTAGAATATTTAACATGATATGATAGAATCATGCGGGGAGTGATGACATGGCGTTTGATAGTGTCGCACAGCTTAGCCTGTTTTCTCTGATTATGATGAGAATGTCGGGATTTGTATTGCTGAATCCGCTTCTGGGAAGAAGAGAGATGCCGATGCAGGTGAAAGGCGGCTTCATATTTGTTTTGACAATTATGGCATATTCTCTTTCGGCAGAAAATCTGCCGTCGGCGTATAGTACGATAGAGTTTGGTTTTCTTCTGATTAAAGAGTTCGCTGTCGGATTTGTAGTCGGCTACGTCATGGAGCTGTTTTTTTTCGCAATTACTTTCGGCGGTTATGTGATAGATTTCCAACTTGGCCTGACAATGGCTACCGTGTACGACCCGCAGAGTAATTCACAGATTGCAGTTACCGGAAGCATACTTCAGACATGGTTTGTTCTTTTGTTTTTTGCAGTCGACGGGCACCTTGCTTTGATGAAGATACTGGTTACTTCGGCAGAGATTCTTCCTTATGGAAGTGTTATGATTACGCAGGGAGTGGGGCCCCGGGTACTGGAGATTTTTCTGAATTGTGTAGAGCTGGGAATGAGGCTTGCGCTGCCGATTCTTGCGGCAGAGTTTCTTGTGCAGGTTGGAATCGGTATTATGAATAAGGTTGTTCCGCAGATTAGTATCTTTGTAATTAATATCCAGCTGAAGATCATTGTCGGTATCGGGCTGCTTATTATTATGTTTTCATCTTTCGGGGAGCATCTGAACCGGATACTGACCCAGATGATGAAAACGGTTCAGGGAATTCTGACATTCTTATAGATTGGAAGTGAGTTGATTTGCCATCAGGTTCAGGTGAGAAAACCGAAAAACCCACGTCGAAGCGGCGTAATGACCAACGTAAAGAAGGAAATGTTGCCTCGAGTAAGGATGTTATTGTAGTCGCTTCACTTTTTATATGTTTTTATTGCCTGCAGGTTTTTTTCCCGGCAATATATAAGTCTATACGGGAGATGACGGTATTTTTAGTTTCTTTAGTGGGGGAATCAGAAGGCCTGTCTCTGGGACAGATTGAGCAGATTGGCATGAAGTCGATGGAGGTTGTCGCAAAGTGTGTCCTGCCGATTGGCATTATCAGTATGGCGGTCGCAATTATTGTGACAGGAATTCAGACGCGGTTTTTATTTACGATGAAGCCGGTTGGCTTTAAGCTTAAGAATCTGAGCCCTCTTAATGGAATTAAGAAAATGTTCTCAATGAAAAATCTTGTAGAGCTCTTAAAAGCGGCGCTCAAGATGATTATCCTGTCGGTGGTGCTCTACCAGATTCTTAAGAGCGAGATTGTTGTAATCGCCCAGATGATGGATATGAGTCCGGCTGCAGGATTTATTTATGTTTTGGAAGAGATTATGGGGATGGTCATAAAAATCGGACTTGTATTCGCCGTAATTGCAGGATTTGATTACTTTTATCAGCGATGGTCTTATGAGAAGAAGCTCATGATGACGAAAGAGGAGGTAAAAGAGGAGTATAAGCAGACAGAGGGAAATCCCCAGATTAAGGGAAAGATTCGAAGTTTGCAGCAAAGTATGGCAAGGAGCAGAATGATGCAGGCGGTGCCGGATGCAGATGTAATTATCCGAAACCCTACGCATTTTGCCGTTGCGCTTAAATATGAAATTAATCATGATAATGCTCCGGTCCTTATTGCAAAGGGTCAGGATTTGGTTGCCTTAAGGATTGTAGAGATTGCAGAGCAGAATCATGTTACAGTTATAGAAAATAAACCGCTGGCGAGGGGAATCTATGCTTCGACTCCGCTGAACAGCGAAATACCGGCGGAATATTATGGAGTAGTGGCGGAAATTCTTGTTAAGGTATTCCGTATGAATAAAAAGTTGGTGTAAAATATGAAAAGAATATTGAATAATGCGGTATCATTGATCGTACTTATGATTGTATTGCTTCTGATTATACCGCTGAGTACGTTCTTTTTGGACGTTATGATTATTTTGAATATTGGCATATCGATGATAATACTTTTAATTAGTATGAACATCAAAGAAGCGCTGGAGTTTTCAATTTTTCCCTCATTGCTTCTTATTACAACATTATTTCGTATTGGAATTAACATTTCTTCCACAAGAAGTATCCTCGGTAATTCAGGTACGGCGGGAGCAGTTATCAGGGCTATGGGAGATTTCGTGCTTCAGGGAAACGTGGTTGTAGGTGTTATTATCTTTCTGATTATTGTATTAGTTCAGTTCCTCGTTATTACGAAAGGTGCCGAGCGTGTATCTGAGGTAGCGGCGAGATTTACACTGGACGCTATGCCAGGTAAGCAGATGGCGATCGACGCGGATTTGGGAAGCGGGCTGATTACTGAGACAGAGGCGAAAGAAAGACGTCATAAGATACAAAAGGAAGCCGATTTCTACGGATCTATGGACGGTGCCACGAAAATCGTAAAGGGCGACGCGGTTATGTCTCTGATTATTACAGCAGTCAATTTTATCGGCGGCTGTATCATCGGTATGGTACAAGGGGGCATGACATTTACAGAAGTATTATCGGTATATTCCATTGCGACAGTCGGCGATGGCCTTGTATCTCAGATTCCGTCTCTCCTGATTTCTACCGCTACAGGTATGATCGTAACCCGTGCGGTTGCCGAGGACAGCCTGAATATAGATGTAACCCGTCAGTTTATGGCACAGCCGAGGGCAATTATGATGGCCGGCGGTGTTCTTGCGATTCTTATTGCAGTTCCGGGGATGCCG
This sequence comes from uncultured Lachnospiraceae bacterium, assembly GCA_946552115.1. Taxonomy (GTDB): domain Bacteria; phylum Bacillota; class Clostridia; order Lachnospirales; family Lachnospiraceae; genus CAPEBR01. Next base: position 84,914 of record CAMNRH010000007.1, read on the forward strand.
AAGCTTCAGATGGGAGTTATCGCGCTGGGAATGATGCTTGGCGGCTGGAGGCTTCTGCGCCGGATGGAAGAGATGGCTGAGCCGTCGGTACAGACGGCAGGGGGCGGCGGTCCGGGAATGGGAATGCCGGGCGGCGAGCAGATGGAGGTTACAGAAGAGGATAACTTTAAGGATATTAACAGTGTTTATTCCCTGATTACTGTAGAGCCAATTGAGATGGAGTTTGGTTACAGCCTGATTCCGCTTGTGGATGAAGCAAGCGGCGGTAAGATGATTGACCGTATCGTTATATTCAGACGGCAGTATGCACAGGAGATGGGTCTTGTTATTCCGTCTATCAGGTTAAGAGACAGCTCCAGCCTGAATACCAATCAATATGTAATAAAGATTAAAGGCGAAGAAGTTGCTAAGGGTGAGATACTTGTAGATTATTATCTGGCTCTCGAGCCGCCGAATCCGGAGAAAGAGCTGGATGGTATCGATACTATCGAGCCTGCGTATGGCATTCCAAGTAAGTGGATTACCGTAGATAAGAAAGAAATGGCGGAGATTTACGGATATACGGTTATCGACCCGTTATCTGTTATGCTGACTCATTTGTCCGAGACAGTCAGAAAGCATGCGCACGAGCTGCTCAACAGGCAGGAGGTTGTGCGTCTGGTTGATAACATGAAGAAGCAGTCGCCGGAGCTTGTTGAGGAGCTGATACCGGCGCTGATATCCTATGGAAATTTCCAGAAGATACTGACAAATCTTTTGAAAGAGGGTATTCCAATCAAGGATATGGAGACGATTATGGAAACAATCGTGGATTCCTCCATGACGGTCAAAGATTTGGAAACAATTACGGAGAATATCCGTGTAGCACTGAAGCGTACAATTACGCGTAAATTCTGCGAGAGCGGCAGTATGAAAGTAGTGACGCTGGACGCGGAGCTGGAAAAGAATATTATTACAAGTCTTACAACCGGAGAGCACGGCATGTATCTTGCGCTTAGTCCGGATGTTATGCAGAGCGTCATTACACAGCTTTCCGACGAGGTTAAGAAATTCCATGATTTCGGGCAGTCGCCGCTTGTGCTGACCAGTCAGGTTGTGAGAGTACATTTCTATCATCTGATAGAGCAGTTTTTCCCGGATGTGTATGTGCTTTCTTTTAATGAGATTAATAATAATATTCAGATACAGGCGATAGGAAATATTACCTTATAAGCAGACAGATAATGGAGCGGCCAAGATGAACACACAGGAATTATACAAAGAGAAGTCGAATGAAGAGCTTTTAAAATTGTATAAAGAAACCGGAAGCCTGGAAATCAAACAGGAGATTGTCATGCGGTATGTCTATCTTGTGAAAAGCATTGCATTGCAGATGCGCGACATCTATATGAGTTTTGTTCAGGTAGACGATATCATTAATGAAGGCGTTATCGCAATTATGTCGGCGATTGATAAATTTGATGTGGATAAGAACGTCAAATTTGAGACATATATTTCCAAACGTATAAAGGGAATGATTATCGACCTTGCCAGAAAGCAGGACTGGGTGCCAAGAAGTACAAGAAAGAGTACGAGAGATATTGAAGATGCGGTCACAACGTTATATAATAAACTTGGATATTATCCGTCCGTCCAGGAAGTGACGAAGTATTTGGATATATCAGCGGAAAAATATCATAACACGATGCGTAAGGCGGCTCTTTTTAATATTCTTTCGCTTGATATGGTACTGGCGGAGGCGCAGGGAAATGAGATAGGCGTAAAGATGTCCGTGCAGCAGGAAACGCATGAGCAGCCGGAGGAACGATTTCTTAAAAGAGAGCTTACGGAGGTTCTTGCGGAGGGAATCAGGGAATTAAAAGAAAATGAACAGCTTGTAATATCTTTGTATTATATAGAGGAGCTGAATATGAGGCAGATAGCGGATGTACTTTCAGTAAGCGAACCGCGGGTTTCTCAGATTCATGCGAATGCAATTAAGAAATTAAGGAAGCATATGGAAAAATTTAATGAAGAAAGGGAGAGGAAAGATGTTTCAGGGATATTATGATTTAGCTTCTAACATGATAACGCAGAATCGGAACATGAATGTTATCAGCAACAACATGGCAAACGTGTCTACTCCGGGATATAAGGCTGACAAACTGATTGAGAGTACTTTCCGGGAAGAGATGATTTACCGCTATGATCAGCAGGGAAAGACCCAGGTGGGTACAGTATCGCGGATGAATATTGCGGATGAAAGAGTTACAAATTATGCGGAGGGGGGACTGCGGGAGACCGGCGGTGCATTGGATGTAGGTCTTACCGGAAACGGATTTTTTGCAGTCCAGACAAATAACGGTACTGTATATACGAGAAATGGTTCTTTTAATCTGGATGATCAGCGTTACCTTGTACTTCCGGGGATCGGGCGTGTGTTAGGTACAAACGGAGCGCCGATTCAGCTTTCGACAGATAAGGTCGGAATTGATAAACAGGGAAATATTACAACTGAGGATGGGCTTCGGACCTTTGGCAGGCTTCAGGTGGTAGACTTTGCGGATTACAATCAGCTGACAAAGATAACCGGCGGTGTATTTGAGGCGGCAGGACAGCCGCAGGCGGCTCAGGATGCTCAGGTAAATCAGCGCTATACAGAATATTCCAATGCGGATATGGCTGAAGAGATGACCCGGATGATGAGCGGTCAGAGAGTGCTTCAGGGTTCTGCGCAAATCATTAAAATGTATGATCAGCTTATCGGAAAAATCGTAACGCTTGGTTCAGCGTCATAGGGACAGGAAGAGAGGAGATATATTTTATGTATACATCATTTTATACGGCTGCCAGAGGAGCGATGGAGGAGCAGAAGAAGCTGGATGTTGTTGCACATAACTTTGCGAATGTAAACAATTACGGCTACAAATCAAAGTCGGCTGTTTTTTCGGATTTGATGTACTATAATCTGAATAATTACCGGGGCGATGACACGCCTCTTAAGTCCGGAGTGGGTATTGTCGTTGAGAAAACGGATACGAAGTTTGACCCGAGCGGATTTGTACCGACACAGGGCGACTATGATTACGCGATTGTGGAGGACGGCTTTTTTATGCTGAGGAGTCCGATTACAAATGAAATTACATATTCGAGAAACGGTCATTTTAGCCTTTCAAAGCGGGGAACAGAATTTTATCTGGTCAATGATACCGGGAATTTTGTATTGGATCAGAACCGTAATCCGATCCTGGTGACAGATGGAGAACTGGGAGGAGAGATAGGTGTGTTCGGATTCGATGTTGTGGACGGAATGATGAGCGTAGGCGATAATGAATTCACACCGGTAGCGAAAAACGGAGAGCCTTATTTAATTCCGGGAGCCAAGATGGTTGACCATACGCTGGAGATGTCCGGGGTAGATACGGCGGAGGAGATAACACGTACCATTGAGGCGCAGAGAGCGTATTCACTTGCACTTCGGATGGTTACAACTTCAGATGAGATTATGGGAACGATTAATACACTAAGACAATAGTGAGGTGAAGTATGGCGATAAGCAGATATGAAGAGATAAATGAGATGGAGAAAGATATTTTCAAAGAAATTGGAAGTATCGGAGGAGGCAATGCAGCGACGGCATTATCCAGTTTGCTGAGCGCACAGGTTAATATGCTTGTTCCGCGGGTAGAGATACTGGAGTTTAATGAGGCGATGGCAAAGCTCGGCGATCCGGAGGAGATCGTTGCCGCGGTAATGGTGCAATTAAGCGGAGAGCTTCAGGGGATTATGCTGTTTACGGCGCCGGGAGAGTTTACGGACGAGGTTGTATTCCGTATGTTTGGGAAAACGAAGGTTTCCTTACTGGAGCTTGATGAGATTGATATTTCTGCTCTGACGGAGATTGGAAATATTGTTATTTCCTCATATATTAACGCGCTGTCTGCTCTGACAGGAGTGGAAGTTGAATTGTCGGTTCCGCAGCTTGCAGTGAATATGCTGGGAGGGATTATGAGTCTTCCGATGGCAATGATGGGGCAGCATTCAGACGGAATTATGATGGTAACAGGAGAGTTTGACATAGAAGGGAAAGCATTGAGAAGCGGGATGCTGCTTCTGCCCGATGTGGAATCATTAAATATTCTTATGAAAAAACTGGGAGTTGATTAGTAATGGCCAAAAAAATATCGGTCGGAATTGCAGATATGAAGATAGCGAGACAGGAGGGTGAGCTGATTACCTATGCATTAGGTTCCTGTATCGGAATTGCCTTTTATGACCCGATGATTAAGCTGGGCGCTTTGCTTCATATCATGCTTCCGGAGAAGAATATGGCAGATAGTAACGTGCTTAAATACGCAGATTCCGGAATTAAGGAGACGCTGCGTAAGCTGCAGGCATTCGGGGCAAGAAAAAGCAGAATGGTGATTAAGATTGCAGGCGGCGCTAAGATGTTTGAGATGAAAGGACCGGGAGGGCTTGGAAATATCGGCGAGCGGAATGCCCAAAATGTAAAAAAAGTTCTGATGGCAGAAGGCCTGCGTGTAGCAAGCGAGGATACAGGAGCAAATTATGCAAGGACAATGTCGCTTGACGTGGAAACGGGTAAAGTATGTATCCGTTCTGCCGGAAAGCCGGAACGCATACTTTAAGATACTTATGCAAAAGGGTAATTATGCCGATAAAAATATATAGAACGTAAAGGAGAAAGTGGTTATGGCTGATACAGAGATTTTATTGGAATCGGGAACAAATGAGATTGAAATTATGCAGTTTACCATTTTTGGGGAACTGTATGGAATCAATGTGGCAAAAGTACGGGAAATTATGATGGCGGATAAAGTAAAGCCGATACCGCATTCTCATAGCGCGGTTGAAGGAATATTTAAGCCGCGGGAGATTCTCCTGACTGTAATTAATCTGCCAAAGTATCTCACGGGAGAAAGCCGTGAAGAGATGGAGAGGGATTTATTCATTGTTACAAATTTTAATAAAATGAATATTGCTTTCCGCGTACATACGGTAGTAGGAATCAGCAGAATATCCTGGGAGGATATTCAAAAGCCGGATAAGACGATTACAAGCGGTGATGACGGAGTGGCGACCGGTATTGCCCAATGCGGGGAAAATCTTGTTACCATTTTGGATTTTGAGAAGATTGTAGCGGAGATTGCACCGGAGACTTCGATTCAGATTAATGAAGTTGAAAAACTTGGCGACAGATATGAGCGAAGGGAAAAGATTGTTCTTGCAGAGGATTCTATGCTGCTTACAAAGATGATTATGGATTCGCTTTTTCGGGCAGGTTATTCCAATATTGTTAACTTTAATAATGGAAAAGAAGCGTGGGATTACCTTTCATCCATCCGGAATGATGAAGACTTTGACGACAAAGCGTCGCTTCTCATTACCGATATTGAAATGCCGGAGATGGATGGGCATCGTCTCACAAAGCTTGTGAAGGATGATGAAGTTCTGAAAAGGATTCCGGTTATTATTTTCTCTTCCCTGATTAATCAGGAAATGCGGATTAAAGGCGAGCGGCTGGGGGCTAACGAGCAGTTGTCGAAGCCGGAAATCGGACGTCTCGTAATGGTTATGGATAGGCTTTTAGAAGAGAAGGGAAGGCAGTAAATGGATAATTGTGTAGTAAGACAGGCAATTAAAGATTTGCGGACAGATTCAATTGTCGGATATGAGCTTTTGATTCAGACAGATAAGGACAGCCTGTATAATCCCGGTACGGACAGTGTGGCGGCAAATGCCCTGATATCATTTTTGTCAGAGAATTCGGAACGTATATTTAAGGAGAAGAAAACATTCATGAGCTTTACTCCGACCTTATTGTTCCGGAATACGCCTAAGATTTTTGATAAAGAGAAGATCGTGATTCAGATTGACGATAGTATTGTAGTACATTCTCTTGCCGAGATCATTATCAGCAAATACAGGGATGAAGGGTATCGGTTCGCAATTGATGATTTTCAGTTTACGCCAAAGTATTTCAGTATGCTGGAGTATGTGGATTACATAAGAGTAGATATATCGAAGAGAATGGATCCGACACAGATGCGTTCGCTTTCCAATGTGGTAGAGATGGCGCACGGGTTCCAGAAAGAATTTATTGCTACAGGTGTCAATAGCGAAGAGGTTTATGAGTTTGCCAAAGAGCTTGATGTAGATTATGTAGAAGGCAATTATATTGCTACTACAACCATGACGAAGACAAGTAAAATGGATTTTATGCAGGGGAATCTGTATCAGCTTATTATTGAGATAACGAAAGATGAGCCTAATATTGATATATTGGAGGACATTGTACGCAGGGACGCTTCTCTGACCTATGCGCTACTGAAAATGGCGAATTCCGCGTATTTTGCAGTGCATCAGGAAACAACGTCGATTCGTCAGGCAATGGTTCGGGTGGGAATCAGCCAATTGAAGCAGTGGATATATCTGCTTAGCTTTGAGTCAAATGAAGATAATACGTCAGAGGAACTGCTGAAAGCGTCGTTTATGCGTGCGAACTTTGCGTCTGTTCTTGTAAGAAAGCTGAAAAAGTTTGATATTAACAGTACAGATGCGTATTTGTTGGGAATGTTTTCTACGCTGGAATATATGATTGACGCGCCGATGGAGGAGATTCTTGCAGACATTCCGATTGTGGAGGCAGTAAAGGCAGCCTTAATTTCGCATGAAGGAAAGGCGGGAAGGCTGTTTGAACTGATTCTCAGCTATGAGCGTGCCGAGTGGGGCGAGATTAAGGTAATAGCGGAGGAATTGGGGATCAAGACCAGTGATTTGGCACAGATATATATGGAATGTGTAGAGGAAGTAAATGATATTTGGGAAAATGTAGTAGGGATCAGAGAGAATGCTTAACGGGTTTTCAGATGATGCAGCTGTAAAGGAGGCTTAAGGATGCTGGGAGGAATTGCCGCAATCGGCTCATATATGAATCATTATCAATATTATAGTCCTTTACGCACGTCCAGGATATCACAGGCTATGCAGGTGCAGGCCGCGCAGAAAGCCGCGGCTTCCGCGTCCGCCGGGCGTGTCAGCGTTTCAGGCAGGGCGTCCAGTCCGGGCACTCCGGTCGAACCGGTAACTCCCATATCAGCAATAAATGCGAATGGCACGAATGGAGTAAGCCAGATGATTCCGTTTTTGAGAAAAGGGATGGATCCGGCGGAATTTGCGGTACGTATGCGTATCCAGTACAGTGACGGATTGCCGACCGGAACAAGTATAAAAGGAACGGCGGGGGCAGAAAGCGCACAGAAAGCATCCGAAGAAGGCGAATGTCAGACCTGTGAAAGACGAAAGTATCAGGATGGATCCGACGATGCCGGGGTTTCTTATCAGACTCCGACGCATATAGCGCCGGAGCAGGCGGCTTCAGCAGTGCTCGGGCATGAGATGGAGCATGTTGTCCGTGAACAGGCAAAGGCGGAAAGAGAAGGCCGAAAAGTGATCAGCCAGTCAGTGACGATGCATACGGCGATTTGTCCGGAATGCGGGAAAGCCTATGTATCAGGAGGAACAACGAGGACGACGACGGCAGAAAGCCCGGGCGCCGGGATGCCTGTGCCGGAGCAGGATAACAATTCAAATTAAGAGAGGGGATACAAAATGATGTGGAGAAAGCATATCAAGACGTTGGTCGGAATACGAATCGCGGCAGCGTTGATTTCTGTTCTTGTGTACAGTGTTTTAATCAGCGTGAATATTTTTGCAATTAAGGGAGCGGAAGCGGACAATGAGGCGGCAGAGGTGCTGCTGTCGAATATTCAGGGTGCGGAGGTAGCGCATTATAAATGGTCCAGCGGATTGAGTAATGCATTATACGAAGGAACCGAATTTACCGGCAGTATGGATCCGACGGCCTGTGCGTTAGGAAAATGGCTGTACGGAGAGATGGATACGGAGAATAAAGAGATTATAGCTCTCAGAGATCAGATAGAGCCTCTTCATAAGGAGCTTCACGAATCAGCGAGTTATGTGCTGAACCTTATGAAAACAGATGAAAAAGGCGCACAGAAATATTATCAGGATACAATACAGTCCAATCTCACAACATTAGTAGGACTTATGGATGAGATTGTGGCGGAGGGAACCGCACATAGTGAAGAGATTGGCGCGAGTATGCAGAATACAATCTTTGTTATGCAGGTGATTTCCGGTGTTTGCTTTGTCGTAGTGCTTGGCTGTATGGCGAGTCTGATTTGGTATACTTTCCGCCGGATTGTTGACCCGATTGTACAGATTACAGAGCAGACAAGGCCGCTTCAGGAGGGGCAGCTTGAGCTGAATATTGAATATACTTCAATCAATGAGCTGGGAGAACTGGCGTCTACGGTAAGAGATTCCCTACGTCTGATTCACACCTATGTGGCAGATATTAACCGGATTATGGGAGAGCTGTCAAAGGGGAACTTTGCAGTCAGCACGTCAAAAGAATTTATCGGGGATTTCCGAACGATTGAAATGTCAATTGACAGCTTTACACGTACGATATCCGGCGCGTTTTCTAATATTAATCAGGCGGAGCGTCAGGTGAGCGGCAATGCGGAGCAGTTATCCAGCAGCGCACAGTCGCTGGCTCAGGGAGCTACCGAGCAGGCGAGCGCAGTAGAGCAGCTGTATGCGACGTTAGACGAGCTTTCCAAGAATGCGGCACGGAATGTAAGCGATTCTGCGGAGGCGCAGGAGAATGCACGTCTTACCGGAGAACAGGTTACGGTCAGCAGCGAGCAGATGAAGCAGATGGTTGCTGCGATGAGTGATATTACACAGGCGTCTCAGGAGATTGGAAAGATTATTGCAACCATTGAAGATATTGCTTTTCAGACGAATATTCTGGCGCTTAATGCGGCAGTTGAGGCGGCTCGTGCCGGTGAAGCAGGCAAGGGATTTGCCGTTGTATCCAGCGAGGTACGAAGTCTTGCATCGCGTTCCGATCAGGCTGCAAAGGCTACGAAAGAGCTGATAGAGAATTCTGTTCATGCGGCGGAGAGAGGAAGCAAGATCGTGGGAGAGGTTTCCGAGACCTTGAATAAGACATTGGAATTAATCACACAATCCAACAGCACGATTGGTATGATTGCAGAGGCGGTACAGGGTGAGGCAGCTTCTATCTCACAGGTTACAGAAGGAATCAGTCAGATATCAGAGGTTGTTCAGACCAATTCCGCAAGCAGCCAGGAGTCGGCGGCAGTCAGCTCAGAGCTGTATGAGCAGGTGAAGATTTTAAGAGAGCAGACAAGTAAATTTAAATTGAAATAAAGTGTAGATTTTTAATGAAAGATGCCGTTCCCGGACAGAAATCAGTTAGGGAACGGCATCCTTTTAATGTCTTGGATTATCCTTTACTACCATGCATGCTTTTGTAGCTTCTACTGTAACATCAGAAATATATCTGTTAGTATAAAAGCTGAGCAGCGGGTCGACGGCGGCGGGCGTTGTTACAATATATTTCGGAAGCAGTCCGCTTAATGTCAGCGCGCATGTATCGGCAACACAGCGGTCGCAGGTACATACGTCAAATTGACGCATAAAATAAATAATTTTATCATTTACAATTTCTTCCATAACATTAACTCTGGCGAAGTCCGGTGCGAGAGCTATTTCGGATTCGGGCTGAATTTCGGGTTCGGGCTGAGCCTGAGCTTCGGGCTGAGTTTCAGGTTCCGGCTGGGCCTGGTCTTCGGGCTGAGCTTCGGGCTGAGTTTCGGGTTCCAGCTGAGCCTGGGCTTCGGGTTCGGGATGAGCCTGGGCTTCCGGCTGAATTTCCGGCTCCGTTTTTGTTTGAACTTCCGGCTGCAGTTCCGTATGTTCCTGCGGCTGAGCCTCCGGTTCAGCCGGCGCTGCGTCCGTTTGTTCGTCAAATTGATTTGTTAATTGCCTCTGAATCAAATCCGCAACAGGATCTTCGGCTGTTGTATCAATAACAGATATATTTTGTGCAGACGCGCCTGCTGCAGGTGCCGGAGCGGCGGGCTGTGGCTGTGCAGGTGAGGCTGCCGGCGCGTCTTCTCCGGATACAGCTTCTTCCGTTGCTTCCTGCTGATTGTCATGTCCGGCAATAAGATTTAATACATGTGCTGTTTTGTTGCTTTTTCTGGCCATTTATCTTACCTCCTGAACTGTTTTTTTTGAAGTCATAGTTATAACTTCCTGAAGGAAATTCCTGTAATCCTCGGATGGCTTGGCTGAGGGAGAATGATCAAAAATACTGAGACCGTGCGCGGGGGCTTCCGCAACGGATACGCTTGTACGTATTTGATTGTCAAATACACAGGTATCCATTTGAGAAGCAACGTTTTCCGCCAGCTCTTTCACTTCGCGGGCCAGGAGAGTCCGCTTATTGAATTTTGTAAGAATAATTCCCAATACATTCAGATTTGGATTTACGCTTTCGCGAACGGAATCAATCGTTTCTTTTAATTGAGTGACGCCCAACAGGCTTAAAATTTCAGGCGCCATAGGAATAATCAGATGATTTGCCGCCGCATATGCGTTAACCGTAAGAATATTTAGCGCAGGCGGCGTATCAATAATGATATAATCATAATTTCCGACAACAGGCGCAAGAGCTTTTTTTAATAAAAGTTCCCTGCCTGCAGAGGTAAATTCAATCTCTGCGCTGCTTAATAAGATATTAGAAGTGATAACGTCACAATAGTCTGTCAGCTGAATTGCTTCCTGGATAGGTACTTGTCCGGTCAATACGTCGTGAATGGTTTTACAGTCTTCGATGTTGAGTCCAAGACTAAACCCCAGACTTCCCTGGGGATCCAAATCAATTGCCAGTACCTTTTTATTGTAAAATGAAATCAGGCCGGCAGCCAGAGCGCTGGATGTTGTAGTCTTTCCAACGCCGCCTTTCTGATTGGTGAGCGCAATTATAGTAGCCAAAATAATTCCTCCATTCATAATTAAAACTTAGATTTAACTATTATTTAAAGTATACTATATGCCGATAAATAAGTACAGAATAAATTTAAATTTGTAAAAATGCGGCGGGTTTTGCGTAGATGCTCTGCCGTGAAATATGAGTAAAAAGGAGAGATTACTATGGCAACAACGATAGGAGGATTAACCACATCAACTACCAGTAATATCCGGGGATACGGCGGATTAGCCAGCGGCCTTGATAGAGATACCCTGATTGAAGGTATGACTTACGGAACTACCAGCAAGATTACCAGTCAGCAGAAAAAGAAGCAGCAGCTTGAGTGGAAGCAGTCAGCGGTTCAGAATATTACGAATCAGATGATTGCTTTTGCAAATAAGTTCACATCCTCATGGAGTTCGTCCAGTAACCTGTTCAGCTCCGTGCTTTGGGGGAGAAATAAAATTACGACGACGGGCACGAACAGTAAATATGTGTCTATAACAGGTAATGCGAGTTCCGCAGACGCGATTACGATTATGGGAGTAAAGCAGCTCGCGGAGAAAGCAAAATGGTCTTCATCGGGACAGGTTTCCGATCAGACGCTGAAAACCGGAAAAATTGAAGTATATGATCCGTATGAGATTCATCACCTGATTGGCAAGGATATTGATTTTAAGGTTGGCGGAGATGAGAAAGCGACAACCGGCACGCTGAAGCTATACAGAGAGCAAAGGGACGCGGATGGCAATATCTTAAAGGATGACGACGGCAATGACAAATTATATGATTACAGCACGAAAGAGAGCGCGCTCGCCGCTATTAAGGATCAAATGACAAAGCAAAAGGTGGGAGATAACGCGATTTCTTCGATTGCGGATATAAGCCTTGACGCAGATGGGAAATTTGTGATTACAGGGAAAGGCTCTAATGCGGTTTCCATTACAGGCGGAAGTGCGATGAGCTATCTGGGATTTGACAGTAATAAATATTCACTTAATTCAGAGGGCATTACGGCAGAGTGGGAAGCTGATATTGTTGAAGAGGTAAACTTTGATAAGAAGATAGCCGGAAAGAAGCTGACATTCTCTTATAACGGAAAGGCAAAGGATATTGCGATGCCGGGTCTGGATGAGTTAGAGAATGCAAAGACTCCCGAGGAGAAGATAGAATTAATCAGAAAGTCCATGCAGGATCAGATGGACAGCGCTTTTGGAAAGGGCAGGATTAAGGTTGGCGCTGAAAACGGAGCCCTCACCTTTAAGACGATGGATCCGTCAGAAAAAGATAAGGCGGATACAACCTCCACGCTTACGCTTGTATCAGGAAACGAAGATGTAAAAGAGGTTCTGGGGCTGGGCAGCGGTATGTCAAACCGTGTAAATCTGGGTAGGAAGCTTGTAGATGCAGGTCTGGGCCTTGATGCGGATACCTTTTATAAAAAAGATGCCAGCGGTAATGTGGAAAAGGACGCGGACGGCAATCCGATTCTGATTAGCAAGTCCATTAAAATAGGGGATGAAACGATAGAAATTACCGCAGATGATACCGTAAATTCATTGATGAATAAAATCAATAAGAGCGGAGCTAACATTTCAATCAGCTATCAGAGTGCGGCGGATAAATTTACGATTACTTCTAAGGAAGACGGAGCCAGCGGCTCTTTCAATATAACATCGGACGACCAGGAATTTTTAAATAAAATTTTTGGAACAAAAGTAAAAAATGAGGATGGGACAGAGAGCTACAGGGCTATCGAAGGCACCGGAAAAGATGCGATTGTCGCTATGAAGTATGCGGGGTCCGATGAGATAGTAGAGCTGATTCGCGATACGAATTCCTTTACAGTAGACGGATTAACAGTTAGTGTGAAAGGCAAATTCGGTTATAAGGACGGGGAAGTAATTACAGACGACCCGGATTCTGTTGTTGGAATTGATGCACAGGTAAATGCGGATTCTATCGTAGATGCAGTTAAGACTATGGTAGAGGAATATAACGCCATTATTGATCTGGTAAATAAGGAATTAACAACAAAGCCGGATCGTGAGTATGAGCCGCTTACCAGTGAGCAGAAGAAAGAGCTGAGTGAAGATGAGATTAAGCTTTATGAGGAAAAGGCAAAGCAGGGTATGCTTTTTGCCGACAGTGATTTGAGAACACTGAGCAGTGATTTACGTTTCATTATCGGCGGAGGAATCGCACAGGAGCTGTCAGAGATGGGTATCAGTACCTCTAATTCTTACTCCGACAGCGGAAAGCTTACCTTTGATGAGTCTAAGTTCCGCGCGGCGCTGGCAAATGATCCGGAGCGCGTGCAGAAGCTGTTTACAAGCTCATCTATTTCCAATCTGAGCGGAAATGGTACCAGTCAGGGAATTGCAACGGTGCTTAAGGGCGTAATGGATAAATATGTAAATACAATGGGTTCATGGGAGTCGAAAGGTATCCTTGTCCGTAAAGCCGGAACTGAGAGTTCGCCGCTCAGCCTTACAGAGAACTATATGTATAAGCAAATCGTGGAGTATAATAAACAGATTGCCAAGCTGCAGACTCTTCTGCAATCAGAGAGAGACCGTTATATTCAGCAGTTTACAAGTCTGGAGACATTAATTTCTCAAATGAACAGCCAGAGCAGCTATTTAAGCCAGATTGGCGGCTACTAAACCGAAAAAGGGGAAAAGTATGTATCAGAATGGATATGAACAGTACAAAATGCAGTCTATAAACACAATGACACGCGGTGAAATGCTTTTGCTTCTTTATGACGAACTGGTAAAGCGTCTGACGCGGGCTCAGATTGCGTTGGAGGACGGAGATTATGAGTTGTTTGACAAGGCGATTCAGAGGTCAAAGGATATCATACATTATCTGGATAAAACATTAAACATGGAATATCAGATTAGTCATGAGCTGAGACGGATGTATGAGTTTTTCCTTTACGAACTCAGCAGACTGCAGGCTGGAAGAAACGGCGCTGTAATCCAGGAGCTGAAACCCCTTGTTATGGAGTTGCGGGATGCATTCAGGGAGGCCAGTAAGACGGCAGCTGTATAATCGGGAGGTCATATGGAGAATAAAAAGGAGTTACTGACAGAGATTTTGAAGCGTGTTCAGAAGAATTATGTTCGTGTCGTAGAGCTCGAGCGTCTGACAAAGGAGATGGGAACAGCACTGTCAAGAAATGATCAGGAGTCGGCACAGCTTCTCGTTAAGATGCGGCAGGAGGAAATGGATCAGATTAGTGAAAACAAGCAGGAGATCCGGATGCTCCTTATGACCTTAGACACAGCTGAACGGGATAGGCTTAAGGGATGGCTTGAAGGAAGAAGCGGAGAAGAGCCGGACAGCTTTGAAACAAAAAAGATTGCGGAATTGAGCAGTCAGCTTACACAGGTTCTGAATCGGACGATTAGTATTGATCAGGTAATCAATAAGAAGCTGGCCGGGAAAGATTCGTACTATCAATCATAAATAAAAGCAAGTAAACACGGGCCTGCAGCTTTATAGCTGCAGGCCCGTGTTGTGTTTTAGAAATTTATTCCGGAGCAATGCTCCAGAGCGGACCGCCACCGTTCGCCCCGTAGAGGAGCTCATCTAAAATCATCTGGATCTTCCACGGTTTCTGGGTATTTTCCAGGCTGGCAGGGTCGGCAATAGATACCTTGTTTCCTGACCAGTAATCGTTAATAATTATAAAATGTCCCGAGGAAGTAAGGTGCCCCGGCCCCATCAGCGCAACAAGAATATGTCCGCTGGAAAGCTCGGCCAGCACATCCTTTTTCGTGTACTTCTGAAAGGATTTTGCCTGAAAGCCAAAAGCTTTTGCACCTTCCAGGATAAATTCATGCTTCGTTCCGGAACCAGCAGACCAATATCCTTTTTCAGCCGCCCATTTTGCCATATCGGAGGGCAGCACAGTCTGCTCTGTAAAGCTGGAAACGATCATGGCAAGCGCAGTCGGGCCGCAGCCATATACGGCGATAGAATCCTGGCCGCCGTAAATTTTGTTTCCCCATCGGGAATCCTTTTGATTGTAATATGTAAGGAGCCCTACGCTGCTTGTAAGAGACAGCGTATAAACACCGTCGTTCACGACGGGCGTTTCTTTCGGTTCCGGCGCTGCGGGAGGCAGTTCGCGCGTATCAGAGGGGGTATCATGGGCGTCCGATGTCAAATCCATGCGGAAGAATGGAGCGCACCACAGCAGCGCAACGAGGAGTAAGCTGCTTAATAATCTCTTTTTCATATTTTCGTCCCGTTCTAATAATCTATATTGACTGTTTTATTTTAAACAAGTATAGTATACAATATAACTATCGGTAATTACCAGGGGAAATTAAGGCAGGAAATTATGGCATTCATTATTTTTGAGCATGTAACAAAAAAATTCCGGGATGAAGTAGCATTGGAAGATGTTTCTTTTGAGATAGAAAAAGGAGAGTTTGTATTTATCATAGGAAAAAGCGGAGCGGGTAAAAGCACGCTTTTAGATTTGATTTTGAAGCAGCAGGAGGTTACGTCGGGTAAGATTACTGTGGGCGGACGCAGGGTTGATATTATGAAACGGAAGAAGATACCCGCACACCGCCGAAGAATCGGTTTTGTGTCGCCGGAGGTAGGATTGCTTAAGGATCGTTCGGTATATGATAATATTTTGCTTGCGCTTCTTGCGACCGGAAAGACAAATGAGCGGGAGAAAGCGACGATCATGAGGGTGCTTGGGCTTGTGGGGCTTGCAGGAAAGTTTCAGTCATATCCGAATGAGCTGTCCGGAGGCGAGCAGGCGAGAGTGCTTTTGGCAAGAGCATTGTCGGTTAGTCCGGAGCTGTTAATTGCGGATGAGCCCACGGCGAATCTTGACGCGGATTCGGCATGGGATTTGATGCAGCTGCTGGCGGAGCTTAATTATCAGGGAATGACAATTCTTGTGGCAAGCCATGCGAGGGAGCTTGTTACGATTATGAAAAGAAGGTGTATGACACTGATTGCAGGAACTCTTGCGGCGGATGAAAAGCATTCTATCTATAATCCGAAAGCGATTGATATATTTGAAGAGAGAAAAATATTAAACAATATGCAGAGAAAAAGATAGAAAATATATTATTTTTTTCTTTTAATGTCCGATATTATAATATAAATATGATTTTTAGACGGCTGGAGGGAGGGACATCTATTAACTATGAGATAAGGTATATGTTAATATTGCTGACGGCCATCATGAATCAGACAGCAGTTCCTTCATTAAAAAGACGTATCAACTGGGAAGCAATTTTAAAAAATTCCGATTTTCAAAATATTGCCGGTCTCGTTTACCTTGCGATGCTGGGAATAGAAAAGGAGATGTCGGAGGACTGTCAGCTGCAGTTTTATGGGAAATATAAAAAGGAGCTTCTTTTACGTGAAGCATATGAAAAAGTAGAAGAAGTCATTATGTGGCAGCTGGAGACGCATAAGATAAATGCATTGTTTTTATCGGATACGAGTGTGGAGAGCTTATATGAAAAGCCGGAGATGGCTTATATCGGACAGATTGAAATTCTTGTAGAAAAGAAAAACCTGCCTCAGATATACAGATTTATGAGGGATATGGATTATGAACAGCAGGAGGATCGATTGGGCAATGGAATTGTATATACAAGAGTACCGGGGATCCGGATAGTGTTTTATGATGCAGTACCAATTGGAAATAAAGTAATAAGACAGCAGTTTTCCGGGGCTGTCAGAAGATATCAGCATATAGAAAATTACATATATATACACAGATTAACTAAGGAGGAGGAGTATTTATATCGTGTCGGCAGACTGGTAGAGTCATATCTTACGGGGATGCTGAGAATAAGGGAGATTTTGGATTTTTGGCAGTTTCAGAAGCTTCTTGATGAAAATTTTCACTGGAAAGCGATAACAGAGCTTGTGGAGAAAGTCAAATGGCAGGAATTTGTTAATCAGGTCATAGTACTTGCCACACTTTGGTTGGAGGATGGTGTAAGACAGCATTATGGGCTTGCGCTGGAGTTGGAGGAATATATTATTTCCCGCAGCCGGGACAGTGAACACCTTGACAGGGCTCTTTTGCCGTATGAGAAAGCCAGACTGGATTTTTACTGGCGGGATCGCGAGGGGGAATGGGCGATGAGAAAACGGGAATGGCTGTTTCCACCCAGGGAGTATATGTTCCAATTCTTTCCGATATTGGGGAGAAATCCCTTTTTACTGGTTTTCTGTTGGATTATCCGGGATATCCGGTTCCTGAGAATTGTATGTGCTAACAGGTGTAAAAAGATATGGATGCGCATATATGTTAAGATGTTGGATATGAAAGCAAAATTCAGGGAGCGGTTTCAGAAAAAAACGGAAGAAAAAACGGAGAACGATATACATAATATAAATGGACAAGAGACAGAAGGAGAGAAAGATGATGAAGAAGATGAAAATCAGAAGTAAATTATTATTATCCTTTGGAGTTGTTTTAATCTTGACAGTAATTATTGCTGTCTATTCGGTTCTGCAGCTTCAAAAAGCGAATGACAGCCTGAGTAATTTTATGGAAGGCGCAGTTGCAGCGGACGATGCTGTAAAGGCCAGCCGTATAGCGACATTTATAGCGGCGAAAGACGTGCGCGATATGGTAATTCAGGGCAAAACAGACGCAGAAACCAGGCAGGAGATTGATGACAATATAGAGGCGATTCATTCCAATATTAAGAAAATACAGGAATTGGGCATACTGAATAAGGAAAAGATATCTGAGCTTAGCAATTCATTGGAGGGCTGGTTTACTGTTGCAGATGATATTATAGCAGATTTGGAGAACGGAGATCAGGCATCAGCCGGAAGAAAGATTATATCAGAATGTGATCCTACGCTTGATAAAGTAATTGAAAATATCAATAGTTTAATTGACGAAACCTTGTCTATTCGTACTGAGACGCTTGCGGACAGCGTATCAACAACAAACAGGAGCATTATTATACTTTTGGCTATTGCAGTAATTGCTGTCATTATTGCCATGGTTATTTGTATCAGGGTAACAGCGACAATCGTAAGACCGTTACAGCAGATTGACAACGCGATGGAAGGTCTGGCGAAAGGCGAGATGACACAGAATCTGGATTATTATTCAGAGGATGAGTTTGGTTTGCTTGTAAAGAGCGTACAGACAATGTGCGGAGCGTTGGAGTCGGTAGTCCGTGATTTGACATATCTTCTGGATGAGATGTCGAGCGGCAACTTTAATCTGTTTGCTAAGGAAGAAGCGTATATTGGTGATTTCAGGCCGCTTTTGGAAGCTATCCGGCATATGAACCGAAACCTGAGCGATACGATGAGGCAGATAAATGACGCGTCTGATCAGGTGGCGAGCGGAGCTGACCAGGTATCTTCCGGCGCACAGGCTTTGTCACAGGGCGCAACAGAGCAGGCAAGTTCTGTAGAAGAACTGGCTGCAACGGTTAATGAGATTTCCAGAGAGGTAAACAATACCGCGAACAATGCAAAGGAAGCGAGCGGAAAGGTTCAGGAGGCGCAGGAGAAATTATCTATATCCAATGAGCAGATGCAGGATATGATTGTTGCGATGGAGGATATCAGTCAGAAGTCATGTGATATTGGCAAGATTATTAAGACGATTGAGGACATTGCATTCCAGACCAATATTCTTGCACTTAATGCGGCTGTAGAAGCAGCGCGTGCAGGAGAAGCAGGCAAGGGCTTTGCCGTAGTAGCGGATGAGGTGCGCAATCTTGCTTCTAAGAGTGCGGAGGCGGCAAGTAACACAACGGCTCTTATTGAAGGAACGATTCAGGCGGTAGAGAATGGAACAGAGATTGTAGGCCGTACGGCAGAGGCAATTCAGGAAACTGTTGAGAGTACAAAGAGCGCGGTTACATATGTAGACGAGATTACGACAGCGGCAGACAGACAGGCGGAAGAGATTTCACAGGTAACGACGGGTATGGATCAGATTTCCAGCGTTGTTCAGACGAATTCAGCTACAGCTGAGGAAAGCGCTGCTGCAAGTGAAGAGCTGTCCAGTCAGGCTCAGATTCTTAAGTCTCTCGTAAGCCGTTTCAAATTAAGAGATAAGAATAGAGTATAATAAGAATCTATTAATATTTGGAGCAAAAATGTCGATATAATATACGTAGAAATACAAATAGAATTACAGGAAAGGAGGAAGAAATATGGCAATCAATAGAATGGGTTCCAATATGGGGTTATACAATTACCAGGCATCTATTAATAATTTCCGGTTATCACAGGCACTTTCGAGTAATCAGAGATTTATGCAGGCTGTTACTCCGGCGGCTTCACGTACATCGTCGAATTCTTACAGGAATACATCCTTAACGTCCAGTATGACGTTTGTTAAAAATTACAGCAGCAGTATGTCTGACTTAATGAAGTCGGCAAATGCGCTGAAGAGTTCGAATCAGAGCGGTGTTATGAATGATCTGGCCGTTACCAGTTCCAATAAGGATGTGGCTGTGGCTACTGAGAAGCTTCCGGTCAGGTATAAGCAGTCTGTGGATTTTGATGTTCAGCAGCTTGCAAGCGCTCAGATGAATGTCAGCGAAGGGGTGAAAGCTTCTGCTAAGGCTGATTCTGACATGAATTTTACAGTGGGCAATGCGGTAAGTTCAGTGAATGTTCAGGTAAGCGCTCTTAATAGCGACGGAACATCTAAAACGAATGCCCAGATGCTGAATGAGGCGGCCAGCCAGATTAACCGAGGCTCCTCTAATGTAAAGGCAAGTGTTGTGCAGAAAGACGGCGTTGCGTCTCTGCAGTTAGAGGGCAAGTATACGGGTGCGGCTAACACGTTTGAAGTAAACGGACAATTAGGCGCTGCAGCCGGAGCGAACACTGTTAAGACCGAGGCGGCTAATTCTAAATATTCTATGACCACAGGCGGAGTAACAACTCAGCACGAGTCCTATAGCAATAATGTATCTCTTGCTTCTACAAGAATTGGCGTGGAATTAAAGGGAGTAGGCAAGGCTACGATTAATGCTGATATTGATTCTGAAAAGGTAGCCGGTGCGCTTAGCGACCTCGTAAGCTCTTATAATTCTTCGCTTAAGCTTCTTAACGATAATTATGACAGAGGTACAGGCGTAGACAGACAGCTTCGTAATCTGGTTGCCGGTTTGGGTTCGGAGAAGTCTCTCGCACAGCTGGGAATTACTGTGAATAAGGATGCGACCCTGAACTTTGATAAGAGCGTCTATGATAAGAATATGAAAGAGAATTCATCTCTGGCAAAAAGCATCATTTCAGGCCCGGGCGGAATTGCCGATAAAGCTTACAATAAAGGCAATGCCGGCTTGAATATGCGTTCCAGTACTTTAATAGACGGCGATTTGACAAATGCTCAGAATGAGTATATTACGAATCCTTACAACTCATTTGGCGCGTTCTCTAAGAGCAGCGCTTATGCGCTGAATAATTATTCGGCAGTAGGGATGATGTTAAATTATCTGGTATAACTGATACTGTAATTTTTACGGGAGAGGAAGCGGTAAGGCGGCCTCTCCTGTTTGGCTTTCTCAGGCAGCGCGTCCGGTGTGCATGTCTGCATGCACATTTGGCGGCCGCCGAAAGGTTTTTGGCTTATGTAAAAAAAGGATTGACAATCTGAGACGGGTCTAGTATAATATCTTTTGCTGGAGAAATACTCAAGAGGCTGAAGAGGCGCCCCTGCTAAGGGTGTAGGTCGGGTGACCGGCGCGAGGGTTCAAATCCCTCTTTCTCCGTTAGTACCGGAAAAGCTGTCTGTGGGATATACGGACAGCTTTTTAGGTGGTATGAGGTTCTGGGTTTTTCTAAACTGGAGGCTAAGAACGAACGGGGTATATATAGTATTCAGAAATAAATAAAATCTAAATATAGTACCCTGAAAAAAATAGGTGAGTTGAAAAAGTGAATTCCACTTTGCGAGATTAAATTCCACTTTGAAAAA
>CAMNRH010000008.1 GCA_946552115.1 uncultured Lachnospiraceae bacterium
AATCACATATCTTACATTGGTTTTTATAGTTTCCACAAACTTTGAAACGGTCTCGGAAACGATTTAATTTAAAAGCTGCGTCATCATTTCGTTTACCAGCTTGCCGTCGGCTTTTCCTTTCACTTTCGGCATCAGTACTTTCATGATTTTTCCTTTATCCTTAGGAGTCGGGGCATCTATGCCAAGCTCTGAGAGAGTAGCGTTAATGATTTCTTTAATTTCCGCTTCGCCCATCAGCTTCGGAGCGTAGTTTTCCAGGACGGCAAGGCGTTTCCTGCATTCTTCGATAATATCCGTACGCTCCGCGGGCGTCATATCAAGAGTTTCCTTTGTCTGTTTGATTTCTTTCATAACTACCTGGATTTCCTCTTCTTCGGTTAAATCTGCCCGTTTATCGATGGCTTTATTTTTAAGAGCTGCCAAAAGCATGGACAGAGATTCCTTTGTCGGTTTGTCGCCGGCTTTCATAGCCGCAACCATAGCGCTTCTTACTTCTTCAATTTTGCTCATGTCATGAATTCCTCCTGTTCTATTTTCTGATTTCAGATTTCATTTTATCATTTTAGCATCAAAAGTGCAATTTTATAATTGCCGTATTATTTTTTCTGTAAATGTGCTATATTCAGAGAAAGAAAAAGAATACATACGGAGGGAATGTATATGAGGAATCATGAGGTGACAAAGGCACAGCCGCTGCTTGCAGAGAACGGGAGCTTAAGGGAGCCGGGATGGTCGAGAAAGCTTTTGCAGGTATATGACAGGGATATGATTAAAGCGCCGAAATTCAGAATCAAAGAGTGGGATTATTATCTGGTGTTAAATGAGGACTTTGCAGGGGCATTTACAATTTCTGATGACGGTTATATTGGACTGCAGTCTGTTTCCCTTTTAAATTTTAAGGAAGGCTGGGAGCATACGGAGACGATTTTAAATCCGTTTCCGATGGGAAAGCTTAAGCTTCCGCATACGTCGGAAGCCGGGAATACGGTGTATAAGGACAGACGTCTTCATATGGGATTTTTTGTGAAGAACGGAAAGAGAGAGCTTCGCTGCAGGTTTAAAAATTTTTATGAAAGTAAATCGTTTTCCTGTGATATTATGCTCTCCCAGCCCCGGATGGATACCATGGTGATTGCAACACCGTGGAAAGAGAAGAAAACAGCCTTTTATTATAATCAGAAAATAAATTGTATGCCGGCCGAGGGAAACATGACCTTTGACGGAAAGACCTATACCTTTTCTAAGGATAAGGATTTTGGTACGCTGGATTGGGGAAGGGGCGTGTGGACCTATGACAATCGGTGGTACTGGGGTTCCGGAAACGGAATTGTAAATGGAAAAGCGTTCGGATTTAATATCGGATATGGCTTTGGGGACACGTCAAAGGCCTCGGAAAATATATTGTTTTATGACGGTACGGCACACAAGCTTGAGGATGTCAGCTTCCATATTCCGGAGGACAGCTATCTGAAGCCGTGGACATTTACCTCCAGCGACGGCAGATTTGAGATGGATTTTAAGCCCGTGCTTGACCGGGCGGCAAAAACATCAGCAATCATTATCGAAAGTGATCAGCATCAGGTATTCGGACGAATGAGCGGAAAGGCAGTACTTGACGACGGAACGGCGCTTGAGATCAGGGATTTGATGTGCTTTGCCGAGGATGTGCATAACCGCTATTAAGCAGACAATTAAAAGGAATGGATAAAAGAACATCCGGCACACGTCTGAGAAGACATATGCCGGGTGTTTTTTACTTTTCCGCACCGGATGCTTTGTCGGCATTCGGATTCTTTCCGCGGAGAGATTCAAGGAACGGAGTCATAAGTTCATGGCCGTACTGAACGAGAGAGTAACGCTTCTGCTGCAGACACCAATTGTAGGTGATGCCAATCTGGAAGCTCGTTATCATGTCCGTTAAGACGGCGTAGGTGTGCTGAGAAATAATTTGACCGGATTCGATACCGTCTTTCAGTAGCTGTTTTAAAATCTGATAATAGCGTCTGTCCGGGTTTAAAATGTGGCGCACGCCGTCGGTCATGACCTGAAGTCCATACAGAGAAGAATAAAAAATTCCGAAAGGCGAGTTTTCAACCGCATGTAAGACGAAATTATTAAAGGATATAAGATTGTCTATCATGTGCAGATTTTCATCATAACATTCCTTAAGCCATATATCATAATCATTATCATAGATATAAGCGACTGTAAAGAGAAGTTCCTCTTTTCCGTGGAAATGATGGTAGAAAGCGCTGCGCGAGGTGCCGGATTTTTCGATAATTTCTGATATGGTAGTCTCGTCGTAGCCGTGCTCCTGAAACAGCTCCCACGCAGCTTTCATAATTTTTTCTTTTGTTTTCTTTTTATAGGGTCCCCGCATGTAATTTCCTCGTTTCTTTGTATAAATTTTAATATTTTCCGGATAACATATGGAGAAAATATCTACTATATACAAATTATATCGTAACATAAAGAAACTGTTAGTTCAACTTGACTATAGCGCTTTACTTTGATAAAATTAAAACAAGAATGAAGTACGGAATTTAGTTTGAATTTGAAATGGAGGAGAGGAAAATGGAGCGGTTGAGAATTGAAGAACCGTTTTGCAGAGAAAAAATGGGCTATGCGCTTGAGGCGGCGCTTCTTTTGGGGTTTCAGTCAGAAACAGCGGTGTTTCCGATTGCTTCGCCGGACGGAGAGATTACGGTTCCGGAAACGGAGAGGGAGCTTTTAGAACTGTGGCGGATGAAAAAGGGGGAGGCGCCGAAAGACTATCTCCCGGCAGAAAGGAAAGGTCCGGTTTTTGAGCTGGACTTCCGTGAGAAAAAAGGTTTGGAATATCTTTTTTCCAGAGGATTGTTTTTGAAAGACGAGGACGGGGACCTGCTTCCTGACAGGCTGGATGTCAGGCTTGTGCTGCCTGAAGATGCGGATGAACAGATGCTTATGGCCGCATGTAATGTTGCATTTCGCTTCGGAATGGAGACGACGGCTTATGAAGGCGGTATTTTGGCGCCGGAGGGATATGAGGGAAATGCGGTTGTATTTTCTTATGCAGAGCATGAAAGGCTTATATTAAAGGAGCTTCCGGATGCGGTGCAGGTACATATTCAGGGGAAAGGTCAGGAGCTTTTGGAGCTTTCCAATCTTGTCTGTGAAAAATTTCCTCTGACGGACGGCGTATGGAAAAGCTGGCGGGATGTGCTTATGGATATGACGGATGATTTTGCCATGCGGGGAGCAGACGGACAGCTTGCCTGTCTGCATGCGTTTGAAAAGGAGAGGGAAGGAAAGCTTAAGCTTTACGGAAATCCGGAAATCAGTGAGGAACAGAAAAAATATTTTCCGGAAGCGGAAATTTGTAATTACAAATCCGGAAAGAAAATATATGAAAAAAATTATGAGTTTCCGTGGGAGACAGAGATTTTTGAACGGGTTTTAAAGGAGGAAATTTACCCGTCTCTTAAAGAGGGAGACAGGATAAGGATAGAAGGAGCGCTCAGTGAAGAGCGGACGGTGCGCAGAAGCCTTTCGGATCGTGTCAGGAGCGCGGTGGCGGAGACTGGTGCAGAAGTGGAGGAGATTCAGCTCATCTGCGCATATAAACAGGGCTTTTCATGGATGGATGAGGTAGTGATTCCGGCGGTAAAGGAGCAGATGCCGGAGAAAATTGAGATTTATTTCAGGCCCTTTCTTCCGGAGGGGGAAACACAGTGGCTGGATGAGAATGGAGCGACTCCTTCCTATCATAATCTAAAGGCTGATAATCCGGATAAATGGTATGATCTTCCGATTCGATACTTGCAGGAGCTGTATCCGATTCAGGATATGCTTAAGGAAAAACTCTCTGTGAAAGAAGAAAATATTATTTTTAAGGCGTATGAAGGGGAAGAAAATCTGACATATCTGTGCAGAATAGTTTGTTCCGGCGGTATTTGCAAGAAATTTCGGTATCTTTCCAGATGTTCTGAAAGACCTTATTTAGACGAATATCCAAAGCTGGGGAAAGTACATCCGGCTACGGGATATATCCAGGTATGGATAAACGGGGAGGAAAGGCTTGAACGGAAGCTTCCGACAGATTTGGAGCGTATTTGGGAAGCTTATCAGAAAGAGGTGCTGCCGGAATGCCGCGCGTATATAGAGGAAAAGTCGAAAGGGGATATACGGGCAGATATGCAGCCGTTTTTCCAGGAGCTTTCTTTGGAGGTATGGGCAAGCGAGCCGGATTACCGGACCGGAAGCAGAGAGGACATGGTTTCGTCTCTGGATGCGCTTCATGAGGATATGTATTTTGTCGGAAGCGATTATTTTAAAAATTACGGGATACAAAAGACAGGCGAGCTTTTTGACGCACCCGGGCTGATTCTTCCGGAGATTCATGTAAGAGAGGGGGCGCCGGCGTTTCGGGTGACCCTGTATGAACGTCAGATGGACGAGGCGTGTATTTTTTGTGACGGCAAAGAGGTTTTCCGACAGAAAGAGAGAGGCGAAGTATCTCTTAAAATTTCCGAGATTTATAACAATCATGGGAAGCTGGCGGTGAGGATTCCTGTGACAGGGGTGCCGGAGGCAGTAATTTCATCTTATGCGGAGCTTTTTTCAGAAGGAGTGCTTTTTAGCAGCAGAGAGATGAAAGAAGACTACGAGCTTTGCTTTGTCAGTGAAAACGGGGCGGAATATGAGGCGTCTGTTCCCGCGAAAACCAGACGAAGTGTGAAAGCCATAGAGGACATTGAGCTGCATGAGAAAGAATTAATCGGATACGATATGTGCATGGAGATTCTTGAGGAGCTAAAAGGTGTAAAAGGAATTGAGGTTTTCAGATCCGCGTGGTCCTATCAGGGGCGAAAGCTTTGCGGAATCTGGCTTCGGCCGCAGTACAAGGGGTATCTTTCCATGACAAAGCGTTTGAGCAGACGGCCCAGTGAGATTATTAATGCAAGACACCATGCCAATGAGGTGTCCAGTACAAATGCAGCATTTATTCTCCTTAAAAAGCTTTTGACAGAGGAGGTTTACAGAGAGCTTCCGGAGAAGCTGAATCTGGTAATTGTTCCTATGGAAAATACAGACGGCGCGGC
This sequence comes from uncultured Lachnospiraceae bacterium, assembly GCA_946552115.1. GTDB lineage: Bacteria > Bacillota > Clostridia > Lachnospirales > Lachnospiraceae > CAPEBR01. Next base: position 5,085 of record CAMNRH010000008.1, read on the forward strand.
GCTTCATTATGAGCTACAAAGGGAGCATCCTTACTGGAAATTCCATGTGGCGAGATTTAATGCGGTAGGAAAGGAATTTTATCACGACCATTTCAGGCAGGATACGATACACAGAGAGGCAATGGGACTTACAAGACTTTTTGAAAAGTATATTCCGGATGTAATAACAGATAATCACGGAGTTCCGAGCCATGAGTGGGAGCAGCAGTTTTCCGGGTATACGTCACCGTCTTACAAGGGCTTCTGGCTTCCGCGTTCACTGCTTTACGGATACTTTTGGTATGTGACGGATCCGGAATATAAGGGGAATTATTCGGTAAATCAAAGAATGGAAGATGTGATTGCCGATAAGATTGCCGAGGATGAAGAAATGACGGCATGGAACAAGGAGTGGAGCGCACAGTTTGAGAAGTATGCCCATGCGTGGATGCCAAAGCTGTTCCCTGCGGATTACTATAAAAATATGATTGATTACTGGATACCATTTGCATTTGACAAAAATCATCGGTATCCATCCATCCGTTTTCCGTGGATTACGACTGTGGCGTATACGAGCGAGGTGGCGGATGAGACGGCGCAGGGCGAATATCTGAATTTGTGTGCGAGGGCGCATGTAGCTCATGACGAGGCGACCATTCAGATGCTTATGGAGGCAGAGCATGTATATCAATGCGAATGCGGGCGCCAAAACGGACAGATCTTTGCCGGATACTCGAGACTGAGGCCGATGGTTGTCGGGAATTCGGAGAAAAGATAAATACTTAAATTATTGTTTACTTAAAGGAGGAGATTTAAATGGAACTTATCAAATTACTCGGTGTTCTGATTGTAATTGTCGGATTTGCGCTGAAGCTGGATTCAATTCTTATTATTTTTCTGGCGCTCATTACGACAGGGCTTGTGGGCGGACTTGGAATTGACGGTCTTTTAGAAACAATTGGAGTGAACTTCGTAGCAAACAGAAGTATGGCAATTTTTATTATGATTCTTCTGATTACGGGTGTTCTGGAGAGAAACGGCCTCAGAGAGGCGGCCACAGATTTGATTAAAAAGGTAAAAGGAGCTACTGCCGGTAAGGTGGTTGCCGCATATGGTATTATGCGTGCTATTTTCGGGGCTTTTAACGTAGGCTTCGGCGGCGTCGCGGGCTTTGTGCGTCCGGTCGTTCTTCCGATGGCAGAGGCGGCGGTAAAGAATCAGGGACATGAAGCGAAAGAGGAGCATGTAGAGGATATCAAGGGTATGGCGTCGGCGATGGAAAATATTACATGGTTTTTCTGGCAGGTACTTTTCGTAGGAGGATCCGGCGGAATTCTTGTACAGGGCACTCTGGCTTCGCTTGGCTATGAGGTAGAGCTTATTGAACTTGCGGCGGCAGAGATACCGGTTGCAATCTTTGCTTTGGTTGTCGGCTGTGCAGTGACGATTCTGGGTGATAAAAGGCTTACAAAAAAATATTATGGTGAAAATAAGTAGGGGGTGAAAGCATGGCTGATTTAAAATTTATACAGGTAAATGAAGTGTTGGGAACGAACCTGCTGAACATGGTATGGGTGATTATAGGCCTGATTGCGATTTATGCGGGAATTAAAAATCTTCTGGATAAGGAAAATCCGTCCAGATACGGAACAGCGCTTTTTTGGAGTTCTTTCGGTGTTGTATGCGCGTTCGGCACATGGCTTCCGGCTAAGGTTTCAGGCGTTCTTGTTATCATTATGTGTCTGCCGCCGATTTTCAAGAAAGTGAAAGTGGGAAAGGTTGATACTCCGTCAAAGGAGCATACAGTAGAACAGTATCGGAAAGTTGGTATGAAGATATTCTTTCCGGCGGTCTGCGTAGGTATTTTTTCACTTGTTTTCGCATTTTTCAGTAATTTAAGCTCAATGGTGGCGGTTACGCTTGGAGTTATTGTTGCAATGATTATTTTGATGGTTTATAATCCAGGTGAAAACAAACCGGCAGTGTTCCTCAAAGAGTCGGAGAGATTTCTTTCTATTATGGGACCGCTATGTCTGCTTCCGCAGCTGCTTGGATGTCTTGGCGGTGTGTTTACGGCAGCGGGCGTCGGCGATGTGGTTGCCGGTATCGTAGAAAAGATTGTTCCGAAAGGGAATGTAAATATCGGTATTATTGTATTTGCAATCGGCATGGCGTTATTTACCATGATTATGGGAAATGCGTTTGCAGCGATTACGGTTATTACGGTAGGTATCGGAGGACCTTTCGTTCTCGCATACGGCGCGGATCCGGTAGTGATTGGTATGCTTGCCCTGACCTGCGGATATTGCGGAACCTTGTGTACTCCGATGGCAGCGAATTTCAATATAGTTCCGGTGGCGATTTTGAATATGAAAGATCGCTGGGGAGTTATTAAGAAACAGGTAGCAGTGGCCGTTATTATGCTGGTGTTCCAGATTAGTTATATGATTATATTTAAGTAGGATTGACAAATAATATCCAGTAAGGGATGGGGAAATGATGACGCGTAATATGGAGCGTGGCGCAAAAATTGTTGTAGAGGAATGGCTCAGGGTAAAGCCGTGGGACAAACTTCTGATTGTTACGACAAAGGAGCATTTGGAGGAAGCAGGGGCGCTTAGAAAATATGCAGTGGAGAGGGCGCGCTCGGTTAATTCTCTTGTGGTGGAGAATACAGGGAAGCACGTGGGAGTTTTTTTTGATATGAATGAAGAAGTGTTTGATCCCTACACAGCAGTGATTGCCGCTACCGATTATTCCCTGGTGACGACAAAGGCGGCCAGACGCGCAATACAAAAGCACAAAAAGTTTTTGTCCCTGCCGCTTTCCACGAATGACGGAAGGTCTATGCTGGAATATGAATTTATGACGATGGACACCAAAAAGAGCCGTCTGATGGCGAAAGTCATTATGAAGTATCTCAGGTACAGTAAGTTTATCTATGTGACGACACAGGCGGGAACGGATTTAAAGGTATATAAGGAGAACCGAAATCCGGGGTTTTTTAACGGTGTGGTAAAGGACGGAAAAGGCTATTCCTCGGCGAGTATCGAAGCGTATGTTTCGATTGAGGAGACGAAGACAGAGGGTGTGCTTGTAGTAGACGGTTCGCTCGGCTATATCGGAAGAGCGGAGGAGCCGACACGGATTCTGCTGGAAAAGGGCAGAATTACAGATATAGAAGAGACAGTTACCGGAAAACGTCTCCGACAGTATATGGAGGATTATCAGGATTCAAGGATTTATGTGGCGGGAGAGTTTGGAATCGGCCTGAATTCCTATTCGCAATGTCTTGGAAACTGTTATATTGAGGATGAATCGGCATACGGAACCTTTCATATTGGGCTGGGCAGAAATCTGGCTCTCGGAGGACGGCAAAATGCAAACGGGCATTTCGATTTGGTATGCCTGGAGCCGGATATTTATACTGATAACAGGCAGATTATGCAGCAGGGGAAGATTATCATACCGGAACCCGTGGTATATTAAAATAACGGATCCCCGAGAGGGGAGAGAAGGACAGGAGGTATCATAAGGAAATGAAAGTGTTAGTAACTGGATTTGATCCTTTCGGAGGAGAGCCGGTAAATCCGGCTTATGAAGCGGTAAAGCTGCTTCCGGATGAGATTGCAGGGGCAGAGATTATCAAGGTGGAAATACCGACCGTATTTTCAAAGAGCGGTCCGGCGGTGGAAGAAAGTATAAGGCAGTATGAGCCGGATATCGTTATTAATGTAGGGCAGGCAGGAGGACGTTCCTGTGTGACCATTGAGCAGGTGGCGATTAATCTGGCAGAGGCGCGTATTCCGGATAATGCCGGAGAACAGCCGTCTGACGAGCCGCTTCAGAAAGATGGGGAGCCGGCTTATTATGCTACGATTCCGGTAAAGGCAATTGTGAAGAATGTCCGGGAGCATGGAATTCCGTGCCATATCTCTTACACGGCGGGAACATATGTTTGCAACTGTGTGATGTACAACGTGCTTCATATGGCGGCAAGAAAATACAAAAATATCCGTGCCGGCTTTATTCATGTGCCGTTTGCGGCGGAGCAGGCGGTCGAAAAACCCAACGGAACTCCGTTTATGTCCCTTGAAATGATTGCAAAATCTTTGGAATACGCAATTGAAGCATCGGTAAAAAATGAAGAGGATATTGCGGGAGTGATGGGCGAAACCCACTAAACGAAAACTACAGAAAATATTCTCAGGTATAAAATGCCTCCATTTACAAATAATAGGATTACGGCAAAATTTGTAAATGGAGGATTTTTTATGAAAGCAACAGGAATCGTACGTAGAATAGATGATCTTGGAAGAGTGGTAATCCCAAAAGAGATAAGAAGAACCTTGCGGATCCGGGAGGGAGACCCGCTGGAGATTTTTACAGACAGGGAAGGAGAGATTATATTAAAAAAATATTCTCCTATCGGAGAGCTGTCCGTATTTGCAAAGCAGTATGCGGAGAGCCTTTCCCAGACGATGGGATGCCTTGTATGCGTCTGTGATATGGATCAGGTGATTGCGGCGGCAGGAAACGGAAGAAAAGAGATGCAGGAAAAGTATATCAGCAAATCACTGCAAAAGGAGCTGGAGGACAGGAATAGTTTTCTTGCTGCAAAAGGGGACAGGAAATATATTAAGATTATCAGTGAACAGAATGAGGAATACGAATATGAGGTGATTACGCCCATTGTCTGCGAGGGAGATGTGATTGGCGGAGTGATTTTTCTGTCGAAAGAAGAAAAGAAAAAATTCGGAGGCGCGGAGCAGAAAATGGCGGCCTGCGCGGCGGCATTTTTAGGGAGGCAGATGGAACAATAGTGTCATAAAATCCGGTGCTTCATCATACCTTGTGATAGACAAGGGAGGGATGAGATGGAAAAACAGATAAGAAAGGATTCAAAAGTAATGTGGGTGTTAAAAGCGCTCCTTGTATCCTATATTATTACAGGAATACTGCTTCTGATACTCACATTCCTTATGTACAGGATTGAGCTGAACGAGAAATCTGTAGCGGCGGCAATCGTGGCAGTATATCTGGTATCCACATTAATCGGAGGCATTATTATCGGTAAGCTTGCACGCGTAAAACGGTATTTGTGGGGAATGGGGCTGGGAATTATTTATTTCGGCCTGCTGCTTTTGATTACACTCGGCGTATACCGTACTTTGAATGGAGACGCGGCAAATCTGATGACCACGTTTATCTTGTGTGCGGGCGGCGGTATGGCAGGCGGGATGCTGTCTTAATTTCGGTTGTCTTAATTTCCTCTGAAAAAGGATTGCGTAACCTGGGAGAAAATGATATAATAACCGGAGTTAAGCAAAGGTAAGGAGGAAATGTTATCATGAAGCATGTAAAGACATTAAATACACAGACTCTGAATAATACCGTAAAAAAGAGTGGCTGCGGTGAATGTCAGACATCCTGTCAGTCGGCATGTAAGACATCCTGCACAGTAGGAAATCAGACATGCGAGCAGAAAAGATAATGAAAGAATATAGGGAAATATGTACTTTGCACAGGAGTCCGGCAAGCCGGACTCTATTTGCTGTTACTGTATTTTGGGAGGTACAGATGTGATTCATCAGTATAAAAGCAATGGATATAATATTGTTCTGGACGTATACAGCGGTTCTGTTCATGTTATGGATGATTTATGTTATGATGTGACGGCTGTTTTAAATGAGCAGAATGAGGAGCATACAGAGGAAACCCTTTCGGATTCCCGGACGCCCGGGCTGCTTGAGGAGAAGCTGGGGGACAGGTACAAAGAGGAAGAGCTCAAAGAGGCACTTGCAGAGATTATTGAGCTTACGAAAGCCGGACAGCTTTTTGTCAGAGATGCCTTTGAGGATATGATAGAGGTTGTCAGGGAGCGAAAGACTGTGGTGAAGGCCCTTTGTCTCCATATTGCCCATGACTGCAATCTTGCCTGTAAATACTGCTTTGCGGAGGAAGGCGAGTATCATGGCAGACGTGCGCTTATGAGCACTGACGTGGGAAAGAAAGCGTTGGATTTTCTGATTGCAAATTCCGGGAACCGCAGGAATCTTGAGGTGGATTTTTTCGGCGGGGAGCCGCTTATGAACTGGCAGGTGGTAAAAGAGCTGGTAGCGTACGGGAGAGAACAGGAAAAGCTTCATAATAAGCATTTTCGATTTACGGTAACTACAAACGGCGTACTTTTAAATGATGAGATTCAGGAGTTCATTAATAAAGAAATGGACAATGTCGTGTTGAGTCTTGACGGACGCAGGGAGGTCAATGACAGGATGCGGCCTTTCAGAAACGGGAAAGGAAGCTATGAGCTGATTGTGCCGAAGTTTCAGAAGCTTGCGGACAGCAGGAACCAGGAGAAATATTATATCCGCGGCACCTTTACAAGAGAGAATTTAGATTTTTCAGAGGATATTCTGCACTTTTCGGATTTGGGGTTTAAACAGATGTCAATAGAACCGGTAGTAGGAGAGGAGAGCGATCCTTATGCTATCCGCAGGGAGGATCTCCCGAAGATTATGGAAGAATATGATCGTCTTTCCCAAATTATGATTGAGAGAGAAAAATGCGGGAAGGGTTTTCAATTTTTCCATTTTATGATAGACTTAGACGGTGGGCCGTGCGTGGCAAAGCTTTTGTCGGGATGTGGTTCGGGAACGGAATATCTGGCTGTGACGCCGTGGGGAGATTTGTATCCCTGCCATCAGTTTGTCGGCCAGGAGGAATTCTGCATGGGAAATGTAGAGGACGGCATTGTAAAGCCTGAAATTGCGGAGGAGTTCCGGAGCTGCAGTGTGTATTCAAAGGAAAATTGTAAAAATTGTTTTGCTAAATTTTATTGCAGCGGCGGCTGCATGGCGAATTCCTATCATTTTCACGGAACGATTCATGATACCTATGAGATCGGGTGCGAAATGCAGAGGAAGCGTGTGGAATGTGCTATTATGATTAAGGCGGCATTAGCGGAAAGATAGAGAAAGGAAGTTTATTTACCATGAAGAAAAGCAGAGGCATACTTAGTCTTGTTGTGACGGCGGCGCTGATTGGACTGCTGGCGTTTACAACGACGGTCGGTTTTGGGAAGTCTCATACCGGATCGGCCAGAAATATTAAACTGGGTCTCGACCTTGCGGGCGGCGTCAGTATTACTTATCAGGTAAAGGATAAGAATCCGTCTGATGAAGAGATGAAGGATACGATCTACAAGCTTCAGAAGCGTGTGGAGGAGTACAGTACAGAATCCAGTGTGTATCAGGAGGGAGACGACCGGATTAATATTGAGATTCCCGGCGTATCTAACGCGAATGAGATACTGGAGGAATTAGGGCAGCCGGGTTCCCTTTATTTTATCGCACAAAAGGGAAGCGACGGAACCGACAATTATTCGCAGGTAAATTCAACGAATGATGCGGCGCAGGATTATAAACTGAATAAGACCATTGAGGAGCTTGAAAAGGACGGCTCTTTAGTGCTTGTTGGAACCGATGTTAAAAGCGCCCAGGCGGGCACAAGGGAGGAGGAGCTGACGAAAGAGCGGATTAATGTCGTTTCTCTTACGCTTACGGATGAAGGAACAAAAAAATTCGCAGAGGCAACTAAAGTTGCAGCGGAGGCGACGCCGCGTCAGAGCATCGGAATCTATTATGACGGAAGCTTTGTAAGTGTTCCGGGGGTAAAGAATGTTATTGAAAACGGACAGGCGGAAATCAGCGGAAGTATGTCCTATGAGGAGGCGGATCTTCTTGCTTCCACAATCCGTATCGGCGGATTAAAGCTGGAATTAGAAGAGCTTCGCTCAAACGTTGTGGGGGCGCAGCTTGGTGAGCAGGCGATCAGTACAAGCCTGACAGCCGGTGCAATCGGCCTTGCAATTGTATTTTTATTTATGATTTTTGTATATTTTCTTCCGGGATTTGCATCAAGTCTTGCGCTTATTATTTATACCGGCCTCGTGCTTGTAATTCTCAATGCATTTGAGGTAACGCTTACGCTTCCGGGTATTGCAGGTATTATTCTCGGTATCGGTATGGCGGTGGATGCAAACGTCATTATCTTTGCCCGTGTAAAGGAAGAGATGGCGCGGGGCAAGAGTGTGAGGAATTCCTTGAAGACAGGTTTCCAGAAAGCGTTATCCGCAATTGTGGACGGAAATATTACGACGCTTATTGCGGCTTTAGTGCTCTGGTTTATGGGTTCCGGAACCGTGAAGGGCTTTGCCCAGACACTTGGAATCGGCATTGTTGTGTCCATGTTTACGGCGCTTGTAGTCACCCGTCTGATTATATTTGCGTTTTATGCGGTCGGGCTTCGGAGTGAGAAGCTTTACTATAGAAAGAGTAAGGAACGTCCGGTCATTGCATTTCTGTCAAAAAAGAAGCTGTTTTTTACGGTATCTCTGCTTGTGATTGTCTTAGGGGCTGTATTTATCGGAGTTAATTCCGCGGGAGGCAAAGGCGCGTTTGCTTACAGCCTTGAGTTTGAGGGCGGTACTGCTACAAATGTAACGTTCAATGAGGATTATTCGATTGAGGAGATTGATGAAAAGATTGTTCCGGTTGTCGAGGAGGTAACCGGTGATGCCAATGTACAGACTCAGAAAGTTGCCGGGACGAATCAGGTTATTATTAAAACGGTGACGCTTGGCCTTTCAGAGAGAGAGGCGCTGAATCAGGCAATGATAGAGCAGTTCCAGGTAGATGAAGATAAGATTATGGCGGAAAATATCAGCTCCACAGTAAGTAACGAGATGAGACAGGATGCAGTAATCGCGGTTATTGTTGCGACAATCTGTATGCTTCTTTACATCTGGTTCCGGTTTAAGGATATTCGGTTTGCAACCAGTGCGGTTGCAGCGCTTTTGCACGACGTGCTGGTTGTTTTAGCATTCTATGCCGCAGTGAGAATTTCCGTAGGAAATACCTTTATTGCGTGTATGCTGACGATTGTCGGTTATTCGATTAATGCGACGATTGTTATCTTTGACCGTATCCGTGAGGAGCTGCATTATTCATCGAAGAAGACGGATCTTGAGGAGCTGGTAAATAAGAGTATTACGCAGACGCTGACAAGAAGTATTTATACTTCTCTTACAACGTTTGTCATGGTTGCCGTGCTCTTTGTGATGGGTGTAAGCTCAATTAAAGAATTCGCACTGCCGCTTATGGCGGGTATCGTCTGCGGGGCGTATTCTTCTGTATGTATTACCGGTGCATTGTGGTATGTGATGAAGACGAAAATGGCAAAGCAATAAGAGAAAAAGAAATTGATTTGCTTTCTGAAAACGACAACCGGACAGGATTCCTGCCGGTTGCCGTTTTCGGTTTTACAAGTGAAATAAAAATGTAAGCGTGTAATTTACGGAGGGGCTATGGAGCGCTGGGTCATACTTAGAAAGGGTGCTGATTTTGAAGCAATCAGCAGAAAATACGGGATTAGCAGGAGGCTTGCGGCCTTGATACGAAACCGTGAGGTGATAGGAGACGAGGCCGTGAATCTCTATCTGAACGGGACACTTACTGATTTTTACGACGGAATGCTTATGAAGGATATGGGACGGGCCGTAGAGCTTGTGCTTGAAAAGATACGGGAGAATAAAAAGATTCGCATTATCGGAGATTATGATATTGACGGAGTAAATGCCGTCTATATTCTTCTGGAAGGCTTAGAGGCGCTGGGAGCCGATGTAGACAGCGATATACCGGAGCGGATTGAGGATGGATATGGATTGAATGTTCGTTTGATTGAGCGGGCGTACCGGGCCGGGATTGATACGATTATTACATGCGATAACGGAATTGCCGCGGCAGAAGAGATTGCATACGGAAAGTCTCTCGGTATGTCGGTTATTGTAACGGATCACCATGAGATTCCCTATGAGGACACAGACGGAGAAAGGCATTATTTTTTGCCCCCTGCAGACGCGGTGGTTGATCCGAAAAGAGAGGATTGTCCCTATCCGTTTCAGGGGCTGTGCGGCGCTGCAGTCGCCTATAAGCTGGTTGAGGCGCTTCACGAGGCATCCGGGCGTGATGTCGAGGATATGGATTATCTGATTGAGAATGTGGCAATTGCAACCGTAGGAGATGTGATGGAGCTGACAGGAGAGAACCGTATGCTTGTAAAGGAAGGCCTGTCTATGCTGAAGCGGACATCAAATCCGGGGCTTAGGGCGCTTTTACACTGTACGGGCATTCAGAAAGAGCAGTTAAGCGCTTACCATATCGGATTTGTCATAGGGCCGTGCCTGAATGCCGGAGGGCGGCTGGATACAGCCAAAAGAGCACTGGAGCTTCTGAGGGCGAAACAGAAAAAGGAGGCGGATATTCTTGCCGGTGAACTCAAAGCGTTAAATGACAGCCGAAAGGATATGACGGCTCAGGCGGTAAAACAGGCGGTCTCAATTGCTGAGAATACAGCGGTAAAGGATGACAGAGTGCTTGTGATTTATCTTCCGGATTGCCATGAAAGCCTGGCGGGAATCGTGGCGGGAAAGGTGAAAGAGCGTTATTATAAGCCGGTATTCATCCTAACAGATGCGAAAGAGGGTGTGAAAGGCTCCGGACGTTCTATCGACGCCTATTCCATGTATGAGGAATTAAGTAAGTGTAAGCAGCTTTTAACAAAGTACGGCGGCCATCGCCTTGCGGCAGGAATTTCCCTGAAACAGGAAAATGTGGAAAAGCTCAGGCGGCTTTTAAATGAAAATTGTATGCTGGATGAGGAGGAGCTGACGGAAAAGGTAGTGATTGATATGGAACTTCCGTTTTCCGGAATCACGGAGGAGTTTGTCAAAGAGCTGACGCTTTTGGAGCCTTTCGGGAATGGGAATACGAAGCCGGTTTTTGCCGGCCGTGAGATTGTTTTTTCGAATATCCGTATTATGGGAAAGAATCAAAATGTCCTGAAAGCAAAGGCGTGCGATAAATCGGGCGTTTGTCTTGAGGCGCTTTATTTTGGGGATGTAAAGGCCTTTCAGGAGGAACTTTGGAGACAAAAAAATCGGTTGTCTGTTACCTATTATCCGGGGATAAATGAATATATGGGGAGAAAGAGCCTTCAGGTTATAATTACGCATTATAAGTAGAAATATTTGAAAAACAGAGAAACTAATGGTATACTTAAGTGTGTGTTTTATGTTAAAACAGAATGGAGAGTGCATGAAATGAAAAAGATAGAAGAATATGTAAGAAGTATTCCGGATTTTCCGGAGCCGGGAATTATATTCAGGGACGTTACGAGCGTGCTTCAGGACGCGGACGGACTTGCTTTATCCATTGATCTTATGAGAGAAAAGCTTGAGGGTGTGGAGTTTGACATTATTGTGGGACCGGAATCCAGAGGATTTATTTTCGGCGTACCCATTGCATACAGTCTTCATAAGCCGTTTATCCCGATTCGTAAGAAAGGAAAGCTTCCGTGTGAAACGGTTTCTGTAGAGTACGCTTTAGAATATGGAACTGCGGAGCTTGAGATTCATAAGGATGCGATTCTGCCGGGACAGAGAGTCGTAATTATTGATGATTTGATGGCGACCGGGGGCACGAATGATGCCATGATAAAACTGGTGGAAAAGCTTGGCGGCAAAGTTGTGAAGGCTCTGTTCCTTATGGAGCTTGCCGGATTAAAAGGAAGGGAAAGGCTTAAGGGCTACGATATAGATTCGGTCATTGTATATCCGGGGAAATAATTGCGGATGCCGTAAGAAAATCAGCAGAAGGGAGAGAGCGATAATATGTCAGATAAGATTACAACTTATGAATCTCTGGACGACAGGATTGCGCCAGAGGCGATCACTACAGATCTTGGAAAAGGACTTGAGATTGTAGACGGGCACGCGGTAAAAGCTCCGGGTGATTATGAGAACCCGGATAAGCTCTATGACATGTTAATTGCTCGCATTCGGAAATACCATCCGTCTACAGATGTAAGCCAGATTAAAAAAGCATATGAGCTTGCCGCAGAGGCTCATGGAAACCAGTTCCGTAAATCAGGGGAGCCGTATATTATACATCCTCTTTGGGTTTCTATTATCCTTGCAAATCTGGAGATGGATAAGGAGACGATTCTTGCCGCAATGCTTCATGACGTTGTGGAGGATACGGAGATTACAGATGAGGAAATCAGGGAGGAATTCGGCGCGGAGGTAGCGCTTCTGGTGGACGGTGTTACGAAGCTTGGGCAGTTGTCCTATTCTTCCGACAAGCTGGAGGTGCAGGCGGAAAATCTACGCAAGATGTTTCTTGCGATGGCGAAGGATATCCGGGTAATTATTATTAAGCTTGCCGACAGGCTTCATAATATGCGTACCCTTCAATTTATGAAGCCGGAAAAGCAGAGGGAAAAGGCGAAAGAGACAATGGATATTTATGCGCCGATTGCACAGAGGCTTGGTATATCCAAGATTAAGACAGAGCTTGATGATCTGGCGCTTAAATATTCCCAGCCGGAGGTTTTCTTTGATTTGGTAGAGCAAATCAACACAAGAAAAACAGAGCGTGAGGAATTTGTACAGCAGATTGTGGAAGAGGTGTTGGCGCATTTGAAAAACGCGAACATCCAGGGCGATGTAAGCGGACGCGTGAAGCATTTTTTCAGTATTTATAAAAAGATGGTGAATCAGGATAAGACGGTTGACCAGATTTATGACCTTTTTGCGGTACGTATTATTGTGGATTCCGTAAAGGACTGTTATGCGGCGCTTGGGGTCATTCATGAGATGTATACGCCGATTCCGGGACGCTTTAAGGATTATATTGCGATGCCGAAGCCGAATATGTATCAGTCGCTTCATACGACATTGATGAGCTCGGTAGGCCAGCCCTTTGAAATTCAGATTCGGACGCAGGAGATGCATAAAACTGCGGAATATGGTATCGCGGCGCATTGGAAATATAAGGAGACAGGCGACAGTAAGAAGAGCGTGGCGACGCAGGAGGAGGAAAAGCTAAGCTGGCTCAGACAGATTTTGGAATGGCAGCAGGATATGTCAGATAATCGGGAGTTCTTAAGCCTGATTAAAGGCGATCTTGACCTTTTTGCGGAGGACGTATACTGCTTTACTCCCCAGGGGGATGTAAAAAATCTGCCGAATGGTTCTACGCCGATTGATTTTGCCTATGTGATTCACAGCGCCGTAGGAAATAAGATGGTCGGCGCGAGAGTAAACGGCAGACTTGTGCCGATTGATTATAAGATACAGAACGGCGACCGCATTGAAATTCTGACTTCTCAGAATTCCAGAGGGCCGAGCCGTGACTGGCTGAATGTTGTTAAGAGTACGCAGGCAAAAAATAAAATTAACCAGTGGTTTAAAAAGGAATTCAAGGAAGAAAATATTGTCAGGGGAAAGGAGATGATCGCGTCCTATTGCAGGGCAAAATCAATTCAGGTTTCCGATATTTCCCAGGCAAAATATCAGGAAATTGTACAGAAAAAGTATGGATTCAGGGATTGGGATTCCGTACTGGCTGCGATTGGCCACGGCGGGCTTAAGGAAGGGCAGGTTGTCAACCGGCTTGTCGAGGAATATGCGAAAGAGCATAAGCAGGAAATTACGGATGAGGTTGTGCTTGAGAAGGTGGCGGAGGCCGCGCGCAATAAGGTTCATATTGCCAAATCGAAAAGCGGCGTTGTGGTGAAAGGAATCGACGATATGGCAGTGCGCTTTTCCAGATGCTGCAATCCGGTTCCGGGTGATGAGATTGTGGGCTTTGTGACAAGGGGACGCGGTATGACCATTCACCGGACCGACTGCGTGAATATGATACATCTGACGGAGGCGGAGCGCGCAAGATTGATTGAGGTCGAATGGGAGAGCAATGTTGCGGAAAAAGCAGAGGGACAGTATCTGGCGGAAATCAAGATGTATGCGAATGACAGGAAGGGTCTTCTTATGGAGGTGTCGCAAATTTTCACAGAGGCAGGCGTTGATGTGAAATCTATGAATATCCGTACGAGTAAGCAGGGGACGGCGACGATAGAGACCGGATTTATTGTACACGGAAGAGAAGAATTGGGAAAAGTGATCGGCAGGCTGCGCCAGCTGGAGGATATATTGGATATTGAGAGAACAACAGGTTAGAAAGAGGAGTTTGCAGCATATGAGGGTGGAGAAATATTCAGTGGGAATTCTTGGAACGAATTGTTATCTGGCAGTTCAAGAGGAAACGAAAGAAACGGTTGTGATAGATCCGGGCGGCTGTCCCGGGAAGCTTATCAGCCATATCAAAGAGGAGGGGCTTAAGCCGGAGGCCATTCTTCTCACGCACGGGCACTTTGATCATATTATGGGAATTGACGGATTTTTAGAGGAATTTCCTATGCCGGTTTACGTACATGAGGCGGATAAGGATGCTATGAATGACGCCCGTCTGAATCAGTCCAGAACTTATACCGCCGGATATACTTTCCCGGATGCAGAGTATGTGAAAGATAAAGAGAAGCTTGCACTTGCGGGTATTGATTTTGAGGTCATTCATACGCCGGGACATACGATGGGATGCTGTTGTTATTACGTGCCGTCGGAGGATATTCTCTTCAGCGGGGATACTTTGTTTCAGAATTCAGTCGGACGGACGGATTTTGAAAACAGCAGTACATCGGCGCTGGTTCGCTCTGTCAGGGAGAGGCTCTTTGTACTGCCGGATAAGACGCTTGTGTATCCGGGACATTCCGGGGAGACGACAATCGGCCATGAGAAGATGCATAATCCTTATGTATAGACGGGAGAATAAGAGATGTTTCGGGTGATATGCAGCAGGGAAGCTTATGTTTATAATGGATATCATATGGTGAAGGCTTTTTATCCGCTTGAGGAGGTTGTATCCGCTGTGGAGGAAAAAGCCTCTAATTATATTACCGTTTATCTGAATGAGGAGGAGATAATCGTTATAACAAAGGAACGGATTCCGGATTCGGATGGGATTGGCGGTAAAAAATTGAAATACCGGATTGACTGTCTTCTGTATGAGGAACTGGCTTTACTTACGGGAAAGCGGCTCGCATGGGGAATTCTTATGGGGGTACGGCCGACAAAGATTGCTATGGCTGCTCTTGAAAAGGGGGCGGTAAAAAAAGAATTTACCGCCAAATTTCAGGGAGAGTTTTTTGCGGCGCCTGAAAAGGCGGAGCTTGCGTGGCGGATAGCCGTCCGGGAAAGGGAGCTGCTTAAGCGGCTGGATGCAGAAAACGGATACAGCCTTTATATCGGGATTCCCTTTTGTCCGTCGGTGTGTACATACTGCTCCTTTAGCTCGGGAGCTTTGTCTGAATGGGAAAGCTCTGTGGAGGGCTATTTGGAGGCGTTGTGCAGGGAGCTTGCTGCCGTTTCAAAAATGGCGGGAAGATGGCGGTTAAATACCATCTATATTGGCGGTGGAACTCCCACGACGCTAAACGCCGGACAGCTTGAAAGGCTGTTGGATTTTATTGACAGAAGCTTTTCCAGACAATATCTTCTGGAATATACGGTGGAAGCGGGAAGGCCGGACAGTATTACGGAGGATAAGCTTAAGGTATTAAAGGCTCACAAAGTGACGAGGATTTCTATTAATCCCCAAAGCATGCAGCAAAGGACGCTGGATGTGATTGGAAGAGGCCATACGGCAGCGGAGGTCTATACGGCGTATCATATGGCAAGAAAGGCAGGATTTGACAATATTAATATGGATTTAATTGCAGGACTTCCAGGAGAGACAGCCGGGGACATGAAAGATACGCTTCGTCAGATTCAAAAGCTTGCTCCTGACAGCCTGACGGTTCATGCGCTTGCGATTAAGAGAGCTGCAAGGCTTGGGCAGACAGGAGGAGCCGCGGTATCACCGGATATAGGTCAGATGATTGAGGATGCTGCCATGTTCGCGGGGGAGATGGGAATGTCGCCCTATTATCTGTACCGGCAGAAGAATATTGCGGGGGATTTTGAAAATGTGGGCTATGCAAAGGTTGACAAAGCCGGAATATACAATATACTTATTATGGAGGAAAAGCAGTCTGTTATTGCGGCGGGAGCGGGGGCCTCTACAAAGCTTGTATTTAAGGAACCGGTAGAGAATCCTGCCGGTAAAAAGAAAAAAACGAATCTGATAAGGATTGAAAACGTCAAGGCGATTGACGCTTATATAAACCGTATTGACGAGATGATAGATAGAAAAGGAGAATGGCTATGGCGTTAAAGAAAAAAACGGTTACAGGCATGAATGACAGGATGCCCCGTGAGATGGAGGTCAGGGATTATCTGATTCAGCTTATTAAAGATACGTATAAGACCTATGGTTTTCAGTCGATGGAGACTCCCTGTGTGGAGCATATTGAAAACCTGACCAGTAAGCAGGGCGGAGATAATGAAAAGTTGATTTTTAAGATTATGAAGCGGGGGCAGAAGCTTAAACTTGAGAATGTGAAAGAGGAAAATGATCTGGCGGACTGCGGGCTTCGCTATGATTTGACCGTGCCGCTTGCAAGATATTATGCCAATCATGCGAATGAGCTGCCGTCTCCTTTTAAGGCGCTTCAGATTGGCAATGTATGGCGCGCCGACCGCCCGCAGAAAGGACGGTTCCGCCAGTTTGTGCAGTGCGATATTGATATTCTGGGAGAGACGGGTAATCTGGCGGAGATTGAGCTGATTCTGGCAACGACCGCGATGCTTGGGAAGCTTAAGTTTCGGAATTTTACCGTGTGTATCAATGACCGCAATATTTTAAAAGCGATGGCGGCATATAGTGGTTTTAAAGAAGAAGACTACGACGAGGTATTTATTATTTTAGATAAGATGGATAAAATCGGAAAGGACGGAGTGGAGGCGGAGCTTTCAGGGCTCGGCTATTCTAAGGAAAGCGTTGCTTCTTATCTTGGACTTTTTGACGAGGTATCGCCGGATATTTCCGGTATCCGTTATCTTAATGAAAAGCTGGGCGGATATTTGAACGATGAAACGGCAGAGGGGATGGAGCTTATTATGTCCAGTGTGGATGCCGCGAAAGAGTGTGATTTCCAATTAAAATTTGACCCTACGCTTGTAAGAGGACAGTCCTATTATACAGGGACTATTTTTGAGGTAACAATGGACGACTTCGGTGGCTCCGTCGCCGGAGGAGGGCGATACGATAAAATGATTGGAAAATTTACAGGGCAGGATACTCCGGCATGCGGTTTTTCCATTGGATTTGAAAGAATTGTGATGCTGCTTTTGGAAAACGGCTTCGAGGTGCCGAAAAAGGGGATAAAAAAAGCTTATTTGCTTGATAAAAAGCTTCCGAGAGACGGAATCCTTAAGGTGCTTGATTTTGCAAAGTCCGACAGAGAGGCGGGAAAACAGGTGCTGATTGTAAATATGAAGAAGAATAAAAAGTTTCAGAAAGAACAGCTGGCGGCAGAAGGGTACGAGGAAATGATAGACTGCTACGAGGATTCTATCGTGCAGATGTAATTTATGAGAGGAGAAAAATGACATGGCAGAGTCAATGAAAGGGTTAAAGAGGACGCATCGCTGCGGGGAGCTTACGAAAGAAAATATCGGTGAAAAAGTTACCGTTATGGGCTGGGTGCAGAAAAACAGGAATAAGGGAGGGCTTGTATTTGTAGACGTACGGGACCGTTCCGGTATTATTCAGGTTGTGTTTGAGGAGGGAAAGTCAGAAGCTTCTCTGCCTCCAAAGGCGGCAAGACTTCGTTCCGAATATGTGGTGGCAGTTACGGGAACGGTAGAAAAGCGTTCCGGTGCAGTCAATGAAAATCTGTCAACCGGGGAAATCGAAATTATTCCGGAGGAGCTTCGGATCCTTTCGGAATCGGAGACGCCTCCGTTTCCGGTTGAGGAAAGCTCCAAAACCAAGGAGGAGGTGCGCCTGAAATACAGGTATCTGGATCTTAGACGGCCGGATATGCAGCGGAATCTTATGATGAGAAGCCGGGTGGCGACGCTTATCCGTCAGTTTCTTGCAGAAGAAGGCTTTCTGGAGATAGAGACGCCGATTTTAATTGGAAGCACGCCGGAGGGAGCAAGAGATTATCTTGTGCCGAGCCGGATCCATCGGGGACATTTTTATGCGCTGCCTCAGTCGCCGCAGCTTTTTAAGCAGCTTTTGATGTGCTCCGGCTGCGACAGATATTTCCAGCTTGCAAAATGCTTCCGGGACGAGGATCTCCGGGCGGACCGTCAGCCGGAATTTACGCAGATTGATATGGAGCTTTCTTTCGTTGACGTGGAGGAGGTTCTTGATGTAAATGAAAGGCTTCTGGCGAAAGTATTCCGGGAGGTATTGGGAGTGGAGGTGCCGCTTCCGATTCCGAGGATGACATGGCAGGAGGCGATGGACCGCTACGGATCGGATAAGCCGGACATCCGCTTTGGAATGGAGCTTACGGATGTGACGGAGGTTGTAAAGAATTGTGAATTTGCCGTATTTAAGGGCGCAGTGAAAAATGGCGGAACCGTCCGGGGTATCAATGCGAAAGGACAGGGCGCGATGTCCCGGAAAAAGATAGATAAGCTGGTGGAATTCGCGAAAGGTTATGGAGCAAAGGGGCTTGCCTACGCGGCAATTCAGGAGGACGGCACTGTAAAATCATCCTTTGGGAAATTTATGAAAGACGGGGAAATGTCTGCGCTGATTCAGGCAATGGACGGACAAAACGGAGATTTGCTGTTATTTGCCGCAGATAAAAATAAGGTTGTATGGGATGTGCTGGGTGCGCTCCGTCTGGAGCTGGCCCGTCAGCTGGAGCTTTTAGATAAGAGCGATTACCGGTTTTTGTGGGTAACCGAATTCCCGCTGCTTGAGTGGAGCGAGGAGCAGGATCGCTTTGTAGCGATGCATCATCCGTTTACAATGCCGATGGAAGAGGATATGGAGTATATTGACAGCGACCCGGGAAGAGTCCGTGCAAAGGCATACGATATTGTATTGAATGGGACGGAGCTCGGGGGAGGAAGCGTGAGGATTTTTAATCCGGATATTCAGAATAAGATGTTTGAAGTGCTGGGCTTTACGCCTGAGCAGGCGCAGGAGCAGTTCGGATTTTTACTTACTGCTTTCAAATACGGCGTGCCGCCTCATGCCGGGCTTGCATACGGACTGGACAGGCTGATTATGCTGATGGCGAAAGAGGACAGTATCCGCGATGTGATTGCATTTCCCAAGATCAAGGATGCGTCGGATCTTATGACGGAAGCGCCGACAAAGGTGGATGAAAAGCAGCTTGAGGAGCTGGGACTTGAGGTTCGGAGGAAAGAATGCGGCGGGTTAGACCTGTAGCAGCGGTTAGACGGATAATAAACAGGGTATAAGGTCTTTGGAAAGGGTTTTAAAGACCTTATATCTTAAAAATGGTTAATTGAGAGTAAAAAAAGAAAGCATCGACAAATCAATGCTTTCAATCCTTAGAAAAGAGCGACAGACGGGGTTCGAACCCGCGACCCCGACCTTGGCAAGGTCGTACTCTACCAACTGAGCCACTGTCGCATATATGTTTGTTCCTCGGAACAATAAATACTATACTATATGAGAAAATGTTTGTCAACATTTTTTTGAAAAAATTTTGCAAGCGGAAATACATTTGTGCTATACTTTAGTACTGGTATAATGACATTGGAAAATTGGGAGGAATTATGGTCGAAAGGAATATGGAAGCGAATCCGCTGGCAACAGAAAGAATTGGGAAACTGATTGCCAAATTTGCGGTGCCGGCAATTATCAGTATGCTTGTAAGCTCTCTTTATAATATTGTGGATCAGATATTTATCGGGCAGGGGGTAGGGATGCTTGGAAACGCGGCGACCAATATCGCGTTTCCCGTGTCTATTATCTGCACGGCGACGGCGCTTCTTCTGGGAATCGGGAGCGCTTCGAATTTTAACCTGTCTTCCGGAGAGGGAAATCATAATCAGGCGGCAGGCATTGCAGGGACAGGCCTTGCAATGCTTGGAATTTGCGGAGTAGCGATAGCGGCGGCCGTTATGTTATTTTTAAATCCGCTTTTGCAGCTTTTCGGCGTTACGCCGGAGGTGCTTCCGTATGCGCAGGATTATACGGGGATTACCGCGTTTGGAATTCCCTTTCTTATACTGACTACCGGAGGAAATCATATCATTCGGGCGGACAGGAGCCCGGCCTATTCGATGGCATGTATGCTCACCGGGGCGATTATCAATACAATATTAGATCCGCTTTTTATATTTGGCTTTCACTGGGGGATTCAGGGCGCAGCGGCAGCTACGGTGATCGGACAGGTAATATCAGGAATCATTGTAATCGTATATTTTATGAAATTCCGGAAAATGGAGCTGTCCCGGGAAAAACTGAGACCGAAAGGAGAGTATCTGAAAGCGGTTGTTTCTCTTGGTATGGCGTCCTGTGTTAACCAGATTGCGATGGCGGCGGTCCAGATTGTGATGAATAATACTCTGAGATATTACGGGGCGTCGTCTGTTTACGGGACGGATATTCCGCTTGCGTGTGTCGGCGTTATTTCAAAGGTGAATATGGTATTTATGGCAATCTGTATCGGTATTTCGCAGGGATGTCAGCCTATCTGGGGATATAATTACGGGGCGGAGAAATATGAACGTGTGCGGGATACTTACAAAAAGGCATTTCAGATAGCTTTTACAGTGGGAATTTTCTTCTTTATCTGTTTTCAGCTGTTTCCGCGCCAGATTGTCAGTATTTTTGGAACAGGAAGCGAGGAATATTTTCGTTTTGCCGAGCAATATTTTAAAATATTCATGTTTATGACGTTTATAAACGGCGTACAGCCGATGTGTTCGGGGTTTTTCACGTCAATCGGAAAGGCAGGGCTTGGAATTGTCGTATCTCTAACGAGACAGGTAATCTTCCTGCTGCCTCTGATTGTAATCTTTCCGTTGTTCATGGGAATTGACGGGGTTATGTACGCGGGTCCGATTGCGGATGCGGCAGCCGCGACGGTGGCCATCGGGTATGCAGTGCGCGAGCTGAAAAAATGAAATAGAGTTTTTATTGCTCTCCTTTTGAAACTGTGTTAGAATATTCCCGTAACAGTGATTAAGAAAAGCAGAGTAGGAATGTGTGCGTTTAGTGCCGTCTGGACGGGGAGTTGCCAGACGGACGAAGAGTATCAGGGACAAGATACCGCGGTGCATGTTCCGCATCCCGCTGCTACACATAGACGGACAGGTTACCTGCTATGCGTAGCTTTAAGGACTACTGCAAAGGAGGTATTTTTTATGAGAAAAGTGAAAACACAATTTACGGAATCCTTTCGAGAGCTGAAAGATTTGAAGACCTTGGCCGCGGCAGCAATGCTTTTGGCGATTACGGTCGTGCTCGGCTTTTACAGACTGCAGCTTACCGAGTATGTAAGAATAGGTTTTGATTCCGTCGCAAAGGAGCTTACGGGAATGCTTTTCGGTCCGGTAACCGGATGTATGGTCGGCGGTTTGTCCGATTTGATTTCATACATGATAAAGCCAATCGGCGGATTCTTTCCGGGATTTACAATCAGTGCGATGGTTGGCGGAACGATATATGGAGCGGTTTTATATAGAAAGCCGATAAGCCTTATGAGAGTGATTGCCGCCAACGGTATTGTGGCAGTTGTGGTCAATCTTCTGTTAAATACATATTGGCTTACACTTTTATATGGCGATGCATTTCTTGCGCTGCTTCCGACAAGGGCGGTAAAACAGATGGTAATGCTGCCGATTGATGTGGTATTATTTTATACAACGGCAAGGCTTTTAGCAAGGGCAAATTTGTTTGAGCTTATGAGAGGCAGGACGCGCAGAGGATAATTTTGAGGTAAAAAACGAAGCAGGAGACGAGTATATGCGGGAGCGGATGACAATAGGGTTTATGTTTAAGCAAATCAATAATGTGTATGAAAAAGAATTTAACAGCCGTCTGCGTACACTTGGAATTACTGCATCGCAATGCGCGGTATTGGATTATCTTTTTGTGTGCAGTAAGGAGGAGGTAACTCAGAGGGATATTGAGAAAGCGTTAAGCCTGAGAAATCCCACGGTAACAGGACTTCTAAAAAGACTGGATGAAAAGGGATTTATTTTGGTTGTGCCAAGTAACAGGGACAAAAGATGCAAAAATATTTATCTGACGGAAAAGGCGTATGATATTCAGAGACGCATGGAGATGGACAGGAAGAAGCTGGATAAAATGCTGACGCTCGGGATGAATAAAAAAGAAATCGGTGCATTGGAGAAGATGCTCAATAGAGTGCTTTATAATATTGCAGAGCCATAATCGGTAATCGGGGACGGGGTTTTTCTAAAAAAACCCCGTCCCCGATTGCATATCTTTTCCTTAATGAGAAAATAATATCAGTTATTTGGTTGAACTAAAATGAAGTATATGATATTCTTTAGATGAAAATGATAATTAATATCAAATAAGGAGGTATATTATGCCTGTCGAAGTGATATCTTATATGTTTTCCTGTGAGGATTTCAGAAAGCGTCTGCAGTTTCAGATTATTTTTCAATGCGCCCCGTTTTTGAAAGGCTTTAAGGTCGCCTGTATTATGAATCTTGAGGCCGGCGCCTATAAAGAGCTTGAGTGGATTTTTTCAGGGACGGAAATCAAATATTATGTTTTGATGAGCGGAGAGGACAGATGTCTGGTACTGTTTTACCGTGAAAAGGAGTTTGGGGCATATTTGGAAAGGGAGGATGTACAAAGCTTTCTTGAGGAGTTTGGATACCGGCGCAGAGATATGGATTCCGTGCTTTTACAGCTTTCCGAAAGGGTACGCCGGTATTCGGAAAAGGATATGGGATTTCCCCATGAGATTGGAGTGTTTTTGAATTATCCGGTAGAGGACGTCGTCTGTTTTATCCGTGAGGCGGGGAAAAACAGCCTGATGAACGGATATTGGAAAGTCTATCATAATCCGGGGAGAGCTCAGATGACATTTTATGTTTATGACAGAGCAAAGGTGAGCGCGGTGAATGAATTTCTTATGGGCAGATCTATGCGGGAGATTGTCTGTTAGAAAATTATAATTATCATTGTTTTTTTCTCAGGCAGTTGCTATAATAGGGGAAAATGCTGTCAGCTGACAGGCCGGGATAAGGGAGAAATCAGTGAGATGAGCTATGCAGACAGAGTGTTTATTGACATGTGCAGGGATATTATAGATAACGGGACGGATACGAAAGGGGAAAAGGTACGTCCGGTGTGGGAGGATGGAACGCCCGCCTATACGATTAAGCGGTTCGGGGTTGTGAACCGCTATGATTTGAGTAAGGAGTTTCCGGCGCTGACGCTTCGGAGGACGGCGATTAAGAGCTGTACCGATGAGATTTTGTGGATATGGCAGAAAAAGTCAAATAATATCCATGACCTTAACAGCCATATCTGGGACAGCTGGGCGGACGAGGACGGCTCAATCGGCAAGGCGTACGGTTATCAGATGGGTGTAAAGCATCAGTATAAGGAGGGAATGTTTGATCAGGTAGAGCGGGTGATTTATGATCTTAAAAATAATCCGTACAGCAGACGGATTATGACAAATCTATATGTGCATCAGGATTTGCACGAGATGAATCTGTATCCCTGTGCCTACAGCATGACCTTTAACGTAACAAAAAGGCCGGGGCAGGACAGGCTTGTGTTAAACGGTATTTTAAATCAGCGCTCCAATGATGTGCTGACGGCAAATAACTGGAATGTGTGCCAGTATGCGGTGCTCCTTTATATGCTGGCGCAGGTGTGCCGTATGGATGCAGGTGAGCTTGTTCATATGATTGCGGACGCTCACATTTATGACAGACATGTTCCCCTTGTGGAGGAGCTGATTAAGAGGGAGCCGCTCCCGGCGCCGAAATTTTGGCTGAATCCGGAAATTAAGGATTTTTGTAAATTTACGCCGGAGGATGTTAAGCTGATAGATTATGAAACTCATGAGCAGATAAAAAATATACCGGTAGCAGTATAAAAGCTGCATGATAAAGCGGGAGTGAGCCATGTCGGGAGGAGAAAAGAGGATGAACTTGATTGTAGCGGTAGATAAGAACTGGGCGATTGGGAAGGATAACCGGATGATGTGGAGTATTCCGGCGGATATGAAGTTTTTCCGGGAGACTACAAAGGGCAATATTGTTATTATGGGAAGAAAGACTCTGGAGAGTTTTCCTCAGGGACAGCCTCTTAAGAACCGGGTAAATATCGTGCTGACAAAGAATCCGGGCTATAAGATAAAGGATGCAGTGGTTGTCCACAGTGTGGAGGAAGCGCTCAAGGAGGCGGAAAAATACGAGGGAGAGATATATGTAATCGGCGGCGAGAGTATTTACCGGGCGATGCTTCCTATGTGCGATACGGCGTTTGTTACAAAGATAGACCATGCGTATGACGCGGATACTTATTTTCCGAATCTGGATGAGGAGAAGGCGTGGCGTATGACAAAAGTGAGCGAGGAGCAGACGTGCTTTGATTTAGAATATTATTTTACGGTTTATGAGAGGGTTGCGGAGTAGGATGAAAATTTTAAGTATCACAGCGCAGAAGCCCGGCAGTACGGGAAGCGGCGTTTATCTGACAGAGCTTGTAAAGGAGTATGCGTTGGCGGGTCATGAACAGGCAGTAGTTGCCGGGGTTTATAGGGAGGATAAGGCAGAGCTTCCGGAGGGGGTATTGTTTTACCCTGTCTATTTCTGCAGTGAGAGGCTTCCCTTTCCCATTGCGGGAATGTCAGATGAGATGCCGTATAAGAGTACAAGATATTGTGATATGACGCCGGAGATGACGGAGCGGTTTTTAAGAGAGTTTCTTAGTGTTATCAGGAGAGCGGTGGAGGAATTAAAGCCGGATTTGATTCTCTGTCATCATCTTTATCTTTTGACGGCGGCGGTGAGAGAGCATTTTCCGGAGCATAGAATTTACGGCTTCTGCCATAATACGGATCTCAGACAGATGAGGAAAACAGCGCTTAAACAGGAATATATCAGAGAGCAGATAAAAGAACTGAATCACATTTTTGTGCCGCAGAAAGCGCAGGAGGAGAGCGTTAAGGAAATATACCGTGTAAGCGGAGAGCGAATTACCCGTGTCGGAATGGGGTATAACAGCGCCGTATTTTATCGGGCATGGGAGAAGCAAAAAGGCGGGGAACAAAAGAAAGACGGTATGACGCGTCTTGTGTTTGCGGGAAAGATTGCGGAAAAAAAGGGTGTGATAAGCCTTATCAGAAGTCTTTCGCTTCTGGATTTTCCAAAGGACATGCTTAAGCTGTATCTGGCAGGAAGTACGGGGAATGAAGCGGAATATAAGATAATCAGAGAGCTTGCGGAAAATTGCCGGTATCAGGTGGAGTTTTTAGGAAGACTGTCTCAGACGGAGCTTGCACAGGTGTATAATCAGTGTGATATTTTCGTACTTCCCTCCTTTTTTGAGGGAATTCCCCTTACAGTGATTGAGGCGCTTGCATGTGGCAACCGGGTCGTGATGACGGACTTTCCGGGAATCAGAGAGTGGCTCGAGGAAGCGGCGCCGGGAGCGGACGTACGGTATGTAGAGATGCCGGAGATGAGAAATACAGATGAACCGGTGCCGGAGAGTCTCCCGGAATTTGAGCGGAGGCTTGCGCGGGAATTAAAGCTTTGTATCGGGAAGAAAGAGACAGGATTTGCAGATGTAAGCAGAATATCATGGAGTCGGATTGCAGAAAGAGTAATAGAAAGAAAGGATGACAGGATTATGAAGATTGCAGTTACTTATGAAAATGGAAATGTATTCCAGCATTTTGGACACACAGGACAGTTTAAGGTGTATGATGTCAGGGATGGCAGGGTTGCAGATACTCAGGTTGTGGATACAAAAGGAAGTGGTCATGGCGCTCTCGCAGGAATGCTTGCCGAAAAGAAAGTAGATACACTGATCTGCGGTGGAATTGGAGCAGGTGCACAGACTGCATTGGCAGAGGCCGGAATTCGTCTTTATGGCGGGGTATCCGGCAACGCAGATGAGGCTGTGGAGTCGCTGCTTGCGGGAAAACTTGTGTTTAATCCGGATGTTCATTGTGACCATCATGGACATGGACAGCAGGGAGAAGAACATCATCACGGAAGCTGTCATTGCATGGAAGATAAGCATGGCTGTACAGGAAATGGGGACGGTGTTATTTAATGAGGATAATGATAAAGGATTAAAAAGGATTTGTAAAGGAAATATATGAAACAGGACCGGCAGACAAAGGAAAAGCTGCTTCTGGCGGCAAAAGAAGAGTTTCTGAAAAAGGGGTATATGAAAGCGTCGCTTCGTAATATTTGTAAAAAAGCGGGAGTTACGACAGGAGCGATGTATTTCTTTTTTGAGGATAAGGAGAATCTTTTCGGAGCGCTGGTTGAAAAACCGCTTAAAGAGATTTACGGAATCATGAAAGCCCATTATGATGAAGAGGACGCATTGTGCGAGGACTTGGATTATTCTAAGCCGGAGGATGTCCGGCACATGCTTTTTGCACTGCATTCAAAGGGAAATAATTTGACGATGCTTGAAGCGACGGAGTATCTATACAGGTTTCGTGATGAATTCCTGCTTCTGCTTACAAAGGCTCAGGGCTCAAAATATGAGAACTGTATGGATCTGTTTGTGGAGCTGTCGGAAAGACACTACCGTCACATGGCGGAGGTTATGGATATTTCTTTTGGAAAGAAAGGGCTTGATGAGAATACGCTTCATTGTCTTGTGCACCTGCAGATGGAGACCTTTATTCATCCTCTTACCCACGGACTTACGCTGGAGCAGGCAAAAATACAGATGACAGCCATGATAAAGTATTTAGCCGGCGGCTGGTATGGATTCTGGCAGTAGGAGATACAGATTTACACGGTGGCGTCCCATATGTCACCGTATATTTTTCAGCTAAACATAACGTCGTTATGTTAATGATAAATAAATAATCAATAAGAAAAAGCGGAGGAGAATTTTATGTTTTTGGAGATAAGAGGAATCAGGAAATCATTTGGAAACGGAGACAACTGCATAGAAGTACTTAAGGGGATTGATTTGGAGATAGAAAAGGGGGAGTTTTGTGTTCTTCTCGGGCCTTCCGGCTCGGGAAAATCTACTCTCCTTAATATTATCGGTGGTATTGACGGTGCGGAGGAAGGGTATGTGTCAATCGGAGGCGAGCGGCTTGCCGGCATGCAGGAAAAGAAGCTTACGGCTTATCGGAGAGAGCATCTGGGGTATGTGTTTCAGCTTTATAATCTGATTCCGAATCTTACACTTCGTGAAAATATCGAGGTGGGAGCATATTTAGGAAGAAATTCTCTTAATGTAGATGAGCTGCTTCATATATTAGGGCTTTATGAGCATCAGAGGAAGCTTCCCAGTCAGCTGTCAGGGGGCCAGCAGCAGCGGACGGCAATCGGCCGTGCCATTATAAAAAATCCGGATATCCTCCTTTGCGATGAGCCGACGGGAGCCCTTGATTATCAGACTTCCAGAGAAATATTAAAATTGATTGAAGCTGTCAATCGAAAATATGGGAATACAGTCCTTATGGTTACGCACAATGATGCGATTAAGGGGATGGCAGACAGGATAGTAAGTCTGCGGGACGGAAAAGTGAGAAAAAATTACAGAAATGAGCATAAAATATCTGCCGATGTGCTTGAATGGTAAGGAGGGATGAGAATGAAAAATCCTTTGAATAAAAGATACGTCAGAGAATTAAAAGCGGAGATTGGAAAATATCTGGTTATTTTTCTTCTTATGACCGGAACTATCGGTTTTGTATCAGGATTTCTGGTAGCGGACGGAAGCCTGATTGCCGCATATAAGGAAAGCTTTGATAAATATAATATTGAGCACGGGAACTTCTGCGCCGCCGAAAAGCTGAGCAAAGAGCAGGAAAAAGCAGTGGAGGATATGGAAGTCTCTCTTTATGATAATTTTTATGTGGAGGAGGAGCTTATCAATGATAGTACGCTTCGTATTTTTAGGGAGCGTGCGGAGGTAAATAAGGTGTGTCTGATGGAGGGCGAGTTTCCGGAGCAGAGCGGTGAAATTGCCGTTGACCGGATGTATGCGGATAATAATGGAATCCATACAGGGGATATTTTGGAAAGTAAAAGCAGGAAATACAGGGTGACGGGGCTGGTGGCTCTGCCGGATTACAGCTGTCTCTTTTCGGATAACAGTGATTCGATGTTCGATGCTGTAAAATTCGGTGTGGCAGTCGTAACAGAGGACACTTTCAATAAATATGATAAGAGCGGGATGATTTACAGCTATTCATGGATTTATGATAAAAGGCCGGAGGATGACATAAAGGAGAAGAAGCAGTCGGACCGATTTGCAGAAGAGCTGGTAAAAATCGTTCCGCTTGAGAGCTATGTGCCGAGATATCTGAATCAGGCGATTCAGTTTACCGGAGAGGATATAGGAAGCGACAGAGCTATGATGATTACACTTCTGTATATTATTATAGTGATTCTTGCATTCGTTTTTGCGGTGACGGTCAGCAATACCATTAATAAGGAGGCGCGTGTAATTGGGACGCTTCGGGCATCCGGCTATACGAGGAGGGAGCTTTTGTTTCACTATATGCTGATGCCGTTTCTGGTGACGCTTGCCGGTGCGCTTGCGGGGAACATTCTCGGATATACATGGTTTAAAAATGTGACGGCGGATTTGTACTATGGAAGCTATAGTTTAACAACCTATGTTACCTGTTGGAATGGAGAGGCGTTTTTACTGACGACAGTTGTACCGGTGCTTTTTATGCTTGTCATCAATGGAGCTGTATTAAGCCGAAAGCTTATGCTGTCTCCGCTTAAATTTATCAGAGGAGATTTGACAAAAAGAAAACAGAGGAGAGCGATACCTCTTTCGACGGGCATAGGTTTTTTCAGCCGATTCCGCATGAGAATCATTTTTCAGAATATGGGCAATTATATCGTGCTGCTTTTTGGAATTCTTTTTGCAAACCTGCTTTTGATGTTTGGGCTTCTGATTCCATCGGCGCTATCTCATTACCGGAATGATATTGAGAATCATATGCTTAGCGAATATCAGTATATATTGAAGACGGGGCCCTGTGAGGATGAGCTTAAAACAGAAAACAGTGATGCGGAAAAATTCAGTGTATATACTTTGAAAACTAAGGAAGACAAAAAATATAAAGGTGATGATATTACTTTATACGGAGTGACAGAAAACAGCAGATATATCAATATTAATATGAGTAAAAAAGGAGTATATCTTTCTTCCGCTTATGCAAACAAATATCGTATCAATTCGGGTGATACGATTACATTGGAGGAGAAATATGAAAAAAAGACATATTCCTTTCAGGCAGCGGGAATCTTTCCCTGTGAAAGTGTACTTGCGGTTTATATGCCGATTTATGAGCTGAATGAAACCTTTGACCGGGAGGAGGGATTTTTTAACGGATATTTTTCGGACAGTGAGATTACGGATATTAAAGCGGAGTATGTCTCGGAGATCGTTGATAAGGAGGATTTGACTAAAATTTCGAGACAGCTTGACGTATCCATGGGCGGAATGATGAGGATGGTAAGTCTTTTTGCAGTGACAATGTTTATGATATTGATTTACCTGCTCTCAAAGGTGATTATTGAAAAAAATGCACAGTCTATATCACTTTTGAAAATATTGGGTTATACAAATGCGGAGATTAGCAGGCTTTATATTGCTGCGACTTCTGTTGTTGTTATTCTTCTTTTGCTCTTAAGCCTTCCGGTTACAAGGAAAATAATGGAATACCTGTTCCGTGAGGTGATTTTAAGCAAAATGTCAGGATGGATTACATTTTATGTGGATCCTGTGATTTACTGGCAGATGTTTTTTATGGGCGCCGGGACATACGGAGTGGTGATGGTACTGGAATATCGGAGGGTGAGACGGGTTCAAATGGATGTGGTGCTTAAAAATGCAGAATAGGAAATAATAGAAAACGAAGAGGCTGCGGAAAGTTACCGCCAGTCTCTTCGTTTTAAATGTACATACTTTCCTAACAGGCTTAAGCTTAGGTGTTATTTAATATTTAGCTTTATACCATTTAGAAGCTCTCTTATTTACATAGTAGCTGACAACGCCCTCTTTTTCGCTTTTATTTTTTGCATAGCCGTTTTTATAGGTAATATCAAAACGAGTTACTGCCCACATGCTGTTTTGTGCGGATTGAGAAGAGGAATAAGAATAAGCATATTTTCCAAAGGTTGCTTTTTTGCCATTTTTGAAAGTTTTTGTTATTTCTTTGCCATTTTTGCTGTAGTAGTTTATTTTTATTTTTTTAATCTTATAACCTTTGGCAAGCTTAAATTTAATCTTCCCGCTGTTTTTTGTAGTGTAATAATCGCTTGGAGTATAATTATCACTGTATCCGCTTACATTTCTTCCATCAATGGTAACGGATGAAATTACAGCGCCGGTTCCGTTTGCATATACACTTACTGTACGGCTTGTTCTTTTCTTTTTATTCTTTTTATATACGTCAAATTTAATTTTGTAGGTTCCGGCTTTTTTGGCATAGAAATTGATTCTGGCATACGGGGCTTCGCGATACGTTTCAGACTCATAACCTTTATTTATATATGTTTTTCTGACATAAAGATTTTTTGTCCTTTTTGAACCCAGATAAACTTTGATGTTTTTGATTGTATCTCCTTTTTCGGCCAAATCAACCGTAAAAGAATTTGCGTGGGATGCGCCGACTCCGCAAATCGCTTTTTTTGGTGCGACTACTTTTCCCGCAGCCTCAGCCTCCTGACCGTTTACTGCAAGTCCCGTGCCAAGACACAGTACAGCTGCAAGTAAAATACATAAAAGTTTCTTTGTTTTTTTCATTTTCTTCCTCCTTTTTCTTTCGTATGCTTTCAAAATTCAGACATGAAGAGTAGAATTCTGAAAGTATGTCTTTTCTGTGTTTTCATTATAATATCTGTTTTTTTTATTGTCAATATTGTACAAAATAAAATAAACAATTCTTGAATTTGAGTTCTTATTTGACAGATTTTCAGCAGTATTTTATCATATATATAAAATATCTATATAAGGAGTGATACGGTGGAATTGACAGAGGAATTGCGAGAATTATTATATGACAAAGGCGCCGGCCTGGTTGGAGTCGGGGATATGAGCAGGGTTCAAAACTGTGATTTTCAGGCGGGGGTTGCCGTTGCCGTTCCGCTGCCTGAAAATGTTATCAGAGATTTACAGAAAGCCCCGACAAAAGAATATTACGAGCTGTATGGTTCCCTGAACCATAAATTGAATGAAATCGTTATGGCAGGAGAAGAATTTTTAAGGAATAAAGGGTTTGATGCATATGCTCAGACAACAGACAGGGTAGAGGTGAATGAGGAGAATGTTTCTGTTCTTCCACATAAAACAGTAGCTGTAAGAGCGGGGCTTGGATGGATTGGAAAGAATTGCCTGCTTGTGACGCATCAATATGGCTCGGCTGTACGCATTTCCTCCTTATTAACGAATGCACCTTTAGAGTGCGGGGAGGCGGTCATGCAATCCCGTTGCGGGAAGTGCAGCCTATGTGTGGAAAATTGTCCCGCACAGGCTTTAAAAGGGACTTTGTGGGAAGCCGGCATGAGGAGAGAGGAAATTGTAGATGTCGGAGAATGCTATAAAAAGCAGGTTGAGATTATGAGTAAAGAAACCGGTATTGAAACGGATTTGTGCGGGAAATGTTTTGCAGTCTGTGCGTATACCCGGAAATACTTAAAGAGCGCGGATTCATAAGAAAGACAGGGATATCGGAAAGTTTAAAATTCTGGAAATTATCCGAAATATGTTGACAGAGCACTGTTTTATCTAATATAATGATTTCAATTTAGAAAAATGCTATGACAGGGAGGAGTACATAGATACCTGAAGCAAAGAGAGAAGATATACGGTGCGAATCTTCGTGACGGATTTATGGAAGTAGCCTTCGAGCAGTGAACCGAAAGGGAGAGCGTCTCCCAAGTAGACTTCAACGCGTGTCCCTGCGTTACAGGGGAGCGGTATCGGAACGTAAGCAGAAAGAAGATTCCTGTACCGGCAGAGTGCATAGAGATGTTTCTATGAATTTAGGTGGTAACACGGATGTTATATTCGCCCTGAGCTGTATGGCTTAGGGCTTTTTAAATTCCGGTATGATTAACGAGGAGGTATGTATATGAAAAAAATCAGCGGCAACAAATTACTGGTAAAGGCACTCAGGGAGGAAGAAGTGGATACGATTTTCGGTTATCCGGGAGCGTGTACGATTGATATTGGCGACGAGCTTTATAAGCAGGATTTTACGAAAGTCGTTCTTCCGAGGCAGGAGGTGGCTCTTGTTCATGAGGCGGATGCCTATGCCCGTTCGACGGGAAAAACAGGGGTATGTCTTGTGACCAGCGGACCTGGGGCGACGAATCTTGTGACAGGGCTTGCGACGGCGTATTATGACAGTGTGCCTCTTGTCTGTTTTACCGGACAGGTGGCCAGACATCTGATAGGAAATGATGCGTTTCAGGAGGTTGACATTGTAGGGATTACGAGAAGCATTACAAAATACGGGGTAGTTGTAAAGAAAAGGGAAGATTTGGGCCGGATTATCAAGGAAGCTTTTTATATAGCCAGAACCGGCAGGCCGGGGCCGGTTCTGATTGATCTTCCTAAGGATGTGATGGCTGAGCTTGGAAGCCCGGAATATCCGGCAGAGGTTAATATCCGGGGCTATAAGCCGAGTACGGGAGTGCATATCGGTCAGCTTAAACGTGCAATTAAGATGCTTGGGAAAGCCAAAAAGCCGCTTTTTCTTGTGGGAGGCGGAGTGAATATTGCCCGGGCAAACGAGGTATTTACCAAATTGGTAAATAAGACGAGGGTTCCGGTAGTGACAACGGTTATGGGCAGGGGAGCGATTTCTACAAGGCATCCTCTTTATATCGGTAATCTTGGAATGCATGGAGCATATGCCTGCAATATGGCGGTAGGAGAATGTGATTTGCTTTTTTCCATCGGAACCAGATTTAATGACAGAATTACCGGAAAACTTCATTCCTTTGCGCCTCATGCACAGATTGTCCATATTGATATTGATACGGCGGCGATTTCTAAAAATGTGCAGGTGGATGTGCCGATTGTAGCGGATGCGAAAGAAGCAATTGAAAAGCTTTTGGAGTATGTGGAGGAGTATAATACGGAGAAATGGCTTGGACAGATAGAGGACTGGAAGACGGAGCATCCTCTTACCATGAAAAAGAAACCGATTATGACCCCGCAGGATGTACTGAATGTAATCAATGAGATGTTTGAGGAATGTATTATTGTTACGGACGTAGGGCAGCATCAGATGTTTACCGCGCAATTTGCGGAGATTACAGAGAAAAAGAGGCTTCTGATGTCGGGAGGACTCGGCACGATGGGCTATGGTCTTCCGGGAGCAATCGGTGCGAAAATCGGGAATCCCGACATGCCGGTTATTTCCATTTCCGGAGACGGCGGAATGCAGATGAATATCCAGGAGCTGGCAACGGCCGTCTTAGAAGAGCTTCCGATTATCTCCTGTATTTTTAATAATAATAATCTCGGAATGGTAAGACAGTGGCAAAAGCTTTTTTACGGAAAACGGTACGCCATGACCTGTCTTCGCTCGGGCGCGGCGTGCAGGGGAAGATGCGGGGAGGTAGAATGTCCGAGGTATACGCCGGATTTTATAAGGCTTGCAGAAAGCTATGGCGCAAAGGGAATCCGGGTGACAAAGAAAGAAGAGATAAGGGCGGCTTTTGAGGAAGCGGCGGGAAGCATAAAGGTTCCTACGATAATTGAGTTTGAGATTGATCCGGAGGATTTGGTATATCCGATGATTCAGCCGGGCGGAACTCTGGAAGATATGATTATTGATTGTTAGGAGGAGATACATATGAACAGTATGAAAAAAAGATGGCTTTCCTTATATGTTGAGAATCAGGACGGCGTTTTGTCAAAGATATCAGGGCTTTTTTCAGGAAAATCCTATAATATCGACAGTCTGACCGTAGGTACAACAGAGGATCCGACCATATCCAGAATGACGATTGCAACGGTTAGTGATGACGAGACATTTGAACAGATAAAAAAGCAGCTGAATCGTTTGGTAGAGGTGATTAAGGTAATTGATTTTACAAATATTTTTGTACGCATGAAAGAGATTATGTATATTAAGGTTCAGAAATGTACGCCGGAGGATAAAGTGGAGTGCTTTCAGATAGCCGAAACCTTTAAGGCAAAAGTAATTGACTATGGGAAAGACAGTCTGCTTCTGGAATTTGTACAGACGGCGACGAAGAATGACGCGGTTGTGAAGCTGATGAAAGAGGAGTTTCGGACCATTGAAGTGGTGCGCGGTGGAAGCGTCGGCATCGAGTCTATCAGTATGATGGAAAGATAACGGGAATAAAAAACAGAGCGCGCTCTTGTATTTTAAGAAAGAACGTATTATAATGAAACAAGATTGATGGGTATGAGAAAGAATTTCATGGAAGAACGGAGGAACAGACGATGGAGAAAAAAAATATTGACTGGACAAATCTGGGGTTTAATTATATAGAGACAGAAAAGAGATATGTGTCCAATTATAAGAACGGAGCATGGGATGAGGGAGGTTTGATTTCGGATTCTAATGTAGTTATTAATGAGTGCGCGTGTGTACTTCAATACGCGCAGACCTGTTTTGAAGGATTAAAGGCATATACGACAGAGGATGGCCGCATCGTGATGTTCCGTCCGGATTTGAATGCAACGAGGATGGCGGACACTGCAAAACGGCTTGAGATGGCGGTATTTCCGGAGGACAGATTTCTTGACGCGGTGCATAAGACTGTGGAGGCGAACGCGGCTTATGTTCCGCCGTACGGCTCAGGTGCTACCTTGTATGTGCGCCCGTATCTTTTCGGATCAAATGCAATCATCGGAGTAAAACCGGCGGACGAATACCAGTTCCGAGTATTTACAACACCGGTAGGCCCGTATTTTAAGGGCGGTGCAAAGCCTATTACGATTCGTGTCTGCGATTTTGACCGTGCGGCTCCTCACGGAACCGGCCATGTAAAGGCGGGGCTCAATTATGCGATGAGTCTCCATGCGATCGTAGATGCTCATAATCAGGGATATGATGAAAATATGTATCTTGACGCTGCGACCAGAACAAAGGTGGAAGAAACCGGAGGGGCGAACTTCATCTTTGTTACAAAGGATCAGAAAGTTGTGACTCCGAAGTCAGATACCATTTTGCCGTCTATTACGAGACGTTCTCTTATGTATGTGGCTGAGAAATATCTCGGGTTAGAGGTGGAGGAGAGAGAAGTCCTGTTTGATGAGGTAAAAGAGTTTGCAGAATGCGGACTGTGCGGAACGGCGGCCGTTATCTCTCCAGTAGGAAAGGTTGTGGATCACGGAAAGGAGATTTGTTTCCCGAGCGGAATGGATGAGATGGGGCCGGTAACAAAGAAGCTTTACGATACGCTGACCGGAATCCAAATGGGACATGTAGAGGCGCCGGAAGGATGGATACATGCCGTTTGCTAGACGGAAAATATAAGGGACAGAAAAGAAAATGAGAGAATAGAGATAAGAAACTGCCGCAGGCTGGAAATATCTGGCTTTGCGGCAGAATTCTTTTTTATATACGGTATGGAGGCAGGCATAATTCAAAACAGACAATCAGATTTTCTTCTTTGGAATTACCGGTATCTTCTGGAAGCTTTATGAGAAGTGAGCCGTTCATTTCTTCCGCTAATGCTTTGGCGATTGTCAGCCCGAGTCCGGTACCGCCCCGACTGCGGGAGCGATCCTGCATATAAAAGCGCTCAAACAGATGAGAAATATCGCTGCGGGACAGCGCCTCTGTGTCATTGGTAAACAGAAGCGACAGTGTTTCTTTTTGTTCTTTCACTTCAATCTTAAGCCATGATTTCGCGTAACGGGCGGCATTTTGGAGTAAGTTGAAAAATATTCTGTCGAATGCCGCTTCCTCGCCGGCCACCCACAGAGGATAGTCCGGAAGCTCTGCCGTTATCTTCAATCCGGCCTGTTCTAAAAGTCTGGAATTCCCGGCAAGTGTTTCGCGAAGCCGTCTGGAAACGTCGACGGGCGCAAGCGTTAATTCGTAATCACCGGCATTTAGACGTGAATAATCATAAAATTGCTCGATGAGCTGTTTCAGGGTTTCTGCTTTTTGCTCTACGATACACAGAGTTTCTGAAAAGTCCGTATTATCGGAAAAAGGTCTTTCACCGGATTTTTTGAAAAGCTTCAGGTAGCCTAGAATTACTGTCAAAGGAGTTCGTAAGTCATGGCTGATGTTTTCGATTTCCTTTTTGAACCTTTGTTCTCTTTTTTCATAGTTTTGCCGTTCCTTTTGTATCTCCTCCAGGAGCGAATTGAAAGCGCACAGAAGTCCTCTTAAGTGCCTGTCAGGAAGAGGGAGATGCAGCATCTGGTTTTGTGTGAGATCCTGCCGTATGTCGTTCATATCACTGGTTATCCTGTCAATTGCACGGATAAGGGCAATATATTGAAACGTAAAATAACCGCCGATAAGGGCCGTGAAAGCAAGTAAGCAGAAATACAGCATTTTTATTTCCTCCGCGAAATATAATTCTTATAAATCCTTTTTTCTTAATAAAAGTATACCGGACAGGGTAAAAAGCACTGTTCCTGTGAATCCGGAAATCAGGCATTTCAGCATTCCTTCCAGGGTGTTCCACGCGGTGATACACTCCTGTGTATTCACATGCTGTCCGTTTACGATGGTGAAAAGATTGCAGGGAAACCACAGGGCTGCCGGTAAAAGAAACTGAAAATGCATTCCCAGCAGAAATATCATTTTAGGAATAAAAAACCATATTGCGCCCCACATAAGAATTCCGGAAATATTTTTTTCAAAGCATTCAAGACATAGAATTCCGGAAATCATGCAGGCGATGGCAATCAGGTAGACGGCGGCGACCTCGAACAATAAGTCGTTCAGATGAACAGGTCCGGATTTTTTAAGCAGCAGCCCGGCGCTGATAATCCATGCGGCAAGGGTTATTGTCATTACTGCGGTGGAGACTGACGCGGCGACAATACATTTACCGGTAAAGATTTTTATCCGTGAAATACCGCAGGCAACGGCGTTTTTATAACTGCCGTTCCGCTTGTTTCCCTCATATAAAAAATAGGCGATTATGGCGCCTGCACAGGCAAAAATCATAGGATTTGCGACCAGGCAGGAATAGGAAAAGGATATGTTGGAATAACGGGTTTTTATGAGGCCGACGCCGAGATTAAAAAGGACTGAAAGCGCAGTAAGCGTTCCGGTAATCAAATAGATTTCCGATGTGTGAAATATGCGGTAGAGTTCGCTTTTTATATAATTTCTCATTTTGTTGTACCCCTTTCCTTTAGCTGTACGTAATAATCCTCTAAGGAGGAATGAATTGTCTGCATCGCCGTAATGTAAATTTTGTGTTCCGCAGCAAGTCTGCTGTAGCTTTCCGGATTTTGCTTCGGCATGTAAATACGGATTTTATTGTCCGGCAGAATTTTCCAGGACTCCGCAGGGAAAGCGGCTTCAAATACGGCCGCGTATCTTTCTATGTCCGAAAGTGTGATTTCGACGCAGTCGGAGCATTTATTCGTTAAATCATCTGCCGTTATTTCCTCAATGAGCTGTCCTTTACTTAAAAAACCATAGAAAGAGGCGGTTTGCTGAAGTTCGGACAGAATATGGCTTGACAACAGTATGGTAATATTCTGCTCTTCATTCAGACGGTGCAGAAGACTCCTAAATTCCAGAATTCCGCTGGGGTCCAGTCCGTTAATCGGTTCGTCCAGTATTAAGAGCTGCGGGGCGCCGAGCAGAGCGACCGCGAGTCCCAGCCGCTGTCTCTGACCGAGGGAGAGGGTTTTGCATGCACAGTTTCGTTTTCCCGCGACACCGGTAAGGTCCATCATTTCCTCTACCTTTTTAGTATCCGGTACGCCCTTTTGGATGCTGTAATATTTTAAGGTTTTTTCTACCGTCATATTCGGGAAGAATTCAGGCTGTTCAATCATACAGCCGATATTTCTGCGGGTATTTTCAAGCTCTTTTTGCTTCTGTTTTCCGAAAATCCTTATCTCTCCGTCAGATGGAAAGATCTGACCGGCCATAAGCTTTAAAAGCGTGCTTTTGCCGGCGCCGTTATCGCCGATTAGTCCGTAAATACTCCCTTTTTTTACATGAAGATTCACATGGTTTAATGCGAGAAGAGAGCCGTACGTTTTCGTGAGATGTTTTGTTTCTATGACATATTCATTCATCTGTCTGCCTCCAATCTGTATTTGACTCGTCAGCCGTACGTTTTCCTGACTGCCAAATAAATTTTATAGCTTCTGCGGTAAATAAGTCATAAAGATTTTTTAAAGAAGTTATAAAGATTTGGTTTCTTAGGGGAGCGGTCTTCAATCTAATTTGAAGCCGATTCCGTATACGGTTCGGATATATTCCTCTGAGGGTGTGATTTCTTTGATTTTCTTTCGGATATTGCTGACATGAACATTTACCGTATTATTTTCTCCATAATAGCCGCCGTGCCATACTGCTTCGTACAGAGATTCTCTTGAAAAGACCTTTTCCGGGTTCTCTATCAGGAGATAAAGAATGTCAAATTCATGGGCGGTCAGGGAAAGCTCCTTTCCGCCGAGAATGACTTTCCTCAAATCGGGGTAAAGAGTTATCTTTTTGTAAGTGAGGGTATCTTTTTTCGGGATACTGTTTCCGCTTCTTCGGAGACCCGCCTGTATCCGTGCAAGAACCTCCTCGGGTTCAAAGGGCTTGGTAATGTAGTCGTCAGCGCCGTTTTTTAAAAGAGATACCTTATCGCCCAGAGAGGTTTTTGCAGAAAGAATAATAACCGGTATATCCGCATGCCGTCCGCTCCGGATGGTAAGAAGCAGTTCTTCGCCCGAGATTCCCGGCAGCATAAGGTCAAGAAGAATGAGAGCGGGTGTTTCTCTTTCCAGCAGCAGTTTTGCCTCCGTTCCGGAAAACGCCTGTACAGTATCGTAGCCTGCGTGATGTAATATTTTAGCCAGCAGACGGCTGATGGCGGTATCGTCTTCGACAATTAGGATTTTATATTGCATACAAGTGAGTCCTTTCTTTCAGGTATTATGTATGATTATATAGTGGGGACAGGGTTTATTCAATTGGGGACGGAGTTTTTTTAAAAAAACTCCGTCCCCAATTGAATAAACAGTATAAAACAGTTGACAACAGTTATAGTCTGTTATATACTGTTTGTAACGAAGGAGGGATAGGATGAAACTGATTATTAACAATTCCTCAATGCAGCCTATCTATGACCAGATTGTTACGCAGATTAAGGGCTGTATCATACGCGGGAAATTAAAAGAAGAAGAGATGCTCCCGTCGGTTCGTACCTTAGCTAAGGATTTAAAGGTCAGTGCACTGACCGTAAAGAAAGCGTATGATGCTTTGGAGGAGGAGGGCTTCATTATTACAGTACATGGTAAGGGAAGCTTTGTAAAAGATTTCAATCAGAGTTTTCTGATTGAAGAAAAGAAAAAGGAAGTGGAAGCCGATTTGGAATTGGCCATCCGAAAGGGCAGAAGCTGCGGAATGAATGATAAGGAGATTACGGAATTATTCTATATTGTTTTGGAGGACTAGCAGGATGTTGAAATTAGAAAATGTAAAAAAACAGTATCAGGGATTCGAGCTTGATTGTTCCCTTGAGGTGAAGAGCGGTTTTGTTACCGGACTTGTAGGAAAGAACGGCGCGGGAAAGAGTACGGCGTTTAAGGCGATACTCGGTCTGATTCATACAGACGGCGGAACGATTCAGGTGTTTGGAAAGAGACCGGAGGAGCTGGATATCAAGGACAAGGAGAAAATCGGTGTGGTTCTTGCCGATTCGGGTTTCAGCGGTTATCTGACGATAAAAGAGCTGCTCCCGGTGCTCGGCAGATTGTATTCCGGTTTCAGGAGGGAGGAGTTTCTTAGAAAATGTGAAGAATTTGAGCTTCCTTTGAATAAAAAAATGAAAGAGTTTTCTACCGGAATGAAACGGAAGCTTCAGGTTCTTGCAGCTGTTTCTCATGAGGCGCGGCTGCTGATTCTTGACGAACCGACTGCCGGGCTTGACGTCGTAGCGAGGGATGAGCTATTGGGGCTTTTGCGGGAATATATGGAGACCGAGGGGCGTTCAGTTCTTATCAGCTCCCATATATCCGGTGATTTGGAGGGCTTCTGTGATGATATTTATATGATTGACGACGGAAAAATTGTTCTTCATGAGGAGACGGATGTGCTTTTAAGTGACTATGCTCTTCTGAAAATGACGGATGAGCAGTATCACGTACTGGATAAAAGTTATATTCTGCGTCACAAAAAGGAGGATTTCGGGTACAGCTGCCTGACCAGTCAGAAGCGGTTCTACCAGGAAAATTATCCAGAGCTTGTGATTGAACGGGGAAATATAGATGAATTGATTATGATGATGATTCGAGGTGAAAAGTAATGAAAGCAATGATGATTAAGGATTTTAATCTTTTGAAAGGACAGAAGCAGTTTTTTGGCGCGATAGTAATTATACTTATTTTGTTTACGGTTGTGCAGGATAATCTTTCCTTTTGTATTTCATATGTAACGATTATGTTTTCCATTCTTACGATAACAACAATGAGTTATGATGATTATGAGAACGGCATGTGCTATTTGATGACGATGCCGATAAGGCGCAGGGATTATGTAGTGGAAAAATATATATTCGGAATTGCGGCGAGTATATTTGGGTTTGCGGGTGCTTCTGTTTTTGCGGTGCTATCCAGCTATTTAAAAGGAGACGGTTTTCCGTGGGAGGAGTGGAAAGGAATTGCTGCGGCATGTATTTTTTTAATGATGGCAGTGCTGGCTGTTACGACGCCGATTCAGCTTAAATTCGGATCCGAGAAAAGCCGGATGGCAATTATGGGCGTATACGGCGTAGGCTGTCTATGCGTATATGGGGCCGTAAAGGCTGCCGAGGCCTGCAAAATTGATATAGACCGTATTATAGAAAGTGCATTTGTAAATAATTTGACGACTACAATCTGGGGAATCACAATCGCAAGTATGATGCTCCTTGGTATTTCCTGTTTGATATCCGTGTATATTCTGGAGAAAAGGGAATTTTAAAAGCCACAGGGTGCAGAAATGTGCCGTACATTACTGCGCCCTGTGACTTTTAATAATCAGCCGGACGGAGCGGTATAAAAAGGGTTTATATTCTTCGAAAGGCAGAGGTTCCTCATAGAGGATGGAATTGTAAGCGGCAGAGCCCGCCAGCTCTACAATCGTAAAAAGCATAACGTCAATATCCTCATATTGGTATTCGTCGTCCGCTACCAGTTCCTGAAATCTTTCATAAATATCATTGTCATTTTTTTCTCCTGTAATTAAAGTGGAGCGGAGAGCGCCCATGACAAGATTTTTTGAAATAAAGTTAAGCAGAGGCTTGTTTTCTACCAGCGCATTAATGACATGGTCGATAATAAAAATCAGCTGCTCTTCAAGCCCATGTGCTCCGGAGGTGTAGAGCGCGTTTCCGGCGTCATTAAAGAGCTCCTTTGTCTTTTGGATTACCAGCTTATTTTTAATATCGTATTTATCTTTAAAGTACAGATAAAAGGTTCCTTTTGCAACGCCTGCGTTTTCTACAATATCGGAGATAGCAGTGGAATGGATTCCTTTTGTTATAAATAACTCATAAGCGGTATTGAAGAGCGCTTCTTTTTTCTTTTTTTTATTATCATCGATTTTTCCCATAATTTGCAATCTCCTTTTCTTGCATTATAACGATATTTTTTCCGTATTACAAGTGAAAAAATAAAAAAATGACCAAAAGTCAAAATTAGTATTGACTTTTGGTCATTTTTCTAGTATATTGCATATTGTAAGAAATGACTAATAGTCATAAATGAAAGCGAGGCAAGGCAGATGGTTAATTTTGGGAAAAAAGTGGTAAAGCACAGGGTGCTGATACTGATTATCAGTGTATTGCTTTTGATACCTGCTTTACTGGGGTATGTAAATACCAGGATTAATTACGATGTTCTTACATATCTCCCGCAGGATATCGAGACCATGGAAGGACAGGACATTATGGTGGAGGATTTCGGCATAGGAGCATTCTCCATGTTTGTTGTAGACGGGATGGAGAATAAGGATGTTGTAAAGCTGAAAAGCCGGATTGAGGAAGTAGACCATGTGGAGAAGGTTCTCTGGTATGATTCGCTGATGGATATTTCTGTGCCGGAGAGCATGCTGCCGGATAAGCTGTATCAGATGTTCAATTCAGATACGGGGACAATGATGGCAGTGTTCTTTGATGATACGACCTCGGCGGACGGTACGTTGGACGCGGTGAAAGTGATTCGGGGGATTGCCGATAAGCAGTGTTTCTTAAGCGGAATGTCCGGAATCGTATTGGATACCAAGGAATTGTCCGAGCGGGAAACTCCGATTTATGTGCTGATAGCGGTTGTGTTGTCCACAATCGTACTGGGACTTACAATGGATTCCTTTTTTGTGCCGATTTTATTTTTGCTGAGTATCGGGATGGCGATTGTTTATAATTTGGGAAGCAATATTCTGATGGGGGAGATTTCCTATATTACAAAAGCACTTGCCGCGGTTTTGCAGCTCGGAGTGACAATGGATTATTCTATTTTCCTGATGCACAGCTACGAGGAGCAGCAGGAGAGATTTGCAGGAGATAAGAAGCGCGCGATGGCGCATGCGATTTCCCAGACCTTTTCCTCGGTTATCGGAAGCTCGATTACGACGGTTGCCGGATTTATCGCACTGTGCTTCATGAGCTTTACACTGGGGCTTGATATCGGAATTGTGATGGCAAAGGGCGTTATATTCGGCGTGATTGCCTGCATTACCATCCTTCCGTCCATGATTTTGTGCTGTGATAAGCTGATTGAAAAAACGAGGCATAAGCCGCTGCTTCCGAATATCGGAAGAATATCGGATAAGGTGACGAAGCATTACGGAGTTTATGTTTTAATTTTTCTGATTTTGCTTGGACCGGCAATATACGGAAACAGCCATACGGGTGTTTATTACAAGCTGGACGATTCGCTTCCGGAAAATTTGCCGAGTATTCAGGCAAATACAAAGCTCAATCAGGATTATAATATGAATACGACTCATGTGCTGTTATTAAAGAGTGATATTTCTGCCTCGGATGTAAGCCGGATGCTCAAAAGGATTGAGGATGTGGACGGGGTAAAATGGGCGCTTGGATTAAACTCGGTTGTGGGTCCCGGAATTCCGACCGGTATGCTTCCGGATTCGGCTTCGGGTATGCTGAAAAATGATAATTATCAGATGATGATGATTAATTCGGAGTATGAGGTTGCCACGGACGAGGTCAATGAACAGATTGCGGAAATTAATAAAATTACCGATGAGTATGATAAGGAAGCGATGCTTGTAGGAGAGGCGCCGCTTACAAAGGATTTGATAGATATTACGGATACGGACTTCCGGACGGTAAGTATTGTTTCCATCGGAATCATATTTATCATTATATTGATTTTATTCCGTTCGATTACACTGCCGCTTATTCTGGTAGGTATTATTGAGTTTGCCATATTCGTAAATATGGGAATACCG
Source organism: uncultured Lachnospiraceae bacterium (assembly GCA_946552115.1). Taxonomy (GTDB): domain Bacteria; phylum Bacillota; class Clostridia; order Lachnospirales; family Lachnospiraceae; genus CAPEBR01. The sequence continues at coordinate 48,711 of CAMNRH010000008.1, forward strand.
TGTTATACGGGGACAGAGCTTCCGTTTGTTGCATCAATTGTAATCGGGACGATTCAGCTCGGTGCGACGGTAGATTATGCAATTCTTATGACAACCCGTTATAAGAGAGAGCGGAGCTGCGGAGCCGGAAAATATGACGCCATTACGACGGCACATCAGGCGTCGGCCCAGTCGGTTATTGTAAGCGCGTTAAGCTTTTTTGCCGCTACCATCGGAGTGGGATTATATTCCAATATTGATATGATTAGCTCTTTATGTATTTTGATGGCCAGAGGAGCGATTATCAGTATGGTTGTAGTTGTATTTGTTCTTCCGTCCATGTTTATGGTGTTTGATAAAGTAATCGTAAAAACGAGCAGGGATTTTTTGCCGAAGAAAGCGAAAGCGCAAAAGACGGACTGGAAAGACAAAACTGCCGTATAGCGGCGGAAACAAATGAAATGATAAGCAGGAAGGAGCAATATTAGTATGAATATGAATGATAAAATTAAAAAAAGAATGCTTGCAGGCGCGGTAGCAGTTGCAGTAGGAGTAGCTTCGTTCGGGGCTTATGAATACAGCAGGCCGGAGATGTCTTCGGTCCGCGCCGGGGAGGATACGGAAAAACTAAAGGAAGCGGCGGAAGAAGTATTGGGAGACAGCACGTCAGAGGAAGCGAAGACATTTTTTAAGGATGAATCCGTATATGTAAAAGCGGACGCCGCCGGCAATGTGGAGGAGACGACAGTTACAGAGTGGCTTAAGAATCCGGGAAAGGGCGAGCTTACCGACAGCTCCGAGCTTCAGGATATTGAGAATATCAAGGGGGAGGAGACTTTTGAAAAGGGGAAAAACGGCGAGCTTGTCTGGAAAGCGGACGGTGAGGATATTTACTATCAGGGCACGATAAAAAAGGAGCTTCCGGTAGAGGTAAAAGTATCCTACAAGCTGAACGGCAAAAGCGTAACGGCAGAAAATTTAAAAGGTAAGGATGGAAAGGTAGAGATCCATATTGACTATATAAATAAGTCAAAGGAAAAAACGTCTGTAAATAAAAAGAAAGTAGAGATGTATACACCGTTTACGGTCGTAACGGCACTGATGCTCCCCACAGAGGAGTATAAAAATGTGTCGATAGACAACGGAAAGGTTATATCGGATGCCGATAAGGATATTGTAGTAGGGCTTGCATTCCCCGGGCTTAAGGAAAATCTGAAGCTCGATAAGCTGGATGTAAATATTCCGGAGAGTGTAACGATTACCGCGGATGTAAAAAAGGCAAGCATCGGACCGACTGTGACAGTGGCGTCTGCAGATGTTATTGATAAGCTGGGCTTTGATAAGGTAAATGATTTTGACAGCTTTGAGGATTCTATCGGGGAGCTTGACGGTGCGGCAAAGCAGCTGGTTGACGGCTCCGGTGAGCTGGCGGACGGCGCCAATACATTAAACAGTAAGGCGGCGGAGCTCACAAGCGGCGTGAATGAGGTGGCAAACGGCGTAAATGCGTATGTGGGCGGCGTGAATGAGCTGGCAGCCGGAAGTGAGCAGCTGACCGCGGGCGCAGACGCTTTAAGACAGGGTGCGGCGACGGCTCAGCAGGGAATCGCATCGGCAAAATCCGGAGCGGATACGCTGGTTGCGAATTATGATGCGGTTGTAGGAGGAGCAAATAGCTTGAGCGCGGGGCTTAAGGAGTTAAGCGGAGCGCTTGGCCAGGGCGGGATTTCGGCTCCGAGTATTGACGTGTCGGGTGCTTTGTCAGGAGAGATCGGCGGAATTGCGGCACAGATGGCAAGCGGGGCTGCAAATGCGATTCCGGCGGAAGCGTGGACGGCTCTGGAAGCGAGCGGCCTTACGAAAGACGCTTATGTGGCAGGGCTCACCAGTCAGTATGCCGCTGCGCTGTCAGGTATCGGACCGAAGATCGAAGGCCAGATTAGCGGTACGATACAGGAGGTGGAAGCTCAGGTTCAGGGAAGTATGAATACGATTAAGCAGAATGTAGACGCTCTGTCCGCAGGGGCAGACAGTCTTGCGGCGGGTGTCGGACAGCTTAAAAACGGAACGGTACAGCTCCAGGGCGGTCTGGCTCAGTTAAATGACGGAAGCGGCGCGCTTGTACAGGGGACAAATGATTTGTATAACGGCGCATATGCCCTGCAGCAGGGTGCGGCCAAGTTAAACGATGCCGGAAGCGTTCTTCAGGTCGGCACACAGAAGCTTAAAAACGGCGGCGCGCAATTTGCGGACGGCGTAAACCAGCTTGCGGGCGGCAGCAATACGCTGGCTTCCGGAATGAATGAGTTTAAAACATCCGGAATTGATCAGCTGACCGATATATTTAACGGGGATATTAAGAATGTTACGGCCAGAATTGACGCGATGAAAAAGCTGGGAGAAAAGTATCATTCCTTTGCAGGCATGCAAAAGGACGCCGATGGAAGTACAAAATTTATTATAGAAACAAAAGGAATTGAATAGCCGTATCAATAAAGGGGCAGACCGGTTCGCGTACGGAGCGGTCTGCCTCTTTATTTATATATGCGAAGAAAATAGCAATTGAAATCACAGGGATGAGATGATAGAATTTTAAATAGCCGGGTAAAGTATATAACAGAGATATTTCGGATAAGAAAGGAAGATAGAAAATGGTTGGGTATAAGAATATTGTAAAGAAGCAGATACTGGAATTAAAGGAGCAGGTCAGTTATCAGGAAGGACAGGTTGTGAGTAAAACACTTGTTCAGAATCAGGCGGTCAGCGTAACATTATTTGCATTTGAAAAGGATGAGGAAATCAGTACTCATGAATCCGGCGGAGATGCGATGGTGACGGTACTTGAAGGCACAGGAAAGTTTACAATTGACGGAACAGAGTATATTCTTGAAGCAGGGAAAAGTATTATTATGCCGGCAGGAAAGCCGCATGCGGTATATGGTCAGGAGCGTTTTAAAATGCTTTTAACAGTCGTGTTTTAGTGTAGAACGAGGTGGATGTTATGGAAGCATACGCAGGTTTTGCTGAGGTGTATGATATTTTCATGGATAATGTTCCCTATCAGGAATGGAGCCGGTATCTGCGCACACTTTTTCTGGAATACGGCATAGAGGACGGTCTTATGCTGGAGCTTGGCTGCGGGACGGGAAGTATGACAGAATATATGGCCGGATACGGATACGACATGATTGGCGTGGATCATTCCGGGGAAATGCTGGAGCTTGCCGTGAGGAAAAAGGAAAAAAGCGGACATGATATTCTTTATCTTCAGCAGGATATGGAAGAATTTGAACTTTACGGAACCGTGCGGGGGGTGTTCAGCGTCTGTGATTCTCTCAACTATATTTTGGAGGAAGAAGGGCTTTTAAAGGTATTTCGTCTTGTGAATAATTATCTGGATCCGGGAGGTGTTTTTCTCTTTGATTTTAATACGGAATATAAATACCGGGAAGTTTTGGGAGAACAGATCATTGCGGAAAACCGGGAGGACGGAAGCTTTATCTGGGACAATTATTATGATGAGGAAGAGAAAATTAATGAGTACGGCCTGACGCTTTTTATTAAGGAGAGTGAATGTGCGGGACTGTACAGGAAATATGAGGAGACTCATTTTCAGAAAGCATACACGCTTGGAAAGATAAAGGAGCTTCTTAAGAAGTCGGGACTTATATTTACAGCGGCCTACGATGCCTATACAAGGCAGCCGCCAAAGAAAGACAGTGAGAGAATCTGTGTTGTGGCAAGAGAGCGCGGAAAGGGAAAGGAATAAAGAACAAATGAAAGATTATATTGTAAGAGCGACAGCGGCGGGAGGACAGGCAAGGGCCTTTGCTGCTACGACAGGCGGACTTGTGGAGGAGGCAAGGAGACGGCATGATACAAGTCCTGTGGCGACGGCTGCGCTTGGAAGGCTTTTAAGCGCGGGCGCCATGATGGGGAGCATGATGAAAAATGATTCAGATATGCTGACGCTTCAGATTCGCTCGGGAGGCCCCATTGGAGGGATTACCGTAACGGCAGACAGCCATGCCAATGTAAAGGGCTATGTGCTGAATCCGAAAGTGATGCTTCCGCCGAAAAACGGAAAGCTTGACGTGGGCGGAGCAGTCGGCGTGGGTCTTTTGCAGGTCATTAAGGATATGGGACTTAAGGAGCCGTATTCCGGACAGACTGTCCTTGTGAGCAGCGAGATTGCTGAGGATTTGACCTATTATTTTGCTAATTCGGAGCAGGTGCCGTCCACCGTAGGACTCGGAGTTTTGATGGAAAAGGACAATACGGTTAAATGTGCGGGAGGCTTTATTATTCAGCTTATGCCCTTTGCGGAGGAAAAGACGATCAGCAGGCTCGAGGAAAATCTGAAACAGGTTACGTCTGTGACGACGCTTTTAGATAAGGGCTATACGCCCGAGCAGCTTTTGGAGACGCTGCTTGGAAATCTTGGTCTGGAAATTACCGATACGATAGATACAAGGTTTTACTGTAACTGCTCAAAGGAACGTGTAGAGCAGGCAGTTGTCAGTATCGGAAGAAAGGATATTCAGGAAATGATTGAGGAGGGTGAGGACATTGAGGTGAAGTGTCATTTCTGTAATACGGCGTACCAATATTCGATTGAAGATTTAAAACGGATTATAAAAAGAAGCAGATAAGGCGGAGGAAAGAAAATGAAGCACGGGTTTGTAAAGGTAGCGGCGGTCACTCCTGATATTCGAGTGGCCGATGTGGCCTATAATACAGAACAGATATGCAGGAAGATAGATGAGACGACAGAAAGCGGAGCAAAAATAGTAGTTTTTCCTGAGCTGTGTGTCACCGGGTATACCTGCGGGGATTTATTTACGCAGGAGCTGCTTCTTAAGAAAGCAAGAGAGGCGCTTCATGCTATTAAAGAGCATACGAAAGGAAAGGACGGACTGATTTTTGTCGGTGTTCCGCTGGCGGTACAGGGGGAGCTTTATAACGTGGCAGCGGCGTTGAATGACGGAAAGATTTTAGGGCTTACCACAAAGAGCTTTCTTCCGAATTATGGGGAATTTTATGAGATGCGTCAGTTTTGTGCCGGACCGGAAGCAGCGGAGGAAATACTGTTTGACGGAGAGCTGCTTCCCTTTGGGCCTAAGCTTCTGTTTGTAGAAAAAGAGCTGGATTCCCTTATCGTATCGGCGGAGATTTGTGAGGATGTGTGGTCTGCCGTACCGCCGAGTATTGAGGCCGCAAGAGAAGGGGCGGTCATTATTGTGAATTGCTCTGCCAGCGATGAGACGATAGGAAAGGAGGCCTATAGAAACAGCTTGATTTCCGGACAATCCGCAAGACTGATTTGCGGTTATGTATACGCCAATGCGGGAGAGGGAGAGTCGACAACGGATCTTGTATTCGGCGGACATAACCTGATTGCGGAGAACGGGGTGGTATTAGAGGAGGGAAAACGCTTCGAAAACAGCGTGATTTATTCCGAAATTGATATACAGAGGATGAACAGCGAACGCCGAAGGAATACAACCTTTCAGGCGGCAAAGGCGCACAGACTTAAGAGAATTCCGTTTTCTGTAAGGGCGGAGGAAACGGAGCTTACAAGAAGGTTTTTCTCCCGGCCCTTTGTTCCGGAAGGAGAAAAAGAAAAAGCGAAACGCTGCGAGGAGATCCTTACGATACAGGCGATGGGGCTTAAAAAACGTCTGGCACACACAAAGTCTGAAAGTGCGGTTGTCGGTATTTCGGGCGGACTGGATTCCACCCTTGCGCTGCTTGTGACAGCGAAAGCTTTTGACGGGCTGGGACTTGACAGAAACAAAATTACCGCGGTTACGATGCCCTGCTTCGGAACAACGGACAGAACCTATCAGAATGCCTGCAAGATGTCTGTAAGGCTTGGGGCGAAGCTTCAGGAGGTGCCGATTGGCGATGCGGTGCTTCAGCATTTTAAGGATATCGGGCATCAGGCGGGGAATCATGATGTGACCTATGAAAATGCGCAGGCGAGAGAGCGGACGCAGGTTCTTATGGATATTGCCAATCAGACGGGCGGCCTTGTGATTGGAACCGGAGATATGTCGGAGCTGGCGCTTGGCTGGGCGACCTACAACGGCGATCACATGTCCATGTATGGGGTCAATGCTTCTGTTCCCAAAACGCTTGTCAGACATCTGGTACACTATTATGCGGATACCTGTGGAGACGTCCTTTTGAAAGAGGTGCTCTATGATGTGCTGGATACACCGGTAAGTCCGGAATTACTTCCGCCGAAGGACGGGGAGATTGCACAGAAGACAGAGGACCTGGTAGGCCCCTATGAGCTGCATGACTTTTATCTTTACTATATGCTTCGTTTTGGCTATACGCCGGAGAAGATTTATCGGATTGCTAAGCTGGCATTTTCAGGGGAATATGAGGATGAGGTTATTTATAAATGGCTTGGCACATTTTACCGGAGATTTTTTTCCCAGCAGTTTAAACGGTCCTGTCTGCCGGACGGTCCGAAAGTCGGAACGGTGGCGCTGTCACCCAGAGGAGATTGGAGAATGCCGAGTGATGCGTGTGCGGCGGCGTGGATAGAGGAGCTGGAGCAGATAAAATAAAAGACAATACAATGCATTGAATGAAAGCAGAGGCCGCCACTGTTAAAAGTGACGGCCTTTGTGACAGGCGTAAGCTACAGCTTAATATTTTTAAACAAATCTCCGAGACTTGTTCCGATTCTTTCGGATTTTGGAATCTCAACCTTTGTCTCCGGCTCTTCATGAACCTCTTCAAGAGCTTTCATGCTGAGACTGATTTTTCCGTCCTTTACGCCGATGATTTTAACGGAAACCTCGTCGCCGGCCTTTAATACATCTTTTGGTGCTTTTACGCGCTTCTGGCTTATCTGAGATACGTGCACCAGTCCGGAGAGTCCGTCGTTTAAACGTACAAATGCTCCGTAATTCTGGAGTGTCTCAACGACACCGGTAGTTACAGTCCCGATTTTCACATTTGCAATTTTTTCTTCCAGGGCTTTCCGTTCTTTTTCCTTTAGGATTTCCCTTGCGGACAGAACAAGACGGTTATTTGCCTGATCAACGTCGATCACCTGAACCTCGATATCCTTAAGAAGATAGGTTTCCAAATCCTCAATATAAGACAGAGACAGCTTGGATGCCGGAATAAATCCGCGAAGCCCCTCTACCATAGCGATAGCGCCGCCGTTTACGATACCCTCGATTTTTACAGGGAGAACCGTTTTCTTTTCCATATAGGACTGAACAACATTCCACGGATTTGCATCGTCAAAATGTTCTTCTAAATCTGCCATTGTCATTTCATCGGCAGAATTTTCTACTTTTGTTTCTTCTTGTAATAATTCTTCACTCATAGCAATTTCCTTCCTAATCCTTTGACTTTGTACATATGATGCTAGTATATCATAAACTTTCATGTTATTCAAAGAAAATATAGAGATTTTCCGAAATTATAGTTGACGGATGCGGGAAAAAATGGCAAGCTAACTTTAAGAAATGACAGGATGAGGTGAAAAGATGGGGAATAAAGCAGGGAAAGTATATGTGGTGGGACATAAGAATCCGGATACGGATTCTATCTGTTCCGCGATTGCGTATGCAGCGCTGAAGCATGAAATAACGGGAAATGAATATGAAGCGAGACGGGCGGGACAGATTAATGAGGAGACCTCTTATGTCCTGAAGCGTTTCAAAATGCGGGCGCCGTCGCTTTTGTCTAATGTAAAGCTTCAGGTAAAGGATATTGATATACATAAGATTGAAGGGGTTGCTCCGAATGTATCCATCAAAGATACCTGGGCGAAAATGAAAGAGCAGCAGGTAAAGACAATACCGGTAGTGAAAGACGGAGAGCTGGAGGGAGTTATTTCCACAGGCGATATAGCGACCTCCTATATGGATGTGCATGATAATCATATTTTATCGGAAGCCAAAACGCAGTACAGAAATATTCTCAATACATTGAACGGAACAATGCTTGTGGGAAATGAGCACGGACAGTTTACTAAGGGAAAGGTGACGCTTGGGGCATCGAACGCACAGCTTATGGCTGAGTTTATCGATAAGGATGATCTGGTAATTGTGGGAAACCGTTATGATGCTCAGGCTTGTGCGGTGGACATAGATGTAAGCTGCCTTGTCGTATGCCATGATGCGGAGATACCGGACGGACTTTTAAATAAGGCGAAAGAGCAGAGCATGGTGGTGATTCGGACGCCCTATGATACGTTTACGGCTGTCCGTCTGATTAACCAGAGCATTCCGGTGAAGTATTTTATGAGTAAGGGGCCGCTTACCGTATTCCACATGAATGACTATGTGGACGACATTAAAGAAGTAATGACAAAGAAAAAATACCGTGATTTTCCGATTCTGGACAGAAATGAGCGGTTTAAGGGATTTATTTCCAGACGCCGTTTCATGAATTCCAGTAAAAAGAAAGTGATACTGGTGGACCATAATGAAAAATCGCAGGCGGTAGACGGAATTGAAGAGGCGGAGATTGTAGAAATTATTGACCATCACAGGCTGGGAAATATCGAGACAATGGGACCGGTGTTTTTTAGAAATCAGCCGGTGGGATGTACGGCGACAATTGTATCTCAGATGTATGAGGAGGCGGGTGTCGGGATTTCCGGAACCATTGCGGGGCTCTTGTGTGCGGCAATTATATCGGATACGCTTTTGTTCCGCTCCCCGACCTGTACGGCCCTTGACGAGAAAGCTGCGAAAAGCCTTGCGGTGATTGCAGGGATTGATTTAGAAGAGATGGCCCGTGAAATGTTCAACGCCGGAAGCAGTATGAAAGGAAAAAGCGCGGAAGAAATCTGTTTTCAGGATTTCAAGCAGTTTACGGTGGATGATACCGTGTTTGGCGTAGGTCAGATTAATTCTATGAATAAGGAAGAATTAGAAGAAATTAAGGAGAAGCTGCAAAAGCATCTTCCGAAGGTGCTGGAGGAGAACCATCTTCAGATGATTTATTTCATGCTGACCGATATTTTAGACGAATCAACGGAGCTTTTATGCTGCGGAGCCGGGGCAAGGGAATATATTATTGATGCGTTCGATATTCCGGAAAATACGGGGGATATGATACTGAAAGGTGTCGTGTCCAGAAAGAAGCAGCTGATACCGGCGCTTGTCGGCGTGCTGCAGCAGTAGGAGGAAGCGATATGGGAAAACAGGTGTGGAAGCCGGGAAATATGCTCTATCCGCTTCCGGCAGTTATGGTCAGTACGGCAGATAAGAAAGGGAATGATAACATAATTACGGTAGCGTGGACGGGAACGGTGTGTACGAATCCGGCGATGCTGTATATCTCTGTCAGGCCGGAGCGGTACTCCTATCATATGATTATGGAGAGCGGAGAATTCGCGGTAAACCTGACGACGAAAGAGCTTGCCCGCGCGGCGGACTGGTGCGGGGTGCGTTCAGGTAAAGATACCGATAAGTGGAAAGAGACGGGGCTTACAAGAGGAAACGCAGAGAAACTTATCTATGCGCCGGTCATACAGGAAAGTCCGGTGAATATTGAGTGTAAGGTGTGCGAGGTTAAAGAGCTTGGTTCTCATCATATGTTTTTAGCGGACATATTGGCCGTTCAGGCGGACGATAAATATATGAAAGGAAGCGGGAAATTTGAATTAAACGACGCGGGACTTCTTGCATATTCACACGGAGAATATTTTTTGCCGGGAAAGAAAGTTGGAAAATTTGGATGGAGCGTAAAGAAATAGGTTTTAATTGGGGACGGGGGTTTTTTAGAAAAACCCCGTCCCCAGCTGTTAATCAAGCGGCTTTACCTGCAGCCGGTATATCCGCTTAAGAAGCAGCGCGGATAATAGCATGGAAGCAATTTCTGCAATCGGAAATGACCACCATACGGCAGAGAGACCGAACAGCTTTGCGGCCAGATAAGCGACCGGCAGAAGTACGGCGAGCTGCCTTGTGGCAGATACTATCAGACTGTAAACGCCGTTTCCGAGCGCTTGAAATACGCTTCCCGCGATGATACAGAAGCCGGCAACCGGGAATGGAATACTGATAATTCGAAGCGCGGGCACGCCGATAACAAGCATATGTTCTGAGGCATCGAACAGATTTTTCAGCATAAATTCTGCACCGAGCTGGAAAAAAAGTAATCCAATCAGCATGATGGATACGGAGATAGCTACGCTCAGTTTAATCGTATCTGTGATGCGTTTTTTCTTTCCGGCGCCGTAATTGTAGGCAATAATCGGCGTCATACCGTTATTCAGACCGAAAATGGGCATGAAAATAAAGCTTTGAAGCTTAAAATACACGCCGAATACAGCCGCCGCGGTGGAAGAGAACATTAGCAGAATCTTATTCATACCGAAAGTCATGACAGAGCCGATGGACTGCATAACAATGGACGGGAGTCCTACCTTATATATAGTAAGAATCGTTTGCTTATGAGGTCTGAAGTGACGCAGACTAATATTAATTTCCCTGTTGCGCGTCTGATTGAAAAAGATTGAGAGGCAGACAGCGATAACCTGACCGGTGACGGTTGCTATGGCGGCGCCTGCGACTTCGAGTCTCGGAAAACCAAACAGGCCGAATATCAAAACAGGGTCAAGGATGATATTAATAATTGCTCCCAGTCCCTGTGTAATCATATTGTAAAAGGTTTTTCCGGTGGACTGCATCAGCCGTTCAAAGGTAATCTGCAGAAAGATTCCGGCGCAGAAAATAGTAATAATAGACAGATATTCGGTTCCGTATCCAATAATAACCGGATTATCTGTCTGAAGCGTGAAAAAAAGTCCGGAGCCAAGGCCGCCCAGCACGGCAAAGATGATGCAGCTGGCAATGGTGAGGAAGAGACCGTTTCTTGCAGCTCTGTCGGCGCTGTCAAAATTTTTTTCCCCAAGATTTCTCGATAATAATGCATTGATGCCGACGCCAGTGCCGGATGCAATGGAAATCATCAGCGTTTGTATTGGAAATGCAAGGGAGACGGCAGTTAAAGCGTCCTCGCTTAATTTTGCGACAAACATGCTGTCAACAATATTATAAAGAGCCTGAACAAGCATGGACAGCATCATAGGCAGCGACATGGTAATTAACAATTTGGGAACGGGCATAACGCCCATTTTGTTTTCCGGTGTTTCTGACATTTTGGTTACCTCCTAAAGTGCAAGAAGTATTATAGCACGAGGATATTTATATTGCAATGTGTTTACATACAGAAAACAGGGGTTACATATATATTAAAGAAATCACTATACGGCGGGGCGGAAAAATTGAGCAGATGCAGACGGTATCATGAAATAAAAGTATTATGCGGGGCGGTAATCCTTGTAAGTATGTTTTTTGGAATCAGAACAAGAGAGCAGGCGGAGGTATCTGCCGATGGATTGAATATCGTCAGGAAAACGGCTGTGACAGAGCAAAAATACAATACGGAGCAGCCGAAAATAGCGATTACCTTTGACGACGGACCAAGCAGCGTCTGTACCGGAAAGCTTTTGGACGGACTGAAAGAAAGGGGTGTTAAAGCAACATTTTTTTTGATTGGAGAATGTGCTGAGGAAAATCCCGGGATTGTAAAAAGAATTTATGAAGAAGGGCATGTAATTGGAAATCATACCTATCATCATGTGGATATTACCAGGCTGTCCGACGAGGAGGCTGCGTTTGAAATTAACGAGACAGATAAGGTGGTGTATTCCATCACGGGGGATCATATCCGGTATGTAAGGCCGCCGTTTGGGGCATGGCAGAAAGATTTGGAGCTTGAGATGGAGGTGCTGCCGGTCATGTGGACGGTTGATCCGCTTGATTGGACGACGGAAAATGTAGATGAAATTGTGAATAGGGTAGTGACGGAGGTGAAAGAAGGTGATATTATTCTATTGCATGACTGTTACGATTCTTCGGTGAACGCTGCGCTGCGGATCGTCGATATTCTCACGAAAGAGGGGTATGAGTTCGTAACCGTCGATGATATGCTTCTGGATTGAAGAGGGAAAAGATATGTGCTGTGAATTCTCAAGAACGGAATTATTAATAGGAGAGGAAGGGATTTCTAAATTGAGAAAGGCCTCTGTAATGGTATTCGGCGTAGGGGGCGTCGGATCTCATTGCGTTGAGGCACTGGCAAGGTGCGGTGTGGGAAAGCTGATCCTCATAGACAATGATAAGGTATCGCTTACGAATATTAACCGACAGTCGATTGCCGTACACAGTACGGTGGGGAAATATAAAACGGCGGTAATGAAAGAAAGAATCCGGGACATCAGCCCGGATACGGAGGTCGTTATGTATGAAACCTTTGTTCTGCCTGAAAATATAGAGACGGTATTTGAAGAAAAGCCGGATTATATCATTGACGCTGTTGATACGGTGACTGCAAAGCTTGCAATTGTCCTGAAAGCCAGGGAGTATGAAATACCGGTCATCAGCAGTATGGGAACGGGCAATAAGCTTCACGGAGAGCTGTTTGAGATTGCGGATATCAGTGAAACCTCGGTATGTCCGCTGTGCAGGGTTATGCGCCGGGAGCTTCGCGACAGAGGAATTTATCATTTAAAGGTGGTATATTCTAAGGAAAAGCCGATTACAATTACCGGGAAAGAAAGTAAGGAGGAGGCCGGGAAAAGGCGGCAGATTCCGGGAAGTATTTCTTTTGTGCCGCCGGCGGCAGGACTTCTCATTGCGGGCGAGACGGTGAGAGATTTAATAGGAGGATAAGGGCATGGATTTATTTGAATATGCAAGAGAGAAAAACATGGACAAGGAAGCGCCGCTTGCGTCAAGGCTCAGGCCGGAATCGCTTGACGAGGTGGTAGGTCAGCGGCATATTATCGGAAAAGATAAGCTTCTTTACCGCGCCATAAAGGCGGATAAGTTAAGCTCTGTTATTTTTTACGGGCCGCCGGGAACCGGTAAGACGACGCTGGCGAAAGTCATTGCCCATACTACCAGTGCGGAATTCACTCAGATTAACGCCACTGTGGCGGGAAAAAAGGATATGGAGGAGGTTGTCCGCAGGGCGAAGGATACGCTTGGCATGTATCAGAAAAGGACGATTCTCTTTGTGGACGAGATTCACAGATTTAATAAAGGGCAGCAGGACTATCTGCTTCCGTTTGTGGAGGACGGCACGGTTATCCTGATTGGGGCGACGACGGAAAATCCGTATTTCGAGGTGAACGGAGCATTGATTTCGCGCTCCAATATTTTTGAGTTGTATCCTCTTGAAAAGTCGGATATTCAGACGCTTCTTAAGCGTGCCGTCTATAATACGGAAAAGGGAATGGGAAGCTATGGCGCGGTAATTGATGAGGACGCATTGGAATTTTTGTCGGATATTTCAGGAGGAGATGCCAGAAACGCACTGAATGCGGTTGAGCTTGGAGTTCTTACTACAGAGCGGAGCAGGGACGGGAAAATACACATCACGCTTGAGGTCGCATCGGAATGTATTCAAAAACGGGTCGTGCGCTATGATAAAACGGGAGATAATCATTATGATACAATTTCTGCATTTATTAAAAGCATGCGCGGTTCTGACCCGGATGCGGCAGTGTATTATCTGGCAAAGATGCTTTATGCGGGCGAGGATATTAAGTTTATTGCAAGGCGGATTATGATTTGTGCTTCCGAGGATGTGGGAAACGCGGATCCTATGGCGCTTACCGTAGCGGTTTCAGCCGCGCAGGCAGCAGAGAGAATCGGGATGCCCGAGGCACAGATTATACTGTCTCAGGCGGTGCTGTATGTGGCGTCCGCTCCGAAGAGCAATTCGGCAGTGAATGCCATCGGCGCGGCGATGGAAAATGTGAAGAGCTATAAGACAACCGTTCCGGCGCATCTTCAGGACGCTCATTATAAGGGCGCGAAAAATCTGGGGCATGGAGTAGGATATAAATATGCTCATAACTATCCGAATCATTATGTGCGACAGCAGTATCTGCCGGATGAGATACGCGGAACGGTTTTTTATGAGCCGGGAGATAACGGAAAAGAGAAAGAGATAAGAGAATGGCTCCGGTATATAAAAGATAACGCCGGAAATGTCGCGGGGGAAAAATAGATTACTTTATGGAGGAAGTATAAATGGGAGAGGAAAAGAAAGAGAAAAGGGGAAAAAAGAATACGGCCAAAATCATACTGCGTCTGATGAATCTGATTACGATTATAATTGCCCTGTGTGTAGTGATTCTGGTAATGAATATAAAAAAGAAAGAAAGTGAGCCGGAGATTACGAATACTTTCATTAATAATAAGCTTGAGGCGGCAAGCGAGCTGACCTCGGCGAGGATGATATATAACGGGCTGATCCGTTATTCCGATGGAAAGATACCGTTTATTACAAAAAAAGCATTTACAATGACTTATCGTGCGGAGATAAAGGTGGGAATTGATTTAGCGGAGGTAAAATCAGAAGTTACGGATTCAAGGGTAACGATAAAAACTCCGGAAATTGAAATACTGGATATTTTGATTGACGAGGATTCAATTCAATATTACGATGAAAAGTTTGCTCTGCTAAACGCAGAAAAAAAGGAGGATGCCCTGCAGGCGCTTGAAAAGGCGAAAGAGGACGTCTGTGAGAATGGAGATATTGGTGCATTGAAAGATACGGCAGGGAGGCAGACGGAGGCCCTTCTTAAAAGCTTGTTCCAGGATTCTATCGGCGGCAGAAGGCTGGTAATTGAGATTCCCGGGTCAGAGGGAAATTAGGAGCAGGTGATATTCCGCCGTTACTTTACATTTTAATTTTATGATAGTATAATCAAAGCATAAAGCTTCACAGGAGGGAATAAAATGAAAGTATATGACACTGTAAAGAAAGAGGAACTGGAGGTTGACGGAACGAAAGGGCTGATTGAAATTATGAGAAACGGCCGTCAGGTGGATCTCTATCTGAAAGAGAAAAGGACAGACGCGGACGGCTACATGAGCTGGGATGTAGAGCATTGGTCCAGCATTGACGTAAAAAGATTTATCCGCTGCTATTCTCTTGAGGGAAAGGTATTAGGAGAATCCACGGGCCATAATATTTATGACCTGGAAAATGAGTTCAAGCCGGAGGAAGCGGTGAAAGTTGAGCTCAGTTAAAAGATAAGAACGATTGTATAGATGCCCTGTACTTGCTGCGGAAAGTACAGGACATTTTAAATTAAATAAAAAAAGTATAAACAGTGTTGACAAACGCGAACACTAGTGATAAATTAATATTCGAAGATGTTAGCACTCGTGAATGTGGAGTGCTAACAGACAAAACCGAAAGGAGGAGGCGGATGGTTTCAGAGCATGAATTGAATGAACGGAAGCTCACGATTCTTCATGCGATTATTAAGACGTATCTGGAGACAGGCGAGCCGGTAGGCTCGAGAACGATTTCCAAGTACAGCGACCTTAACTTAAGCTCCGCGACAATTCGCAATGAAATGTCAGACCTGGAGGAGCTGGGATACATCGTACAGCCTCATACGTCGGCAGGGCGTATTCCTTCGGATAAGGGATATCGGCTTTATGTTGATATGCTGATGGAGAAAAAGGAGCAGGAGCTGAATGAAAAGCAGGAGCAGATGCTTGAGAAAGCTGATAAGATGGAGAAGCTTTTAAAGCAGGCGGCAAAGGTTCTGGCAAACAGCACGAATTATGCGACGATGGTTTCCACACCGATGAACAGCGCAAATAAGCTGAAATTTATTCAGCTTTCTATGGTCGATGAGGAACAGGTGATTGCTGTAATCGTGTTGGGAGGAAATGTAATAAAAAACAAAATTATTAATGTAGAGGAACCGCTCAGCAATGAAAACCTGTTAAAGCTCAATATGCTGCTTAATACGACGCTTAACGGTATGTCAATTGAGGAAATTAATCTGGGGCTGATTGCGAGGCTTAAGGAACAGGCGGGCATACACAGCGAGGTAATCGGCAATGTCCTTGACGCGGTAGCGGATGTGATTCAAATTGATGAGGATATGCAGATTTATACAAGCGGCACCACAAATATATTTAAGTACCCGGAGCTTTCAGATAAGCAGAGCGCGCAGGAAATTATCAGTGCATTTGAAGAAAAGCAGCAGCTTACAGAGCTTGTAACACAGACACTTTCAAAGGAGGAAAATACCGGTATTCAGGTTTATATCGGCGATGAGACTCCGGTGCAGAACATGAAAGACTGCAGTGTTGTTACGGCGACCTATGAATTGGGCGACGGTATGAAGGGAACGATAGGTATTATCGGACCTAAGAGAATGGATTACGAGCATGTCTTAAAGTCGATGAAGCGGCTGCAGGGTGAGCTGGATGAGATATTTCATAAGAAAGAATAAAACAGAAAGGTGGAATAACCCTTGGAAAATGATAAGGAGAAAAGCCAGGAAGAGATGGTAAAGGAAGCAGTGGAGGAAGCGAAAAAAGCGGCGTCCGAACAGGAAGAAAGCGCCGGGGCTCTGGAGCAGGAAGCCGAAGAGGAAGAGGCGGCGGATGAAGATACGCAGGCCGCGGAGACAGAGCAGGACGGGGAAGAAAAGGGCGAAGAAAAATTATCCGGGAAAAAATTATTTGGTAAGAAGAATAAGAAAGATAAAAAGGATGAAAAGATAGAGGAGCTCACAGATAAGCTTACCCGTCAGATAGCAGAGTTTGATAACTTTCGCAAGCGTACGGAAAGAGAGAAATCTCAGATGTACGAGATAGGAGCGAAAGATATCATAGATAAGATTCTTCCGGTAGTTGACAGCTTTGAGCGAGGGCTTGGCGCAGTGAAAGAGGAGCAGAAAGAGGATGCGTTCGTTCAGGGGATGGAAAAGGTGTATAAGCAGCTTATGACGACACTGGAAGGGATTGGAGTTACGCCTATTGATGCGGTAGGGCAGGAATTTAATCCGGATTTTCACAATGCGGTCATGCATGTGGAAGATGAAAGCTTCGGTGAGAACACAGTGGCCGAAGAATTTCAAAAAGGATATATGTACCGTGACTCCGTAGTGAGACACAGTATGGTAAAGGTAGCAAATTAACTTTCATTAAAAAGGAGGAAATAAAAATGGGAAAAATTATAGGTATTGATTTAGGGACCACAAACAGCTGTGTGGCTGTTATGGAAGGCGGGCAGCCAACTGTCATCGCGAATACAGAAGGAGCCAGAACAACACCGTCTGTTGTAGCATTCACGAAAACAGGAGAGCGTCTGGTAGGAGAGCCGGCAAAGCGTCAGGCGGTAACCAACGCAGAAAGAACCATTTCTTCTATTAAAAGAGAGATGGGTTCTGATTACAGAGTAACGATTGACGATAAGAAATATTCTCCGCAGGAGATTTCCGCGATGATTCTTCAGAAGCTTAAGGCTGATGCAGAAGGTTATCTTGGTGAGAAAGTAACGGAGGCTGTTATTACTGTACCGGCTTACTTTAATGATGCACAGCGCCAGGCGACAAAGGATGCGGGCAAGATTGCGGGACTTGATGTAAAGCGTATTATCAATGAGCCTACGGCAGCGGCGCTTGCCTATGGTCTCGACAATGAAAAAGAGCAGAAGATTATGGTATATGACTTAGGCGGAGGTACCTTTGACGTTTCAATTATCGAGATTGGCGACGGCGTTATTGAGGTATTGTCTACGGCAGGAAATAACAGACTTGGCGGAGATGATTTTGACCAGAAGCTTACGGATTATATGATTGCAGAGTTTAAGAAACAGGAGGGCGTTGATTTGTCAAAGGATAAGATGGCTCTTCAGAGACTGAAAGAGGCGGCTGAGAAAGCAAAGAAAGAGTTATCCTCCGCGACAACAACGAACATCAATCTTCCGTTTATCACAGCGACGGCAGAAGGCCCGAAGCATTTTGATATGAACCTTTCCAGGGCAAAATTTGATGAGCTGACACATGATCTTGTATTAAAGACCTCCGAGCCGGTGACAAGAGCGCTCTCAGATGCGGGCGTCAGCGCTTCCGAGCTTGGTCAGGTATTGTTAGTAGGCGGTTCTACACGTATTCCGGCCGTACAGGACGAGGTAAAGCGTCTGACAGGCAAAGAGCCGAGTAAGTCGCTGAATCCGGATGAGTGTGTGGCGCTCGGAGCATCTGTTCAGGGCGGTAAGCTTGCGGGAGACACGGGGGCAGGAGATATTCTTCTTCTTGACGTAACACCCCTTTCCCTATCTATTGAGACTATGGGCGGCGTGGCTACAAGACTGATTGAGAGAAATACAACGATTCCGACAAAGAAGAGCCAGATTTTCTCTACGGCGGCGGATAATCAGACAGCGGTAGATATCAATGTCGTACAGGGCGAGAGACAATTTGCAAGAGACAATAAATCCCTCGGACAGTTCAGGCTGGACGGAATTCCGCCGGCACCGCGCGGAGTACCGCAGATTGAGGTTACCTTTGATATTGATGCAAATGGCATTGTAAATGTGTCTGCAAAAGACCTGGGAACCGGCAAAGAGCAGCATATTACGATTACTGCAGGCTCCAATATGTCTGACGAGGACATTGACAGGGCCGTAAAGGAAGCTGCGGCGTTTGAGGCGCAGGATAAGAAGCGCAAAGAGGGCATTGATACAAAGAATGATGCGGATGCACTTGTGTTCCAGACAGAAAAAGCATTGGGCGAGGTCGGCGATAAGCTTGACGGAGCAGATAAAGCAGCGGTAGAGGCTGACTGCAAGGCTCTTAAGGAGCTGCTTGAGAAAGTAAATATGGACGATATGTCTGATGCGCAGGTTGCCGAGATTAAGGCGGCAAAGGAAAAGCTTATGGAAAGCGCACAGAAGCTCTTCACAAAGATGTATGAGCAGGCAGGTGCGGCAGCAGGAGCGCAGGGAGCAGGTCCGGATATGGGAGCAGGCCCGCAGGCAGGTCCGGCGCCGGATGGATTTGCAGGCGACGATGTAGTAGACGGAGACTATAAAGAGGTATAGATAGAAGGATAAATTATGGCAGAATCGAAAAGAGATTATTACGAGGTCCTCGGCGTCGGTAAAGACGCCGATGACGCTGCGTTAAAAAAAGCATACAGACAGGTTGCCAAGAAATATCATCCTGATATGAATCCCGGAGATGCGGAGGCTGAAAAGAAATTTAAGGAGGCTTCCGAGGCTTATGCGGTCTTAAGTGATCCGGAAAAACGCCGTCAGTATGACCAGTTCGGGCATGCGGCATTTGAAGGCGGCGGAGGCGCGGGCGGTTTTGGCGGTTTTGATTTCGGCGGCGCAGATTTCAGTGATATATTCGGCGATATATTCGGTGATTTGTTCGGCGGCGGAAGAAGAGGCGGCCGTGCAGGCCAGGGGCCGATGAAAGGCGCTAATGTCCGGAAAAGTGTAAGAATTACATTTGAGGAGGCTGTATTTGGCTGCGAGAAAGAGCTGGACGTTGTTTTAAAGGATTCATGCTCGAAATGCGGAGGAAGCGGTGCAAAGCCGGGTACCTCTCCGGAGACCTGTCCGAAATGCGGAGGCAAGGGGCAGGTTGTCTATACGCAGCAGTCTTTCTTCGGAATGGTACAGAATGTACAGACCTGTCCGGATTGTCACGGAACAGGTAAGATTGTCCGTGAGAAATGCCCGGATTGCAGCGGTACGGGATTTATTTCCAGCCGAAAGAAAATATCCGTATCGATTCCTGCGGGTATTGATAATGGCCAGAGCGTGCGTATCCGTGAAAAGGGTGAGCCGGGGACGAACGGCGGGCCGAGGGGAGATTTGCTTGTCGAGGTGGCCGTATCAAGACATCCGATTTTCCAGCGTCAGGATATGCATATTTTTTCAACGGTGCCGATTTCATTTGCACAGGCGGCGCTTGGAGCTGATATTAAGATAAAGACAGTTGACGGCGAGGTTATCTACACGGTAAAGGCAGGAACGAAAACGGATACGAAAGTACGGCTGAAAGGAAAAGGAGTTCCGTCGATTCGGAATTCGCAGGTGCGCGGAGACCATTATGTGACGCTGGTTATTCAGACACCGGAGCGGTTAAGTGCGGAGGCGAAAGAGGCTTTAAGAAAATTTGACGAGCTTTCAGGCAATACGCTTCATGCGGTGTCCGGCGGAGATAACGGCAATGCAAATGCCGGCGGAAAGAAGAAAAAAGGATTTATGAATAAAATGAAAGAAGCCTTTGATGACTAATCATCAGAGGCTTTTTCCTTATCCTATTGCTCCGAAAGAGCACGATTCTTTCGTATTACAAGCGCGGCGCCCAGTAATGCTGCGGCAAATAGAAGCTGTATGCCAAATCCCTGAAAGAGCTCGTTGCGCTGTGTATGTGAAAGGATTTGGTTTCCGGCAATCAGATTGTTATTAACCTCGTACCAGTAGACCGGAAGAAAATGCGCTACGGTCAGTACGCCTTTTCCTAAAACATCCATTGATACGAATACGCCGCATATAAAAGACATACCGAGTGTCAGTACGTTGACGACCGCACTGATTAACTCATCTGATTTCAGGAAAGAGCTTATGAAGAAAGAAATTGCCAGTGCAACCAGTGTCAGAGTGAAGCTGTTTATGAGATAACAGGCCAGATGGCCGTCTGTCATAAAGGCTTTCCCATATACGATAATGGGCATAAGAGTACAGATGCACCATACGGCAAGACCGATTACAGTATATCCGAGGAAAAGCTGTCCGTTTAAAGCACGGTCAGAGACGGCAGAGCATTGGATCCGCCTTTTGATGTCGGGTTTATTAAATTCAAGCATAATATATCCCAGTGTGTAGCAAAGAATGGATATAATAATATAGGGCATATACTGATACATAAACGCATGGCCGGGCATATCTCCGCCGTTTCCGGTTTTGTCAATCAGTGTTACATCCGGTGTGTTTTTTGCATATTCAGATACCCTTTCAATAGCGTCGGCAAGGGAAAAGCCGCCGTCAATCATCGTCCGGACTTCATTTAAAAAGGTGTCAATCTGCTGGTCCACATAATAGCCGCTTGTGCTGCCGGGGACCTTTGTGACGGGAAGCTGTCCGGTACCGCGCAGACATTTTTCCTCAAAGTCTTCAGGAATTGTTACAATATAATAGATTTCCCGGTAGAAGAGACGATCCTGCAGGATGCTCTCGTCGTCCGGAAGATTCTTAATATTGTGAAAGGATGAAAGATAGGAGATAAGGCCCTTCGCAAGCTCGCCGCCGTCGCGGTCAATAACGGCGATGTCCAGGCGCTGAAGCTCAAAGCTTACCGTCCCCTGAGGTCCCAGCATTTTCTGCGTCATCAGGCTGATTGTCAAAAAAATGATAATATATAGAAAAACCATTCGGAGATTTCTCTTTGTAATTGTTAAAAAGCCTTTAAATACTGTCATAAGATTCCCTCCTTACACCTAAAAATGCAATCAGTATAAGCACAATGCTCATAACTGCCAAGATAATCAGGCATCTTGTAAAACGCGCCATATCATTATAGATTCCAAGACAGTAGAAAGCATCGCTCAGTACGGCGGCAGGATTGATGCGGTTGATGATTGGACAATGAAGCTCAAGAATATTTTTCATATTTCCGAACATCAGTCCGGCAAGGAAGCCCGGGATGAGTGTAATCGCCACAGAAATGCCCATTTTCATGTCAAGATCCAGCTTGCTGATGCAGCCGAATGCGAGCCCTATGCATATGCCAATGATGCTTCCCATAAAGTCTACAAGGAGAAGGGAGCCGATATCATCGCCGAGGCTGATTTTTAAAATCTTTATAATATACAGATTTAAAATCAAAATATTAATAAAATGAATGGTTACAAGCACCAGCATATCAATGATTACAAGCTTTAGTCTGTGGGTAGGGGAGACGCTTCGTCTGGCGCCCAGCGCGGTTAGATTTGCCTGTGTGTCAAAGCTTGCGCGCACTCCAAGAAAGGCTCCCGACAGACATGCATAGGCAATCAGTGCGAAGAAATATTGTACGTTAGGATTCAGCGTTTTGCCTCCAAGCGTTTCCTCCCGGACAGTTTGACGATAGTTTCCAAGAGACTCTAAAACAGCCGGGAGATTTTCCGGGTGTTCAGATAAAACTTCCCGAATCATTGAGGAGTTCTGATTAAAGCTGTCTAAAGCGCCGGTGAGGATGCTTTCATTTAATCCGTTTTTTCCGACGGTAAGGGAGGGGGATTCTTTTACGTAAAAGATACCGGTAACCTTCTCTTCATTCAGCATAGTAAGTGCTTCGGCTTCAGAGGAGGAAGGGATAATCGTAAGAAGCCCGCCGTCTATTTTTTTTAGAAAGGTTTCAAATGCTTTTGCATTTTCAGAGGAGCGATCCTCCGAAACGACAGTGACATTTATGGCGTCCCAGTCCGTTTCCCCGGTAGCACTTATGCTTGTGCCGAAAGAAAAATAAAAAAGAGTACCGAGTATAATTGGAAATGCAAGGGCCCAGAACATAACTGAAAACTCCCGTATTGTCTGGAGAAAACGGTATTTGAACAAAAATAACATTGTTTTCCACCTCCTAATCCCGTAATTCTTTTCCCGTAATCTCAAGAAATACATCATTTAAGGTGGGAAGCTCCGAAAAGACCCTCCCGAAAGCAAGGTCATGCTCCTGCATGTAATTTAAGATACGGACAAGATTATGCTTTGCTCTGCTCAGCCGTATTTTTAATACCTGTTCCTCGTAAGAAATTTCAAATACATGAGGAAGTCCCCGAATCTCAGCTAATTGCTCTTTATTTAACGCAATTGCTTCAAGCGTAATCGTTTCTCCTGTTTTAATCATATTTTTTAATTCCTCCGTCGTGCCGGTTGCAAGAACCTGCCCGTGGTCAATGATTGCGATACGGGAACAGATTTGTTCTACTTCTTCCATATAGTGAGAGGTATAGATAATGGTAGAGCCCTGACGGTTCAGCTCTAAGATACCCTCAAGAATCCGGTTCCGGCTTTGGGGATCTACGGCAACGGTTGGTTCATCCATAATGATAAGGCGTGGTTTATGCGCAATTCCACAGGCAATGTTGAGCCTTCTTAAAAGACCGCCGGACAGTTTTTTCGGACGTGACTTCCGAAAATCCTCAAGGCCGGTAAAATGAATTGCCTCTTCTACAAGCTCCAGACGTGTCTTTTTATCTTTTACATACAGACCGCAGAAATAATCAATATTTTCCCAGACAGACATCTGGTCAAATACAGCTACATTCTGCATGACAACACCGATATCCTGTTTGATGTCATAGCTGTCCGGATGCATTTCCTTTCCGAAAACGGTGATGGTTCCCTTGTCATATTTAAGAAGCGCCAAAAGACAGTTGATGGCCGTTGTCTTGCCGGAGCCGTTGGGTCCTAAAAGGCCAAAAACCTCGCCTTCCTTAATATCCAGATTTAGATGGTCCAGGGCAATAAAATTGCCGTAGCGCTTGACCAGATTTTCAATGTGAATCATAGGTGTACCTCCTCTTTTTTTTCACTTTCTGCTTGTATTATACTTTGCTGCCCTCTATAATGGTAGTGTCGTATGTCACAATCGGTATGTGACAAATGTAATGAGGAAGCCGTTCCGGATTCCGGGCGGTGCAGGGAGATATTATGAGTGGGATTGCCGGTCAGGGTCTTTTATTTTTATATTGTTTTTTAACGGTGATGCCTGTTTCGGTGGATACAGAGTTTGTGGTGGCGTTTCTTGCGACGGTTATCTGTGTGTCGGCAGTACGGATTAAGGGGGAATCGGGAGCGGCTGTCCTTTTTATGGTTCTTTTTTTGAGCGCGGCCTGTTTTTTCCCAAAGTTTTTGTTTTTTAGTCCGGTAATGTTATATAGTATACTGCAGTGCGGAAAATACATATTGGGAATTTTGTCCGGAGTGCTATGTATCTTTTTTTATGCGAAAGGAGAGCCGAAAGCTTTTATCCTTTTGGTGTTTGGCTGTATGTTTGCCTGTTTTCTTACGTATCAGAACAGGAAATATGACGAGCTGGATAAGATGTTCCGGAAAACAAGGGATGACGGCAGGGAACTCAATCTTCTCCTGGAGGAAAGAAACCAGAGCCTGCTAAAGAGGCAGGATAATGAGATTTATATGGCGAAGCTTAAGGAGAGAAACCGGATTGCAAGGGAGATTCATGACCATGTGGGGCATATGCTTTCCCGCGCCATTTTAATG
Organism: uncultured Lachnospiraceae bacterium; assembly: GCA_946552115.1. GTDB lineage: Bacteria > Bacillota > Clostridia > Lachnospirales > Lachnospiraceae > CAPEBR01. The sequence goes on from CAMNRH010000008.1 coordinate 72,786, forward strand.
ACGGGTGCAATGAAAGCAGTGAACGTGGACGAAAGAATGAAAGGAGCGCTTGACCAGCTGGAGGATACGCTTAACACCGCTATGACAAATGTGCGTGAAAGCGTCCACGATATACATGATGATTCTGTGAACCTTAAGGAGGCGCTTACAGAGCTTGCAAAGGAATATACATTCTGTCAGGCGAGGCTTATCTATGATATGGGCTACGTGCTTCCGGGAGAACTGAAGTACAGCTTTATTGCGGTTGTAAAGGAGGCTTTAAATAATGTATCCAGACACAGTGATGCGTCAGAGGTTGTGATTACGGCAAGGGAGCATCCGGGTATGTATCAGCTTATTATACAGGATAATGGAAATGTTGATTCGGGAAATGAAAACGGGCTTTCTGGAATCGGGATTCGTAATATGAAAGACAGAATCTGTGCTCTGGGAGGAAATATACAGATTCGGAAGAAAAAGGGCTTTCGCATTTACATCACAGTGCCCAAAAAGGAGAGAATGTCATGAAAATTGTAATTGTAGACGATGATATTTTTGTATCCGGAGCGCTTAAGACGATACTGGAGGCAAATGAGGATGTTACGGTTGCAGGTGTGGGAGCCGACGGGAACGATGCCGTCAGGCTATATAAAGAAGAAAAGCCGGATGTGCTTCTTATGGATATCCGTATGAAAGAAAAAAACGGGCTTCAGGCGTCGAAAGAGATACTCTCCTTTGACGGGGACGCGAAAATTTTGCTGCTTACTACATTTTCAGATGATGAATATATTGTAAAGGCGTTAAAATATGGGGTAAAGGGGTATCTTTTAAAGCAGGATTACGGCAGTATTCTTCCGGCGCTTCGCGCGGTTCATCTGGGACAGAGTGTGTTTGGAACGGAAATTACAGCAAGGCTTCCGGAGCTTTTGAAAGAGAAGCAGACGTTTGATTACCGGGAATATGATTTGAGTCAGAAAGAATATGAGGTCATAATACTTGTGGCGGAAGGGCTTAGCAATAAGGAAATTGCCTCGGAGCTGTTTTTAAGCGAAGGCACGGTGAGAAATTATATCAGTGATATACTGGAAAAGCTTGGGCTTCGGGACAGAACGCAGCTTGCCGTATATTATTTGACGGGGAAGTAGGTCTATGCGGTTTTCGCGGGCGGCGGAATCATGTGACAAGAGAAAAGAAAGAGCTGGAGGGACATAAGAAATGATTGTTTTGGGAAAAAAAGAAATTGAGGAACTGGTTAATCTTGAGAGTATGATGAATCAGATTGAGGAGGCATACCGTATTTTTGGAGCGGGAGATTTTTTTATGCCGCCGAGGCCGACTGTGGAGCATGAAAATAAAACGATGATGTATATGCCGTGCTATACGAAAGAGGTGATAGGGACAAAGATTCTGTCTATTTTTCCGGAGAATGCAAAGCTTGGCCTGCCATCCATTGACGGTATTGTTTTGTTAAATGATTATACGACGGGAGCGCCGGCGGCAGTGCTTGACGGCCAGAGCGTCACTGCTTATCGTACCGGCGCGGTGGGAGGAGTCGCCATCAGGCATCTGTCAGGAAAGGATTGTCATACAGTGGGGATTGTAGGCGCGGGAACGCAGGGCTTTCATCTGGCGTTATATGCATGTGCGGCAAGAGAAATCCATACAGTGTATGTGTATAATCACGGCAGCAGGGATTTAACGGAATATCTTATGCGTCTTGAAAAAGCTATTGATAATCCGGGGGTAAAGGTAGTACAATGTAAGACAGTGGAGGAGCTGGTAAAAAACAGTGAGATTATCTGCACTGCCACACCGTCCACAGAACCCGTGCTGCCGAATGATAAGAATTCTTTAGAAGGAAAATGTATTGTTGCCATCGGGTCTTATACCCCGCAGATGCGGGAGATTCCGGATGTAATCTGGGATTTGGTGGATCATGTATATATTGAGCTTCCATATGCCTGCGAGGAGAGCGGAGATTTGAGCCAGCCGCTTTCGGAGGGAAGGCTTACTAAGGAGAGGACAGTTCTGATGAATGAGCTTTTGGTATCCGGCGGGCCAGGAGAAGAGATTGCCGGAAAAACCACTTATTTTAAATCGGTAGGAATGGGACTTTTTGATGTGTGTATTGCACAAAAATTATTAGAAGAAGCAAAGGAGAGGTAAGATTATGAAAGTTGTAGCGACAGAACAGGCACCAAAGGCATTGGGACCGTATTCACAGGGGTATGTACACGGCGGTATTCTTTATTCGGCAGGACAGCTGGGCATTAATCCGGAGCTGAATGATATTGAGTTTGATACGATTGAGGGACAGACCGAACAGGCATGTAAAAATATCGGCGAGGTGCTTAAGGAAGCGGGAACGGATTTTGGACATGTTTTAAAAACAACCTGCTTTTTGTCGGATATGGCGAATTTCGGCGCATTTAATGAGGTCTATGCAAAGTATTTCACATCGAAGCCTGCAAGAAGCTGTTTTGCGGTAAAGGAGCTTCCGAAAGGAGCACTCTGCGAGATTGAGGTAATTGCGGCGGTTGAATAGAGAGCAGAATAATATTTGTGATAATTTGGAGGAGTGGTTGATATGGCAGAGCAGCAAAACGGCTGCAGTCCGTCGGACTGTGCAGGCTGTGAACATGCAGACAGCTGCGGCAGTAAGCCGCAGGATTTTAAGAAGCCTGCAAATCAGTTTTCACATATCGGAAAGGTGATTGCAGTAGTAAGCGGTAAAGGAGGCGTCGGAAAGTCCATGGTGACGGCATCTCTGGCTCGTATGATGCGGGAGCAGGGATTTTCTGTCGGAATTATGGATGCGGATATCACCGGTCCGTCGATTCCCAAGATGTATGGAATTCATGAGAAAGCGAAAGGAACGGAGGATGCGATTCTGCCCTGTGAGGCTAAGGACGGTACAAAGATTATGTCTGTTAATCTTCTGCTTGAAAACGAGTCTGACCCGGTAATCTGGAGAGGCCCGATCATTGCAGGCGTGGTAACACAGTTCTGGACGGATGTAATCTGGGGAGATCTTGATTATCTCTTTGTTGATATGCCTCCGGGAACCGGGGATGTACCGCTTACGGTATTCCAATCGCTTCCGGTTGACGGAGTTATTATCGTTACGTCTCCGCAGGATTTGGTAAGGATGATTGTGAAGAAAGCCTACGGCATGGCGAGGCAGATGAATATTCCGGTGCTTGGAATTGTAGAGAATTACAGCTATCTTGTGTGTCCGGACTGCGGAAAGAAAATTACAGTGTTCGGCAAGAGCCACGTAGAGGAGGCGGCAGAGGAGCTGGATTTACCGGTGCTCGGAAAAATGCCGGTTGACGCTGGGCTTGCTGAGGCGGTGGAACAGGAAAGATTTTACGAAATCAGTAATGAATATCTGGCGGAAGCCGTGAATAAAATATAAAAGGATGGGGGAAGCATCATTTCCCCCGTCCTTTTATATTTTATTTTTTATGTATTTTTGATAAATCCTCTAAGAGAAATAACAGATGCTCCTGTTGCTCGCAGGGAAGCGTATTGAATTTTTCAGCTAATTGTTTTGAAAGGTAAGGGTTTTCCTGATTATCGTCAAAAAAGTCTTTTGGGTGAATTTCAAAAAAATCACAAATAAAAAAGAATACGCTCATAGAAGGCAAAGCCTTTTTATTCTCTATTTTATTAATATAGCTTTCGCTTTGTCCAAGAGAAAGGCTCATATCCCGCGCGGAAATGCCTTTCTGCGTTCTCAGTTCAGTTAATCGTTGATAAAAGAAATCAAAATAATCCATAAAATATCCTCCTAATGGAATTATATTCCATTTATTTCCAATATCAGGGAATTAAAGAATCTATTATTTGGTAAAAATAGAATGTAATTCGAGATCTATAATTTTGATATATAGATATAAACTATAAATAATTTTGTTTATATTAAAAAACAATTTGAAACATATAGAAAATAATAGTATATTATACAGGAATATAGAATTAAATTATTTATTCTATAAAAAATAAATGATTTAATTCCCTATATTTCGTAAAAAAAGAAAGAAAGAGGACACGATGATGAAAGAAAGGATGAGAAACATTATCAGTGCAGGCTTGATAGTTATTTTGGCTTTCGTTATGACAGCATGCGCAGGTAAAGAACAGGAGAAGGCCGATAAGGATGAGGCTCAGGGAACTGAAAAAACAGAGGATACGGAAAAACCGGTTCTTAAGTTTGCGACACTTGGTGCGATGGAGCCGACAGTCCGTTTTGTTGCAGAAGGATTAGTGGAGTTAGGTTATCCGGAGCCGGAGATTTCTTTGTTTGACGGAAATGAGATGCCGGCAACGGCGGTGAAAGACGGAGATGTTGACGGCGCTTTGGCAAATCATATTTTATGGGTGCAGAATTTTGCGGAAGAAAACAATTGTGAGCTGACAATGCTGGAGCCTTATTATTTTATAACGCCGGTTTCACTTTACTCAGAAAAGTATAAAACGATAGAAGAGCTGCCGGAGGGAGCTCAGATTACAATTCCAAATGACCCTACAAATCGTGACAAGGCTCTGCGTATGCTGAGAGATGCGGGACTAATTACACTTAAAGATATTGCTGAAGGAGAAAACTACCAGATGGCAATTGATATTGTAGATAATCCTAAGAATCTGGATATTGTAGAGATGGATATTATGAGTACCGGCCGTGCCATTTTAGAGACAGACGCTTCTATTACAACGGCGTCAATAGCCGCGGATGTCGATGTGGATCCCAATGTTTATTTATTTAGAAGCCGTGAGTTCCGGGAGATGGGAATGTTTGTAAGAAATGAAAGCCTTAATGAGGAATGGGTAAAGGATTATGCGGCAGTAATTAATTCCCAGGAGCTTAAGGATAAATTTAATGATTATTATAAAGGCGTCTATGTGCTTTATGATGAAATAGAAAATATTGAGTAGAATTTTTTACCGGTACGGAGAATGAATTCCTGTTTAAAAAAAGCAGGAATTCATTACGTTTATACAGTTTTGTTATATGAGAGGCTAAGGATGATCGAGATTAATAATTTACATAAAAGCTATGGAAGTAATGAGGTGCTGAAAGGAATTTCTCTTATCGTTCCTACCGGAAGCATCTATGGGCTTGCCGGGGGAAGCGGAGCGGGCAAGTCAACGCTGCTTCGGTGCGTTAATGCGCTGGAAAAGATTGATTCGGGTATATTAACGGTTGATGGTGTTGATGTAAGTAAATTGTCAGAGAAAGACAGCAGAACATTTAGAAAAAATATCGGCATGATTTTTCAGAATTTTTCACTTCTCAGTCGGATGACGGTTTATGAGAACGTTGCGCTTCCGATGCGTTGCTGGGGGTATAAAAGAAAAGAGATTGATAAGACGGTTAAGGAATTATTAGAATTGGTTGAAATACCGGAAAAAATATACTCCCGGCCGGCGGAGCTTTCAGGGGGGCAAAAGCAACGGGTGGCAATTGCCAGAGCCCTGACATTAAATCCCCGGATTTTACTTTGTGATGAGGCGACCAGTGCCCTTGATCCCCGTGTCGGAAAATCTATACTGTCACTGTTAAATGATATCAATCAGAGGCTCGGGATTACAATTATTATCGTTACGCATCAGATGTCGGTAATACGGAAGTACTGTTCCAGTGTGGCAATCATGGAGCAAGGTCGGATTGCTGATTTCGGGGCAACGGATCAGGTGTTTTTAAGAGAGCCCCAGGCATTGAAAAATTTAATTGGCGAAGAAAAATATGTTCTTCCGGAAACGGGTAAAAATATCAAAATATTGCTTCCCGATACTTTTGCCAAAAGTACGGTTATCACGGAGATGGCCAGAGAACTGAGCATCAATTTTTTGATACTGGAGGGAGGAATAGAGGTTTATTATATGAAAGAAGCAGGGAATATGATAATAAATGCAAAAGAGGAGGATACAGAAAAGATAGGGAGTTATCTGAAAAACAGGGGTATTCAGTTTTTAGAATTATAGAGAGGAGGTCGTTTTGTGTTCGAAAAGGTTACTTTTGAGAAATGGGTTTATTATATGGATGAATTAATTGTTCCATCCATTTGGGTGACAATAAAAATGCTGGGGCAGGTAATGTGTCTTAGTTTATTTTTGGGGTTTGTATTGGCAATGATACTTGCCTGGTGCAGTCCGAATGGATTAAGGCCCAGACCGTGGCTATACAAGATTTTAAGCTTCGTTGTAAATGTTGTGCGTTCCTTTCCGATTTTAATCTTAATCATTGCGCTGTATCCTGTAACCCGTTTTCTTGTTGGAACAACGATTGGCCCTCAGGCAGCAGTGGTTCCTCTTACTGTATCCGCAACACAGTTTTTGGCGCGGTTATTTGAAAGTGCTTTACTGCAGACAGATAAACAGCTCATTGAGGCTGCGCGTTCCTTTGGGGCGTCGAACAGGCAGATTTTATTTCGGGTTATGCTTAAGGAAGCCGTACCGTCTATTGTGTCGGGTATTACCCTGACAACCATTTCCTATATTGCCGCAAGTACAATTGCGGGTGCTGTTGGTGCGGGAGGTATCGGCTCTGTGGCAATTAATTACGGATATCAGAGCTTTAACGATGCCATTTTATATACTGCGGTGGTGATTTTGTGTATTATGGTACAGATTACACAGTGGATAGGAAATGTAATCTATCAAAAGGTACTGTAATTTTAAGAGGGTGTAAAATGGAAGAAATAAATGTAAAACGGTTAAAACTTGCGCTCGGAATAGAGAGAAAAATCGTAGGCGTTCATTTTTTTGATACAAAAAAAGCATTTTCGGAGGATATGACGGAAGCATTTTTGGGAAAAAGAAGTGTGTGCGGTATGGTAAGGCTGGCACAGGAAGGCGTATGCGTGAAAGCATCATCAGAAAATTTCGGATGCAGCTCGGGAGGAGAAGCGCTTGGAGTATTAGAAAGAGGAAATATAGAAACGGAGGACTTTATTCTTGAAGCCAGCGGGCTTTATCGGGATCCTGATGTCGTAAAAAGTGTCAGCAGAGGAATGTGCAAACGTAAGTCTTGCTTTGGCGTTCTGTTTGCTCCTCTTGAAAAAATGACGGCGGCGGATGTGGTGATTTTAATTGTGAATGCCCGGCAGGCAATGCGGCTGGTACAGGGATATTCCTATTATTATGGAACGTCGCCGGATTTTAAAACAGTAGGGAATCAGGCGGCCTGCTCGGATTTGATTGCAAGACCGTATGTTTATCAGAATATGAACATCTCCTTTTTATGCAGGGGAACAAGAGTGAATCTGCAGGCCCTTGACGGGGAATTAGGTGTTGCAATGCCGGCCGTCCAGTTTGGGAGGGTGGCGGAGGGGGTCATCGAAACACTGTCGTTTGTCGAGAGTGAGAGTAAAAAGAACGAGATATTGGACAGGCTGGATGACCCGATGGCTCTTGGCCGGGAGGTGGAGATGCATACAAGCTATATGAAGCGTATGGAAGACAGGGAAAAAGAGCTTGCGTCAAATTTATTTAATTAGATAATATACTGCGGAGAAAGCGCTGAGAGTGACGGCGGCTTCTCCGTTTTTCAGAGGAATGAAATCCTCCTCATAATGCTTCCCGCCCGCATAGATATCCATATCGCTGGCAATCAGAAGCTTCAGTGTGTCTGCATTTTCTAAAGAGAACGAATAGTCTTTTTGTGTCCGGTCAGAGAAATTAAAAATTGCGGCAATCCGCTCTGAGCCGCAAACGCGTTCAAGGGCATAGATACAGCGCGCCTCCTGATGGCAGTCAATCCACCGGAAGCCGCTATTTTCATAATCCTTTTCAGAAAGCGCCGGATGGCTTAGATAAATCTGGTTTAAATCTTTCATAAACCGGTGAAAGGCATCGTGAAGCGGATATTTTAAAATGGCCCAGTCCTGCTCGCGTTTTTCATCCCACTCTCTTAGCTGTCCCAGTTCATTTCCCATAAAATTAAGCTTTTTTCCGGGATGGGCGTACATGTACATATAAAGGGAACGCGCCTGCGGGAATTTCTCTTCATATACGCCGTTCATTTTCTGGAGAATCGTCGCTTTCCCGTGTACCGTTTCATCGTGGGAAAGGGGAAGAATGTAGGCGTCATTATAGTAATACATCATGGAAAATGTCAGCTTATGGTAGTCTCTGCTCCGATATTCGGAAGCCGTGCGGAAATAATCCAGCGTATCGTTCATCCATCCCATATCCCATTTATAATCGAAGCCCAGTCCTCCTTCTTGTGCCGGGCGTGTGACTCCGGGGTAGGAGGTGGAATCCTCCGCGGTAAGGATGGCGGCAGGATGCATTTCCTTAAGTCCCCGATTCATTTCCCGGATGAAAGCAACCGCATTGTTATTTACTCCTCTTGCAGGGTCGCCCTGCCAGTAGATCATTCGGCTGATAGCGTCCATGCGGATACCGTCCGCATGATATTCGCTCAGCCAATAGTTTGCGGCAGACTGCAGGAAGCTCCGGACTTCTCCACGGGAGTGCATAAAATTACAGCTTCCCCATTCGCTGATTCCTACGTCAGAGTTCGGATATTCATAAAGAGGTGTCCCGTCGTAATTTGCAAGAGCATATCCGTCTACCGCAAAATGAACCGGAACAAAATCCATAATTACACCGATTTCATTCTGATGGCAGATGTCAATAAATTCCATCAGCTCCGCAGCGGTGCCGTAACGGGCGGTAGGACTGAAAAATCCGGTATTCTGGTAGCCCCATGATTCATCGCAGGGATGTTCGGACAGAGGCATGATTTCGATATAATTATAGCCGTATTCTTTAAGATAGGGGATGAGAATATCGGCAAGCTCCGTATAGCTGTACCAGTCGTCAGCCTTTTCGGAAGGTTTTTTAAAGGAGCCGAAATGAAGCTCAAAGATATTGAGCGGTTGATTTTTACATACGGTCCGGTTCTTCATCCATGCTTCATCCCGGAACGTGTAGGAGGATAAATCCCGAATAATGGAAGCCGTGTTCGGACGCAGCTCCATTCCGAAGCCGTAGGGGTCGCAGTGGTCGATATAAGAGCCGTCGCGTTTATAAATGCGGTATTTGTACATTTGCCCCGGTTTTGCGTTTTCCGCATAGCACTCCCAGAAATTACCGTCTTGAATGCGGTTCATAGACCACTCGTTCCAGCCGGTAAATTCTCCGATTAGAGAAATTCTGACGGCAGCCGGTGCAAAGGTGCGGAATGTAACTCCTTTTTCTTCTGTATGCGCACCGAGAAAACGGTAAGCGTCAAATATTTTTCCGGTATAAAATCCATAAAAATCCATGAGATCTCCTCCTGTTGTATAAAATAATAGACAGTAGTTGCTTTTTTGCCTTATAATAATTATATAAGTAATATTAAGAGGCGTCTACCGACAAAAACGGTGATTGGGCGGTTAAACAACGATTTGCCGGATTTGTCGGAAAATCCTTTGTAAATCAGGATAGAAAGGGAAACAGATATGGATCTTCGGAAGGTAAAGACAGAGCAGGCGATTAAAAATGCATTCACCCTGCTCCGTTCAAAAAAGGAGCTTGAGAAAATAACGGTAAAGGAGCTTTGCGCGGAGGCGCGTATCAATAAATCTACGTTTTATTCGCATTATACAGACATTTACGCGCTGTCGGACACCCTTGAGGAAGAGGTTGTAGACTCGATTACAAAGGGAGTTCTGCATCCGGAATATTTTGAGCAAAATCCGGCGGAATTTACAAGAGAGCTTTTTTATGCATATTTTGCGCAAAATTCCCTTATTATGATTTTATTTTCTGGAAAGCAGCGGAATCATCTTGCGGAGCGCATTGAGAGAAGTATCAAGGAGCTGATATTTGAGAAATATCCGGAATACAGGGATGACGTTATGAAGAATGTGATTCTTTCTTACTGCATTCAGGGAGGGTATCATGCATATGCCGGGAATCCCCAGTGTGACGTAAATCAGCTTGTGAATATTATCGGGGCGCTGACCGGGAGCATTAAGGATTTCATGATGTAGCGATTCCGGAAGAGGTGCGGAAGGATTGACACTTTTGCAACAGGGTGATAAGGTGTGAAAAACAGATTGAAAAGATAAATGAGAAAGGTAAAAAAAAGCGATGGATACAAGAATTTCCGGAAATACAAAGTTATTAGGGGTTATCGGAACGCCGATTAAGCATTCAGGCTCTCCGGTTATGTATAATTTTTGTTTTGATTATTATGGAATGGATTGCGTGTATCTGGCATTTGAGTGCGATGAATCTCAGGTAAAGGATACTCTGGCGGCGATGCGCCGTCTGAATATGAAAGGCGCCAATGTAACGATGCCGTGTAAAAAAGAAGCGGCGCGGAATATGGATAAGTTATCTCCTGCCGCTAAGTTTGTGGGAGCGGTGAATACGATTGTAAATGACAGCGGCGTTCTGACCGGACATATGACAGACGGTATGGGCGTGGTGCTGGATTTAAGGGACCACGGACATTCTGTCGCAGATAAGGATATTGTGCTTCTGGGCGCCGGAGGCGCTGCAATGGCCATTATGGTACAGTGCGCGCTGGACGGCGCGAAATCAGTCACCGTGTTTAACCGCAGTGCCGCCGGTGTTGCGAAAGCGAAGGCAATCGGAGAAAATGTTCGGGAGGACGGAATAATCTGCAAAATGGATTTTCATTTGCTCTCGGAATCGGAAAGGATGCATGAAAGAATCCGACATGCGGATATTTTGATTCAGGCGACCTCTGTCGGTATGCGGCCTGTGCAGGACGGCGTCTCCCTTGTGACGGATATGTCGGTTTTCCATGAGAAGCTTGTCGTGTATGATGTCATTTATAATCCGGCGGTAACAAAGCTGATGGAAGATGCGCTGGCACATGGATGTAAGGAGGAGAATGTTATTGGAGGAAAGGGAATGCTGTTATGGCAGGGCGCAGGCGCTTTTAAGCTGTTTACCGGTCTTGAGATGCCGACGCAGGAGCTGAAAGCGTTTCTTGCGGGAAGAGAAGCGATGGAAAGGAAGATTTAGTATTGACAGAACGAATGTTTGTATGTATAATGTAAGAAAAAAGAACAAATGTTTGTATTGTTAAGGCGGAGCAGCCATGCGAATTCAGGAATCTATGTCAATGTACGAAAAATTGAATATTCTGACCGATGCAGCCAAATACGATGTTGCATGCACTTCCAGCGGAACCGCGCGGAAAGGAGACGGGACAGGGATGGGAAGCTGTGAGCAGTCCGGAATCTGCCATAGCTTTTCTGCGGACGGAAGATGTATTTCTCTTCTTAAGATTTTGTTTACGAATGAATGTATTTATGATTGTAAATATTGTATCAACAGAAGAAGCAATGATGTAGTCCGTACCTCCTTTACGCCGGATGAGGTCTGTACCCTTACGATGGAGTTTTACCGGAGAAATTATATTGAGGGGTTGTTTTTAAGCTCCGGTATTCTGATAAGTCCGGATTATACGATGGAGCTGATTTATGCGTCGCTTTATAAGCTGAGAAAAGAATGTAATTTTCAGGGCTATATTCATGTAAAGGCAATTCCGGGAGCAAATCAGGAGCTGATACAGCAGGTGGGCTTTCTGGCGGACAGGATGAGTGTGAATCTGGAGCTTCCGACGGCAGAGAGCCTCAGGCTTTTAGCGCCCCATAAAACAAGAAAGAATATATTAACGCCGATGCGCCTTGTACAGAACCGAATGACCGAGAATAAGGAGGAGCTGGCTGTTTACCGCAGCGCGCCCAGGTTTGTTCCGGCGGGGCAGAGCACGCAGATGATTATCGGAGCTACCCCTGAGACAGATTATCAGATTATTCAGGTGGCGGAATCCTTATATCAGCGGTTTGAGCTTAAGAGGGTATTTTATTCGGCGTTTGTTCATGTGAACGAGGATAAGGCGCTTCCCAAAAGAACGGACGAGGGGCCGCCGCTTCTCAGAGAACACAGGCTTTATCAGGCAGATTGGCTTCTCAGATATTATCATTTTCAGGCGGCGGAGCTTTTGTCAGAGGAGAATCCTAATTTTAATGTGATGCTTGACCCGAAATGCAACTGGGCTCTTAAGCATCTGGAGCAGTTCCCGGTAGAGATTAACCGGGCCGATTATAAGCTGCTTCTTAGAGTTCCGGGGCTTGGCTATAAGTCGGCGGTACGGATTGTGAAAGCGAGAAGGCTTGGCGTGCTTGATTTTTCCGACCTTAAGAAAATGGGAGTCGTGTTAAAAAGAGCAATGTATTTTATAACCTGCAGCGGAAAGATGATGTATCCGACAAAGCTTGAGGAAGATTATATTACAAGGAATCTTTTGGATGTAAAGGAGAAGCTTCCGGAGGAGATTCGGAATATGGGATACCGGCAGCTGTCGCTCTTTGACGATGTGAGGTTCGCTGGGAGCTTTACCGGGAAAGCAGGTGGGGCGGTATGAAAACAATGTATGTTTGTAATGATACGATAACCGGTATTTTTTCTGCTGTCTACGATGCATGGAAAACAAAAAAGAGTGAGGACGAGTGCGGGATTGCGATACAGGGGATGTTGGAGCGGGAGCTGTTCTGCGAGTATTGTCGGACAGAGGAATCTGAAAAAAAGGCGCAGGCCGTGGAAAATCTGATTAAAAAACATTTGGGGAGGCGGGTTTACTGGGATCTTTATCATGCGGCGCTTTCAGAGGACAGAGAAAAAGGAGATGCGATTCTCGGTACGATGCTTGCGGCGAGACGGATTCCGGACAGTAGGAGGATTATGGAGCATTTAAGCCATCCGAAAGTGGAAAAGGTGTTTAAGCTCAGCCGGAATGTAGGCGGTGAGGCACACAGCTATAAAGGCTTTTTAAGGTTTCGGGAGCTTGTAAACGGAGTGCTCTATTCAGAGATTACTCCGAGGAATCAGGTGCTCACCTGTCTTGCCCCTCATTTTGCGGACAGGCTTCCGCTTGAAAACTGGATGATTTACGATAAGACACATCGGATGTTTGCCGTACATGAGGCGGGAAAGAAATGGATTCTGGTGCTGAATGAGGAGCCTGAGCAGTCATTTGCCGCACAGATATCCGAAAGGGAGCTGGAATATGCGAGGCTGTGGAAAAGCTTTTGCAGAACTATCGCAATCGAATCAAGAACGAATCCCCGATGCCAGCTTGGTCATCTGCCGCTTAGATACAGAGGGGATATGCTGGAGATGTCAGATGTGCTATAATAAGATATCTGTAAAAAATGGAGAATAGATATCATGGAATTAGAGCAGCCGGTAATAAGAATATCTGTGCGCAGCCTTGTGGAGTTTGTTCTGCGCTCAGGAGATATAGATAACAGAATAGCTGCGGCAGATAAGGACGCCATGCAGCTTGGCGGTAAGATACACAGAAAGATACAGCGGAGCATGGGTGCGGACTATCATGCGGAGGTGCCCCTGAAATGTGAGATTCCCTGCAGAGGCTACAGGATGCTTTTAGAAGGGCGTGCGGACGGGATTATCGAGACAAAAAAAGGAATGGTCATTGACGAGATAAAAGGGGTTTTTAAGGAGCTTCAGGCTTTGGAGAAGCCCGTTATGGCGCATCTTGCACAGGCAAGATGCTATGCTTATATTTTTGCCTCCCAAAAGGGACTTAATGAAATCGGAGTCCAGATGACCTACTGCAATATGGAAACGGAGGAGATAAAACGGTTTCAGAGCGTGTATTCGTTTGAGGAGCTGAAAATATGGTTTGAGGAGCTTGTGGGCCGGTATGAAAAATGGGCCAGATACCAGATTCAGTGGCGGGATAAAAGAAACCGTTCGATTAAGGAGGTGGAGTTTCCATTTGCCTACCGGGAGGGACAAAAGAATCTGGTAACCTCCGTTTACCGGACAATACTCAGAAAGAAGAAGCTGTTTATTCAGGCCCCGACCGGTGTCGGAAAAACAATTGCGGCCTTGTTTCCTGCCGTAAAGGCTGTAGGAGAGGGATTGGGCGATAAGATTTTTTATCTGACAGCGAAAACCATTACCCGTACGGCGGCGCTTCAGGCCTTTGATAAGTTAAAGGAGCAGGCGCTCCGTATGAAAGTCATTGTATTAACTGCTAAGGAAAAAATATGTTTTTGTGAGGAGACGAACTGCAATCCGGACTATTGTCCTTATGCAAAGGGGCATTATGACAGGGTGAATGATGCGGTGTATGAGCTTCTCACATCCTCGGACGAGATGAGCAGGACGATATTGGAGGCTCAGGCTCGGAAATGGAATGTCTGCCCCCATGAAATGAGTCTGGATATTTCTACATGGGTGGATGCGGTTATCTGCGATTATAACTATGTATTTGACCCCAATGCTCATTTGCGCAGATTTTTCGGAGAGGGGGTAAAGGGAGATTATCTTTTTTTGATTGACGAAGCGCATAATCTGGTAGAACGCGGTCGGGAAATGTACAGCGCACATATTTATAAGGAGGATGTCCTTAAAATCAAGCGTCTCGTGAAAGCGGAGGACGCAAAGCTTTCTAAGGCGTTGGAGGAGTGTAACCGTCAGCTCCTCATGCTGAAAAGAGAGTGTGAGGACTGTCGGGTGTTGACGGGCGTATCCCATATTTACCTGAAGCTTTTAAGACTTATGTCGGAGCTTGAGCGCTTCCTGGAGGAATGCAGGAAAGAGGAGCTTAAGAAAGAGGTTCTCGAGTTTTATTTTACGGTGCGCATGTTTGTGGGAATTTACGAGGGTCTGGATGAAAATTACGTAATTTATTCGGAATTGGAAGAGAAAGGTCAGTTTAAGCTGCGTCTGTTCTGCGTCAACCCGGCGAATAATCTGCAGAAATTTTTGGATAAGGGTAACAGCGCGGTCTTTTTTTCGGCAACGCTGCTTCCCGTTCATTATTATAAAAAGCTTTTGAGTACAGGAACGGATGATTATGCGATTTATGCCAGGTCCCCTTTTGATGCAAGAAAGAGGCTGCTTCTCATAGGAAAAGATGTCAGTACGAAGTATACAAGACGCGGGGAGGAAATATACGGGCGGTATGCGAAATATATTTTGGAAATGGCGGATGCAAGGACAGGAAATTATCTTGTATTTTTTCCCTCCTATCGGTTTATGGAGGCTGTTCATGATGCATTTGTACTTTTGCTTTCAGGCGGGAGGCAGGAGAAAGAGAAAAAAGAGATTGATTATGTTATGCAGTCGCAGTATATGTCCGAGGAGGCAAGAGAAATCTTTTTGGAGAATTTTGAGGAGACGAGAGAGAACAGCTTCATCGGATTCTGTGTCATGGGAGGTATTTTTTCGGAAGGAATTGATTTGGCGCAGGATAAGCTTATCGGTGCGATGATTGTCGGGACAGGACTTCCTCAGGTTTGCAGGGAAAGAGAGCTTTTGAAAAATTATTTTGATGAACAGGGGCTGAAAGGTTTTGATTACGCATATCTGTATCCGGGGATGAATAAGGTGCTTCAGTCGGCAGGAAGAGTCATCAGGACAGAGGAGGACAGAGGGATTATTCTGCTTTTGGATGAAAGGTTTCTGGACTTGAGATACCGGGAAATCTTTCCGAGAGAATGGGAGAATATTGCTTTGTGTACAGTCAATCATGTGGCCGGGCAGATAAAGGAGTTTTGGGAGAAAGAATAGAAGAGGAAAAAACAGTCCGATTTTATCCGCTGTTAAAAGTCAGATAAAACCGGACTGTTTTTTATTCGAGATTAATCTTTTTTTCCATAATCCAGTAAGTGACAGAATACAGGATAAGAGTCTGGAGTATAGAACAGATTATGGCCAGATTCAGGGAATTCCTTATATATATCGTAAAATCGAAAGAAGCTGACAGCGGATGTATCGAGGCTCCCAAAAGACCGGAGACCGCCATGACGATCAGCATAATAACGGAGACCGCAGTATTGATGACAAAATAAGCGGCAATAGCGCCCAATACCTTATGTCCGGGGACAAACTGACCGATGGCGACAGAGGCGTAAAATAAAACGACGTTTGCTATTACTCCAATCAGGCAGGTTCCGATATAGAGGAGAAGAAGAGCCTGAAAGGTGAGTGCCGGCCCTTTGTCTGTAAGGCTGAGCTCCGACCAGACAGAAGCCATGTTCTCGGTAATGAGTCCGGTTACATATGGGGTTCCGATTACAATCCACAGGGATATGTGGAGGAGAAGCATATCAACGGCGCCCCAGATACATCCGGCTATTGTTTTTGACAGAAGAAGCTTTCCGCCTGTAACCGGAAGGGTATTGGTCAGATATCCTTCATCGGAAAAGATATTTTTATAAAACCGTATTGCGATCACGAGCTGAGTGGCAAATGCGGCTGCGCTGATAAGAACAATTAATAAAACAACAAACAAAAAGAAAGGAAGAACAAAATTTTCATTATTAAAATCTGTGCCCTCTGTAAGAACGCGCCCGGTAAAAAAGACCCGAATCAGAACAGAAGCGAACAGCAGGAATACATGAATCATAATTAAAAAACGGTTCATAGCTTTTAAGTCATATTTTATAAGTTTGCCTAACATCTGAATACCTCCCGGAATAGTACATCTACAGATTTTTTTTGCTCTGTGCGGATTTCATCTACTGCGGCGTTTAGAACCGGTCTTCCGTTCTGAAGGAAGATAACGCGGTCGAGTACATTTTCAATATCATAAATGAGATGTGTGGACAGAAGTATGGTTGCATCTTCGTTGTAGTTCATAAGAATCGTGCGCAGGATATAATCTCTTGCAGCAGGGTCAACGCCTCCGATTGGCTCATCTAAAACATAGAGCATTGCGTCTCGGCTCATAACAAGAATCAATTGCACTTTCTCCTTTGCGCCCTTTGACAGTGTTTTCAGCCGTACGTTTGCATCAATTTCCAAATCACGCAGCATTTTATAGGCGCGCTCGGATTGAAAATCCCCATAAAAATCTGTAAAATAAGTAATGGCATCTTTGACTTTCATAGAGGGTTCAAGATAGGTACGCTCCGGCAGGTAGGAGACAATCTTTTTTGTCTCGACGCCCGGAAGCATCCCGTTTATAAGAGCGCATCCGCCGGTTGGAATGAGTAAACCGTTTATCAGTTTGATCAGGGTGCTTTTTCCACTTCCGTTCGGTCCCAGAAGACCGATAATCTGTCCGCGCTCCAAAGTGAGATTTAAATTGTCCAGTGCATATTGGTTGTTATGATAGCTTTTGGAAAGTCCTTTACATTCTAATATCGGGATCATATTAAGCGTCCTCCTTCAGGATTTTTTGAATGAAAAAGAGAATTTCTTCTTCTTCAAAGCCAAGCTGTTTCATTTTATCTAAGAACTCTTTGATATGAGAAACGGCAAGCTCGGTTTTTAATTGTTTTCGCATTGTTTCATCCTCCGTAATATAGCGTCCGCTTGTCCGCTTTGCGTATACAAGCCCGGTTCGCTCAAGCTCTGCAAGAGCTTTCTGCATTGTGTTGGGATTTACTGCGGCATCAAGGGCAAGTTCTCTGACAGAGGGCAGCCTGTCTCCGGGTTTATAGATGCCGGAGACGATATCCTGCCGGATTTTTTCCATAAGCTGCAGGTAAATAGGGCGGTCGTTATCTAATTCCCATGACATAAATGCACTTCCTTTCTGTAATCATATGGTAGTATAAAATAATACGCTGGCGTCATAAATCATTTTGCACATGTATTATTGTATTAACTTACTAATACAATAATACATAAGAAAACATTTGTCAACCCATCTCATGCAAATTATTTCGGACGCAGTGTTACGATTTCTGCCTTACAGGCCGTGAATCGTAACGGCGCAACCGAAAGTTTACATGAAAATATTGAAAAGCAACATGGAATTTCTGGAATTTACATGAAAGTTTGTGTACGATAAATAAAACCCAAAACGCGTAAGGGAAATATTTTTTATGAAGAAAGGTGAAAAGGATGAGCTTATTTGGAGATAATTTACAGTTTTACAGAAAGCGGGAGAATATAACGCAGGAGCAGTTGGCGGAAAAGCTGGAGGTATCCAGGCAGACGATATCTAAGTGGGAGGCAGGAGGTACCTACGCTGAGATGGATAAGCTTTTGCAAATCTGTGATTTGTTTCTTTGCGATATGGACACGCTGCTCAGAAAGGATGCCAGCGTTTTGGCCGTGGAGGATGATAAGGAGCACAGAGAGCATATGAGAAAATTCAGGAGAGGCATCACGGGCGGAGTGGTCATTCTTATATGCTCCTGTGCCGTATATGAGCTTCTTGCGGGCTTTGGCATAAAAGAGGTGTACGGGAATACTTTGTTCTGGGTGGTGGCGATTATAGGGATTTTGATTCTTATTACACAGGGGATGCAGGATGAAATCTATAAGAAAAATCATCCGGTGATTCGGGATTTTTATACAGAAGAAGAAAAGAAGCTGTTTGAAAAGAAATTTCCGGTTCGTATTACATCGGGAGTGGGAATTATTCTAATCGGAATGTTTTTGTTTGGCATGAACGGCGAATATCTGCCGCTCAGAGAGGGAATGACAGAGGACTTTTATTATGGAATATTTATGGCGTGCGTGGCGGCGGCAGTCGGAATTCTGGTATACAGCGGGCTTGAAAAGGACGAATATGACGTGGAAAAATATAATAAAAGCAATGCTTCCGACGCTGAGAGCAGGAAGAAAAATAACAGAATTTCGGTTTGGTGCGGGTGTATCATGCTTGTGGCGACGATGCTCTTTCTTGTGGCGGGACTTGTATTCAACCTGTGGGAAATCTGCTGGATTGTATTTGTAATCGGAGGGCTTTTATGCGGGATTGTGACGATTATCCTGAACCGGGAAAAATAAAAGAGGAAATGTGAAAGAAGAAACATCCAAGAAAGAAAACCCCCGTCTGCGGGATACATGTGCAGGCGGAGGGCTCAGGTGTTTTATTCATTTGCTTCAATGATTTTTTTCTGTACCTTTGCATCGAATTGATTATTTTTTAGCATTTCAATTTCATACCGGTAAGGCGCATAGGAAACTTTTTCTTTTGTCGGAGACGGTACATAGGGAGTTTCCAGTATTTTTGGTATCTGTTCGAAATCCGGGTGATGAACGATATAGGAGAGCGCATCGAATCCGATTTCCCCAAATCCCAGATTCGCGTGACGGTCTTTTCCGGCGCCGCATGGATTTTTGCTGTCATTGATATGAAAGACAGCAATCTGGTCTTTTCCAAGTATTTTATCAAATCGCTCCATTACACCGTCGAAATCGTGTGCGATATCATATCCGCTGTCATGGGTGTGGCAGGTGTCGAAGCAGACGCGCAGCTTATCATTATGTGTGACACCGTCATAGATACGCGCCAGCTCTTCAAAGGAACGGCCGATTTCAGAGCCTTTTCCCGCCATTGTCTCCAGTGCAATGCAAAGCTTTGCATCTTTTGGAATTACTTCATTTAACCCTTTTATAATCTGCCGGATTCCGGTATCCTCGCCCGCGCCTACATGGGCGCCGGGATGGAGAACCAGTGTGCGGCTTCTGCACGCGGTACTCCTTTCAATTTCCAGTGCGAGAAAGTCAACTGCAAGCCGAAAGGTTTCAGGCTTTACCGTATTTCCAAGATTAATGATATACGGCGCATGGACGATAATATCGTCAATTCCGTTTTCGTGCATATATTCCCATGCGGGTTCAATATTTAATTCAGAGACATCTTTTCGTCTCGTATTTTGCGGGGCGCCGGTGTAGAACATAAAGGTATTGGCGCCGTAGGAGTGGGCCTCTTTCGCGGAGCCAAGAAGCATGTCCTTTCCGCTCATACCGACATGTGAGCCTATTTTTAACATAAAAAGTTCTCCTATTGTTTGATGAATTTAGTTTTTGGCTGTTTGCATACGGGGCAGACGTAGGAATCCGGAAGCTCCTCGAAAGGAACGTCGCCGTCGTATTCATAGCGGCAGATTCCGCATACCCATTTTTCAGAGGATGCCGCCGGTGCATTTTCCTCCTCCGGAATATAAGTCGGCGCGTTTTTCGGACTTTTGCCTTTCACTACATTATGATAATATGCATAGGTCATGGCAGGCGTACGGCCGACCGTGTCTCCGTCGAGCGCCTCTCCTAAAAATATGGTGTGAGTCGCTGTCTCAAGCTTCCCGATAACCTTGCATACGAGATATCCGCAGCAGTCGTCAAGAACGGCGATGCCCCCGCTTACATGATATTTCACATCGGCAAACTTATCTGTATTCTTTCCTGACTGGAAACCAAAGGTTCCGATGATTCCGGGGTCCGTGCTTTCGGAAAGAATCGAAACCGCAAATTTTCCGCTCTTTTCAATGCAGGAATTCGTATAGTTGTCATGGTTTATGCTCACCGCGATTGAAGCAGGCGAGGAGGTAATCTGCATAGCACTGTTTGCAACGCAGCCGGTGTGCCTTTCACCGTCAAGGGTAGATATTACATAAACGCCGTAGGATAAATTACGAAATACATTTCTGTTCATGAGTTCCTCCTTAATAAATGATAATAGTAATGATTATTGATATAATAGCATGTATTTCCAACTTTTGCAATAAGAGTTTTAAGAATTGGTTGTTGATAGTATTTTCTTGTGGTAAAATACATTAGATTAAGAGATATTATGGACGAAAGGACGCGAAATATGAAAAAAATAATTGATTTGCTTGCAGATGAGCTTGCAGAAGCCTTTGAAAATGCCGGGTATGACAAAAGTCTGGCCCGCGTTACGTTATCAAATCGTCCGGATTTGTGTGAATATCAATGTAATGGAGCGATGGCGGGTGCAAAAGCATATAAGAAAGCTCCGATTATGATTGCGAATGATGTGGCAAGGGGACTTTCTGACAGCAGGTATATAGAGGATGTGCAGGCAGTGAATCCGGGCTTTATTAATATGAAGCTTCGCAGGGAGTGGGTTGCTTCTTATTTAAATGACATGAGAGAGGATGCGGATTTGGGAGTGGAGACGGCAAAGGCTCCTCAGATGCTTATTGTTGATTACGGCGGGCCGAATGTGGCCAAGCCTCTTCATGTAGGGCATCTCCGCTCGGCGATTATCGGAGAGAGCGTGAAGCGTATTGCAAGAAAGATGGGGCACAGGGTATTGGGAGACATACATCTTGGAGACTGGGGTTACCAGATGGGACTGATTATCACAGAATTAAGGGAGAGAAAACCTGAGCTTCCGTATTTTGATGAGTCCTATGGAGGAGAATATCCGGCGGAGCCGCCGTTTACAATCGGCGAGCTGGAGGAGATTTATCCGACGGCCAGCGCAAGGGCGAAAGAAGATGAGGCGTACCGGGAGGCGGCGCTTCATGCAACATACCTTTTACAGAACGGGCACAGAGGCTATACGGCGGTATGGAGGCACATTATGAATGTGTCGGTTGCGGATTTGAAAAAGAATTATCGGAATTTGAACGTGGAGTTTGATTTGTGGAAAGGAGAGGCTGACGCGCAGGAATTTATTCCGGACATGATAGAGCGTTTGAAAGACGAGGGCTATGCCCACATTGACGACGGGGCTCTTGTCATTGACGTGCAGGAGGATGGCGACACAAAAGAGATTCCGCCGTGTATGATACAGAAATCGGACGGAGCTTCGCTTTACGGTACGACAGATCTTGCGACATTGGTGCAGAGAGAGCGCGATTATAAGCCGGATAAGATCATATATATTGCAGACAAGCGTCAGGAGCTTCATTTTGTTCAGGTGTTCCGGGCGGCAAAGAAAACGGGTATCGTCCCGGAGGAAACGAAGCTTCAATTCTTAGGCTTCGGGACAATGAACGGAAAGGACGGAAGGCCGTTTAAGACAAGAGATGGCGGCGTCATGCGTCTGGAGGACCTGATTGCCGAAATAGAGGAGGAGATGTATAAAAAGATTGCGGATAACCGTACCGTGGAGGCGGAGGAAGCAGGAAAAACGGCAAAGCTTGTCGGTCTTTCTGCTATCAAGTATGGAGATCTTACGAATCAGGCGTCTAAGGATTATATTTTTGATGTGGACAGATTTACTTCCTTTGAGGGCAATACGGGACCGTATATTTTATATACGATTGTACGAATCAAATCTATTTTAACCAAATATAAAGCGTCAGGAGGTTCCCTTGCAGGACTTAAGATAAACAGCGCGGAAAATGAAAGTGAAAAAGCGCTTATGCTGGAGGCGCTAAAATATAATGAAGTAATAGAAACAGCGTATGAGGAGCTGGCTCCGCATAAAATCTGCGCATATATTTATGATGCAGCAAATGCGTTTAACCGGTTTTATCATGAGACAAAGATTTTATCGGAGGAAAATGAGGAGACAAAGAAAAGCTATATCGCTCTTTTGCTTCTTGTGAAAGAAATTCTGGAATCGTGTATTGATGTGCTGGGTTTTGAAGCGCCGGAGAGGATGTAGGAAATGACGGAAAAATTATACGATAAGGACAGTCATATAAGGGAATTTGACGCGGTCGTATTATCCTGCGTGCCTGAAAAAGAGAGCTACAAGGTAGTACTGAACAGAACTGCTTTTTTCCCGGAGGGAGGCGGCCAGTATGCGGATACGGGGATGCTGGGGGACGCATATGTAAGCGACGTGCAGGAGGAAAAGGATATTATCTGGCATATGACGGATAAGCCTTTTGAAGAAGGCGAGAAAGTACACGGGAAAATTGACTGGGAGAAAAGATTTGAAAGTATGCAGCAGCATACGGGGGAGCATATTATCTCGGGTCTGGTGCATGGGAGATTCGGTTATAATAATGTAGGTTTCCATCTTGGGGCAGATTACTGCACAATGGATTTTGACGGCCCGATAACAAAAGAAGAGTTAAAGGAAATCGAGCTTGAGGCAAATAAAATTGTCTATCAAAATCTTGATGTTGAGGTATTATATCCTTCTGAGCCGGAGCTTGCGGATATGGAATACAGAAGTAAAATCCGGATAGAAGGGCAGGTTCGCCTTATCCGTATCCCCGGAGTGGATATGTGCGCCTGCTGCGCTCCCCATGTAAAGAAGACCGGGGAAATCGGAAACATCAGGCTTGTGGATATGGTGAATTATAAGGGCGGGGAAAGGATTTTTATGCTCTGCGGCTTCCGAGCGCTTGCCGACCACAGGGAAAAGGAGAAAAGCGCAAAAGCAATTTCGGCTCTTCTATGTGCGAAAGAAGGAGAGATTGCGGAGGCGGTAGAACACCTGAAAGCGGAGCAGCTTTCTCTTAAGGGGAGGGTGGCGGAGCTTGAACAGAGGCTTCTTTCTTATAAGGCAATGGAAATTGATACTTCAGGAAAAGTGACGGCTGTGTTTGATGCGGAGCTTTCCGGAAACGGACCGAGAGAGCTTATGAATCAGCTTCTTAAGCGCGGCGCGCATGTATGTGCCGTGTTTGCGGGAGACGACAGAGAGGGATATCGGTATGTAATCGGAAGCCGTATGCAGGATGTGCGCTCTTTGTGCAAGGCGTTAAATGAAGCGTTTCGCGGACGCGGCGGCGGCAAACCCGGGATGGTTCAGGGGTCTCTTAAGGGTACAGAGGAAAGTATCAGGGCCCTGTTAAAAAAGGAAGAGGGGCAGATATGAAAAGGGTACGGACGGCACTGGCGGTATTGGCGATGTTTTTTCTGATTGTGGCGGCGCTTCTTACCAGCTTTCAGATTGCAATATACGGAGATAAAGAATATGGCTTTTATAAAGACTTATATGAAAAGTATCATGTGACAGGGGAGCTTAACATGGAGCTTGACGACGTTATGGAAGTGACAGATTATATGATGGATTATCTGATTGGCAGGGAGGATAAGCTTTCGATTGAGACCGATGTGGATGGACGCAGGCAGGATTTTTTCAATGAGCAGGACAGGCTCCATATGGCGGATGTGCGGAATCTTTTTCTTGGTGGTTTAAGGCTTCGGACGGCTCTTGTTATTCTGGCGGCGCTTGTTATTGGAGTACTGATAATATGGAAGACGGATCTTCGGATGCTTTTGACAGGAGCGTATTCGTGGGCGCTGGCGGTGTTTCTGGCGGTTATTTTATGTCTGGGGATTGCTTTTTTTGTTGATTTTACGGCATGCTTCCGTATTTTTCATGAAATCTTTTTTACTAATGATTTATGGATGTTCGATCCGGCGGAGGATTATATGATCCGTATGTTGCCGGAGGGCTTTTTTTCGGATATGGTTATCCGTATCGGGCTTATTTTCCTCGGATTTCTTTTGGCAGTCTGGCTCTTTTTCCGGGTGTGGAAGGCTGCTTCGGGCAGAACTCTGAGACGAAAGGCCGTAAATTAATTTTATTTATCGGATATCATGTGTTACAATGTTTTTGTAAGTTCAAAAAGATTCTTTCAATGGAGGAAAACGTATGAGTAATGTAAGACGAGTGTATGTGGAGAAGAAAGAGGGCTTTGGCGTACAGGCGCAGGATTTGAAACATGAAATTGGCAGCTATCTCGGAATTCTGGATGTGGAAAGCGTACGTGTACTGATTCGTTATGATGTGGAAAATGTTTCGGACGAGACGTTTGAAAAGGCATGCGGCGGAATATTTTCCGAGCCGCCGGTAGATACGCTGTATCGTGAGGAATTCCCTCTGACACAGGACTCAAGAGTGTTTTCTGTGGAATTTCTTCCGGGACAGTTCGACCAGAGAGCAGATTCTGCCGTCCAGTGCATTCAGTTTATTAAGGAGGACGAGCAGCCGGTTATCCGGACAGCGACGACCTATGTGATAACAGGGAAGAACGGCCCGATATCAGAGGAAGAATTTGCTGTGATTAAGGCGCACTGCATTAATCCGGTAGATTCCAGGGAAACAGGTATGGAGAAGCCGAATACTCTTGTAACGGAATTTCCGGATCCGGAGGATGTAAGGATCTTTGACGGCTTTCAGGAGATGGAGGAGGAGAAGCTGAAAACACTTTATGATTCTCTGGGACTTGCCATGACCTTTAAGGACTTTCTTCATATTCGGAATTATTTCCGGACAGAAGAGCTAAGAGACCCGTCTATGACGGAAATAAGAGTGCTTGATACATACTGGTCTGATCATTGCCGCCATACGACGTTTTCTACCGAGCTTACGGATGTAACGTTCGGGGAAGGGGATTATAGAGAGCCGATAGAAAATACATATAAGCAGTATCTCGCGGACCACAGCGAGATATTTAGAGGCAGAGAGAATAAATTTGTATGCCTGATGGATTTGGCCCTGATGGCAATGCGCAAGCTTAAGAAAGAAGGAAAGCTTGAGGATCAGGAGGAGTCGGATGAGATTAACGCCTGCAGTATTGTCGTACCGGTAGAGGTGGATGGCACCGTGGAGGAGTGGCTTGTAAATTTTAAGAATGAAACGCATAACCATCCGACCGAGATTGAGCCTTTCGGAGGTGCGGCGACCTGTCTTGGAGGAGCGATCCGCGACCCGCTCTCCGGACGTACCTATGTGTATCAGGCAATGCGTGTGACAGGGGCGGCCGACCCGACCGCGTCGGTGAAAGATACGATGCGCGGGAAACTGCCTCAAAAGAAGCTGGTGCGCGAGGCGGCGCACGGCTACAGCTCCTATGGAAATCAGATTGGGCTTGCGACCGGGGCGGTAAAGGAAATCTATCATCCCAATTATGTGGCAAAGCGTATGGAAATCGGTGCGGTGCTGGGAGCGGCCCCGAGGCGTGCCGTTATCCGTGAAACCTCCGATCCCGGAGATATTATTATTCTTCTCGGAGGGCGTACCGGACGCGACGGATGCGGAGGCGCTACAGGCTCCTCTAAGGTTCATACGGAGGAATCCACCCGTACCTGCGGTGCGGAGGTTCAGAAAGGAAACCCTCCGACCGAGCGTAAGATTCAGCGCCTTTTCAGAAGAGAAGAGGTAAGCAGATTAATTAAAAAATGTAATGACTTCGGCGCCGGAGGTGTGTCGGTTGCGATTGGAGAGCTGGCGGACGGCCTCAGAGTAGATCTGGATAAGGTGCCGAAAAAATATGCCGGTCTTGACGGAACGGAAATTGCGATTTCCGAATCTCAGGAGCGTATGGCGGTTGTTGTAGATTCAAAGGACGCAGAGAGATTTATGGAATATGCCCATGAGGAAAATCTTGAGGCAACGGTGGTTGCAGTTGTAACGGAAGAACCGAGACTTGTGCTTTTATGGAGAGGAAAAGAGATTGTGAATCTCTCCCGCGCATTTTTGGATACTAACGGCGCTCATCAGGAGACGAAAGTTTTTGTGGATATTCCGAATCGGAAGAATACGGTCCTTGCAAGGGCAGAGGTGAAAGATATAAGAGAAAAATGGCTGGCTGTTCTTAAAGACCTGAATGTATGCTCGCAGAAAGGGCTTGTGGAGATGTTCGACGGCTCTATCGGAGCGGCTTCCGTATTCATGCCTCACGGCGGAAAATATCAGATGACAGAAACACAGGCGATGGTGGCAAAGCTTCCGGTTCTTTCCGGCGACTGTGATACCGTGACGATGATGAGCTATGGGTTTGACCCGTATCTGTCTACCTGGAGTCCTTATCACGGCGCTGTCTATGCGGTGACCGAATCGATTGCAAAGATTGTGGCTGCAGGCGGCGATTATAAAAAAATCCGGTTTACATTCCAGGAGTATTTCCGCCGTATGACAGAGGATGCACACAGGTGGAGCCAGCCGTTCGCAGCGCTTCTCGGAGCGTATGCGGCGCAGATTGGTTTCGGTCTGCCGTCTATCGGAGGAAAGGACAGTATGTCCGGTACCTTTGAGGATATTGACGTGCCGCCCACTTTAGTTTCCTTTGCGGTGGATGTGGCGTCAGAAAAGGATATTATTACTCCGGAGCTTAAGAAAGCGGGGAATAAATTAATATGGCTTCGGATTGAGACGGATGCGTATGATGTTCCGGTATACGGGAAAGTAATGGAGCAGTATGAGAAATTTACCGAAGATATCAGGGACGGTAAAATCGTCTCTGCCTATGCGCCTGACCGTCATGGAGTGATTGCGGCAGTCAGCAAGATGGCGTTTGGAAATGGGATGGGCGTAAAGCTGGAGCACAGTATGGACGAGAGAGATTTATTTGCGCCGGCATTCGGAGATTTGATTGCGGAGGTTCCGGCGGATAAGGTGGGAGAACTCCGTATTGCTTATGCCCTAATCGGAGAAGTGACGGACGAGCCGGTATTTTCTTATAAAAATATCGAGATTGCCGTTTCCGAAGCGGCGGACGCGTGGACAAAACCGCTTGAGGGCGTATTTTCAACGAATTCCGGGGCAGAGGGACAGTGCCGGAAGGTGGAGACAGAGCTTTATGACGCGAAAGAGATACATATCTGTACCCATAAAATTGCGCAGCCTACCGTATTTATTCCGGTATTTCCGGGGACGAACTGTGAATATGACAGTGCGAAAGCATTTGAAAGAGCAGGTGCGAAGACGATTGTAAAGGTATTTAAAAATATGAGTGCTTCGGATATTGTTGATTCCGTAAACGTGTTTGAAAAAGCGATTGGGCAGTCTCAGATTATTATGTTCCCGGGAGGCTTCAGCGCGGGCGACGAGCCGGATGGCTCCGCAAAATTCTTTGCGACGGCGTTTCAGAACGCAAGGATGAAAGAGGCGGTGGAGAAGCTGTTAAATGAGCGCGACGGGCTGGTGCTTGGGGTGTGTAACGGTTTCCAGACGCTTGTGAAACTGGGCCTTGTTCCGAATGGAGAGATTACAGGCCAGACAGCGGCTTCTCCGACACTGACTTACAATACGATTGGACGTCATATTTCTAAAATGGTGTATACAAAGGTTGTGTCTAATAAATCGCCGTGGTTAAAGAAAGCGTCGCTTGGCGGTGTATATACAAATCCGGCGTCTCACGGAGAAGGAAGATTTGTGGCAAATGAGGAGTGGCTGAAAAAGCTCTTTGAAAACGGACAGGTTGCAACGCAGTACTGTGATTTGGACGGAAATATTACGATGGACGAGGAGTGGAATGTGAACGGCTCCTATGCCGCTATTGAAGGGATTACCAGTCCGGACGGACGCGTATATGGAAAGATGGCGCATGCTGAAAGAAAGGGACGTTCGGTAGCTGTAAATATTTACGGAGAGCAGGATATGAAAATTTTTGAATCCGGAGTGGAGTATTTTAAGTAAAAGGTTAAGGTGTACGGATTGAAGAATTAAAAAAAATATCTTGTGTTTCGAACTGAAATGCTTTACAATACTAAAGGATAAAAGTATTAGGAGGTAAAGAGTATGTCATACGTTGATGAAGTGCTGGAAAGGGTAGTGGCGAAAAACCCTGCAGAACCAGAATTCCACCAGGCAGTGAAAGAAGTATTAGAGTCATTGAGGGTTGTTGTAGAAGCAAATGAGGAGAAATACCGCAGGGATGCTCTGCTTGAGAGGCTGGTAGAGCCTGAAAGACAGTTTAAATTCCGTGTACCGTGGGTAGATGATAAAGGACAGGTTCAGGTAAATACAGGCTATCGCGTACAGTTTAACAGTGCAATCGGACCGTATAAGGGCGGGCTGCGTCTTCATCCGTCTGTAAATCTGGGTATTATTAAATTTCTTGGTTTTGAGCAGATTTTCAAAAATTCTCTGACAGGACTTCCGATTGGCGGAGGAAAAGGCGGTTCTGACTTTGATCCGAAAGGAAAATCAGACAGAGAGATTATGGCATTTTGCCAGAGCTTTATGACAGAACTCTGTAAATATATCGGTGCAGATACAGATGTTCCGGCAGGCGATATCGGTACCGGTGCGAGAGAGATTGGTTATATGTTCGGCCAATATAAGAGAATCCGCGGCGTGTATGAGGGCGTGCTGACCGGTAAGGGCTTAAGCTACGGCGGTTCGCTGGCCAGGACCGAAGCAACGGGCTACGGTCTTCTGTATCTGACAGAAGAGTTGCTTAAGCTCAATGGAAAAGAGCTTGCGGGCAAGACGGTTGCAGTATCCGGTTCCGGTAACGTGGCAATTTACGCGGCGCAGAAAGCACAGGAATTAGGTGCAAAGGTTGTGACGGTAAGTGATTCTACAGGCTGGGTATATGATCCAGAGGGAATTGATGTAAAGGCGCTTAAGGAAATCAAAGAGGTAAATCGTGCAAGGCTGACAGAATATAAGAAGTATCGCCCGAATTCCGAGTATCATGAGGGACGCGGCGTATGGTCCGTAAAGGCAGACGTTGCTCTTCCGTGTGCAACTCAGAATGAGCTTCATCTTGAGGATGCGAAGCTGTTAGTAGAAAATGGCTGTATGATAGTTGCGGAGGGGGCAAATATGCCTACCACATTAGAGGCAACAGAGTATCTTCAGGAACACGGCGTATTGTTTGCTCCGGGTAAAGCTGCCAATGCAGGAGGAGTTGCAACCTCAGCGCTTGAGATGTCCCAGAACAGCGAGCGTTTAAGCTGGACTTTCGAGGAGGTAGACGCAAAGCTTAAGGAGATTATGGTAAATATCTGTCACAATATGGCTGATGCGGCAAAGCGTTACGGCGCGGAAGGAAATTATGTTGTCGGTGCCAATATAGCCGGTTTTGAAAAGGTTGTAGATGCAATGACAGCCCAGGGAATCGTATAGAAGCTTCGCTGTGTAAGAGTAATGATAGTATCAGAGAGTCTGTGTGCTTGCTTCACATAGGCTTTCTTTATTTAGAAAAGCTTCATTTGATTAATGACAGATGGTTTCAAAAATGGTATGATAATATTATTGAAGCGTGACGGGGTCAAAATATTCGTTGGACGGATATCATAAAATGAAGATTACGGAGGTAATACTACATTGAGTCGTCAGTATAATTATAAAATGGATAGTGATATAATGAAAAATATATTATCTATGCTGACTCCTGTGGAGGATGGCAATGAGTATTCCCTTACAGAGGAACAGGATATGCGGGAATTGAATCTGTTAAAAAAAATAATGGATGAAATGCCAGGCGGTTTTTTTATTTACCAGGCGAAAGATAATGAGGAAATCATCTATGCAAATAAGGCTCTGCTCAGAATTTTTGGGTGTGATACAATGGAGGAATTCAGGACGCTTACAGGAAATTCTTTTAAGGGTATTGTTCATCCGGACGATTGGGAAGAGGTAGAGAAGAGTATATGGGCTCAGATTGAGGCCAGTCATTATGATTTGGATTACGTTGAATACCGGATTGTCAGGAAAGACGGCGAGGTGCGGTGGATTGAGGATTACGGACATTTTGTCCGCAGCGGGCTTGGAGATATTTTTTATGTATTTGCCGGGGATGCGACAGAGAAAAGAAGAGAAAGAGAGAGGGAGCTTGAGGAGGTAAGACAGGAGCAGTTCCGCCGTCAGGTAGTGATTGAGGCGCTTAGTATTGATTATGAGTCTATTTTTTATGTGGATTTGGATAAGAACAGGATTCAGGCCTACCGATTCAGTGACAGGGTAGAATACCAGTTTGGCGGCGGGCAGGCTGTTTGTGAATTTGTTGGCTTTGCCAGAAAATATATAGATACATGGGTTCATCCGGAGGATCGTGAGATGGTGGCGAGAGCCAATCATCCGGAGTATTTAAGGAAACGGTTATCTAAAAGCGGAACATTTCATGTCAACTACCGGATTATTAAGAAGAAAAAAATAGAATATCTGCAGCTTCGTGCCGTAAATGTAGGGGAAGCAGATCATATTTCCCGTATTGTTATGGGATATCGGAGTGTGGATGATGAAATCATACATGAGATGGAGCAGAAAGATATTATGGAGGATACGCTCCGTCATGCAAAGCTTGCTAATACTGCAAAAAACACATTTCTTGCAAATATGTCTCATGATATGCGAACTCCGATGAATGCAATTATGGGCTATAATGAGCTTGCAAGGAAGCATCTGGACGACAGGGAAAAGCTGAAAGGTTATTTGGATAAGGCCGCCGCGGCCGGCGGACGACTTCTGTCTCTGATTAACGACGTATTGGAGATATCAAGAGTGGAAGCAGGAGGCGCGCAGGTAAAAGGAGAACGATGCGACCTTTTGGATATTATAAAAGAAGTGGGAGATGCCATCGGTCCGGAAATAGAAAATAAAAAAATTACATATACTTCTGAGTTTTCTGAGGTCAGGCACAGGAATGTTTACAGTGATTCCCAGAAGCTTTATCAGGTACTTATCAAGCTTCTTTCGAATGCGGCAAAATATACGGGAGAAAGAGGACAGATTCTGTTACGTGTGATAGAGCGGGAAGAGCCGTCAAAAAATTATGCATGCTATCAGTTTATTGTAGAAGATAATGGAATCGGAATGGAAAAGGATTTTCAGAGCCATGTTTTTGAACCGTTTGAGAGAGAGCGCAATACAACGTTAAGCGGTGTGCCAGGCGCAGGCCTCGGTCTTGCCATTGCAAAGAATATTGTGGAAATGATGGGCGGAACGATAGAGGCAGACAGTGTACAGGGGGAGGGAAGCAGATTTACCGTTACACTGAGTCTTCCGATTCAGGAGAGGAAAGATGCGGCAGCGGGAAAAAAGCAGGGGATGGACTTTACAGGCAGGCGCATTCTTCTGGTTGAGGATAATGATTTTAATATGGAAATTGAAACGGAGCTTCTTTGCGAAGCCGGGTTTATTGTAGATACTGCCGTTAATGGAAGGATTGCCGTGGATAAGGTGAAGAATGCAAGGCCCGGTGATTATGAAGTGATTCTTATGGATATTCAGATGCCGGTTATGGACGGATATCAGGCGACAGAAGCAATTCGGGGACTGGGAGACGAGGAAAAGGCCTCTATTCCTATTATTGCTTTGTCTGCGAATACCTTTGATGAGGATAAAAAGAAGTCGGTAAAATGCGGCATGAATGCACATGTGGCAAAGCCGATAGATGTTTCCATGCTTGCAGAGCTGATTGAAAAAATATGTCTTGAGTAAAAAAAATTGTAAAAATATGTTGACAATAAACTGTTTATGATTGTATAATAGGAAAGCGGGTTCGAGATAAGAAGCCGTCAGGAATATGGGATCATAGCTCAGCTGGGAGAGCATCTGCCTTACAAGCAGAGGGTCATAGG
>CAMNRH010000009.1 GCA_946552115.1 uncultured Lachnospiraceae bacterium
CTCTTCCAAGCCCCAGATAATCCACCGCCTGATACACCATTTCTTTCACCATCACAGGTGTGACTCCCTGTTCCAGCGCTTCTGGAAGCTTGCTCTTATAAACTTCCAATCCCTGACATCCTAAAAGCGTGGAGAGGATTGCCAGATACCGCACATCACTGGTAAGTTCCTGCCCCGGTTCATTCACTACCTCTTCCAGTGTAAAATATTCCATACGTTCCATAAATTCCGGATCTGTTTCATAATAATTCATTACCTGTTCCTCCTGTAAATTCTTCTCTACAAAGATTTTCCCAGCTCATATGCCTGTTTCGGATACCTGGTTCCTTTTGTCATGGAGACCGTTCCGCAGCCATAGCCCAATATCTGCCCCTGATCCTGAAAATTTAAGTATCCGCACAATGTCTCATAGTGGGACTGGATATCCTGCATGGTCCACTCCTTAGCATCCCATGCCGCCACAATCAGGGCTGTTTTCAGATGCTTCCCTGTAAGCGCCCCGTTAAAACTGTAAAAGCGGTCTATCACCATCTTTAACTGTGCAGACATCCCAAAATAATACAGCGGTGTCACAAATACCATCATATCCGTACATAAGATCTGCTCCTTAAGCCTTGCCATATCATCTTTCTGGCAGCACGGCCCTGACATTCCGCAGGCCTCGCAGCCAAGACACGGATGAAGATTGGCCCGGGCAGCGTCAAAAACACTTACCTGATGTCCGGCTTCTTTCGCTCCTTTCATAAACTGTTCTGCCAGCAGATTTGATGAGCCCTTTTTATGGGGGCTGCTCTCTATTATTAAAATATTCATCATTTTCGCCCTTTCTGTCCGGCACCTTGCCACGGAGACTGTGCCGGTTTCTAAATTAACCGCTCTCCTAAAAGCTCAGACTTTTAAGCCATTCTTCCACCGCGCTGTCCGGGTCAGATGACGCCGAATCACCGATATGAAGACCGTCAAGCACCTCTGCTTCCGGTTCCAGCTCTTTGATACTGTTTACTGTGCCCGACAAACCGCTCCCTCCGCTGGTGCAGAACGGTGCGATTGTCCTGCCGGAAAAGTCATAGCTGTCAAAAAATGTGTACAGAATCATAGGCATATCACTCCACCAAATGGGGTAGCCCACATAAATAATGTCGTACTGCTCAAAATTTTCAATGGTGTCTGCAATTACGGGCCTTTCCCCCTCCTGTTTTTCTTTCGTCGCAATATCCAGAAGCTCATCATAGTCGTCAACATAAGGCTCTGCCGGCACAATCTTAAATATATCCGCTCCCGTCTGGGCGGCAATGGAATTTGCCACATTCTCTGTATTTCCAGACCAGGAAAAATATACCACCAACCCTTTCTTCCCTTTTCCGTCCGACAGGCTTTCTTTCCCGTTCTCCGGTTCTGCCGCCTCAGCCGCCGGCTCTTTCGCATCTTCTGCCTCCTGCCCGGATGTATCCGCCTGTGACGGCTTCTTTTCAGGCTCTTTGACAGTATCGCTGCCGCAGGCTGTGAGCGCTCCTAATAATGTACAAAGTAAAAGCATAGAAATCCATTTTTTCATATTCAACATTCCTCCTAAATATTTCAAACTTCTCCCAGATTTTTCAAATCCCTGTTACTAAACAACTTACGTGCCCTCCTCAGGACAAACTCAATCTAATGAAAATGTAACTGTCACATCTCCGCTCCCAAGCGCCTCTAAAAGTTCTTCCTGCGTCACATCCTCAATCTTTCCGATCCGGGTAAAGTTCCAGGAATTGGTGTCATAGTAAATCACTAGCGAATTGCCCTGATAGAGGATAATATCCCCCGCCCCGGTACTGATTTGCTCATCATTTGTCGGAAGGCTCGTTCCAATCGGCCCCACCTTCTCCATACTCGCATAATCGCTCATGTCAATCGTAAGAGAGCCCTCTGCAAGCAGCTCCTTTAAAGCTTCAGCAGATGAATTATCTGCCAGTACCGCAGTAAATGTATAATCACCTGCTGTAATTTTCATCGTATCTCCCTCCGTATCCGTGTTTTTCATTCCATCAGAATCCTGGTTTCCTGTTTCCAAGCCTTCATTTGTCTCAGAATCCTGCGCTTTACCATCTATATTTCCGGATGAAGCAATGCTTTCTGTCTGTGCAGACTCTCCTGTGCTCTCTTCCGGCTTCTTTCCGCAAGCAGACATTCCAGCCAAGACTACAATCAAAAGTATGCTAATCCATATCTTTTTCATGGTGCACCTCATTTACCCTAATTTTTTATATGCTTCGTCGTCTACCGGATCGCACCACTCGTTACTCGTCTCCTCGCCCGGAACCTCTGCCGCAATATGGGAAAACCAACTGTCTGCCTTTGCTCCGTGCCAGTGTTTTACCTCAGCCGGAATCGTAATCACTGTACCAGGCTCAAGGCTTACTGCTTCTTTTCCTTCCTCCTGATACCACCCGCTTCCCGCCGTACAGATCAAAATCTGTCCGCCGCCGCTCTTTGCGTGGTGGATATGCCAGTTGTTCCGGCACCCTGGCTCAAAAGTCACATTTGCTAAGAATACGGCTGTCTCCCCTGGAACCGTCAGAGGATTGAGATAAGAATTACCGATAAAATACTGTGCAAACGCCGTATTCTCCTGTCCCAAACCAAATACATTCTGCCTGTTAAATTCTTCTTTGTTATTCATCTTCATCATCCATCTTCTCCTTTTCTTTCTTCTGCATTTCATACCTCAGATAATCCATATGCGCAATCTGTTTTTCCTTAAAATGAATCTCATCCAGCGTCCTGCCCCTCCTCTGATTCAGCATCGCGATTCGCTGCTGTTTTGTTTTTTTCCCCCCAAGCATAAGGCGCATGTAGGTTTCTACTTCCTTTTTATCGAACCCAATCTCATGCAGCGTCATAATCATGCTAAGCCTTTCGATATCCTGATCGTCATACTGCCATTCCCCCATCACCTTTTTTACGGCTTCACACAGTCCAAAACTTTCATACTCTTTCAGAATCTTCACAGGAATCTGGTATCTCTCGCTTGCTTCTTTCATTGTCATGTTTCTATCCCTCCAATGCTCATAGATTCGGATACCTGCTCTGCTCTTCTGTCTATTTCCTTCCGGAACAATTCTATTGTAAATCCTTTTTTCTCTTATGTCTAATACCCATATTGAATTTTGAATTATGCTTAAAATGTATATCTTATTGGACGGTGTTAACCGTCCACTCGTGCGAAGCACATCAAATACGGGATGCCCGAATGGGTATACTTTACTGGACGAAGTTCACCCGCCCGCAGGGCATGTATTACGGTGTGCCCTTGGGTATAATTCAAAAGAGCACCTAAATCCTTTCCATTTAGATGCTGCATTTCCACAAATTATTTTTCAAATATTCTTTTACATGAGCGATAAACCGCACCATCACAGGTGAAAGCTTCAAATTCTTTTTCCATACCAAAACACACCCGCTTATCAGTTCCGGCTCAAGCGGTCTTAAGCACAGCATATCATGATTACAGGAAAAATCCATTGTTATCGCGACCCCAACACCGTTTTCTACCATGTCCATCTGGTTATTATGTGAAAGGTTACAGGTACAGACAACACGGCTATCTTCTGCTGCCTGCCCAAACCAGTTTTCCAATTCATTCCTCACAGACGGACGCTTCGCCACGATCAACGGCTGTCCCGCCAAATCCTTCGGAGTAATCCTGTCTTTTTCTGCCAGAGCAGAATCCCTGCGCATCAACACTTTCCATTTTTCTTCCATCGGCATCCGCACATAATGATACCTGCTGATTTCTACAGGTTCCAGCAAAAGTCCCATATCCAAAATGCCATTTTCCAGCCGTTCCTTTACATCATCCGCAATGGCCGTATAAATATGGAAACACACATCCGGATATTTCTTCTGAAAAGATGCCATCATTTCGGAAAGAGGTTTCATATTCCTTGTTTCTCCGCAGCCGATCGCGATTTCCCCTGATATAACCTCCACACCATGTTTCAGCTCTTTTTCCGTTTTCATTGCCAAGTCTACGATTTCCTGTGCACGGCGGCGAAGCAACAGTCCTTCTTCTGTCAGCATAATATTATGCCTTCCCCTGTGAAATAATTTAACACCCAGTTCCTCCTCCATCTGCATAAGCTGTCTTGATAAGGTTGGCTGCGTAATATTAAGAAGTGCGGCGGCACGCGTAATATTTTCTTCTCTTGCAACAGCAAGAAAATATTGCAAAACCCGAAGTTCCATTGATGTATACCTCCATAATATGTTCTTCGGTTCATCATATCAAATATTTATGCTTACCTCAAGTTATACTTTCTTTTGTCCACGCTCCGAAAGCGTCAACTACAACATCGAAAGCTTCTAATTGGGAATCAGCTTATGCCGGGTTACAGCGTTTTTCCGTATCTTATACAGCGTACAAAACAGTCTCCGTGTCTGCATAGCTGTAATGTCTTAAATACAATTTATAATCCGGACAATATTCCAATATTTTTAACGGTATCTCAAAAATATCCTCCGGTTTATGGTATACGCAGACAGCCAGCTTGGGTTTATAATTCCGAATTGTTTTTTCCGCTCCGAGGAGCGCCTCATACTCACTTCCCTCGATATCCATTTTCACGAAAGTAATCCGCTCCTGTCCAAGCTTTTCATCAATCGATACCGCTTTCACCACTAAATCGCCCGATTCTGATATGCAGCTGTTTTCTGCATTTCCTGATGAAAACTTTAATTCTGTATTTTCACTCCAAAGCCCTTCCTGATATACCGTAACTCTGTTATGCTTCTCTGCCAGTTTTGATAATTTCCTGCAGTTATTCTTATCAGGTTCAAAAGCATATATTTTATCATACCTGCCTTTACACCAATCTATGAACCGCATACTGTCTTCGCCGTCTAAAGAGCCGCCGTCCAAAAACACTTCATGCTCTTTTGGAGATACAATCACAGAATCAAAATATTGGCAGTTCTTTCCCAGCCACCACTGCTTCTCCGGAATATACAGATCTTCCTCTTTCATTCCCATCGCCGTTAGCTGCCTGTGAATCACATCCACACCATGGTTTACACCTATAATCACCCGGCATTCTGCCCGTTCTGACAGTTCATCCGGCGCCAGAATTTTCACTCCGTATCTCTGAGAGCCCCAAAGCCTGCTGTTATTATCTGCGATACAGCTTACAGGAATATCAAAGTCCTGCAGCGTCCTCACAATTTGACAGCCTGCAAACCCCGCTCCGAAAACTACAACGTCCCGGGATTTTAATCCTGTCCACTTAAGCAGCCGGTTCATCATATCATCCTCGCCGTACCGCTCCATCAGGCCCTTTACCATTTTTCTGATCATTCTTTCGTCTTCCGATACCGAATACAACAGCCTGTTCTGAAAAATAAATCTGGATTCCTCATCCCCAAGTTTTTCATAAACCAATCGCAGCATTTCAATACTTCTCATATATTTGCTCCCTTATATCCGAACTTTTTCTATTTTTAATACATTTTTACGGCATTCTCTATGAGAGAAAATTCTTATCCGCATAAACTACTTTATACCGGTTTTTATATTTTTCAAAGTAAAAAGATATCAGCCTTTCTGACAGAAAACCCGGATAACGGTTCTGATAAGGATCCTCTTTCTCTCCGCCGTAGCCCGCCGCCTGAAATAAAACAGGAAACAGCCATGCGCACAGCTCATCCAATACTTCTTTCCGCATGATAAACATATTACATGGTGAATACAGGTTTTTCTCAAAAAACTCTTCCGCCTGGCTATATTCCGCTCCATGATTCTCTTTCAGATACTGCATCATATATTCCCAGTCTGAAGCATCGTGACGCTTTCTGTAATTATCGGCCACACTTG
This sequence comes from uncultured Lachnospiraceae bacterium, assembly GCA_946552115.1. Classification (GTDB taxonomy): domain Bacteria; phylum Bacillota; class Clostridia; order Lachnospirales; family Lachnospiraceae; genus CAPEBR01. Next base: position 5,849 of record CAMNRH010000009.1, read on the forward strand.
GCGCAACATAAAGCGGCACCGGCAGAATCACATCCACCTCATTCTTTCTCATACGTTCTACCCAGTCCTCCGGAAGAATAAAGTGGCGCCGATAGTGTGCCATTCCTACAATATCCTCCGCCGCGTTCTTCCAAATCCAGTAAAGGACGGTTAACTCACAAAACTGCCTGTTCCTGGCAGAGATATGCTTTCCGGTATCATCCGTCGCCATTTGAGCTGAGAGACGTTCCCTGGAAAGAACCGCACCCGCCTGAATTTCTTTTTCATAAGGCGCTAATTCGTACGGCTGCTGCAGCGGCTTGTCATATACTGAGCGTACAACATATACCGCCGCAGATTTTTCTGCTTCATCGTTAAGCTTCTCAATCTTGGAAAAACACCGCCCGGTATCGGTAAAATAGTTTTTCAGATAAGCATTCCGAAGCTGCAGGTCCAATTCCACTGTTACCGGACGGATTTTTTCAAATCCAAGACTTTTTAGATGCTCCGTAATCCGGGAATGATAAATTCCCCTTGTTCCTATATATACCGGACAATCCGTATGTAACCGCATATTGCCGCCCAGTTGCAGCACCGGTATTTCCCCGATTCGCTCCGGATTCGGTTCCTCGTTATCGTACAGGTACGCCCTGATTACCGTATCGGGATATAAATACTGCAAATACGTGCCAAGTGTCTGCGCCCTTGAATGTGCGCCGAATATGTAGATATTATTTTTATCTGGTTTTAAAACCTTTTTATTCCTGCTTTCCACTATATACTCCCTTATAAAAGACTATTCTGATATTTATTCTGACAAACCGAACCTTTTCATACTTTCCCCGGAAAAAATCAGCGCCTCGTCTATCATATGTACCTGATCTTTCCCAACCTTCTTTATCAATTCATAATATAAACCAAGCCTGGATTCTGCATAGGTATTTGCTATTGCTATCGCGTCATATTCCGCGTCCTTAAGCCTGCGCGGCGGCTCCACCGGAAGCCCCCATTTCCGAAACTGTATATAATTTCTGTCAATCCACGCAGTTACCCTGCAAAATCCTGTATCCTGAAGATACCTGTAAAGTCTCTGACCGTAAGTACCCGCGCCGTACAGCACGATATCTGCCCCTTTTTTTATTCCGGGAAACGGAAAAAGATAATCCAAATCACTATATCCGTCAAAAAGCCCGTCCGCTCTTGGTATCATCAAAAACAACATATACTTTATCCACTGTCCCCGCATGTCATATATAGATACATCTTTCTCAAAGCTGTTTCTGACCGTTTGATACAGCAGAAAAAATTGCAGCCGCTCCTCATGATAATTCTGAATCCTTTTCACCATAGATGCGGTCGTCTGCCTGTAATGATACAGGCAATTCCGTACGACGTATATACTCTCTGCATTTAACAGACACGGGTAAACACACGCGGCGTCCTCCCCCATCTTTAACCTGTCGTCTACCTCCATTTGAAACCGCTCTATAGACGCTCTTCTGAAAAGCTTGTCCCAAAGACCCGGAAAAATGCACCAATCAAAAAAAGTATCCCCGGCAATCATCCCCGGGTAAATTTTTTTAATTAACTGCTCCTTATCATATCTCCCTTCCGGCACCCCATGATATACCTGTTTCACAGCATTTCCGGTATCTTCATACCTGCCGCACATCACAACGTCAACATTCTGTTCCGTCAGGACTCTGTACATTTGCTTATACATTTCCGGTTCAATCCAGTCATCCCCGTCAACATAACCAATATAATCTCCGGCAGCTAACCGCATTCCGTCTTTCCTTGCACGGACCAGGCCTTCATTCTTCTTATGTATCACTTTTATACGGGCATCCTCTTTTGCAAAACCATCGCAAATCTCAGGACAATGATCCGTTGAACCGTCGTCCACAAGTATAATTTCCAAATCCTGAAATTGCTGTGCAAGTATACTGTCTACACATTGCGTCAGATATTTTTCCACATTATAGACGGGCACTATGACGCTGATCACCGCGATCCCTCCAGACACAGGCTTCCTTTCGCCTGCAATATTCTTTATACATATGATTTACTTTTTCCATTGTTTTTTCCGGCTGCCATGATGCCTGGTAATGATGGATAGAATAAGACCTGTCCGAAACGGCCCCCGCCCCAAAGGGGGATACCGGCGCAAATACTTCCGTCGGATAAACGGTTATTCCATTTCCCGTCTGGAATGTATTATTATCCCGTATGCCAAACTCTTTCAACACTTCTGTCTGATATGCCGTACATGGTATCAGGTTCAGGCTTCCGTCCGCATTCACAAAATCCAGCCGTTCATAAAACCCCATTAATCTTCTTAGATACGGATGATTTTTTACCGCTCCGTATCCCAATCCAAGATTAACATGATTCTGATCCTCAAACCCGCAGAACATACCTTCCGCCAGAAAATCATCCAGGCTTTTTAACAGCTCCACATCACAGTCCAGATATATTCCCCCATGGTCATGTACAATCTTTATTCTGGCATAATCCGAAACAAACGCCCACTTACCATGCTCATATGCCTGCTTCATATATCTGTTTGCAGAGACATCAAAATTAGATTCATCCCATTTCCTGATTTCATAATCGGGACAAAGACGCTTCCAGGAATCCATATATTGCCGATATACATATGGCATCGTTCCTTTACCGAACCAGCAGTAATGGATTGTTTTGGGAATCCTTTTTGCCCCTGTTCTATTCATTTCACAGGACGGTGAAAGAGAACTAACGTCTGATAAAAAGCTTCCGATATATACATCCATCCCATCCAGGCGTGCCTCACGGTCTAACAGCGAAACAATCTCCATACAGTACATATGGCTCGTGACCAGCAATACGGTATTCCTTATATCAGCTTTCTGCCTGAATACCTCCAAAGAGACAATCCGATACTCTGCATCCTGATATTTTTTATATGTATTATTTAAAGAAGCATTGTTGTCTGCGATATATTCTACATATTGTTCAAGGCGATAAGAGGCATACAGGCGCATAACCGTGTCAAAATGACTGCCCGCCCCAAAGCAGACCAGCTTCCTTGTCCCAAGCTCCTCCATTAAACCATTGATACCGTCTGTTTTCAGGTTAAGCATCCATTATCCCCCCCATAATGATTACAATATTTTTATCGGATACCCAAACTCCATAAATTTCTGCACTAACACCTTTTCCAAAACGAATGTTTTTACTTCTCCATTCCGGGATATCAGATTCTGCTTCCTCAGCTCTTTATTTGCATAATATAACGCTGTATTTTTTGGATTGACTTTTATAGAATACAGCTCCAGTCCCTTACCCTGTATAAAGGAAAGCTGCTCCGTCTCTGATACTTCCCTGTTTTCATCATATTCTGTAAAATAATAATCGCCTCCTTCTGAATACAGCTCTGCCAGGGCTTCCAGTCTGTCGGCTAACAATGTGTCCTGCAGCATCCGCGCCTGCTGTATCAAGGGGAAGTCTTTCTCCAACTCTGTGCTTTCTTTTGACCTGTCGTTTTCCTTTTGCACTGCTCCTGCGATTCCTGTCATTTTCTGATACCAGGATATATATTCAGCGGCATATTTCATCCTGAAAAATACAAACGTGGCGACTGAGTTCATGATTGCTTTTATAATGGCTGTTCTTTCCCCCTCCGAAAGACCGGGAAGGCTTATTCCTTTGCTCCATGCTTTGATTGCATCCAGATTTTCAATCTCCTCGTCCCTGTGTGTAATCGCCCCTTTATGCTGGCGATAATAATACACAGGTGCCTTAAAGTACCCTATTCTGTCTGATATACTGATTAATTCAGGGAAACATGCCATATCCTCATACCAGATATTCTCAAATCTGATATTCTGAAAAAGCTTACGCTTGTATATTCTGGAACAGATATGAGAAGGCTGCATACAGAACTCCAATGCCTGCTCCCTGGTGATCTGCGCCTGCATATACGGATATGTAGGACAAATATTTATCATCCGCAGCTGCTCATCACAGATTATCTCATCCACATATAAAATATCCAAACCACGGACATCCATATAATCTATCAGTGTCCCCAGGCAATTCACTGCAAGGGCATCATCCGAATCTACAAACAACAAATAAGTCCCTTCTGCATATTCAATTCCTGTGTTTCTTGCACTTCCCAGACCGGAATTATCCTGATATATATATTGGAAATACGGATAATTCTCCGCATATCCCTGGCAAATCTCCCTTGACGTATCTGTAGAGCCATCGTCAACCAAAAGTACCTGATATTCTGTAATATCCTGGTTCACAATAGAATCCAGACATTCCTCTAAATATTTTTCCTGATTAAAAATCGGTACGATTATGCTAACTTTAACCATTCGTGTTTATTCAATCCCTTTCTATCTTTACTCTGCTGTTACTCACAAAGTACATTTACCAGAATACAGGAACAATATCCTTACAGAGAACTACTTTTGTTTCCGGCATACCCTTTCTTACAACCCCTGCCGCATCTTCCGCCCCCGCACTTAATGCAATGAAAACAACATCTGCTTTCGGCGGCTCCATTCTAATTGAGTATGCTGGAACCTCATGAATATCTTCATATTTTTTATCAATCACATAATCTGTCCTAATCTGTAAATGTTCCAAACATCTCTTAAATCTTTTCCCCCACCGCCCGTAACCATATATGGCAATCCTTTTACCGCCGCAAATATGAAATATTCTTTCCATAAACGTTTTATATTGCTCTGCAATGATTTTGATTTGTGCTGTTTTAAGGTTTAATAATTCCTTAATCTCATCATTTGTAAATCTTGTACATTCAGACTCATAAAAATAGTAACTTTTTTTTAAATACTCATCTGTCCCTATCGCCCTATAGCATGCGTCTGTCCGTATATGATGGGCCCATCTTTCGGGGTTATCGATAAATAGCTGATCTCCCCTAGCCGTCAGCCCGTCCGCAAGATAATCACACACAACAAGACTCTTATTAAGCCATCTGATCTGATACCCCTCATAGGCAAGCCTGTCCCATACGACGGCTTCCGTAAGAAACCTTTCTCCTTCATATTCTGGAAATGGATACTTCTTCAAGAGCTCTGTCTTATATATCTCCGCTTTATCGCCATCCAGTCCATATTTCCCCCGTTCCGTATTCAAAGCATCCATATATTCTTCAAAAGCAGGCATGCCGCCGACCACTTCGCCGCCTTTATTCCGCCTGAGTCCTGAAATGCCGGCAAATTTTTCATCTTCACATATTCTCCTCCAATATCGGATAATCGTTTCTATCGCATCGTCTTCCAGATAATCATCGCTGTCCACAATAAAAAACGCGCCATATTCTGCCTGTTTCACGCCATAGTTGACCGCCACATGTTTCCCCCGGTTTTCCTGCTGACAGAACCTTATTTTAAATTGCCAGGTATTCTCTATCCATTGATTCACAAGAGATGCTACGTTATCTGTAGAACCGTCATCAACAATTAACCATTCAAAGTCATAGCAGCTCTGCCGTAATAAAGAATCATAGAGATTTTTAATGATATAGGCGCGGTTATATATCGAGGTAAATATAGTTATCATTGTTACTCCATTTCTTCATAGCTTTTATTAATGCTTTCTTTTCGCTTTGATCCTTAAGCCATGAGCCTTCAAAATGATGGATAGCATATGTATGCTTCAGGTTGCGTTCAATTCTAAAGCTATGAGGACTCATACCACAAAGAATGCGCGATGGGTACACTGCCATTCCATCTACAATTTGAAACCCGCCATTGCGTCTCAATCCATGCCTGCTCATTATCTCCGTTTGAATAACCGGACAGTTTGTCTGGTTCAAAGTTCCATCATCCCGTATAAAATCAGTATTATCATAGTATTCTTTGATCCCGTTTAATATTGGATTATTTTTCTTTGATCCAAATCCCAGCCCGAAATTTACATATTCATTGCTTTCAAATCCACAGAAAGACTCATTCATTAACATTTCATCAATATTTTTTTTCAGTTCAACATCTACATCCAGATATATACCGCCAAACTGGTTGATAATCTCTATCCTTGCATAATCCGATACAAATGCCCACTGTTTCATATTATAAGCCTGACTCATATATTTACATTTATGTATATCATAATTTAATTCATTCCATTTAATAATTTCGTAATCCGGACAATATTTTTTCCAGCTTTCCATCCATTTCCTATATTGGGCGGGTATTTCTTTTTGTCCAAACCAGCAATAATGAATTATTTTTGGAATCCTTACATTCTCAAAAGATGATAGTCTCGCTGGAATCCTGACTTTCAAACGGTCATAATCATATTGTTCGGCTCTTAAGACCGGATAAATATAATAGCGGACGAATTCCAATTCTTTTACCTCTTCGAACTGCCTGATAATCTCTCCATATGCTCCGGCAGTTATTAGAATGCTTTCGCCGTCTTTTATGTTCTTTAACATTTCTTCAAATGAAATAATCGGAACATATGCGCCCTGCACTATTTTTACTGAAGTTCTGACGTGATCGGGATGATTATCCGCAACCGCCTTAATAATTTCTTTCAAAGGATAATTTGAGAATTCTTTTACAAAATCATCAAACATTCTTCCTGCGCCAAAGCAATATATATTTTTCTTCCCTTTTTTTAGCAAATCAGATAAAAGAACTCCTGTATACTCCATTATTTTCTATCTCCTGATTTTAACGCGATTCCCTGTTCTATTTCTTTCCTACAGAACTTTTTTCTTTCTTCAAGGGCCTTTTTCACGGAAACATAATCAATCGCTTCAGAATTCTGCAGATCTTTTCTTGAATTCGCATACCTGTTTTTAATCTCAAGCTTATCCATAATATTAGCTTCTCTGGCGTTGCTGATTTCATCCGTATTTGCATACGCCCTGTCCATTAGGAAAAATTCCTTTTCAAAAATAAGAGAAAACACAAATCCATGAAAAGAATCTGTACATACGATGTCCGCGTGCCTGATTAAAGAAAGAAATTCCCGGGGACCCGCGTCAGCAAACGGCTCCAGTATGCTTTCGCTATTTATTTCTTCATCTGAATCATGCATTCTGATATATATAATTCTCCCTATCTTATGTTTCCTGGCAATTTCCTTTAAAATATGTTTATGCGGCGTTAATTTACCCAAAAAATATACAAAAATATATTTTCCCTCTACCGCCCTGCATGCACATAGCTTTTTCCATTTTCTTTCGTCAATCAGTAACGTAGGATCTAAAACATCTACAATCCTCTTATCCGTGTACGCGCTTAATATACCTTTGCTAACAGTTTCCCGAACCGAAACAAAATCAAATTGTTCCAATCCTTTTGCAATCCTTTCCAACACTGGTCGGTAAGCTTTTCTATCGACAGAAATTCCACCTGTCGCAATAGAAATAATCTTGTGCTTTTTTCCGGCAAATCCAAGCAGAAATACGGGATCAAACCACGCTGGATTCCACAGTTGGTCGCTGCCTGTAATCAAAAGTTCTTTGTCTTCTATTTCTTCTTCAATGTCCTTGATCGAATAGCATTGCGGAGACATACAGATATTCTCAGATATAAATTTTTGGAAACTCTCTACCTGTTTCGCATCCTGACTTTCAATATACTGTTCCTTATAATGCTTTTCATAATATTCCCGCTCTGTCCCCTTGGGCGGAATAGGAATATCCTTTTCAAATTCTTTCAATGGCCGGTATTTTATAACCGTTACATCCAGGCCATATTCCTCACATAGCTGCTGTGTTGCGTAGCACTGTAATATCTGTCCATAGTTCACCCGTCCAAAATAACACCAGGTAAATAATGCTGCTTTTTTTCCCATCTTCAGCCCCTATCCATGCCGTGAAACATATTCCACGATTTGTTCTATTGATACAATCTCCGTATCCTTTGTTAATCCTAAAAGCATTTTTTCTATTTCATAAAAGTACTGCACAGGCGTTATAACAATCACATCCGCCTCCTGCGATCTCTTTCTCAAACAGTCCGGTGTAATTATATCCAGTCCTTCAACAAATCTGTCCTTTGTATTTTTATCAATCCCATAGCAGACCTGAATGCCAGAATCCTTTAGTTCATCAAACACCTGCATTCCTATCAGTCCCATCCCGTATATTGCCACATTCCAGTAATAATTGTCGCGAAAAAAACTTTCGATTGTTTTTCCTTCTCTAAAATTCCTCAGCCACTTATCGTATAAGCGGAATCTGATCGTGTCAAGCATCTCTGCTGCGTTTCCCATAACTCCATACATCCTTTTTCCAGCCAACTCCATACTGCTCTGCTATAATTTTCTGGAAGCAACACAATTTCTACATAACAGAAAATTCCCATTATAGGCTCTCTTGGCATTTTCCACCACACTTCTATATGGCACATCATTTATGATGTAATCATAATCATTGTTTAGCAAATTACCCAAAGGGTGTCTTAGTCCAAAATCCATGCAGCAAAGAGTTACAGTTCCATCCGGCAAAAGTACCCACTGATTAAAGTCCTCTGTTCGTGTGCATTTGATAGCTTCTTTTTTAAATTCCGACATTCTTAGATTCTCCTCTTTTATATTCCCGGCTCTGTCGATCAGGTCAGAAGTCACATCAATTCTTCCTTTGGCAATTTCCAAAAATTCTTTTGAAAGTTTGCTTTGGCAATTTGCCGAATGGATAAAATTTGTACCATCTTTCTTTTTTAATGACAGCGCTTCGTCTATAATCCTTTTATAATCACTGGTAACAGGAATATTTGCGTAATGATTCTCATCGGGAGTATGCAAAACAACAATATCAAAATCGATATTCTTTATCAGAGAAAAATCATCTGTGCTTAACCCGGAAAAAGTAGTATATAGTTCTATATGGTTTCCATGTCCAGCCGCTAACTGAATCATTTTTACACCATCCTGATGTAAAAAAGGCTCCACAAAACCCGAAAACGAAATAACGGTATCTCCTGGCATATTTTCTATACATTTTTGAAAATTTGTAAGCGAAAGTTCTCTGCAGCGATCTTTGTTATCTTTAAAATATGCTTTATATAACTCCTGCTGAGGACAATACCTGCACTGTATGGAGCATCCTATCCTCGCTGTAACTTCCAGTTTAAGAATGTTATGATTATCTTCATTTAGTTTTACAATATTTAAATAACCATACTCTGCCAGGGTTTCACAAACTTCTTTCTCGTACCTTTTTGAAACGCCAATTACAAACACGCTGTTTTTATTCTTCAATTTTTCCAATTCATTGATTGCCCTTACATATTTCCCATCTATATTTTCTGGATTATCCGTTTTCTCTGTTACAACAAATCCATCTACTTCTATATCAATCGTTTTTAAATAGCTATAAACCGTTTTCGCTTCATTTCCAGCGCCATAGACATACGCCTTTTTATAACAGGCCAGATAATCTCGAACCAATTCCTCATTGTTTTTGCTTAAATGTTTCATTCGTTTATCCTTTCAGTATTTCATATATACTATTTTTAAAGCTTTCTTTTCTTTCTTCATTTTTGAATTCTTTACAGCTTATTATTTCAACTAGTTTTTCCACTCCGCAATCAGGCATAGGGGCACAGTCTTTCCAATGAAAATTGTTCCTTTGTGCCCAATCAAGCACTGCCTTTTTATCATCTAAAAAAACGGTATGTCCATCCAAAAAGCGAAACGCTTTATCTTTTATTGTAGGTAACATTACCATGCCCAGTTCCGATTTATATATCTTCCCATACATATCTAAGGAAGTCGGCAAAAAATACTTCTCTCTGATTCTCCCATTCCGAATATCAATCTCTACGCAATCATTAGAGCCAGTACGGACCAAAAGCGCTTTTCCTTCCTGTTCTGCAATATAATAATTTCTTAACCCCTCTGCTTCCGAATATTCTTCAAAATCAAAATATGCTATTTCTTCCGTTTGCAAATCAAAGCTGAATGCCAATGCTTTATCTATTGCAGTTACAATGATTTTATTTTCTACTTTCCCTACAGAAGAAAAACATCCTTTTGTTTTATCTAAATGAATATCCCTAAACTTTTCTTTTATTGGATCGTAACAGTACAAACTATGTCCGCCATCTTCTGCAAACCAGATCTTTCCATCCTTTTCTACGGATGAAGCAACTGAAATTTCTACATTTTTCAATTTATTTATTTTTGTAAGTCTTTTTCCCCTGATATCGAAACAATAAAACCCTCTCGCTTTATACGGAAGCAAATAAATTTTATTTTCCAATAATATCGCTTCGCAAAATTTTTCAGTCGTTGTTTCTGGAATAGCTATTTTGGCAAATTGCCCTGTCGAAATATGGTAGATTCCAATTGCCGCCGCATTATAGGGAATCATATACAAATATTCTCCATACTTAACTATCCCGGAATAAGCTTTTCTCAAATACGTCTCTTCTTTATCAACCGTGCCAATATAAAAAGCTTTTCCCGTTCGTATATCAACCTTAAATAATCCATTTAGCAAAACATTTACATACCAGATTTCATTATTTGCGATGCAGCATTTTTCCATTATCCGAAATAAAGACTTATTAGTCATATACGTCTCCTTCCAATACTTCTAACTCGGTATTTCTTTTAAAATATCTGTCCGCATTTTTTCACATTTCAAGTGCACACGGTGAAGAACATCCTCTTTTCTATCAGCCGGAAGAAAAGATAAAATTTTACTGACTATTTTCTCCTGCTCATATGTTCTTTGGAGCCTGACCTTAAAATCCTTAACATGAGAATGACTGTCCTCCCTCATATAATAATCATAAAGATACTCTTCCAGATATCCGCACTCATGATCATATGCCACCGGAAGCAAAAGCTGGTAATTCTGCCCTACTTCAGGATGATAGGGAATTTCCCTATCTTCTCCCAGCTTTTCAAACAAATATCCGGAACGAATCATAAAAACGCCGGAAAAACAAGGAACCCCCTGAAATAATATTCTTTCAAAAATATTTTTCTCCTGTTCTTCCAAAGTCAAATTCCCTTTCCGCAGAACTTCCCCGGACTTATGATCCAGGTATCGGACTCCGCACATAACCAGGCCTTTTTCCGGATGTTTATCTAAATACTCTGCGTGAAGTCTGATATGATCCGGATGAAAGGCGTCATCACTGTCCGCCCAGGAAAGATATTTACCATCCACATATTTTAACGCTGCGTTAATTGCAGAAGCAGCACCTCCATTTTCTTTACAAATATAACGAAATTCTGCCAGCATCTGTCCAAACCGCTCTCTATACTCATCAACAATCTTCTCTGTTTTATCTGTTGAACCGTCATTCACAAAAATAAACTGAATATTATGATATGTCTGCTCTAATATAGAATCAAAAATTCGTTTTATATACTCCTGCCCATTATATGCGGGAACAATAAGGCTTACTTTTGTTTCCTTGTTTTCCATATCGTTTCTGTCTGTTCTCCTTTATGTAAAATATAATTCTTTTTTCAGTCTGGAAATATATGCTTCGGCTGTTTTTTGTTCATTATCACGGATGTCGCCTAAAGCAAATGCAGCCAAAATAGTATGATCGCAACAGCGATCCCAGCCATCATCTATGCTTCGGTTATATCTTTCATATTCCTCTTCCATGCCGGATACCATGCCTGCAATTCCTTCTTCAAGAGAAACCTTTGCCTGAAAGTCTGCTGCCTCCCTGATTTTCGCATCATCAAGCATCAAATCATCAATCTTGTTCCACCGCAATTCTTCATATGAACGGGAAAAAGTCGTCTTAAAAACATGAATTGGAATATGAAGAACCCGGAAATTAATACGAAGGATCTTTCCAATCGCTGTTAATGATTCATCCCAATCATATTCCTGATTATGGTCTGCAATATGAAATACTTCCTGATATGCAAAAGGATTTCCAATCAATCCCAACACTGCCCTGGAAAAATCGGAAATATGAAGAATACTATACCTGACCTTTTTGATATTGCATGATACGATAGGACGTTCTTCTTTCATTCTCTGCATTAAAATCCAAGGGTTCCACCGGCTGGCTACCGGGTATGGAATCCTGTAATCACCATATACTACCGGAGGCCTCACAATCGTATAATTCATTCCCGTTTTCTTCCCATATACCTGTAAATATGCTTCGCATTCAATTTTATCTCTCGCATATTTCCATTCTGTAAGCTCTATAAAGTCATCTTCCTTTATCTTTCCGGGCTTCTCCCTTTTATATATTCCGGTAGTGCTTATAAAGATATATTGGCTGCACCGGGACGAAAAAAAATCCAGGGAACGCTTTAATTGTTCAAGATCATAAACCAAACATTCTATTACTACGTCAAAATTCATATGCCCTATCTTTTCTTCAAGTAATACTGTATTTTCTTTATCCACATGTATATATTCTGCTTCTTTCCTCTCCCTGTACGGCATCGTTCCTCTTGTCAGCGCATATGTATCAAAACCATTTTCAACCAAAGCATCAACCAGTCCTGAACTAATTGTTCCCGTCCCTCCTGTTACCAGTACAGATTTCATAAGCCATCCCCCTGTTCTGTCAAACATTTTTCAGCTTTTCCAGCGCCACGCTAAAACTCAAATGCTCTAAATCACTAAAAAACTGTTCTTCATTTTCTGATATTTTCACCGATTTATTTATATGTTCATTTTCCCGAACCACTTCCTCCACTGATCTTTTGTAATATATAATTTCAGAAGCTATCCGATGAAACAGCTTTTCTCCTTTGTCGCTATTTATCATAACCATAGATATCCCTCTGTCGTCATCCACAGATGGATCTATTCCCCAAAAATCTCCCAATGTTATATCTGACTGCCGGTATATCCCTTTAAACTGACATTTCCCACAGCTCGGCCGTATGATCGCCTTTTTCTTTAAAAAGGCCTGCATAAATTTATTTTCCTTTTCATCAACCTGTATCCAAATACCGTCTGAAAATTGAATCTTTGTCACAAACGGTGATTTTTTCCATCCATTTTTTTTATATTTAAACCAAATGTTCCGTACTTTTTTATTCTGTTCCTGTTCGATCTCTGAAATCCACGCCCGATATGCCTTTGGTGAATTAACACCCATACAGATAAAATCTACCATATACAAATTTGATTTCTCTTCCTCTTTTAAATATGCCTTTAATGCCGCTATTTGGCACGGCGTTCCGCAAAACAGGACTTCCTTTCCTTTATTCAAATATTTTCTTATTTTTTTATATATGTCTTTTGAATCACTTTGCACATATTTTGATTGTCTTAACTGTTCTACACCCGATATATCTATAGCGACCCCATGCTCAACCAGGCAATTCTCCGTATACTGCGCTCCTGAAACTACTCCGTCTGACCGGATGACCGACATTGCAAGCTCTGAAAAAATCCCTCCTGAAGTGCTTACGAATCTTAGTTTCTCATCCTTGCTCCACGCGGCATAAACAACCGGTTCGACCGCCTTTTCTTTCACTTTTATCCTCTGGCCACAGATTGTTTTGCATTTGCCGCATTCTATGCAGTCCCCGACAACATGGGGGTATAAGAATCCTTTTGCATCCTCTCTCATTTCTATTGCGTTCCGGGGGCATATATTTGCACAAACGCCGCATCCTGTACACAATTCTCTTTCAATCCAAGATTCAATCATCTCTTATTACTCCCATTCCACATTTTCTTTTATTATTTTTGCTGGAACTCCCGCAGCCATGCATCCTGGCGGTATATCTTTTGTCACCACGCTTCCGGCTGCAATAACACTGCCCTCGCCAATCGTCACTCCCTTTAGCACAGTTACCCTTGTCCCAATCCAGACATGATCTCCAATGATAACCGGACTGCTTATACTTTTTCCGTTAATCTTATGGAAATCTGAATCCATAACCGTAAAGTCATGTGATATTGCACACTTATTGCCAATCCGGATTTCTTTCCGGCATCTGATTTTGCAATCGCTGTTTATATAACTGTCTCTGCCTAATACAAGCGTTGCTCCCTGAAATAAAATAATATCTGCCCCGTAATAAAATGAGAAATTTCCCTCTACCTCTAAAACGCTCCCTTTATCCATACGCAATATACTTGAACGCCCATTTTCTATCATTCTGTTTTCGCCTAAAACGAATGTTCCATTCAAATAAATGGCGGCACATTTATCCATCAAAATATAGTCTTCTACTGTTTTGTTTATTTTTGCATATGGGTTCAATTTCACAACTTCCATATTACCATTCCTTATAAACTTACAAACCCGATAGCGTTTTACGCTATCGAGTCTGTATATCGCTTTTACTGTATTGCAAGCTCTTCTGTCACACCTGTGCTTAATGTTACCTGCAACTTTCCGCCTACATTTCCGCCAAGCATATCCGCATTAAAAGAAAGCGTTCCATCTTTAAAAGTATACTGAGTTGTTAGTGTAACTTCCCCGCCATTGGCCTTAATCATCTTTACGCCAGTAACGTTCGCGCCGGTTACTGTAACGCTGTTTGACGTCTTGCTGACAGCCGCAGCTGACAACGCAGAATCTCTATGCTCCGCATAGCTCCAGGTAACCTTGATTGCCGGGAAGTCCAGATCATCTCCCCATTTCGCATTCTTATTCAGCGCGCCTGTCATGTTAAATGAACATTCATTCCAATCTGTCAGGTCGGCCTCGTCTTTCAATGTATATTGATATCCGTCTGCCTCTGTATATCCCGCTTCATAATTACCAGGTATGCCCGCAACCGTCGTCTTAATCGTAGCCGCGCCTGTGCCGGTAAGAGCCGCTGTCTTAGGATTTGAAGCCGCGCCGTCCGTAATCGCCAGATACAGTTTATTATCTTTATCCGCCGCGTCAAAGGTTGCGCTCTCCGCATATTTGATCGTGCTGTCCCCAGCTGCTTTCTGTTCCAGCTTCACTGTTACGTCAATGTCCTGAGCGTTCTCATTTGTCAATGACAGCGCTGTGCTGTCTGCCGTATAGGTTTTTGCTCCGTCATCTGCCGTACTTGTCAGGAAGAAAACGCCTGTCGTACCGATAAATGTGGAATTCGCGTATTTTTCGCCGCTTGTCGCTGCGATCAGTCCGTTCGGATCCGCAATATAGTCATAGGTTCCCTCCGGGATTGTCGGAAGTGTTACGGAAAGCGTAGGATACTTCATCTCTCCGCCCTCATAGGTTCCTTCGCCTTCCCCAACTCCCGCTGTGGGCGCCGGATCTGTTCCTTCATCGCCTGTTTCTGATGCAAATACTGTCATCGTGCTTCCAATTACCATTACAGCAGTCAATGAAAGCGCCACAAATTTCTTATAATTTTTCATTCTGCCAATTCCTCCTCTTTTTTCATTTAAATGGAATTACCCCTCAACTACTATTTCCAGGGTTACCCTCAAAGTGCTGAGCGTGTTCTGTTCCTCGTCTACCAGATGATAAATCACAACACAGTTATATGTACCTGCATCCAGCGGTTTTTCCAGTGCAATCTCCTCCAGACGCCCTCCCCTTGGTATTACCGGGGATTTATATAATACATTGTCTTCGTCGCCTTCCAGAACGATATCAAAATAGACGTCGTTCGTATTTTTCTCAACATTTTCCACCACCGCATCGTAAGATACAGCCTTTCCTGTTTCAAAATGCCATACAGGATTCATCGTAACGGTATAATATCCTGCCTCCTTTGCGTCATCCAGCTCCTCCAGCACACTCTCCACATTCTCAGGAGTAACGACGACATTGCGCCGTTCCTTTTCCGGCTCCGCATCCCGTGATAACAGAAGATAAATAATAATCCCAATTAATATTACAAGAATTGCAATACCAATCCCTATTATAAAACCTCCCTTTCTTGTTTTTTTCTGCTTCTGCTTTCCCATTACGTCCATCCTCCTGAAAATTCTTTATATTCATTCCTGCAGTCTCCTGCCGAAACAAATACCTGCCGCCAAATTTTTAGCAGTTACTAAATGATGTATTCATGCAGCATTTCCTTTTAAATAAAATACATTGGTCATCCGTATTCCGGGATGATGCGGCCTTTCAGGACGCTTCGCTCCCCGTTACGTCATGATCTATCCATGTTCACGGGGTCCTGGCCTACCCAATACGCAGATTACGCATGATCTCTCACGCCCTCTCTGCCTTCTAATGCCGTTCTTTCTTTTTATATATGGCAGACACGCTGTAACGCTGCGCCCGCCTTATCATGAATCTTCCGTCTGGTCCTCTCCGGTAAAACCCCGGCTTTTTGCCGCGGTTTATCCAGACGGCTGTTCTTATGATTATGATTGACAGAGGGCTCCATCCCCCTGCCCCCGCCTCATTACATTGCGGGCGGTATTTTTTTTCTCCTCTGTCTCATAGCCGCATGAAGAACAAAAAAATCTGTTGTTCTGTTTTTCTCCCGCTGCTCCGCAGCGGCTGCACTCGCTGCTGATATCCTTTCCCAGAACCTCCACAAGCCTTACCGACTGTTCTTTGCACTTCTGTGCAAGCCTCTTCCGAATATACCCTCTCTGCCACTGGGAAAGAGAATAATTAATCCTCTTATTCTTTCCTCCCCCCTGGGGCTTCGGCAGCTTTACAATATAGACAGTTCCCGGCTTTTCTTCCCGGAGAAAACGGTTCAGCTCCTGATTGATATAACCGTGCAGCCTTTCTTTCATACGCCGTTTCTTCGCATAATATTTCTTCCGTCCCGGATTTTCTTTCTTATTGCGGCTGTAGCTTTCCGCCTGCAGGCGAATCCACTCGGAATATCTGGTCTGGTAATCCCCCAGCTCCTCGCCGTAACGCCGTCCCTCATCGGTAGTCAGCATCGTGTAAAAACCAACCGCCACTCCCACCCGCTTCCGGTAATCCTCATGGCAGTGCACGGAAACTCTTACAGGAGCCTTTATTTCTATGCGGTTTTCCTCCGGATACAGCTTCACATACAATTGAGCGCTGTACTGGTTACTATCCGTAAGCGGAATAAAAATCCGTTTCCTCTTTTCCTTTATGGAGATATAAATTCCATGGTCTGCATAACGATACGCCCGCTCCGCTATCGCAAAGCCGTCCGCCTTATCTGTATGGAGCTTCACATGATATTTTCTCACCTGTCTGCACAGATAACGGGACATCTTTTCCGTATCTACTTTCTGCGCCAGCTCCTCATACTGTTTCTGAATTCTCGCGGTCAGTTCTATCGGTTTTTGGTTCAACGCCGCCTCAAACGCATTATTTACTTTCAGCAGAAACCGTAAATAGTGCTTTTCCTTCTCCGTAAGAGTCTCGTTTTTACTGAGAAGCATTGTCAGCTTCGTCTTAGTCCTTGTCCATTGGCTCTTAATCTCGCCCAGTGCATCAAATATCGCAAGATAAAAATACACGGACGGCAAACCCAGCGTTTCCCGGAAACCGCTCTCTGTCATCTCATTTTGAACCGTATATCCCGGGTACAGCTTAGAAAGACCGGAAATACCTCCAAACCGGTTGTATACATAATTCTTTACCGTTTGGTAATCCTTTGCAATCTCCAGAAGCTTCTGCATATCTTCCTCTGGCACCGGCTTTTTATTATATTGATGAACGGTTTTACACACTCTGTCCGGAGACATCCTTTCCTCTCTTTCGAACAAAATTAAAATATAAGCTGCCAGAATCCATGTAATTTCCCAAAAAGTGTAGTTTTTGGGAATTATTGATATCCAGAATTTTTCAGTCAAATTAAATAAAAAAAGGGATTAATTTTATTGACGAATGGTCGATAATATAATAGAATAATTAAGAATTTGTGTTAAAGATACGCTTTCCAAAAACTACACTTTTTGGTCTTTTTTGCTTTAAGAAATAATTAAATTATATTTTATACTGGTATACAGCGGGGCTGCTGCAGAGATGGTTTCTAACCGTCCCTGCAGCAGCCCCCTGCTTCTATATCATATCCATTTCCTGTTTTCGGCATGCAGAATTGTTTCTAGCATGTAGCGCCTCCGACTACATTCTTTTTTAATATCTCTTTTTTATCAATCTTGCTGTTTAAAAGCTTATCCTGCACATAGTCAAAGCCCAGCCGTGATATCGTATCTGCGAGACGCTCTCCGGACAGGCCCTCGTTACGGAAGAACAAAATGGTACGTTCAACCACATCCACAACCTCCTCTTCCGAGGTAAAGATTTTATCCAGCATACGGCCTTCCGCCACTTTTTTACCCCAGCGTCCGCCGATGTATACCCGGTATCCGACAACAGACTCTTCAACTGCGCCGAACGGACATTTTGCAATACAGCATCCGCAGTGATTGCACGCCTTTTCGTCTATCACGATTTTACCGTCCTGCATTCTCGCCACATGAATCGGACATGCGTTTTCTACCTGGCACTTCTTACAGCCCCGGCATTTGGAAGAATCAATTTCCGGCACCCGCTGACCGACGATTCCCAAATCATTCAGATTCGGCTTCACACAGTTATTCGGACAGCCGCCCACGGCAATCTTGAATTTATGCGGAAGTGAAACGTCATGATATCCTGTATAATACAACTCGTGCAGCCTTTCCGAAAGCGCGAAAGTATCAATCAGTCCATACTGACAGGTGGTTCCCTTGCAGGAAACAACCGGACGGACTTTTGAGCCGGTTCCTCCGGTCTCTAATCCTGCCTCCTTAAGAAATTCCATAATCGGCTCTATATTATCATAAGGCACTCCCTGAATTTCCAGCGTCAGACGGGTCGTCATCGTCACCTCTCCTGAACCGAACTTTTCTGCTGCCTCTGCAATCCGCTGCTGCTCCTTTGCGGTAATCTTTCCGTTTCCTGTAATTACACGTACGTTGAAAACATCCTCATACCGCTTATCCTGAAGGCAGCCTAAACCTTTCACTCTCTTTATCTCCTCCGGGGAAAGCTTTTTTCCGTTCCGGGGCACTTTCACCTCGTTAAAAACTGCTCCTCCCTCTAACACAAGCGTATTTGTATAACCATATGCTTTCAGACGGTTCTGAAGAAAATACCCCCGTTTCCCTTTTGCACAGACAAGAAGCAGCTTCGCATCCTTTTCAAGCCCCTCGACAGGACCCGTTACCTCGGAGAGGTTAATCCAGCGTGCGCCGGGAAGCGCCGGAGCAGGCTGCACGTCCAGAATCTGATAGTCTTTTGCCGCTCCATTTACATACTCTGCCGGACTCATACTCTCCAGTTCTCCGTCCAGCTTATTTTCCAAAATATAGCATGCGCTGACAAAGGGGTGGATTGCCGTGGAAAACGGCGGCGCATAAGCATAATCCATTGTATCAAAATCATCGGCTGTCATACCCTGGGAAATTCCTGTCACCGCGATATCCACCATCTTATCCACCGCTCCCGCGCCCAGCACCTGAATTCCCAATATCCGCCGGCTTTCCCTTTCTGCCGTAAGCTTAATATAGAAAGAGGACGCGCCCGGATAATAATGCGCCTTATCATCCAGAATACAGACAACCGAAAGGGTCTCATAACCCGCCGCCTTTGCCTGTTCCTCAGTAAGGCCTGTACGCCCGGCGTTAAGCTCAGGAAGAAGTCTTACGACGCCCGTACCCATACATCCGCCGTAGCCCTTATTTGCTCCGTACATTTTCTTTACCATCGCACGGGCTGAGAGATTAGCCGTAGAACCCATCGCCGACCACTGAGGTTTATCTGTCAATACATTTTTTACCATCGCACAGTCGCCCGCCGCATAAATATCCGGAAGATTGGTCTGCATATTTTCATCCACTAAAACCGTGCCCTTGAACATCTCAAGACCGCTATCTGTCAGAAATTCCGTCGCCGGGCGCACGCCAATCGCCATAACGGCCACATCCGCCGCAAAGCTTCCATTATCTGTCTGCACACTTTCTACATGCTCCGCTCCGTTTATCCCCGTAAGACTGGTTGCGGTCAGAATCCTCATTCCTGCTTTTTTCAGCTGACGCTTTGCGAAATCCGCCATTTCCCTGTCAAAGGCATTCGGCATAATCTGGGGCATAGCGTCAATAACTGTTACCTCCAATCCCTGCGCCATCAGGTTTTCCGCAACCTCCAGCCCGATAAAGCCCGCGCCGCATACAACTGCTCTTCTGCAATGCCTTTCTTCAATATATGCGCGAAGCTTTACCGCATCCTCCGGCGTACGCACACAAAATACACCCGAAAGCTCTTTTCCCTCCACCGGCGGCACAAACGGAACCGCCCCCGTAGAAATAATCAGCTTATCATAGATCTCTGTGAAAATTTCCCCGGAGGCTCTTTTTATTGTTACCTCCTTTTTCTCAGCATTTACGCCGACCGCCTCACAGCCGGTATAAACCGCCGCTCCTGTAAGCCCTGCATATTTCTCCGGAGTGTTTACAATTAAGCCCTCTCTCGTCGGAATATCCCCGCCGATATAATAAGGAAGACCACATCCCGCATAAGAAATATCCTCTCCTTTCGTAAACACCTTTACCTCTGCTTTTCTGTCACATCGTTTTAATTTTGCCGCAGCCTTAGTTCCCGCTGCAACGCCGCCCAAAATCACGTATTTCATATGTATGCGCCCCTTTCCTCACATTAAATATTAATGCTGTTTTAAAATTCTTATCAGACGACTTGTTCCGAGCCTCTCTGCGCCGAGACGCACAAATTCCTCCGCATCCGCAAAAGAAGAAATCCCGCCTGCTGCTTTCACCTTAACGGCAGCGCCCACATGCTCTTTCATAAGCTTTACATCCGCAAAGGTTGCGCCCGCCTCTGAAAATCCAGTCGATGTTTTAATATAATCCGCGCCTGCGTCTGTAACAATTCCGCACATCTTAATCTTTTCTTCCTCCGTCAAAAGGCATGTTTCAATAATGACTTTCAATATATGCTTCCCGCACGCTTCCCTGACTGCCCGGATTTCCTCTTCTACCTCCGCATATCTCCGGTCTTTTAAAAAACCGATATTAATAACCATATCGATCTCTGACGCGCCGTTCTTTATTGCGTCTTTCGTCTCAAATACCTTTACGTCTTTCGTACTGTAGCCGTTTGGAAAACCAACGACGGTACAAATCGGCAATTTCCCATCCGTGTACTCTGCCGCCTGCTTTACATACGCCGCGGGAATACAGGCAGACGCGGCATGATAATTCATCGCATCATTAAGAATCTGTCTGATATCTTCCCATACCGCAGTCTGGGAAAGCAGCGTATGGTCCACGTATTTTAAAATCTCACTGTCCATTTTCCTTTCCTCCGTCCAATTATCTTTTACCTTAAATATTTTAGCAGGGATTCTCCAATCGTATTTTCCGGCATAGGAACGTCAAAATTTTCTGAAACAGTGGCTCCGATCACTGCAAAGGTATCCTGCTCCGGAAGTCTTCCGCTCTCTTTCATGGATTTCGAATATGCCAGAAACGGAACTTTCTCTCTTGTATGGTCTGTACCCTTATAGGTCGGGTCCGTCCCGTGGTCCGCCGAGATAATTAAAAGATCGTCGTCCCCAAGAGTTTCAAGGAGAACACTTAAATTTACATCAAACCGCTCCAGCTCATCCCGGTAGCCTTTCGGATTTCTCCTGTGTCCCCACTTTGCGTCAAAATCGACAAGATTTACAAAACATAAACCTTTAAAATCCTTTTTTGCAATTTCAATTGTCTGCTCCATGCCATGCACAGAGGATTTTGATTTATATGCCTCCGTTATCCCCTCGCCGTCAAAAATATCTACAATCTTACCCACAGAGATAACCGAAAGGCCTTGCTCTTTCAGTGCGTTTAACACGGTCTTTTGCGGCGGCTTTAATGCATAATCATGCCGGTTGCTTGTACGCTCAAATTCACCCTTTCGCTTCCCGACATACGGCCTTGCAATGACACGCCCGACTTTCCATTCCTCTTTCAGGGTCAATTCCCTTGCAATCTCGCAGCAGCGGTACAGCTCTTTCAAATCAAAGGTCTCTTCATTTCCGCATATCTGAAGCACCGAATCCGCGGACGTATAAACAATCATGTGGCCGGTTGCAATCTCTTCCTCGCCAAGCTCCTCGATAATCTGTGTTCCGCTGGCGCTTTTATTCCCTATCACCTTATGTCCGGTGCGCTTTTCCAGCTCGTCAATAAAATCCTTTGGAAAGCCATGCTCCGTAAAGGTCTGAAAGGGCGTCTTCGTCTCAATACCCATCATTTCCCAGTGTCCGGTCATCGTATCCTTTCCGTTGCCCGCCTCCTTTAGCACCGCCTGATAGCCGAGAGGCTTCCGGACCGCCTCCACCTGCTTAAGGGGCGTAAGATTCGCCAGCCCCAGCTTCTGCAGATTCGGAATATGGAATGTATCCACAGATTCCGAAATATGCCCCAATGTATTTACGCCGATATCACCGAATCTCTCTCCGTCCGGCATCGGCCCTATCCCAAGCGAATCTATGACAATTACAAAAACACGCTTATAATGCTTCATATGAAATCCTCCCCGCTTTTATCTATTTTAAATTCCCCGGCCCGAAGCCCTCCGGCATCAGCTCCCTTAGCCTGTAGATTTTATAGTCCCCGGCTCCCGTCGCAAGAATAATTTCGAATTCCTCCGGATTGCAAAATTCCATCATCACCTGACGGCAGACGCCGCATGGCGGCGTATAGGACGTAAGCTTACCGTCCGGCCCTCCCACAATACAGATTGCGCGAAAATCTCTTACCCCTTCGCTGACAGCCTTAAAAAATGCGGTCCGCTCCGCGCAGTTGGTCGGAGTATAGGCGGCATTTTCAATGTTGCATCCCGTATAGACAGTGCCGTTTCCAGAAAGGAGCGCCGCGCCTACCTTAAATCCCGAATAGGGTACATAGGAATATGAAAGCTGTTCTGTCGCAGTTTTAATCAGCTTAACAATCTCTTCCTTATTCATCTCAACAATCCTCCCGGTTATTTTCCTGCCTCTTTATCTTCCTTTATCAGCTTTCTAATTGCCTCAACCGCAATGCGGACTGCCATATCCGTGTCATGGACAACCGGATTGTCAAGACCTGCCTTTTCTCTTTCCTGATTTGCCATCACAAGAAAGCAGGAGCCTGCCCTGACATGCAGGCTGCTGGCAACGACAAACAATGCTGCCGACTCCATCTCGGACGCCAGACATCCAAGCCTCTTCCACGCCTCCCATTTATTAAGGAGCTCATAGCTTACCGGCTTCGTCTCCGGAGAATGCTGCCCATAAAAAGCATCCTTACACTGTACAACACCTACATGATAGTTATGCTTAAGCTCCTTTGCCGACTGAATCAGCGCATTTGTAATCTGAATGTCGGCCACCGCCGGAAATTCAACAGGCGCATATTCCTTACTCGTCCCTTCCATGCGGATTGCACCGCTTGCAATTACGACATCACCGCTCATGACATCCGTCTGCATACCTCCGCAGGTTCCAATCCGGACAAACGTATCCGCGCCCGCCATCACAAGCTCTTCCATCGCAATGGCCGCCGACGGACCTCCGATACCTGTCGATGTCACGCTGACCTTTACCCCGTCAAGATAACCCGTATAGGTAATATATTCTCTGCTGTCCGCCATCAGCTCTGCATTCTCAAAATACTGAGCAATCCTTTTGCAGCGTTTCGGATCCCCCGGCAGAATCACATATTTTCCGATATCTCCCTCGCCTATCTGAATATGATATTGCCTGCCCGCATTTTCTGAATAATTCATAAGCTTCTCCTTTCTCTTTACCAAATATGCTATGCTATATTGCTTCTCTTTTACAAATAATCAGAAAATCCCGCAGGGATTGTCCGCCGTCTGTAAAAGCCACTCCTCTCCCGTAAGACATGTAACATGCTCGGTCCGGATATCATCCATCATTTTCCAGTGTATGTCTTTATTCGTATGATGATAGGTAAACCCGCATTTTTCCTGTACGCGTTTCGATTTTTCATTACCGTCGAAATACCCGCACCAGATTTTCTCAAGCTTCAATTTCTCAAATCCGTAACGAAGAAGCGCTCTTACCGCTTCCGGAATCAGTCCCTGCCCCCAGAAAGGTACGCCAATCCAATAGCCTATCTCTCCCTGCGTTTCCGGCAAAGCAAAATTGCTGGTTTTTCCGCACATTAAACCAATACTTCCGATTGCCTTATTATCTTTCTTTAAGCACACGGCATATGTACCGTCAGCCGACAGAATATACTTAATAATCTCCCGGCTGTTTTCCACGCTGGTATGAGGCGGCCATCCCGCAACCGGACCTACCGCCGGATCTTTAGCATATTGATACAAATCCTCCGCATCCGATAAAAGCCATGGCCTGAGAATCAGTCTTTCTGTTTCAAACCGCATCTAAATCACACTCCTTTTTTCCGGCATATTAACAATCAGGATTCCGATACTGACCAATACAAGGGCCGCCAGATTCTGCACTGTCCATATATTTTCTTTCAAAAAAACAGCGGACAGCATAGCGCCGAATACCGGTATGCTGAAGCCAAAGATTGCGACCTTTCCCACCGGATTATATTTTACCAGCTCTGCCCACAGGGTAAATGCCACCGTCGACAAAAGCGCCATATAAATAAACAGTATTGTCGATTTCACTGTAAAGCCGCGCACAGCTCCGCCCGCCGCTATCCCGATTGTAATAAGCACCGCACCGCCGAACAAAAGCTGATAAGCCGTAATCGTCGTCGGGTGCTCCCTGCCTGAAATCAGTTTTAGTGTTACGGAGCTTGTCCCGTAGGAAAAAGCACAGAGAAGAACCATTCCCTCTCCCATAAGGTTAAAACCGCTGCCCCAGGCTCCGGGCGCCAGATTAATCACGATAATTCCCGCGAATCCCACGAGACAGCCCAGCGCCTTTCTCCATGTTATTTTCTCCTCTTTCAAAAGAAAATGTGCTACGAGGATTGTAAAAAACGCGTTGGATGCATTAATCACGGAGCCTTTCGCCCCTGTGGTATGCGCAAGACCGATATAAAAGCATACATACTGTATGGTCGTCTGCAGAATTCCCTGTGCAAAAACATACGGAACGGATGATTTTTTCATGGTAATCAGCTTTCTCTCCAAAATACAGGAAAGTACAAATGTAAAAACACCAGCCATAAAAAACCGATATCCCGCAAATAATACCTGACTTCCGGCTCCGTCAATATGAAACCACTCATATCCGATTTTAACACAGGGGAACGCGCTGCCCCACAGGGCGCAGCACACAAGCGCCAGAATACACCTGACTTTTGTATTTCTGTAAAATCTTTCCATTACCCTTTCTCCGGCTCCGGATATTCAACGCCCATCGTATCGACCGTAACCCTCTTCATTTTCTGCTCCTCAAGCGGTCTGTCACTATAATCCGTAGCAGTTCCGGCAATCTTATTAACGACCTCCATTCCCTCGGTCACCTTTCCAAACGCCGCATAGGCTCCGTCAAGATGAGGGGAATCCTTATGCATAATAAAAAACTGAGAGCCCGCAGAATCCGGATGCATCGCCCTTGCCATAGAAAGTACACCTTCCGTATGCTTAAGCTCATTCTGAATCCCATTCTGGGCAAACTCACCTTTAATATGATATCCCGGGCCGCCCATACCCGTTCCGTCCGGGCATCCGCCTTGAATCATAAAGCCCTGAATCACACGGTGAAAAATCAGCCCGTCATAGTATCCCTGATTAACCAAAGAAATAAAATTATTCACCGTATTCGGTGCAGTCTCCGGATAAAGCTCCGCTTTCATAACATCCCCATTTTCCATCTCAAAAGTAACAATTGGATTTGCCATAACATTCATCCCTCACTTCATTCATATTTGCTTTGTATATTGTAACGGAAATTCCCGTATTTGTAAATCGGGGACGGGGTTTTTCTAAAAAAACCCCGTCCCCGATTACAATTATTTCAGCATTTCTAATATCTCTTCTTTTACCTTTGCTCCAACCTCACGCTTTACAACCTGTCCATCCTTAAATACCATAAGGGTTGGTATGGACATGACCCGATACTCTCTGGCAAGCTCTGCCTCGCTGTCTACGTCCACCTTTCCTATTTTAGCGTCTGTAACCTCTCCTGCGATTTCTTCAATTATCGGCCCTACCATCTGGCACGGGCCGCACCATGTCGCCCAAAAATCTACTAATACGGGCGTCCTTGATTCTAATACCTCCTGTTTAAAATTATCCTTTGTCAAATGAATTGCTGCCATATTTATCATCCTTTCTCATATTCTGCTTTTTTATTTACAACTTTATTATACACAGTTTCCGTCAAATTACAATTCCCGGATACTCTCCCGCCATATAAAATTCATCCGGATTAAGATTCCAGGCTCCGCCTCTGCAAAAAGCGCTTACAGCTCCATCGGCTTTCCGTTTAGCGATGCCGATACCAATTTATCATGCCCGTTATAAACAAGTTTTAAAGAAAAGAACTCATAATCCTCATCCAGCAGACGGAAAAATATTTTATCTCCCTCCCATATATTCAGCTTCCATATATCTTTCTTATCTACCCATTCAAGCTTTCCCTCATCACAAACGCACAGCTCGCCCTCAAATCCGTCTGCGGTGAACAACGACATATATTCCGTCACCCCGTTTCCGGACACAAAGGTTACAATCCCGCGATAACGATAAGCGGTCAGGGTATATCCTGTTTCCTCCCTCACTTCACGAAGCAGGCATTCCTCCGGACTTTCATCCGCCTCAAAATGTCCTCCCACGCCAATCCATTTATCCTTATTGACATCATTTTTCTTCACTGTGCGGTGCAGCATCAAATATTTGCCGTCACACTCGATATAGCAAAGCGTACTAAGCGCCGTCATTTCTTTTATCCTCCGCTTCTATTTTCAATTTCACATGAAAATGCTATAATATGTACGATTCTATCTTACAGGAATTACAGGAGAAATGCAATGAACCGAACGATTGAATACAAAATAGATAAAGATTCTGCCGGCCTGCGGGTCGAGCAATTTTTGAAAAGAAAAGGATACTCCTCGCAGAACATTTCCGAAATCAAACGTATGCCCGAAAGCGTGCTTGTAAATAACCGGCATTACTATATGCGCAACCTGTTGACAGACGGAGATAAGCTCCTCATCCGGATTTGCGAAACAAAGTGCTCAAAAAACATACCGCCGGTTAAGCTTCCCCTTTCTATTGTATACGAGGACGAGGACATCGTCGTTCTTAACAAGCCTGCCGGTATGCCTACTCATCCGTCCCTGAACAATTATACCAATTCCCTGGCAAATGCTCTGGCATGGTATTATAAAGAACAGGGAAAACCATTTATCTTCCGCTGCTGCAACCGTCTGGACAGGGACACCTCCGGCATTACAGTGATTGCGAAGCATCTAATCAGCGCAAATATCCTTTCCCGCCAAACACAAAGCCGGAAAATCCATCGGGAGTATCTTGCCATTGTCCGCGGACAGATCATCCCGAAAACCGGGACAATCCGAGCTCCTCTTTCCAGAAAACCCGGAACTGTTATTGAGCGCACGGTTGACTTTGCACATGGAGAGGATGCGGTGACGCATTATCAGGCTGTAAAAGAAATCAACGGGCACAGCCTTGTTTCCCTGTGTCTGGAAACAGGCCGTACCCATCAGATTCGAATCCATATGAAATATCTGGGCTTTCCGCTTATCGGCGACTATCTTTACAATCCGGATATGGAATATATCGGAAGACAGGCGCTTCACTCCTACAAGATGGCATTTACCCATCCGATAACCGAAAAGAAAATGGAATTCACCGCCGGGCTTCCCGACGACATGAAAAAAGTTCTCACATGCTGACAGGTTAATTCAACACCTTTCGCAATTTGTCAAACAGGACTTTTACATCTATCGGTTTTGCTATATGATCATTCATTCCGCATCTAAGCGCCTCCTGCCTATCCTCTTCAAAAGCATTGGCAGTCATTGCGAGAACCGGTATGGAAGCCAGCTTTTCATTTTCAAGCTTCCGTATTTCTTTTACAGCCTCATAGCCGTTCATCACCGGCATCTGGACATCCATGAGCACAGCCTGATAATATCCCGGCTCAGAACGCTTCAGCATATCAACTGCAATCTTTCCATTCTGCGCAACATCAGTAATGAATCCGGCATCGCCTAATATTTCCACCGCAATCTCCTGATTCAGCTCATTATCCTCTGTGAGCAAAATACGGCCTGTTTCAAAGCCTGCCCATTCGTCTTCCGGTATCTTTTCCTCTCCCTTTTCTATCGTATTCACAACAGCGCTCAGACAGCTTCTAAGCTCCGATAAAAACAACGGCTTACTGCAAAATGCCGAAACTCCGGCTTCTCTCGCCTCCTCCTCAATATCCGCCCAGTCATATGCCGTCAATATTATAATCGGCGTATCTTCACCCGTTTCTTTCCGTATTCTCCGGGTAACCTCAATCCCGTTCATATCCGGCAGCATCCAGTCGATAATATACACGCCGTAATCATCTCCCCGCGCAACAGCCTGACGGGTACGCAAAACAGCTTCTTTTCCGGATAACGTCCACTCCGCGCGCATTCCCACCTGCTCCAACATATAGGTAACGCTGTCACAGGTATTAAAATCGTCGTCTACCACCAGCGACCTTAAATTCCAAAGCTGCGGAATATCTTTCGGCTCTTTCATCTCCGCATTCAGACGGAAGCTGAAGCATACCTTAAACTCTGTTCCAACGCCCTGCTCACTGCTGACTTCAATCGTACCGTTCATCATATCCACAATATTTTTTGTGATGGCCATTCCGAGTCCGGTTCCCTGCACACCGCTGTGAGTCGTATTTTTTTCTCTTTCAAACGGCTCAAATATATGCGCTACAAACTCCTTACTCATGCCGATTCCGGTATCCCTGATACAGAACTCATAATTTGCATAACCCGCTCTTGTTTCAGGCCTCTCGGTAAGCCTCATGCTGACCGTACCGCCGGCGCCCGTATATTTAATACAATTACTGAGAAGATTCAAAAGCACCTGATTCAGCCTAAGCTTATCACAACAGATTTCCTCGTCTATCACATCTACGGTGTCAATATGAAACTCCAGCTGCTTTGCATGAATATCCGCCTGCACAATATTGTAAAGTCCGCGGAAAATCTCAGGCAGACAGCATGGTTTTTCGTCCAGATACATCTTGCCGCTTTCGATACGGCTCATATCCAGAACATCGTTAATCAGACTCAGCAAATGATTCCCGGATGTCATAATTTTCCCCAAATACTCCTCTACCTGTTCCTTCTTGTCAATGTGAGTGATTGCCAGGGACGTAAATCCGACAATTGCGTTCATAGGCGTCCGAATATCATGGGACATGTTTGAAAGGAACGCACTTTTCGCCTTATTTGCCCGATTTGCCTGAAAAAGTGCATTCTCCAGAATACTCTTCTGCTCCATCTCATTGCGAATCTCTTCATCCACACTGCGGAATCCGAGAACGATCTCCTGCCCCTTTGTCCATGCTCCCGCCCGTACTACTTTTATCTGGAAATATTTCATCTCATCGTCTATGAAAACACGGTAATTAATGCTATAGGATTTCTTTTCCATCAGCCCTTTTTTCAAAGCCTCCCCTGAAAGAGCCTGCCGAAGCATTTCCTTATCCTCATCGTAGACATACCTTTGTATATAGAGCTCCATGCTTTCCTCAAAGGAAGTCCCCTCTTTAAAAATCATTTCATACTTATGACGGTCATCCTCAATACGAAGAGGCCTCCCCATACCTGTATTAAGGTCGAAAAAACACACGAGATTATAATCAATACTCAGGGCATGTACCAGCTCCATCTGCCGCCTTTCATTTTCCTTTTCCTGAAGCTTTTGAGCTGTACAATCAAGAAGAAATCGCTGATAAAGCGGTTCTCCATTTTCTATTAAAAGCTTGACATTTCCCATAACATGCCGAATTTCTCCGTCCTTATGGCAAACGCGATATTCTACACTGACACTGTCTCCCTCTTTTTTCAGTCCCCGAATACAATTTCGAAGCTTTTCCTTATCCTCGTCCAAAACCGTAGAGGCAATCATATCAAATCCGTCTTCCGCCATCTCCTCTTGTGTTTCATATCCTAAAATCTCAAGAGCCGCCCTGTTTATGCTGAGAACGCGTAAGCCGTCTACCGTATGGCACATCACTCCGCAGTCCATTGTAGTAAAAATCGTTTCCAGCGTCTGATTTTTCTGTATAATTTCTTTCTCATAACGGCGCTCCTGCGTCACATCAATCGCTACGCCCACCGTTCCCATCACGCTTCCGTCCAAATCATAAAGAGGAGATTTGTAGGTTGTAAGAAGCTTCTCTCCATTGCCCGTTTTTACAACTTCCTCAGACACAAAGGTTTTTCTTTTCTCCATTACCTTCCGTTCCGACTCTATACATGCAGGATCATCGTGCTCCACATTCCAGATATAAGCATGGCCCTGCCCCTCCACCTGTTTTTTGGTTTTATTCACTGTTTTGCAAAAGCTGTCGTTTACTTTTTCATGAATACCATTTTTATCCTTATACCAAACGAGCGTCGGCGTATGATTAATCGTTGTCTCCAGAAATTGTGTGGTCTGCCAGAAATCCTTTTTTATCTTGCAGCTCTGCTGCCATCTCGTCAATCGAAAGGCAATTTCCTCATCCGGCATCGGCATTGTCCATATATCTTTAATTTCGGATAAGCTGTCCGCCAAAAGTCCAAACTGCTCCTTATCCGCAAGCAGAATAAGCTCTGTTTCTTCTCTTTCGTCTGAAATCAAAGCTTTCATTGCCTTACTTACTTCTGTGTCCTGTATATTAGCCAGAATGACATCCGGCCGCTCTGAAATTATTTCCTCAAAATTTTCGTTCTCCGAAAATTCAAATGTAAAATATTCAAACGGTATCATTTCCTTAGCAAGCTCAAATACTCTGCAATGATGTCCTGCCAAGCCGAAATGAATATGACAATGATACATTCCTGTCTTCCCCCTGTACTATAATACTAGAAAATCATCCTGCTATTATCATACTTTATTTTTGAGAGCATATCAATTATTTTATTTTATTGTTTAATCGGGGACGGGGTTTTTCTAAAAAACCCCGTCCCCGATTGCACCTAAATCAATTTGAGAACCATCCCAACTGCAATATATGCATCAGCCAGATTTGCCGTAATTTTAGCTAAAAACTTATATTTACTCTTTATGCCGATATAGTCAATCACCTTGCCCCGTATAAGCCGGTCGTAAATATTGCTGGCCGCGCCGGCGCTTATAAACACCATTCCGAGCTTATCCTTTAGTCTGCCCTTCTTCAGGAAAAGCCAGACGTCATACAAAATAATACCTGCTCCCATTCCGGCAGAAGCACTCCTTATAACCTTTGGCTTACTCTCTAAAATATTCAGCATAAAACCCCTATTGTAAATTTTTCTAAGTACGATGCCATCCAGAATCGTTTCCCGTTCCTCTTTCTCTTTACAGGTACTTTCTATATATTGCTTTATTCCCATATCAAAGCATAAAAGAATTATAAAAAGCCCTCCCATAGCCGTCAGCATTAAAATACCTCTTTAATCCTCTGAATCTCTTCTCTGTGCTTTTCCATCTCCTCGTCTCTCTTTTCGATGGCCTCGCAAAGAGCCGTATAATCAAGGTCGGAAACCTCTCCATTGCGGAACTTATCATACACCATCTGCCCAATCTCGATAAAATCTCTTTCATTGGCGCGTTTCAGCGAACGAATCTGGCTTTTATGCTTCTCAACCTCGATGGTATCTCCCGCCCGCTTTCCAATATCATCCGCTACGTCTGATATCCGTTTTCCTAAATCTTCAAAAAAATCTGACATATCATTCTCTCCTTTTCTATATGTATTTTTTACAGGCTTCGCAAACGGTCCAGGGACTGGAAGATATCCATCGTTCCATAGCCCCATTCCCGATTCGGATATTCCGGAAGTGTTCCCTGATTGGTTCCCAGTATAATAATATTCTTTACCTCACTTGTCGTAACGCCTGCATTTTCCATCTGCTGAAGCAGCCACTCTATAATCAGTGCAGACGCCCCCGCGGTAATTCCCGCTGCAATACTGGAACCGCTGCGTTTTTCAAATCTTCCGTCAGGACCGGCGCCGGTCACCTGCACGCCCGGCGCTGCAAAATTAGGTTTGATTAAACTATTTCTAGTATACCCTCTTCCGGAATTAATATCAACACTATTATCCAACCCGTTATAATAAGAAACCGTGATTGCTCTTCTTGTGCTGCCCGGATCCGTCACTGTGTAGTCCGGATCTGCTTCTAAAAAATAAACATTTCCGCTTAAGAACTCTTTCATTGACATCCATATATGAAATGCCCCGTCCGCAATACGAAGCGGCTCTACGCCGATACGCCAGATTCCCTGCGCGGCGCTCTGAAACCGAAAGAAAAGAAGCTGCGAATCATTGTTATCCATAAGAAGTCTGTATTCAATATCCACCGTCGTACGGTCAAATATAAATTTCAGATTATAACGGCTGGCCTGGCGCACAGATATAGACGGACTTTTCTCACCGGAAGGAGAAACGATATATACCGTTACTACATTCGGAAGTGTTGTCCATAACTCCGCCGCAAATCCCGTACCACTTTCTTCGACTCGAATCTCTACCTCTTTTGCGCCCTGTCCCGGTGCAAGAATATCATAAAAATGATGCCTCTGGCTCGCCTCGTTCCCTCCGCCGATTACAACACAGCGGTTCGGCGTATCTGCATAATTATCGAGAATCCCGGAAAGTGGCGTCGCCCCGTTGTGGCCTCCGAAGCTGCTTCCGAGAGCCAGACAAATAACAAGCGGCATATCTCTCTTTTCGGCCAGCTTATGGAGATAATAAATTCCCTGCATGATATCATTTTCCTGAAAGCAAACCGCCTCCTGACTAATTCCATAGAAATTCTTAAGATATGCTTTCGCCTCTTTCAATTTTACCATTGCAATCGTGGCCTTTGGAGCCGCTCCCTGAAACCGGTTCTCCGGACTGGGACTTCCCGCCGCCACACTCGCCATAAAGGAACCGTGTCCTTCCGTATCCTGGCTTGGAACAATTCTTTCCGGATTTTCCGAGCGAAGCGCTTCATTAATCATCTCCTCTGTATATTCGCTTCCATATGTAAATCCTTCCGGGAAATCGCCGGTCTGTATTGTCTGATCCCAGATTCCCGCAATACGGGTACTTCCTCCGGAATCACGAAAAACAGGATTTTGATAATCAATTCCTGTATCAACAAAGCCAATCATAATCCCTTTGCCCTGAAGCATCAGCGTCGGATAATTCTGTACCGCACTGATTCCCGCCTCATTTACAGCATCTGTATCAATTAATGCATAGCACCCGGGAATACTGTTATAGCTGTATCTTTCAATCGTAATTTCACCTGCCAGGCTCTCATCTACATAGACCACTCTATAATCAAACCCCACCTCCTGCACGCAAGCCTGGCTCTGCGGAAATACCACCTCTGTCTCTTTCTTGTAATCCGGTATGATAAAATCCCTGGTATCCTGAGATAAAATCATTTCTCTGCATCCCTCTGCTGACATACAAAACACCTCATATACTTTTTTTTAGTATATGAGGCGCTTTCCCGCTCTATGCACCGTTTCCGATTCGGTTTACCTCCTGACCCCGCAGGGTAATAATCGGGCCGCCCGTGTTATTAATATACGCTTCCGTAATGGTCACTTGTCCGATGCTGTCATCTTTTGGAATCTCATACATAATATCAAGCATAAATTCCTCAATAATTGCGCGGAGCGCCCGCGCGCCGGTATCCTTTTCCATCGCCTTTTTTGCAATCGCGGACAATGCCTCATCCGCAAAATCAAGCTTCACCTCATCAAGAGCGAGAAGCTTCTGATACTGCTTCAGGATAGCGTTCTTCGGCTCTTTTAATATTTGGACAAGCATCTCTTCATTTAGCCCCTGAAGCGTAAAAACAATGGGAAGACGCCCTAAAAATTCCGGTATCATGCCAAAATTCCGGAGATCCTCTGTTGTAACCTTACCAAGAATCGTCTTATCCTTATCATATTTATCTTTCAAATCTGCGCCAAAGCCTATGGAGGACTGCTTCGTAAGCCTCTCCTTAATAATATTTTCCAAATCCGGAAACGCACCGCCGCAGATAAACAAAATATTCCTCGTATTTACAGTTGTAAGCGGAACCATCGCATTCTTGCTGTTGGCTCCCACCGGAACCTCCACGTCGCTTCCCTCTAAAAGCTTTAACATGCCCTGCTGCACAGATTCGCCGCTGACATCCCTCTGGTTTGTATTTTTCTTCTTTGCAATCTTATCGATCTCATCGATAAAAATGATTCCCTGCTCGGCCTTTTCCACATCATTTTCCGCTGCCGCCAAAAGCTTTGATACCACGCTCTCAATATCGTCGCCTATGTATCCCGCCTCTGTCAGAGACGTGGCGTCCGTAATCGCAAGCGGCACGTCAAGAAGCCTTGCGAGCGTCTTTACAAGATATGTCTTTCCTGAGCCTGTAGGCCCAATCATCAGCATATTGGACTTCTCAATCTCAATGTCGTCCATCGTATCTGTGGCAACCCGCTTATAATGATTATAAACGGCCACGGACATCGCCTTTTTTGCATGCTCCTGCCCTACCACGTACTCGTCAAGGCTTGCCTTAATTTTGTGAGGCGCGGGAAGATTTCTTATATCCACCAACGGCTTTCTCTCCTCGCCCTCCTTTTTCTTTTTAATCTTCTGCCTTTTCGGAATCTGCTGCTCCATATCCGCCATATTGAAAATCTGCACCCCCGGCATATTCATGAGCTGGCTTAAGTCCACCTGCCCGTTTGACATGGCGTCAAAGCTCTTCTGCATACAATCGCTGCACACGCAGATATTATTCGGCAGTTCTATCATTTTGCCGGCAGTCCTTTCCGGTCTCCGGCATACAAAGCAGACCTTCTCATATTCATCGTCCTTATTTGTATCCTCAACCTCCCCGGTTTCCACCTTTTTTTCTTCCATCTCCGGGGTTTCCTCTCTAAAATCCTGTTCAGACATTTCTTTTCCTTCTTTCTATCTGCTTTCTTCTATCATTTTTAAGAACTGTTCCTCTGATATAATCGGAATTCCCAGTTCATTTGCCTTTTTATTTTTGGACGACGCAGATGTAACGTCATTATTTATCAGATAGCTGGTTTTTGAAGTGACGGAGCCTGTCACTTTCCCTCCCAGACTTTCAATTTGCTCCTTTGCCTCGCCGCGGTTTGCAAAATGCTCCACACTGCCGGTAATTACAAAATTTACGCCTGCAAATATCTGCTTTTTCTCACTTTTTTCCTCCGGTATCTCAAGCTCCGAAAGAAGCCTCTCAAGCCTCTCTACATGCGCGCCGTCGGAAAAATAGCTGAAGAATGCCTTTGCCAGCACGTTTCCGACGCCCGGAATCTCGTCCAGCTCTTCCTCCGTCGCCGCAATCATTCTCTTTATATCATAATCAAATTCTCTGCAGATTATTTTTGCATTTGCCAGGCCGATTCCGGAAATACCAAGTGCATAAATCACTCTTGGAAGTGTTGTAACGCGGGCCTTTTCAATACTCGCAATCAGATTACTGCAGGACTTCTCTCCAAAGCCCTCCAGAGACGTTATCTCCTCTTTGTATTGATTCAGATGAAAAATATCCGCAAATTCCTTAATATATCCTCTGGCAATGAATTTCTCCAGTGTCGCCTCTGAGAGGCCTTCGATATTTAATGCATCTCTGCTTACAAACAGGGCAAATGCTTTTACGTGCTTTGCCTGGCACTCCGGATTCGTACAATATAGCGCTTTCGCATTACTTATTTTCCGTACCTCTGTCTTTCCTCCGCACACCGGACAGACAGACGGAAGCGCATTCACACCGCTTCTTGTCAAATTCTCCGCAATCTGAGGGATAATCATATTGGCTTTATATACCTCAATTCTGTCGCCCACTCCAAGCTCAAGCTCCTCCATAACACTGATATTATGGACACTGGCGCGGCTTACGGTAGTACCCTCCAGCTCTACCGGGGTAAATATAGCAACCGGATTAATCAGCCCTGTTCTTGACGGACTCCACTCAATCTTTAAAAGCTCTGTCTCCCGAAGCTCATCCGCCCATTTAAAGGCGCAGGAATCTCTCGGAAATTTTGATGTCTGTCCCAGAGACCGCCCGTATGCTATATCATCATATATTAGCACAAGTCCGTCAGAGGGAAAATCATTTTCAGCAATTTTTTCTGAAAATTTAATAACTTCCGCCTCCACGGAAGCCTTCGTTACCTCACGATACTCAACCGTCTCAAATCCCTGTCCGCGAAGCCACTCCATCTGATATATTCTCGAATTATGAAAATCCACATTTTCCGCCTGAACAAGGGAAAAAGCATAGAAGCGCACATTCCTTTTTGCCGTAATTTCATTATTCAGCTGTCTGACCGATCCGCTGCACAGATTCCGCGGATTTTTATATTTCGCCTCCGCCTCCTGAATCTCATCATTAATCCTTTCAAAATCCCGATAGCCGATAACAGCCTCCCCGCGTAAAATCAATTCGCCCTGATAACTGATTTTAAGAGGGATATTTTTAAAAACTCTCGCATTATTCGTAATAACTTCACCGACCTCACCGTTTCCGCGGGTAACTGCCTTATCAAGCTCTCCTCCCCGATAGGTAAGCACAATGGTAAGACCGTCAAGCTTCCACGACAGCATCGCTTTCTGGTCTCCCAGAAAATTCTTAAGCTCCTGCACATCTTTCGTCTTATCAAGAGAAAGCATCGGCCGCTCATGACGTTCTTTCGGAAGTTCACTTAACACCTCGTACCCTACATGGATGGTCGGACTGTTTGAAAGGGTAATTCCAAGCTCTTTCTCCAAAGAAAGCAATTCATCATAAAGCCTGTCATACTCCAGGTTACTCATAATCTCTTCCGATTCCTGATAATAGGCACGGCCCGCCTTATTCAAAAGCCCCACTAATTCCTGCATTCTCTCTTTCTGCACATTCATATAATTCCTCTAACTCCTGTCCTTCCAGTTTCCGGTATTCACCCGGCTTTAATGTTCCCAGCTCGATATTCATAATGCGCACCCGCACAAGCCCTTTCACCCGGCAGCCAAGCGTCTCGCACATTCTGCGTATCTGCCGGTTCAGCCCCTGCGTCAGCGTAATAGAAAAGGTATATTTTCCGATTTTTTTTACCTTACAGGGCTTTGTCACCTCATCCAGTCCCTTTTCCTCATCCCGGATATGCACTCCCTGCGAAAGCCTCTTTAAAAATTCATCCCGGATTTCTCTGTCCACCGTAACCCTGTATTCTTTCTCGTGGGCATACCTCGCGCGCATCATCCGATTAATTAAATCGCCGTCGTTAGTCATAATGAGAAGCCCTTCGGAATCTTTGTCAAGCCTCCCCGCATAAGTAACGCGGGTTGAATAATTTAAAAAACGAATAATATTGTTTTTTACACGCATATCCTCCGTACATACAATCCCGGCCGGCTTATTTACCGCGAGGACAACCTTTTCCTCCCGGCTTTCGACAACTTTCTTTCCGACACGCACTGTCTGCCCTTTCTCAACCTGTGTTCCGGGAACCGCCCTTTTTCCGTCTACCGTCACTCTTCCGCTTTGAATCAAACGGTCGGCCTCTCTTCTGGAACAGACGCCCGCGCCGCTTAAAAATTTATTCAGTCTCATGATTCACCAACAGTTCGCTCATACGGCGCTCCTCCATAAAAGTATTTCCATTATATAAAAACAATACACTTGTAATTCTCTTTTCCTCCATCAACTGATAAAGATTCCCCTCATAAGACTGTGAATCTATCGCGATAATTTCCCGATAACAGGGAATCAGGAAAGGGAGCAGGCAATTTGCATAGGAATCCTTAAGCACCAGCAGCCGTTCCGATGAATCTGCCGCCGTCCGGATATCTATAAGCGGAAAATCTCCGCCGAAAAACACCTGATACTTATCCCTGTCCTCAAGCTTCGAGCTGTCGTACACGGTTGCTGTCCTTTCTTTTTCCCCCTCATAATCTATCACAAATTCTG
The DNA here is from genome assembly GCA_946552115.1 of uncultured Lachnospiraceae bacterium. Taxonomy (GTDB): domain Bacteria; phylum Bacillota; class Clostridia; order Lachnospirales; family Lachnospiraceae; genus CAPEBR01. Next base: position 43,824 of record CAMNRH010000009.1, read on the forward strand.
TATTTTCCTCCGCATCCGCCGCGCTGTATATATATACAGGTTCCCTGTAGCTTCCCTCATAACCGCTGCGCAAGGAAAGATTTCCGCTGAAATCTCCTGTCACCGCATACCGCTTAAGCTCCGGAGCGCTTGATTCGTTAAGCCCCATCGTCCTGACAAGCTCCTGACTGGCATAAAGAGCGCCAGCCGTTGTCCAGTGAGAATCCGTATGATAATAGATATCCTCATCCTTATGCTTCCTGAGCGTTTTCTGCACATCTACCCACACAAAATCTTCTCCCAGCTCCTTTCGTATTCTTTCAAACTGCTCCGATTGATTTTCTGTCACCGCAAGAGACGGAAGCTTGTCCGACAATATATTTGCGGCATTGGGCGCAAGAAGCATATAAAAGGATAATTCCGGACAGGCCTGCCTGAATTCTTTCATCGCATTCAGGTTCGCGGTAAGCACTTTTTCATCCGGCACAGCAATATACTCAAAGAGATAATTGTCCTTTCCCCTCAATACCCCGTTTGACTCGTTCTTTCCCGTCATGCGGCCTGTGCCGGCTCTCACAGACATCCAGAATGCCTTTTCGGAAAACATCCGCCCTTTCGAAGCCGCGTTCACAAGACCAGTGAATACAAGAACCCCGGCAAACAGGAACGCTATCGCCCGTCTGCTCTGAGTGAGTCCTCTTTTTCTTTTTTGCCTCTCGGATTTTCTCTGTTTCATATACCTCTCCTAAAATCTGAAATACAAAAACGGACTGTACGGCTCTGTCGCCAAATACGCAATGCACAGGAAAAAGATTGCCATATATATTATACAATTCGCCGCTGTCTTTACCCGTTTACCTCCGTATATCACACGCTCATACAAATTATGGACGACAGGCGCCGCGCCCAGAACGAGCATCAACCACAGACACGCGTTCGTCAGGAGAAAATAAACTCCCTGCCTGTCCACAACACCGTGCCCTCCGATGCCGGCCATAAGCTTCAAATAATTTACCGCGCTTACGGGCGTCGGACTAAAGAAAAAAGTCCACCCTGTCATCACAAACAGCAGACAATACAGATGGCCTATAAATGCCGGCATTTTTCTTAAGCTTCCTCTCATTAGATGATTTTCAAACAGAAGTATCAGACAGAAGTAAATCCCCCACAGAAGAAAGTTCCACGACGCACCGTGCCAGAGGGCAACCAGCAGCCATACAAGAACGACGCCTCCTGTATGTCCCGCCCCATCCGCCTGACTGCCTCCAAGCGGTATATAAACATAGTCCCGAAACCACATTCTTAAAGAAATATGCCACCTGTGCCAAAATTCCGTAACACTCTTCGCCATATACGGATAGGAAAAATTCTTTTTAAACTCGAACCCAAACATCTTTCCAAGCCCAATTGCCATATCCGAATATCCGCTCAAATCATAATAAATCTGAAACGCAAAGGCCGCGCACCCAAGCCAGGCCGTTAAAACCGAAACTTTCCCGGCCTCCATGAGAAAGATTCTCTGAAATATCTGCCCTGCCTCATTCGCAAGCAATACCTTTTTCGCAAGACCTCTGATAAATAAAAGAGTTCCGTCTCCCAAATTTTCCAGAGATTCCTTTCTGGCGCCAAGCTGTGCGGAAATATCCTTATAGCGCACAAGAGGTCCGGCAACCAGCCGCGGAAACATTGCTATATAAACCGCAAAATTCAGTATGTTTTTTTCTGCTTTTATTTCTCCGCGATATACATCAATGATATAGGACAATATTTGAAGCATATAAAAAGAAATTCCTATCGGCGGCACAAGCTGCTGCTTAAAGCCCATTGGAAGTACAATACTGACATTCCCGAATACCCTCTGCGCGTACTTCAAAAAAACCATGATGAACAGATTCACCGCGATATTGAACACCAGTTTTTTTCCCGCTCTCTTCCTGTTCTTCAGGCTCCGCGCAATAGAAAGCGCACCAAAATAATTAAACAGAATTAAAACAGACATAAGGAAAATATAAAACGGCTCGCCCCATCCATAAAAAAACAGGCTTCCCACACAAAGCACCGCGTTTTTCAGCACTCTGGGCGCAAGATAATAGACAATTAAAATAATAGGCAGAAATGAAAATAAAAATACCGTACTGCTAAATAGCATGTCATTTTTCCTTCCATAAAAACATCTAATGTAAAATACACGCAGGCCGCTACAGCTCTGCTTTCCCCGCCATACAGGAAATCCACTCCGGATAATAGGCCGCTGTCATATGAATTCCGTCGGCTTCATAATACTCCTCTTTCATAAACTCTGTCTGGTTAATAAAGGCAACCTGCTCGCTTTCGCACACCGCTTCAAGCTGTCTGTTATATTCGTCTATAACCGCATATCCCTGATTTTCCTCAAGCGCCGCCTGGCTTACCGGTACGATACTGTTCACATAAACCGTCGAATCCGGAAGCCCGTTCTTCAGACTTACAAGTATATTTTTATAGCCTGACGCAAAGGCCGCCGCATCCTCTCCTCCGATTTCCGAATCTCCTCTGCCAAGCACAAGAAAAATCTTTTTCGGACTGTCTGCTATCACCTGCTCCAGCATAGCCGTAAGCCCTGTTTCATCCGCATGAACTACACTTAAGCTCTGTGCGGCGTTCACAACCCCCGCTTCCAGATACTCATATTCATAAAGACCCTGACAGATAACGTCTCCCAAAATCAGGCAGTCTGTAAATTTTTCACTATTGGTCCGGTTCTGACGCTCCTCATAAGCCTTTTCTTCTTTTTTTTCAAGCTTTTTTATTTTTTCATCTATTTTATTTACATCTGCTTTTGCCAGCTCTTCCAGCTTTTTTTCACCTGCTGTAGAATCCACCCGCAAATTCCTCATCCGGAGCGCAACGACGGCGCCCCCGGCTATAAACAAAACAATCATCACAGTAACTGCAAGACGCAGCACACGATCCTCCTCTGCGGAGCGCTTTTCTTTTTTCATATGCACATCTCCCGGCTACAATTATACTATTTCCTGTGTCAGAAGTCAAAAAATACGGCATTATACTACTATCCTCTTCAGATTATATAATGCCGTATTTGTCATTCATTATCTTTTACCCTTTGCACATTTATCTTCTACCAGTCGGTATAGATATCAATTGTGCCGCTTGCACAGCCCGTATCATAGACAACACCCATTCCAAGTGAGGTCATAACCTGCGTTCCTTTCGGATAATCGCTGCTTGCCAGACAAAGATTTCCGTTTCCGTCGCGGACCGTGCCATCCGCCGCCACATGGCGTCCCGGGATAGACAGACCGTGTCCCGGCAAAACTTTCTGGCTGTAATATGTCTCACGGTGCCCATTATAATAATTCACACCTTTTGACTTAGTGAGAACACCGTTACCGGACGGATAATTATAACCGGATTCGGACGAACCTCCCGAGCCTCCTCCTGATGAATTTCCTCCGCTTTCCGTCTTTTGCGGGGTATTGTTTGTCTTGCTGGCTTTCGCCGCCTCTTCCTTTGCCGCTTTCTCTCTGGCCGCCTGTTCCGCTGCCTGCTGCTCTCTTATATTCTGAATCCTTGCTTCCAGCGTCTGCAAATCTGCCGATGCCGACTCTGCTTTTTTCTTAAGCTCTTTTCGTTTCTCTTTGAGTTTTTTCTCCAGCTTTACACATTCTTCCTGCTGTTCTTTTAAGTGTTCCTCTTCCTTTTCAATCGTATACCGAAGCTCCTGAAGCTCCTTAAACATATCACGATCATATTGGCTCACACTCTGGACAAACTGAACCTTATTCAGAAAATCCGGAAAATCCTCTGCTGAAAAAATCAGCCCCAGCATAGATTCGCCGCTGTTTTCATACATATACTGAATACGGATCTTCATATCAGCATAATGATCGTCCTCATTGTTTTTCGCAATGGCAAGCTGTTCCTCTGTCTTTGTTATATCGTTGTTAATGGCCTCGATTTCATTTTCATTCTCGGCAATCTGAGTTCCGATGTCAAGCAGCTCACTGTTGATACTGTCTAAATTATTTCTCAGGCTGGAAGACTCATTCTCCAGACTGTCCAAATCAGACGCATGTATCTTCGGAACCGGGCAAAGAAAGCATCCCACACATACGCAGGCAATTATCGTCTGTAACCGTCGCTTTAATAATGTTTTCATGCAATTTCTCTTTCCTGAATTATTTGGGAAAATATTTTTTTCTCTCTGTTTCCCAAGCTGTTTTCGAGATACCGTCCTTATTTTACTATTTTTCTTACTGCTTGTCAATCCATGCATTCCAATCAATAATTTACAATCTCTGACACATTGGACACAAGCGAGGTCGTACATGCCGCCATTACATTATTAAGAAACAGTACGTCTTTAATTTCCTTTTCCTTAATCAACGCCTGAAGACCCGACGGATAATAACGGTAATCTACGACATAAACATACTCATAATGATCTGTTATAAACGGAACGAAAGCGTTTCCGTAGGACTCCTTGACAACAAGACAGGTACTTCCGTCGGTTTTGGTCGGGTTATGTATCCACGAAAAAGGCTCGTCGCCACCGATAAAACAATTATACTTTGACGCGGCATTCCAATCGGTCACATCGGCAATGATCTCATAATCTACCGTATTTCCGTTTACGTCAAGATACTGCATTTTGTTCGTTGACAACGGAATGTACGCCGTTACCGTATCCGGATTATTTTCCAGTGCGGCCGCCTGATTACAATAGGAATACATTGTTCCCAGAAAACCGTCAAAATTCTTTGTCTCATATTTGTCAAGAGGGGTAGGATCCATCTTCTTTACATCCATAAATTCACAATACGCGTAATATGCCGCCAACGCGGTCCAGTGATGGTCGCTCCGGAAATATAAATATTCGTCATTATGATTTTCCAATGTCGCAAATACGTCTACAGGCGTCACCTTATCATCCAGCTTGTCATAAATATATTGAATCGCTTCCTTCTGGTCGCCGCTTCCCAAATCTTTCTGAAGCTTCTCGTCCAGATAAACACCGCTGCTGATCGGCACAACCAGGTCATAAATCCTGACCTCCTTGTCTACCTTGTCCGCTAACGTATTTAAGGCCCCGGCATACTCATCCGCCGCATCCCTGTCAAACCCAAACAGGTTAAACGCCGTATCATCCGCCAGATAAACCGCTCCGAACTGTTCCTGAACCTGCGTAATCTCACGCTGCTTTTTTCCGTCCTTCAGCGTCTTATTCTGTTTTTCCTCCTCAGTCTTATCCTTCTCTTTCCCGCCGTCTTTTTTTTTCTCCGACACTCCCGCCAATACCTGCGTGCTTCCGTATATCTGTGTCTTCTGCATACCGTATGCAGAACGGACCTTCATATTTCTTGAAATCAGCCAGTCCCGAAGAGGAAATGTATCTGCATACCACGTATTCACACCCTCAAAAAATTCCCCGTTCCATAATGTTTCAAGAGTCGGAGAGGGAAATTTTTCAAGTTTTCGCTTCTCAACCTGCGATTCCTTAGGCCGGAGCGGAATTATCAGCGCAAGCAGGGCAAAAAAAAGTAATGTCCCCGCAAACGCGTATATTTTGATTTTCATATATTTTCTGCTTCTTCTCCTGCGTTTCATCTGTCCGCCGCCTTTCTCCTAAAACTGAAAATATAAAAACGGATTGTAACTGTTGCCTACCAATGCCATCGTCGCAAGGAAGACAAGCATAACCGGCCCTGCCACTTCGATCACCATATAGACATAACTTACGGCAGTAATTCTGCCGAATCTTTTCCGCAGCATATGATAGCCCTCTTTCAATAACGGAGTGCAGGCGATAACAGCGGCAATTATAAAAAATATATTATTCTGAAAGGTCACCTTTACTTCCATATTGCTGAATCCGTTGCCGTTTAAACCAAACATCCCAAGCAGAACATGTCCCAGGTAAGACATATCGCTGAATTTAAACAAAATCCACCCGAAATATACGACTGCCAGCGTATAAATATGCCCTGCCGCTTTCGGAAGTGTCTCCAGCTTGTCAAGAAAGCCGTTCTTCTCCAAAACAAGAAAAACATAATAAAACAATCCCCAAAATATGAAATTCCAGTTTGCGCCATGCCAGAATCCGGTCAGCGCCCACACAATAAAAAGATTCAGCATCGTCCTCTTCTGCCCTTTCCGGTTTCCGCCGAGCGGAATATAAATATAATCCCGGAAAAAGGAGCTTAAGGATATATGCCAGCGTCTCCAAAACTCCGTCACGGAACCGGCAATATATGGATAATTAAAATTCTCTTTAAAATGAAAGCCCGTCATTAACCCCATACCGATTGCCATATCCGAATATGCCGAAAAATCCAGATATATTTGCAGCATATACATAAATACGCCGAGCCAGAGGCCTGCCGCAGGTATTGCCTTTAATCCCTCAAGCGCCTGCGGGAACATGACATCCGCAATTTCCGCACAGGAATTTGCAAAGACAGCCTTTTTCACCAGGCCAATCGCAAAACGGTTAATCCCCGCACTAATCTCAGGAAGCTTTGTCTTTCTGCTCTCAATCTCGTCCGCAACGTCCTTATACCGTACAATAGGACCCGCAATGCATTGAAAAAACAGCCCCGCATACAATAGAACAAGCCAATACTTCCCCTGCGCCTCCACATTTCCCCAGTACACGTCAATCACATAGGAAATCAGCTGAAAGGTATAAAAGGAAATTCCAATCGGCAGCGCAATCTGCGGAATCTTTTCCGGAACCCCCGTAATATTATGGAGATTCCCAAGCAGAAATCCCGCATATTTAAAATAAGCCAGTAATCCAAGCTGCAATCCCACCCCGGCAATCAAAAACACCTTTTTCACAACCGGATTATCCTGATTATCATAAATAAAAAGCGCCGATACCCAGCTTATCAGACACATTACAAGCAAAAGCACCAGATACCTCGGGCCTCCCCACGCGTAAAAAATCAATGAAGCCACAAGCAGTACTATATTTTTTTTATTCAAGGAAGGCATCAGACAGTAAACGGCCATCGTAATCGAAAAAAACAAAAACAAGAATAAAAGACTTGAAAAAACCAAAGCTCTCTCCTCCAAAATGCAACAAAACATAATATATTTTAGTGTAATACATTTTTATATATTATTCAAACATATTCGCTAAAAATCGACATTTTTTACATACTCAAAAATAAAAGTATTAAAATTTTCAAAAATGTGATAGACTATTCACGATAGTTTGGTAAAGGTGGGATACAGCATGGGATTATCAATTCCGATTGAAACAAGCGCACGCCATATACATATGTGCCAGAAAGATTTTGAAATATTATTCGGCGAAGGCTCTTCTCTTACCTGTAAAGCGGAGTTAAGCCAGCCGGGACAGTATGTCTGCGAAGAACGGATTACCGTCAAAGGTCCTAAGGACGCCTTTGAAAATGTAGCGATTCTCGGACCTTTCCGTCCTGAAACCCAGCTTGAAATATCCATGACTGATTCAAGAAAGCTTGGAATTCCCGGAATCATCAGACAGTCTGGAGACACGGAAGGAACACCCGGATGCACCCTTATCGGGCCGAATGGCGCTCTGGAAATCGACCACGGCGTTATTGTGGCCAAACGCCATATCCATATGACGCCCGTGCAGGCGATGCAGCTGAATGTCAAAGACAACGACGATGTATTCGTCATTACGGAAAGCTATGAGCGCTCTCTTATTTTTGCAGATGTTGTTGTGCGTGTCAGCCCGAAATTCGCTCTTGCAATGCATGTGGATACGGACGAGGCAAACGCATTTGCCAGCGACAGTACCCCAAGCGGCGTTATTTTAAAGCTTTTCAGCGGAAACACGTACAATCTTCAGAAATGGGCGGAAGAAATCCAGAGCGGAATTCACAGATTATAATGGGGACAGGGTAATTTCAATTGGGGACGGGGTTTTTTTAGAAAAACCCCGTCCCCAATTGCATTACTCTTTTCCGTTAAAGCAGTACGTACATATTTTACACGGTTCGATTCCGATTGATTCCAGCAAATCGTCCAGCTGGTGAAAACGAAGTGTTGTAAAATTCTGCTGTTTCCGGATATCCTCCACCATCTGAGCATATTTGCAGGAGCATGGATTTGCGTATTCATCCAGAACCTCCTGCGGGCAGTTCTCCCCTTCTCTTTTCTTAATCATCTGCCTTGTAATCAGTTCCATCTCTGATTTTGAGCGTGAAAAATTCAAATATTTACATCCGTAAAGAAGCGGCGGACACGCCGGACGGACATGTACCTCTTTCGCGCCGCTGTTATAGAGAAATTCTGTCGTCTCACGGAGCTGGGTACCCCGTACAATCGAATCATCTATTAACAGAAGCTTTTTATTTTCAATCAATGCATGCACCGGTATCAGCTTCATACGGGCAATCAGATTCCTCTGATTCTGATTGGTGGGCATAAAAGAGCGCGGCCACGTCGGCGTATATTTAATAAACGGCCTTGCATAGGGAATCCCGGATTCATTCGCGTAGCCGATTGCATGAGCAATTCCGGAATCCGGCACGCCCGCTACAATATCAGGGTGAACACTGTCTCCGTCCCGCTTTGCAAGCATACTTCCGCATTTATAGCGCATCTCCTCCACATTTACTCCTTCGTATGATGAAGTCGGATACCCGTAATATACCCACAGGAAAGAACAGATCCGCATCTTCTCGCGGGGAGCGCTTAAGGTTTCTACCCCCTCCGGAGTAATCAGCGCGATTTCCGACGGCCCCAGTTCCTTATAGTCCGTATATCCGAGATTGATATACGCATGGCTTTCAAAGGATACGCAATATGCGTTTTCTTTCCGTCCTATTACGAGAGGTGTTCTCCCATAACGGTCTCTCGCCGCATAAATCCCGTCTTTCGTCAGAAGTAACAGTGTCATGGAGCCGTCCACAATCTCCTGCACATATTTAATTCCCTCTAAAATAGAATCTTTCTCGCAGATTAACGCTGCGATCAGCTCCGTTACATTAATCTGGCCGTTCGTCATTTCCTGAAAATGCGAATGGGTATTTTCATACAGTTCATTCTGAAGCTCGTCGTAATTATTGACCTTTCCGACTGTTGTAATTGCAAAGCTTCCGAGCTTCGAGCGGATTAAGAGCGGCTGCGGCTCAAAATCAGAAATACATCCGATTCCAATATATCCTTTCATCTCTCCTACATCCCTGTCAAACTTCGTACGAAAGGGCGAGTTCTCAATATTGTGAATCGCCCGATTAAAGCCTCCCTCTCCGTAGGTCGCCATTCCGCCTCTTCTTGTTCCCAGGTGGGAATGATAATCTACTCCGTAAAATAATTCTAATACGCAGTCTTCCTTTGATGCTACTCCAAAAAAGCCTCCCATACGACTTCTCCTTTCTCCGCAGGCATTATTGTAATATTTCCCTTAACTTTTTATTCACCATGCCAGGATTTGCTTTTCCTTTCATGGCTTTCATCGTCTGTCCGACTAAGGCGCCGAGCGCTTTCTCTTTGCCTCCTCTATAGTCTACTACAGCCTGTGGATTTTCGGCAATAACTTTTTCAAGTACTTTCAGAAGTTCTTTTTCGTCGTTTACTGTTTTCAGTCCGTGCTTCTCTGTATATTCCACCGGATTCACGTTATCGGTAAATATTTTTTCAAACACTTCTTTTGCCACAGAGCTGTTAATCGTACCGTTTTCCGCAAGCTCTATAAGCCCCGCAAGGTTTTCCGGTGAAAAAGCAAGCTCCTCCGGCTCCATATTCTTTTCTTTCAAAAGCCGCATCGTCTCTACCATAAGCCAATTGGAAACTTTTTTTGGTTTTCCGCACAGGGCGGACGCTCTCTCGAATAACTCTGCCATATGCCTGGACGCCGTAATAATCTCGGCGTCATACTGCGGAATATCAAATTCCTTTTTATAACGCTTAAGCTTTTCATCCCGCAGCTCCGGCTGATTTCTTTTCACTCTCTCTATCCATTCGTCACTGATGATAATCGGTACAAGATCCGGATCCGGAAAATACCGGTAATCCTGCGCATCTTCCTTAGAACGCATAGCGTAGGATGCCTCCTTATTATCGTCCCAGCGCCTCGTCTCCTGTATCACTTTCTTTCCTTCCGATAGTAATTCAATCTGCCGGTTCCGTTCTCCCTCGATGGCTCTCGCAATTGCCTTAAAGGAATTCAGATTTTTCATTTCGGTTCTCGTTCCGAATTCCTTTGCACCGGTTTCTCTTACGGACAGATTCACATCCGCTCTCATAGAGCCTTCCTGAAGCTTACAGTCCGATGCCCCAAGATACTGGATAATCATTCTGAGCTTTTCCAGATACGCAATCACCTCATCCGCCGAGCGCATATCAGGCTCAGATACGATTTCCACAAGGGGCACGCCGCTTCGATTATAATCTACAAGAGAGGTATCATCCCATTCGTCATGGACAAGCTTTCCCGCATCCTCCTCCATATGCATCTCATGGATGCGGACTCTCTTCCTCGTGCCGCCTGTGCCGATTTCCACATAACCGTTTCTTGCAATCGGCAGATAAAGCTGGGAAATCTGATAGTTCTGCGGGTTATCCGGATAGAAATAGTTCTTTCTGTCAAATTTACAAACCCTTGTAATCTCACAGTTTGCCGCAAGTCCGATTGCCATCGCATATTCGACAACCTGCCTGTTTAATACCGGAAGAGAACCCGGCATTCCGGTACATACCGGACAGGTATGCGTATTCGGCGCGCCGCCGAACTGCGTACTGCAGGAACAGAAGATTTTTGTCTTTGTCGCAAGCTCTACATGAACCTCCAGCCCGATTACTGTCTCATACTGCTTTGCCATCACCGTTCTCTCCTTTCTTTCCTCGTTTCTTTCACAAGCCTTGGCCTTTCATAAGCTTTCGTCTGCTCATAAGCATAAGCCGCACGAAACAGCTTTGCCTCGTCAAAGCAGCTTGCAATAATCTGCATTCCTACCGGAAGCCCTTTTGAATCCGTCCCTACCGGAATGCTGATTCCCGGAAGTCCGGCCAGATTGACGGAAATTGTATAAATATCTCCCAGATACATTTTCAGCGGGTCATTTAAGCTTGCCCCAAGCTCCGGCGCCGTTGTGGGCGCCGCAGGCGCCAGAATCACATCATATTTTTCAAATGCTTTATCAAACGCCTGCTTAATCAGCGCCTTTGTCCTAAGCGCTTTTAAATAATACGCGTCATAGTAGCCGGAGCTTAAGACGAAAGAGCCGAGCATAATTCTGCGTTTCACCTCCGCACCGAAGCCCTCGCTCCTGCTCTTTTTATACATCTGATGAAGTCCTTCATACTCCGATGTGCGGTAGCCGTATTTCACTCCGTCGAACCGCGACAGATTAGAGCTTGCCTCCGCAGAAGCAATAACATAATATGCGGGAATCGCATATTGAACAAGACTTAAATCAAATTCCTCCACTGCCGCGCCCTTTTCCTTAAGCACTGCCGCTGCCCGGAGAATATGCTCTTTCACCTCTTTATCCAGCCCTTCGATAAAATAGTCCTGCGGAATTCCGATTTTCATTCCCTTTACATCGTCCACAAGCGCCCCTCTAAAATCATAGTTTTCTCTTGGCATAGAGGTACTGTCTTTCCTGTCACAGGCCGCCAGCGTTTCCAAAATCACCGCGCAATCCGTTACATCCTTCGCAATCGGCCCAATCTGGTCCAGTGAGGAACCGTATGCAATCAGACCGTAGCGTGATACGGTTCCGTAGGTCGGCTTTATTCCCACCACACCGCAAAAGGAGCTTGGCTGGCGGATGGAGCCGCCGGTATCTGAACCCAGCGCATACGGACATTCCTCCGCCGCCACCGCCGCACAGGAGCCGCCGGAGGAGCCGCCCGGAACATGCTCCAAATCCCACGGATTTCTTGTAACTCCAAAATAAGAGGTTTCCGTCGTGCTTCCCATGGCGAATTCATCCATATTTGTCTTTCCGATGACTACGGCGCCCGCGTTTTCAAGCCTTTTTACCGCCTCCGCAGTAAAAGTCGGTTTGAAATTCTCCAATATTCTGGAGCTGCATGTCGTAAGCATTCCTTTCGTACATAAATTATCCTTAATGGCCGCCGGAACACCGGCAAGGGGGCCGGCAAGCGTCCCGTCGTCAATCTTTTTCTGTACAGTCTCCGCCCTTTTTACAGCGCCCTCCCTGTCAACGGTTACAAAGCCGTGTACCAAAGCCTCCACCTGATCAATCTGCGCAAGATACGCTTTTACCGCATCCACTGCAGACAATTCTCTTTTTTGAATCCTTTTCCCTAATTCTACTGCCGTCATGCCTGTTATATCCATTTTGACCGCCTCCTATCCAATCGTCTTCGGCACCTTAAAGCTGTTATCCTTCTCAAGGGGCGCGTTCGCAAGAGTATCTCCGCTCCCGTCCCCATTCAGGACAATATCGTCCCGGAACACATTGTGAACGGGAAATACATGGGACACAGGCTCGATACCGTCCGTATCCAATTCATTCAGTGTATCAATGTAATCAAGCATCTTCTCCATATCCGCCTTTGCATCCTTTTTTTCCTGTTCCGTCAGTTCAAGCTTTGCAAGAATGCTGACATACTCAATTACTTCATCTGATATTTTATTTGCCATACTTTCACTCCTTCTCTGCCGCTAATACAAATAGTAGCTTAAATATTCCGTATTTTCTATCTGCGCGCTCGGCGTCAGTACAAGCTCCAAATCCTCCGCGTCTTCAAACACAAGCTCCGCATTCTCCGGCAAAACCAAATACCTGTATCCGTCCTGGTCATTCTCCGCAAAATGAAGATTTCTGAGCTCATAGTCCTCTCCGCCGTCTTCATATATAATCAGCTTTAAAAAGCCCGTTCCTCTCACTCTTTCCAAATCATAAACACCCTCTTTAAAATCCTCCCCCGCAGTACTTGTTTTATCAAGACGCACCTCCTCTGTCAGAGGATTTTCTATTCCGTACATATCGGAAAGCTGCGCGTTTTCTGTCGAGAGCCTGACCGGATTCTCCGCGTCAATTATGACATGGGCGCCCGGGTAAAGCCTCAAATCGTCCATATAGCTATGTTCCCCCTTGCCGTCATATTCATACAGATAAATATGATTCTCATAATCCTCCACGCGCACCGTGTCAAACTCATCCTCCGTATCCGCCGTATAATCTCCCGCCGGAATATGAACTCCAACAACATATTCTCCAGGCTCCAGCGTATATTCTGCCGCTTCGCCCTCCTCCGGAAGCTCTGTCTCCACATATTCGTACGGATCAACCGGCTCCGTCTTTTCATAATCAGAGCTGTCCTCCGATGTAAACAGCTTCTCAATCTGATAAAACACATCTCCGAACAGATCTCCAAACAAATCTCCCGACGCGCTAAGTATTGAGAAAATAATGGAAGCGATTACCGCTACCGTTGCGATTTTCTTTTTTTCTTTCTTCGCTTTCCTCTCTTTTTCCTTTTTTCCCGTTCCGTTTTTCTTCCTCACGGTCTCATCTTCATGAACATGTGTCAAAGGCTTTTTGTCGCAGCCGCTTTGACTGACCCTGTAATTTTTATCTGACTTGCTGTTATCCAGGCCGCATTCTATACAAATACTCTCATGATCCAGCTTTCCCCCGCACAGTGAACATCTCTTTCCTAACATATCCAAACCTCTCCTGTATTTTATATTTTCTGCCGGCATCCCTGTCTCAGGCACAATGCCCTTTTCAGGGCGGCTACGGCTCCAGTCTGCTTAAATCCCTTGGAAACAGCGTCGTCTCCCTCACATTGTCCTCCCCGACCAGCTTCATTGTAAGACGCTCCAGTCCGATTCCAAGTCCTCCGTGAGGCGGCATACCATGCTTAAACGTCGTCAGATACTGCTCCATCCCGTCTGCCTCCATTCCTCTCGCCGCAATCTTATCCGTCAGCATCTGATAGTCGTGAATACGCTGTCCGCCCGTCGTTATCTCCATTCCCCGGAACAAAAGGTCAAAGCTTAAGGTATACCTTGTATCCTCCGGGTCGTCCATTGCATAAAAGGGCCGCTTCTTAGACGGATAATGCGTGACAAAAACAAAATCGCTGTCCCACTCTTCTTTCGCGTAACGGCTGATGAGCTGCTCCTCCTCCGGCTCCAAATCAAATGGATTTTTCATCTGATGTCCGTATCTCTCAGATACTTTTTCCTTAATCCCGCTGAAACGCACCGCCGGAATCTTATCCGTCTCAGGAAGCGTAATATCAAGAATCTGAAGCTCTTTTCCATATTCTCTTTCCAAAAGCCTCATCGCATACTGGAGATACCCTGTCTCCATCGCCATGACATCCTCAAAGCCGTCGATATATCCCATCTCAAAGTCAAGGCTCGTATATTCATTCAGATGACGCTTTGTATTATGTTTTTCCGCACGGAACACCGGCGCCGTCTCAAACACTCTGTCAAATACGCCCACCATCATCTGCTTATAAAACTGCGGGCTCTGGGCAAGCACTGCCGGGCGGTGAAAATACTCAAGCTTAAAAATATTTGCTCCGCCCTCCGCTCCCTTTGCGCCGATTTTCGGCGTATGGATTTCCGTGAATCCCTGACTGTAGAGAAAATCACGGAAAGCCCGGGTAAGTCCCTCCTGTATTCTGAACTTAGCCCGCTCCCTGATATTGCGCAATGAAATGGAACGGTAATTAAGCTTTGCCTCCAGAGACGTACCAAGCTTCCACCTGGCAATCGGCAAGGGCATCATCTCCCCCTTCGGCATACTGAAAATAACCACCTTCTCCATTCGAATCTCAATCTTATTCGGCGCTTTCTCATTCTCCATGAGAATCCCTTCCACCTCTATCGCCGCGGCCTCCTTAATATCTTTCAAACGAAAATCCGCGTTTCCCCTTTCATATACACACTGAAGCAGCCCTTCCCGTTTGCGGAGAATGACAAACGCCACTGTACCCATATCCCGAATGGTATGGACGGCGCCGTTCACTTTCACTCTCTCACCGGCCTTTGCTTCCCTGATTAGATCGCTGATTTCCCGTGTTTCTTTTTTCTTTACGCCTGTTAAAAAATCCATATCTGCTGCCTCCTTTTATAAAAAAACGTCCCGGAATACATCTGTATTCCGGGACGGATATCTCTTTTCATCATCCGCGGTACCACCCGCATTGAACTCGCCTTTGAATTCATCTCTTGCACTTAACGCGTGCTCACGCATCAGCCTACTTACATTCATATGGTTCGACTGATAAGCTCCGGAGTGTTCCCTGTTGTCCTTATTCCTTAAGGGGCGCTCTCAGTCGGTGACGCCTCATTCCTGTCAAGTTCCAAAGGACAGAGTCTCTTTCATTGCTTTATCATAACAAATTATTTTTTAATGTTAGCACATGCGCGGCAGAATTGCAAGCAGAAATTTATATTTGCCTTATATGATTGTTTTAAAGCATCTCCCTGCAAAGTATCTCCATCTTATCATGCACATACGGCATATCCCTCTCGTCCGTCATCGTCACAATCACATCCCCCGTAAAAAGCCTTGTCCGTCCTCTTGGAATAAGCTCCTCCGAGCCTCTCTGAATCGCGACAAGCAGACAGTTTTCCGGCCATGCAACCTCACTGATTACCGTGCCCGCAAGCTTCGAACCCTCCTGAACCGTAAAATTCGCAAGCACTTTCTGACCGTGGCTTTCCTCCGTTTTCTGTCCCTGCTTCTTCAAAAGTCTTTCCAGCAGGCTTTCATAAACAGGCTTTGATCCCAGCAGCGTAGCGACAACATACGCTACAATCGAAACAATTCCCAGAGACAGCATCTGACTAAAGGAACCCGTCATTTCAAAGATCAATATGATACCCGTAAGCGGCGCCCGTACAATCGCAGAAAAATATCCCGCCATTGCAAGCACGACAAAATTATTAATGTAAATCATCTCCAGGCCGAAATACTGCACCCCGATGGTCGCAAAGGCGCCGCCGATAAAGCCTCCCAATACAAGCAGCGGAAAAAAGATACCTCCCGGCGCCCCGGAGCCGAAGCTCACCGCCGAAAAGACAAATCTGCCCGCAAGTATAAAAATAACCGTCCCGAGCATGACATCCTCAGCGGTCAGATACTCAAGCAGCGCATGCCCGCTTCCAAGAAGCTCCGGCGCTGTAAATCCAAGTACTCCGGCACAAAAAAAAGGAATCATAAGCTTTGTCGTCGTATTTAAAAATGACGCCTTATGATACAGCTCCTGTATCTTTAAGGTAAACCAGTTATAAAACGCGCCTAATATCCCAAGCACAGCTCCAAGTCCCACGATCATCCCATAATACTCCGGCGGAAGTACTCTTACAATATCAAATTGAAATACCGATTCTGTCCCGATTACGGTTGACGAAATAAAATCCGCCGTAAGTGAGGCGGTCATCACCGATACAAGAACTGATACGGAAAAATTCTTATGTACCTCCTCCAACGAAAACATAACCCCCGCAAGAGGCGCATGAAACGCCGCCGAAAGTCCTGCGCTCGCCCCGCAGGTCAGCAAAAATTTTTCTTCTGTTTTCCCTCTGTCCAAACCATTGGACACGCTTTTTCCGACCATCGCTCCAAGCTGGATGGACGGACCCTCTCTTCCGAGAGCCAGACCTCCCAAAAGACATAAAAAGCCGCCGAAAAATTTTGCCGGCAGCACCCGCCACCATTTCTGCTCAAGCTTTCCTGTCATCTCACCCTCAAGCTGCGGAATCCCGCTTCCGGAAATCATCGGCTCAAAGTCTACCAGCTTTGATACAAGCCACGCAAAAAACATAAGAATAAGAAACCACCCTGCCATGCGGGCCGGGCTTTTTTCCGCATATGCCAGGATTTGATTCAGCCACTCGCCCGCACTGCCTAAAAGCATCCGATACAAAAGAACTACAAGCCCGGCGATTCCGCCTACAAGAAGCCCCTCCCCAATTAATATTACCTGAAATCTCTCCGCACGTCTGATTGTGCCGGCTGTATCGCCTTTCATAGATTTCCCTCCTTTTATTATGGGGACGGGGGAAAATTAATTTTCCCCCGCCCCCAATATTCTATGAAGATGTCGGTATGTAAGGCCTGATGACGCCCGCCACATTGCTGATAGGCATTGTCTGAAGCCACACATGGCCCGGCCCGGTAATCACCGTATTAAAGATTCCCTCACCGCCGAACAGCATATTCTTCACTCCCGGAACACTCTTTATGTCCATACTGCAGGTTGCGCTCATCGCCGCAAGATGTCCCGTATCCACTACAATCTGCTGCCCCGGCTGGAGCTCATACTCGACTATATGACCGTCAAACTCTGCGAAAACAATACCCTGGCCGCTTATTTTCTGCATGATAAAGCCTTCGCCGCCGAACAATCCGGAGCCCAGCTTTTTGCGGAAATGCATGGACAGCTGTAGGCCGACCTCCGACGCAAGAAAAGCGCTTTTCTGGAATATCATATCCTGTCCCGGTACAATCTGAAATGCGCGGATAGAGCCCGGAAAACTGGACGCAAACGCAATCATTCCCGGACCGCCCTGTGCGGTATAGATATTTTGAAACATTTTTTCCCCGGAAAACGCCCTGCCGAACGCTTTCCCGATTCCTCCGCCGCTTGTTGTCTCCATCAGCATATTCGGCGACATCCAGGACATAGCCCCGCCTTCCGTAATCATCTTTTCTCCGCCCTCAAGCTCGCAGATAACTACCGGAAGTGTTTCTCCCTGTATTTGATACTTCATTTCTCATACCTCCTCTACTTTTATCTTATATAGAATCCAGCTTTTCAAGCTGCTCCATATAAATATCAATACACTTTTTTTCTCCTGCCGTAACCGGCGTACCGGAAAAATAATAGCTTACTCTCCCGTTATTTTTTTCTTTCAAAGCCTTTTTACTTTCCTTATATCCAAGCTTTCTTAAAAGCTGGCGGATGGTTCCCGCATTCCCGTCTACATATTTTATATTTCCAGGAAATATCCTTTTATAATAGGGCATAAAATAATTAAAATGCGTGCAGCCAAGCACAAACGCTTTATATTGATTAACCGCGTAGCCTTTCAATTCCTCCCGCAGATATTTTTCAATCTCCTCTGTCTCAAAATCGCCCTTTTCCGCAAACCGTACCAACCCCGGAAGCGCCACCAAATCTACCTTATCTTCACGGTCCACCTGCTCTACCAGATGATGAAGCTTGTCTCCCGCAATTGTCACCGGAGTCGCCGCTACGAGAATTCTGCCCGGAAGACTGCCGTACAGCTCAACTGCCTGCTTCACTGCCGGCTCCATACCTATAATCGGTACCGGAAATCTGCTCCTGTATTCTTTCGTCGCAACGCTGGTCGCGGTATTGCAGGCAATTACAATCGCATCCACCTGTTTTTCCAGCATAAACCTGATAATCTCATCAATATATCCCCGAATCTGCTCTCCCGTCTTCTCTCCGTATGGTACATGCTCCTCATCCGCATAGTAAATAAACTCAGCCTCTGGAAGCTCCCGAAGCGCCTGATGAAGAACAGATAAGCCACCCATTCCCGAATCAAATATTCCTACCCGCATCAAACTGTTACTCCTGTGTAAATTCCGGCAATATCCGCCACAATCATATTACTATATGCGAAACCGGTACGTCAAACAAATCTTTATTAACATCTGACGGCTAAACATTTCAGCGTTTTTTTATCTCATCAATTTGTTTCAGCTCTTCCCGCGTAAATTCTGTATTTTCTATTGCCGCGATATTTTCAATAATCTGCCGCGGCCTTGAAGCCCCGATTAACACAGAGCAAACCCCGTCATCTTTTAATATCCATGAAAGCGCCATCTGCGCCAATGTCTGCCCCCGTTTTCCGGCAAGCTCATTTAAGCTTCGAATCTGCTCAAGCCTGCTTTCCGTCAAATCACTTTCATGGAGGAAACGGTTGTCTCTTGCAATCCGGCTGTCTGACGGAATGCCACGCAGATATTTATCTGTAAGCAGCCCCTGTGCCAGAGGACTGAATGCTATAATGCCTGTTCCCGCTTCTTTACAATATGCTTTTACTCCGTCCTCCTCTATGGTTCTGTCAAAAATGGAATATTTTCTCTGATTTACAATAAAGGGACAATGCAGCTCCTTTAACAGCGCTGCCGCTTTCTCCGTATATTCCCTGTCATAATTGGATACCCCCGCATAAAGCGCTTTTCCGCTCCTTACAATATCGGCAAGCGCGGTCATCGTCTCTTCTAACGGCGTCTCCCTGTCCATGCGGTGATGATAAAAAATATCTACATAGTCCAGCTTCATGCGCATCAGACTCTGGTCAATGCTTGCCATCAAATATTTTCTGCTTCCGCGGTCGCCATAAGGTCCGTCCCACATATCATATCCCGCTTTTGTCGCAATCACAAGCTCGTCCCTGTAAGGAATAAAATCCTCCCGCAGGATTCTCCCGAAATTCGTCTCCGCGCTTCCGTATACAGGGCCGTAATTATTTGCCAAATCAAACTGTGTAATCCCGTAATCAAACGCCGTCCGGCATAGCTCCTTCATATTGTCATAATTATCCTTCGAGCCGAAATTATGCCAAAGGCCCAAAGAAACTGCCGGAAATTTCAGGCCGCTTCGGCCAACCCGGTTATAAATCATTTTTTCATATCTGTTTTTGTCCGCTGTGTATATATTCGCAATATCCGCCATCTGAACCCGCTCCTCATTTTTTCTTCATTATATAAAAGGAGCACCTATAAGTCAAACTAAAAACCTGCATCCTGTAATCGATGCAATCCGCGGCAAATCAAACGAATATAAATATGAATGAATCATAACAACGAAATGCAATGAGCCGGAAAACCGTTGTTCGATTTCCAGCTCATTTCTTTGTGTCCGTATATCTGTTTTATCCACATCCGGCCTGATTCTTATCTATCTGCAATGTCCGCCGCGGAAACCATTTCCACACCCGCTCCGGGCTCCTCGTCCGCATCCGCCGCCCTGACCCTGACCGAATACATAATTATCACAGACTCCGTCCCCGTTTTCATCGACAAAATTCCTGCCGCAGCCATCACAAACGCCATTTACGTTCACGCCTGCGTAAATACGCATATTGCCGACATTATCACAAATCCCATCTCCGTCCGCATCTGCAAAATTGCGTCCGGATCCGGAATTCACCGGAAATGCGGCTGCCACATCCGCTGACAGCACAACAACGGCCGCTAAAGCTCCTAAAAATGCTCTGCCCATAGTAACCCTCCATAATATTTATATATCTTATTATATCATAAATCCAGAAATTTCAAAACAGAAAATTTTTTCAATTAGACTTACACCCCCATCGTAATATCTTTCTGCGTCTTCGCCCTCCGATAAAAGGTTGTTCTTGCAAGATTGCACAGCCTTGCCGCCTCTTCTCCGGAAATTTCTTTATTCAGCCATCTTTCATAGACCTGCCTGAAATTATCCGGAGTCGGTGTCTGGGGACGGCCAAATTGTACGCCCCGCTGCATCGCCGCCTCAATTCCTTCCTTTTGTCTCTGCCGTATATTTTTATGCTCATTCTCCGCCACAAATGACAGCACCTGGAGTACAATATCACTCAGAAAGGTTCCCATCAAATCCTTTCCGCGCCTCGTATCAAGAAGCGGCATGTCCAAAACCACAATATCTACCTTTTTTTCCTTTGTCAGAATGCTCCACTGTTTTAAAATCTCATCATAGTTCCGCCCCAGACGGTCAATACTTTTTACATATAGTATATCCTCCGGTTTCATTTTTTTCAGTAAACGCAGATACATAGGACGGTTAAAATCTTTCCCGGACTGTCTGTCCACATAAATATTCTGCTTCGGTATCCGCACCTTATAAAGCGCCCTCATCTGCCTGTCCTCATTCTGCTCTCTCGTACTTACACGCACATAACCATAGATTGTTCCCATATGCTCCTCCTTAACGTCTGTTTCGTATTGTGACCTGTGTCACAGTAAATTTTGAAACATCAGAAGCATCTCCCGCAAGCAAAAAGGAGAAGTCAAAAAAATAAAAGTGCCAAAATGTGACACTCCTATTTCCGCAATCAGCTATTATACAAAGCCGAAGTTAAATATACGCTTTATTTTTCCATTTTCCTCTCTTATAGAAGATACTTGTAATAACTGCGCCCAATACCCATGATATTAACAATGATATAAACACACATGCTCTCTGCCCCTGCGGAAGCTCCGGTGTTTTTGTCAGATATACCAATCCGTAGGCCACCGGCACACGGATGACAATTGTGCTGACCAGTGAAATCCACATAGGAGTCATCGTATCCCCCGCGCCTCGCATGACGCCGGATAAAGTCTGGGTTACCGCTACAGCCACATAACCGATAGCCAGAATCCGCATCATATTCATACTGAGCTCTACAAGCTCCGGAGTATTTGTAAAAATTCTCATCAGGTAACGCCCGAATATAAGTATCAACGCCACAATTACCGCTGAAGTTCCCATTGCCATAATCGTCCCCTGCTTTGCTCCTTCCGAAACCCGCTTATGCTCTCCTGCGCCCACATTCTGCCCCGCGTAGGTCGTCATAGCGGTTCCAAAGGAAAAATTAGGCATCATGGCAAATCCGTCCACACGCATCACGATAACATTTGCCGCAATAAACAATTCTCCAAAGCTGTTTGTAAGAGACTGCACGACAAGCATTGCCATCGACATAATCGCCTGCGTCAGGCCGGAGGGAACACCAAGCCTTATAATACCGGACGCATATTTTTTGAACAGGCGCACATATTTCCAGTCCATCGTAAAAAGCTCCTGAAGCTTTGTAAGTCTCCTGATACAGAGCAGCGCCGAAACTGCCTGCGCAATTACCGTCGCCAGCGACACTCCGGCCACGCCCATATCAAAACGGACGACAAATAACAAATCCAGTACAATATTAAGACCGCTGGCCACCAAAAGATACAGAAGCGCTGACATCGAATCTCCGAGTCCTCTTAAAATCCCGCTTAAAATATTATAAAATGCCATGCCCGCAATGCCGAGAAACATAATTCTTAAATACGAGGCGCACCAGTCAATAATTGTCTCCGGCGTGCTAAGAAGCTCTAAAAGCGGCCTTGCTGCCAGCGTTGCCGCCACCATAACCAAAAGGGACGCAAGCGCTGTCAGTACAATCGAGGTTCCGATTGTCTTTGAAAGCGCTTCTTTGTTTCTTGCACCGAGATATTGGGAAACCATAATTCCGGATCCCATACTGATTCCCACAAACAATACAATTAAAAGATTCAATATCGGTCCGGCGCTTCCCACCGCCGCAAGTGCATTATCCCCTACAAATTGTCCCACTACCACACTGTCCACGGTATTATACAGCTGTTGAGCAATATTTCCAAGCAGCATCGGAACCGTAAAAATAACGATATCCTCCCACGGCTTTCCGACGGTCATATCCACCGGAGCAAATAATTTTTTCAATCCGTCCATCTCACTCACTTCCTTCTACATTTTTCTACCGCATATGTATTCCATAGTAATGCAGTATCAGAAAGTTTGCAAGATATTTTCCAAAAGAAGCACTATAAATTCGTATATCCCATCAGCGCCTCGTCAACTGCCCGGGCCGCCTTTCTTCCTTCTCTGATTGCCCAGACGACAAGCGACTGCCCCCTGTGCATATCTCCTGCGGTAAAGACTTCGGGCACGCTGGTCCGGTAACTGTCCTTTTCTGTTTTTACGTTTGACCGGGAATCTACATCTACCTTAAATGCATCCGTCACATAGGACTGGCTTCCCAAAAATCCTGCGGCAATTAAAACCAGCTCCGCGGCAATTGTTTTCTCACTTCCCGGAACCGGAACCATATTGATTCTGCCGGATTTTTCATCCCGCTCCGCCTTAAGCGACATGGTAACAGCCGTTTTTACATTGCCGTTTTTATCTTTCTGGAATTCCTTTACCGTTGTCTGATAGATGCGCGGGTCATGCCCGTAAAGTGCAATGGCTTCCTCCTGCCCGTAATCTGTTTTCAGCACCTTCGGCCACTGCGGCCATGGATTTGACGCGCCTCTTTCTTCCTCCGGCTTTGGCATCATCTCCAGCTGTGTTACGGATTTTGCTCCCAGACGTATGGCTGTTCCTACACAGTCATTCCCTGTGTCTCCGCCGCCGATAACCAAAACATGTTTTCCCTTTGCCGGAATATACGCTTTGTCTTTAAACTCCGAATCCAAATAACTTTTTGTTACGGATGACAGAAAATCAACTGCAAAATAAATTCCCCTGCTCTCTCTTCCCGGTACCTGTATATCCCTCGGATTAGAGGCGCCGCACGCCAGTATGATTCTGTCAAACTCCTTTTTCAGCCTGCCGGGTGAAACATCCCGTCCTACATCCGTATTTACCCTGAATATAACTCCCTCTTCCTCCATCAGATGAATCCTCCGGTCGAGAATCTTTTTTTCAAGCTTCATATTCGGAATTCCGTATCTTAACAAACCTCCGATTCTGTCGCTTCGCTCATATACTGTCACAAGGTGTCCCCTTCGGTTCAGCTGCTGTGCCGCCGCCAGCCCCGCCGGGCCGCTTCCGATAACCGCAACCTTTTTTCCGGTGCGAATCCCCGGGGGTTTCGGCACAACCCATCCCCTGGCAAACGCATGCTCAATAATCGCCCTCTCGTTTTCTTTCGTCGCCACCGGCTCCCCGTCCAGATTGCAGGTACAGGCAGCCTCACAGAGCGCCGGACATACCCTGCCCGTAAATTCCGGAAAGCAATGGGTTTTGCTTAAGCGCTCATAGGCCTGTTTCCAATTGCCGCTGTAAACCAAATCATTGGTTTCCGGCACCAGATTATGAAGCGGACATCCGGAAGCCATCCCGCCCAACATCTCTCCGTTCTGACAGAAAGGCACGCCGCATTCCATGCACCGTCCTCCCTGTTTCTTCTGCTCCTCTAAGGATAACGGCAAGCGAAATTCATGGAAATGACAAATCCTTTTTAAGGGTTCCTCCGCCCCCGCATTTTTTCTTTCATACTCTAAAAATCCTGTCGCTTTTCCCATGTCCTATTCCCCCGTTTCTTTCGTCTGAAAACTTTCATAAAATGCTTCCATCTGCGCCTGCTCAGTGCTCATTCCCTTTTCCTCAAGCTTAGCGGATAATGCAATCATTTTCTTATAATCATAAGGGATAATCTTTTTAAATTTGGGAAGATACTCGTCTAAATGCTCGAGAATCCGCGTTCCTCTTTCTGAACCGGTTGCTTCCACATGCTCCTGAATCATTTCTTTCAATTCCTGAATGTCATACTTATTTTCCACTTTCTCAATCGAAATCATATCTTTATTCAGATTCCGGTACAGATGGCTGTTCTCATCCAATACATAGGCAATTCCCCCGCTCATACCTGCCGCAAAATTTTTTCCTGTTTTTCCGAGTACAACTACCCTGCCCCCGGTCATATATTCGCAGCCATGCTCGCCCACTCCCTCTACTACTGCGCGGGCTCCGGAATTACGAACGGCAAACCGCTCGCCTGCCACACCGTTAATATATGCTTTTCCGCTGGTAGCGCCGTAGAGCGCTACATTTCCCGCGATAATATTTTTCTCCGCCTGATAGCCCCTTTTCTTCGGCGGATAGAGAATCAGCTTCCCTCCGGAGAGGCCTTTCCCGTAATAGTCGTTGGTATCCCCGCAAAGCGTCAGGGTAAGCCCTTCCGGTATAAATGCTCCGAAGCTCTGTCCTCCGGCGCCGGTACACTCCACGGTAATCGTATCCTCCGGCAATCCGTTTTTATGCCTCCTTGTAATCTCCGCCCCTAAAATTGTTCCAAAGGCTCTGTCCGTATTTCCGACCTTCAGGCTTATGGAAGCCGTTTCCCCCTTTTCTACCGCTGTCTTAAGCTTCCTGAGAAGAACCCTTTCATCCAGTGTCCTTTCAAGCTGAAAATCATACGCCTGCGCAGGCGAAAATATCGTGTTTGCAGCCCTGCTGTCAAATGGATTTGACAAAACCTCCGACAAATCCATCCTGGACGCCATCGGAAGATTCACTTGTTCTTTCACTCTTAACAAATCGCTCCTTCCGACCATCTCATCAACCGTACGAACTCCAAGCCTTGCCATATATTCCCGAAGCTCCTCTGCAATGAACAGCATGAAATTTTCCACATACTCCGGTTTTCCCCTGAATCTTTTACGAAGCCCGGGATTCTGTGTCGCAATTCCCACCGGACAGGTATCCAGATTACAGACGCGCATCATTACGCACCCCATCGTTACAAGAGGCGCCGTGGCAAAGCCGAATTCCTCCGCGCCTAACAGCGCCGCAACCGCCACATCCCGCCCGCTCATAAGCTTTCCGTCTGTCTCAATGCGCACCCGGTTTCTAAGACCGTTGCGCAAAAGTGTCTGATGAGTTTCGGCAAGTCCCAGCTCCCACGGAAGGCCTGCATTGTGAATAGAGCTTTCCGGGGCTGCGCCGGTTCCTCCGTCGTAGCCGGAAATCAAAATCGTCTGGGCGCCCGCCTTTGCCACACCTGCCGCAACGGTTCCTACTCCCGCCTCGGAGACAAGCTTTACGGAAATCTGCGCATATTTATTCGCATTTTTCAAATCATAAATCAGCTGCGCAAGATCCTCAATGGAGTAAATATCATGATGCGGCGGCGGAGAAATCAAACTGACGCCCGGTGTGGAATGTCTTGTCTTTGCAATCCACGGATATACTTTTTTCGCCGGCAGATGTCCGCCCTCTCCAGGTTTTGCGCCCTGAGCCATCTTAATCTGAATTTCCTGTGCGCTTACCAGATAACGGCTTGTCACGCCAAATCTTCCGGAGGCCACCTGCTTAATTGCGGAGCAGCGGTTATCGCGGCCTCCCGCGGAATCCAGACGCTCCTCACTCTCGCCGCCCTCACCGGTATTGGACTTTCCATGCAGATGATTCATCGCAATCGCCAGCGTTTCATGCGCCTCCTGTGAAATAGAGCCGTAAGACATCGCGCCGGTCTTAAAACGCTTTACAATCTCCTGCGCGCTCTCCACCTCCTCAAGCGGAAGCGCCTCCTCCTGATAGCAAAAGTCAAGCAGGCTTCTTAAATTTCCGCTGCTCTCCTCATCTGCCTTTTTTGTATATTCCTTAAAAAGCTCATAGCTTCCTGTCCATGCCGACTGCTGCAGCAGATGAATCGTTTCCGGATGATAGCGGTGCTCCTCTCCTCCACTCCTTCTCTTGTGCTTACCCAGACTGTCAAGCGTCAAATCCGTCTCAAGTCCCAGCGGGTCAAAGGCTTTTGAATGATAGTATTCTACCTGCTCCTCAATATCCTCCAGCGTAATTCCGCCCACTCTGCTAATGGTACCGGAAAAATACTGCTCCGTCACTTCTTTTGAAATACCGATTGCTTCGAAAATCTTTGCTCCCTGATAGGACTGCATCGTCGAAATTCCCATCTTGGACGCAATCTTTACAATTCCGTGAAGAATTGCACTGTTATAATCCTCCACCGCCGCATAATAATCCTTATCCAAAAGCTTTTCCTCTATCAGCTCATGAATTGTATCAAGAGCAAGGTACGGATTTACCGCACAGGCTCCGTAACCGAGCAATGCGGCAAAATGATGTACTTCCCTCGGTTCGCCGGATTCCAGAATCAATGCAAGGGATGTCTGCTTTTTTGTATTGACAAGGTGCTGATGTACGGCGGATACTGCCAGAAGCGACGGTATCGGCACATGATTTTCATCCACGCCCCTGTCGGAAAGAACCAGTATATTTGCTCCGTCCTTATAGGCCTTATCCACCTCCACAAACAGCCTGTCAATCGCCCGGGCAAGCCTTGTACTTTTATAATAGATAATCGGCACAACCGCAGTGCAAAAGCCCTCCTTCTTCATCTGCCTGATTTTCAGCATATCCGTATTTGTCAAAATCGGATTGTTAATTTTCAATACCTGACAGTTTTCTGCCCTCTCCTCCAGAAGATTTCCTTTCTTCCCCACATACACGGTTGTACTCGTTACGATTTCCTCGCGAATTGCGTCAATCGGCGGATTCGTCACCTGGGCAAACAGCTGTTTAAAATAATCGAACAGAGGCCTTTTCTTCTCTGAAAGTACTGCAAGAGGCGTATCCACGCCCATTGCGGCAATAGCCTCCCCTCCGTTTAACGCCATATTCCGTATGGAATTTTTATACTCCTCATAGGTATATCCAAATGCGATCTGAAGCTTCTTTCTTTTTTCCGGTTCATAGTCCTCCACGCGGCTGTTGGGAATCCTTAAGCTCCTAAGCTCCACCAGATTGCTGTCCAGCCATTCTCCGTAGGGCTGATTCGTTGTATAGATTTCTTTCAGCTCCTCATCCTGTAAAATCTTCTCCTGAACCGTATCTACCAGAAGCATCTTCCCGGGATGCAGACGCTCTTTCAAAACAATCTCCTCCTCCGGGACCTCTAAAACACCCACCTCAGAGGATAAAATCAAATCGCCGTTTTTCAGCACATAGTAACGGGAGGGCCGAAGCCCGTTTCTGTCAAGCACGGCGCCTACCCTGTCGCCGTCTGAAAATACAATGGATGCCGGGCCGTCCCACGGCTCCATCATCGTCGCGTAATACTGGTAAAAATCTCTCTCATCCTGAGAAAGAGTTTTATTGTTACTCCACGGCTCCGGAATCGCTATCATCACTGCCAGCGGAAGCTCCATACCGCTCATAACAAGAAATTCCAGCGTATTATCAAGCATGGCAGAATCAGAACCGCTTGTATTGACTACCGGAAGTACCTTATGAAGCTCGCCCTTAAGATGCCCGGACTCCATCGTTTCCTCCCTTGCCAGCATCTTATCCGCATTTCCCCGAATTGTATTGATTTCCCCGTTGTGGACGATAAAACGGTTCGGATGCGCACGCTCCCAGCTCGGGTTCGTATTCGTGCTGAATCTGGAATGCACCATCGCAATGGCGGACTCATAATCCCTGTCCTGGAGATCTCCGAAAAATGTCCGAAGCTGCCCTACCAGAAACATTCCCTTGTAGACAATCGTCCGGCTGGACATGGATACTACATAAGTATTATCGTTACTTTGTTCAAAAACTCTTCGTGCAATGTAAAGCCTCCTGTCAAACTCCAGCCCTTTTTCAAGCTGCTCCGGCTTCTTAATAAACGCCTGAACGATATGAGGCATACATTCCCTCGCCTTATGCCCGAGGACCTCCGCATGCACCGGCACCTCACGGAAGCCGAGAAGCGTGAGTCCTTCCTTTTCCACGATAATTTCAAACATTTTTTTCGCCTGATTGCGTTTCAGCTCATTCTGCGGGAAAAACAGCTGCGCAATCCCGTATTCCCGTTCCTCTCCAATCGGAATTCCCGCCTGGCCGCACACCTTTTTAAAAAAGCGATGGGAAATCTGAAGAAGAATCCCTACTCCGTCTCCCGTCTTTCCCTCAGCGTCTTTTCCTGCCCTGTGCTCCAGATTTTCTACTATCCTCAATGCGTTTTCCACCGTCTGATGACTTTTGATTCCCCTGCTGTTTACAACAGCTCCGATCCCGCAATTGTCATGCTCAAACTGCGGCCTGTATAAACCCTGATTTTTCTTCTCTGCATTTTGAATCATAATCCTTTCTCCTCCTGCTTATATTTCACGGCCGCCTGTACCAATCCTCTGAATAGGGGATGTGCGCGGTTCGGCCTTGATTTTAGTTCCGGATGTCCCTGTGTCGCTATAAAATATGGATGGTCCTCAAGCTCCAGCATTTCTACAATCTTTCCGTCCGGCGACTGGCCGGACAGCGTCATGCCCTTTTCCTCCAGCTTGCTGCGGTACATATTGTTTACCTCATACCGGTGGCGGTGGCGCTCGCTGATTCTTTCCGTCTGATAAAGCCTTTCTGCCAGACTTCCCTTTTTCAATACACAGGGGTATGCCCCCAGACGCAGGGTCCCCCCGATATCAACCACCCCGTCCTGCCCGGGCATCAGGGCAATGACCGGATGACGGGTCTCCGGATTCAGCTCGGCGCTGTTTGCATCCTCATATCCCAGAATATGGCGGGCATACTCTACAATCGCCATCTGCATGCCCAGACAGATTCCTAAAAACGGAATTTTCTTCTCCCTTGCATACCGAATCGCCGCAATCTTTCCCTCGGTTCCTCTCACCCCGAAACCTCCCGGAACAAGAATTCCGTCTACCCCCTCAAGCCTTTTGCCTGTATTACTTTCTTCTGTCTCTTCTGAATCTATCCACCTGAACCTTACACTGGCACGCGCCGCTATACCGCCGTGCTTTAAAGCTTCTACAACACTTAAGTACGCGTCATGCAGCTGTATGTATTTTCCGACAATCGCAATTTCCACCTCATGCTCCGGATTTCTTAAGCTGTGCACCATTTCACGCCAATCCGCAAGCTTTGGCTCCGGGCAGGGAAGCTTAAGGCAGTCACATACAACCTTTGCAAGCTGTTCCTTCTCCATGGCAAGGGGCGCTTCATACAGATATTCCACATCCAGATTTTGAAGCACATGATTCTTCGGTACGTTACAGAACAGAGCAATCTTTGCCTTTAACTCCTCCGGAATCGAATGCTCGCTCCTGCACACAAGAATGTCCGGCCACAGCCCCATTCCCTGAAGCTCCCCTACGCTCTGCTGCGTCGGCTTGCTCTTTAACTCGCCGGAGGCCTTTAGATAAGGAATCAGTGTAACATGAATCAGAATGGCATTCTCATGCCCTATCTCATGCTGAAATTGCCGGATTGCCTCCAAAAACGGCTGACTCTCAATATCTCCGACCGTTCCTCCCACTTCAATAATCGCAATTCTTTCCTCTTCCCCGGACACCGCATGATAAAATCTGCTTTTTATCTCATTTGTGATATGGGGAATTACCTGTACGGTTCCTCCTCCGTAATCTCCTCTCCGCTCTTTTTGAAGAACAGACCAGTATATTTTCCCGGTCGTTACATTGGAATTTTTATCCAGGCATTCATCAATAAATCTTTCATAATGTCCCAAATCCAAATCTGTTTCCGTTCCGTCATCGGTCACAAAAACCTCTCCGTGCTGAATCGGGTTCATTGTTCCCGGGTCAACATTAATATAAGGATCAAACTTCTGCATGGTCACCCGGTACCCTCTGGCCTTTAGAAGCCTCCCCAGCGATGCCGCCGTAATTCCTTTTCCCAATCCGGAGACTACCCCTCCGGTAACAAATACATATTTTACTGCCATTCTTCCTTTCCTCCAATGAAAAAAGCGCCAGAAATCCCATTTGGATTTCTGACGCCCTCGTCAGCGTTTCAATGGTATTATTATGGAGCCTCCGCGCCTGTTTGTCAAACATTTTTTCAAAATTTTTTTCAATCAACGGTTGACAATTTTCAAAAAACGAGTATACTACATTCCATAAGCAAAGGCGCTTTGGATTTATCCGGAGCGCCTTTGCTGTTTTTATTTTTACAGCAAAATGAAAAGCTATGTTTTCCCAGAAAGGAGATTACAACATGAACAAAGAAATCCCGGAATTATACGGAAGCATGATATTCAGCGACAAGGTTATGCGGAAAAAGCTCCCAAAGGATATGTACAGGGCACTTAGAAAAACAATTGAAAACGGTACGCATCTGGAACTTGACGTGGCAAATTCCGTAGCCGTCGCTATGAAAGAATGGGCCGTTGAAAACGGCGCTACACATTATACACACTGGTTCCAGCCTATGACCGGTTTTACTGCGGAAAAGCATGACAGCTTTATCTCTCCGTCGGGCGACGGCGAAGTCATCATGGACTTTTCCGGAAAAGAGCTGGTGAAAGGCGAACCGGATGCCTCAAGCTTCCCGTCGGGCGGCTTAAGAGCCACCTT
The DNA here is from genome assembly GCA_946552115.1 of uncultured Lachnospiraceae bacterium. Lineage (GTDB taxonomy): Bacteria > Bacillota > Clostridia > Lachnospirales > Lachnospiraceae > CAPEBR01. The sequence goes on from CAMNRH010000009.1 coordinate 74,624, forward strand.
TGAGGCAAGAGGCTATACGGCATGGGATCCGACCTCTCCGGCATTTATCAAGGACGGAACCTTATATATTCCCACAGCATTTTGCTCCTACAGCGGGGAGGCTCTCGATAAAAAAACGCCTCTGCTCCGCTCTATGGAGGCATTAAACGACGAGGCCGTAAAGATGCTGAAGCTTTTAGGAAATGACACGGTCACCAGAGTTTCCACCACCATCGGTCCGGAGCAGGAATATTTTCTCGTAGATAAGGAGCAGTATAACAAAAGAAAGGATTTAATCTTCTGCGGAAGAACACTGTTTGGCGCGCCGGCTCCAAAAGGCCAGGAGATGGAGGATCATTATTTCGGCTCCTTAAAACCGAGGGTTTCCGCATATATGCATGATCTGGACGTGGAATTATGGAAGCTTGGTATCCCGGCAAAAACAAAGCATAATGAGGTAGCCCCGGCACAGCACGAGCTGGCTCCCGTATTTGATACGGCAAATGTAGCGGTAGACCATAACCAGCTTACCATGGAAATCATGAAAAATGTAGCGGAAAAGCACGGTCTGGTGTGCCTGCTCCACGAAAAGCCTTTTGAGGGCATTAACGGAAGCGGAAAGCACAACAACTGGTCTCTTATTACAAATGACGGCGTGAATCTTTTAAATCCGGGCCGCACGCCTGCACAAAATATTCAGTTCCTTGTATTTTTAATGGCTGTTATTAAGGCAGTGGATGATTATGCAGATCTGATGAGAATCTCTGCGGCCAGTGCCGGAAATGACCACCGTCTCGGAGGAAATGAGGCTCCTCCGGCAATTGTATCCGTCTTTTTAGGCGACGAGCTGACCGCTGTTCTGGAATCGATTGAAAATGACACCTATTTCGGAAAGCAGGAGAAAGTACAGCTTGATATCGGCGCCCATGTACTGCCGCATTTTGTAAAAGATAATACCGATCGCAACCGGACGTCGCCGTTTGCATTTACCGGAAATAAATTTGAATTCCGTATGCTTGGCTCCTCGGCTTCTGTAGCGACTCCGAATATCGTCCTTAACACAGCCGTAGCTGAAGCACTGGCACAGTTCTATCAGGAGCTTGAGGGAACAAAGCCCGAGGATATGGAAAAGGCCGTTCATGAGCTGATTAAACGTGCCATCCGCAAACACAAAAAGATTATTTTCAATGGCAATGGCTATTCGGACGAATGGATTAAAGAAGCCAAAGAACGCGGACTCTACAACCTCATATCTACTCCGGACTGTCTGCCTCAGTTTATTGCCGATAAAAACGTAGCGTTATTTACAAAGCATCATATCTTTACAAAGGATGAAATCCTCTCCCGCTATGAAATTCTTCTGGAGAACTATACGAAAACGGTTATGATTGAGGCCCGCACTATGACGGAAATGCTTACAAAAGACTTTCTCCCGGCTCTGAATGCCTATGCCGGAGAAACCGCCGGGCATGCCGCTTCCAAAAAAGCCTTTATGCCGAAGCTTTCCACTTCGTCGGAGGAAGCGCTTATTGAAAGCCTGACAGAGGCCTATGAGACAATTACCAGAGGCATAAAACAGCTTTCCGCCTCTGTCGCAGAAGCCGCAGGTACAGAGGACGCTCTGAAAGCAGCCCGGCTTTGCCATGCAGATATCCTTGTAAAAATGGAAGCGCTGCGCCTGGCCGCAAATGAAGCTGAGGAACTGATTCCGGATTCTCTTCTTCCTTATCCGACCTATGACCAACTTCTTTTTTCATTATAGTGAGGAAATGTTATGGAGCAGACCAGATATACAGACGATAGAATCAAAGAAGAGTGCGGCGTATTCGGTATCTTTAACCCGGATGGGGAAGACGCTGCGGAATCCATCTATTACGGACTGTCCTCTCTTCAGCACCGGGGACAGGAATCCTGCGGAATTGCCGTATTTGACACCGGCGGTCCGAAAGGAAATATGAATGTGCATAAAGGAATGGGATTCGTGCATGAGGTATTCGATGAGAACACCTTAAAGGAACTAAAGGGGAACCTCGGCATCGGGCATGTGCGCTATTCCACCACCGGGGCTGCCACCTGTTCCAATGCCCAGCCTCTTGTCCTCAACTATATCAAAGGAACTCTTGCGCTGGCACATAACGGCAACCTGGTAAACACAGAAGAGCTACGGAAGGAGCTTGCACAAACCGGCGCAATTTTCCAGACTACAACAGATTCTGAGCTTATCGCTTATCAGATTGCAAGAGCGCGGGTCGGAACAAAAACCGTAGAGGAAGCCATCGAACGCACGGCCTCCAGGCTTAAAGGCGCTTACGGGCTTGTCATCGCAAGCCCCCGCAAGCTAATCGGAGTCAGAGATCCCTTAGGCCTAAAACCGCTCTGTCTTGGAAAACGGGGCAATTCCTACATTATCGCATCTGAGAGCTGCGCATTAACTGCCATCGGCGCACAATTTCTCCGGGACATTCTTCCCGGAGAGATTGTAACCATTTCCTCTGCGGGCATTTCCTCCAATCCCCCGGCCCGGACAAAAAAACCTGCCCACTGTATCTTTGAATATATCTATTTCGCCCGGCTGGACAGTACATTAGACGGAATCTCTGTCTATGAGTCCAGAAAAAAAGCCGGTGCTGCTTTGGCAAAAGCATACCCGGCTGAGGCCGACCTTGTAACAGGAGTCCCGGATTCCGGCATCACTGCGGCGCAGGGATTTGCCGGGGAAGCAGGAATTCCTTTCACACTGGCCTTTTATAAAAACAGCTATGTGGGACGAACTTTCATTAAGCCGACACAAAAGGAGCGGGAGGCCGGCGTACGCATGAAGCTGAGTATACTCGGAGATACGGTAAAAAATAAAAATATCGTTCTTGTGGATGATTCCATCGTACGGGGAACTACCATTGCAAACCTGATCCATATGCTGAAGCAGGCCGGAGCACATAAGGTACATGTAAGAATCAGCTCTCCGCCTTTTCTTTATCCCTGCTACTATGGTACAGATATACCCTCAAACCGTCAGCTTCTGGCAGCCTCGCACTCTGCGGAGGAAATTCGCCGGATGATCGGCGCCGACTCCTTAGGATATATGCGGATAGAGGATTTACCCTCTACTGTCGGCGGGCTTCCGCTCTGCACCGCCTGCTTTGACGGGCACTATCCCACTCTCTAGCCTATATTTTTCTTGTCCCGATATAGCGGGTTACAATCTCTATAATTAAAAAGCCAAAGGCAATCGCCATGCACGTCTGCGCCAGCAGAATGGTCTGCTGGGACGCCAGCGCGTAATCCGCCTGTACAAGACCGTGCATCAGATAGAACAAGGTTGCTCCGGGAATCACCGGCATAATTGACGTAGTCAGAAAAATCGTCGCCGGCGCCCGGTGCACTCTGGACATCAGATACGCATAGGCTGCCACAAACGCAGATCCTGCAATCACCGCTGCAAAATCGCTCCCCTGATAATGCTGCACCAAAAGATAGCATGCACAGTTAACGGCTCCTCCTACCCCTGCGTAAAAGGACTGCTTAACTGCCGCCTTGAACACAAGCGCAAATCCCATACTTGCCACTCCGCAGGAAATTAATTGTACCGCAATACTGGGCGCAATATACATCTCATACATATCCCCCTGAAAAAGCACCATGGCAAGCCCGGTTCCGCATGCAATTGCAATCGCCCCCAGGCATGCGTTGGCTATATTCAAAATCCCGGACAAAAAAGCCCTGTTTACCACATCCCGAATCCCGTTCGCCACTCCCAGTCCGCTGATTAACACCATGTTAAGCCCCAGCACAATCCGATCCGGATGATGTCCGAATCCTATCTTTCCGGCAAGAAATACTGCCGCGGAGGATAAAAAAGCAATCACCAAATTATATACTACCAGATTATGCTCCTTTTTATCCAGAAGATTTCCCAAATACACCTCTATGAGCACACAGATAATAATCCCGACAACCGTATCCAGCGGATCGCAGCCAAAATACACGCCGAAGCCGACGCCGCCCATAACCGCTGCTAAATATTTCAAATATTCGGGCTGAGGCTTGCGCTCCATGACCCCCTCATACTTTTCTCGTATTTCTTCCACAGACGGCGTATTTTTACAAATATATCTGGACAGATTATTCAGATAATCTAATCTGTCATAATTAAATCCTACCTTGTGGATTCTCCTGATCTGCGTAATAAAATGACCTCCAACAGGCTTAATGGTTGCCTGAATATCACTTTGAATCGCAAAAACACTGCACTGTTCCAAATGGTAGCTTTCCAGCATCCGGTACATGCTGTCCTCGGCCCGGTCGGTTTCCGCCCCGCTTTTAATCATTTCTTTTCCAATATTAATGATTTCATTCAACAACAGCTCATAATCCATATCTGCTATTTATCCCGTTTTTCCGACGGCTTATTTTCCTGTTCTCTCCGGCGCATCTGTTCCCTGTCAGAAAGCACCACCTGATTTCTTCCGGATTCCTTTGCATCCAGAAGCATTGTTTCGGCTGCTCTGAGATATGTGTCATAAGATTCCCTGACACCGGGAATGATAAACGCTCCTCCGATACTGATTGTAATACAGCCTGAATCCGAACTTTCATATGGAATATGAAGCTCCTCCACTGCCCGCCGGATACTTTTTAAATGTTCAAATACCGTATCTATCTCACCGCCTAAGGAAATTGCAATGAATTCCTCGCCGCCATAACGCGCAAAAAAATCTGTACTGCGCTTTAACTGCGCGGATATCACGCCTGCCACAGCAGTCAATACCTTATCACCGGCAGGATAACCATAGGTTTCATTATATATTCGGAACCTGTCAATATCAAACATACAGATTGTAATCGGAACCTGCAGGCGCACCGCCTCCTGCCATTTCACAATATGATTCAGCTCATAGCGCTTCCTGCTCGCCACTCCTGTCAGCCGGTCCGTCATACCGGACTGCTCTCCTTCATTCTCCCGGTACTTAAATAATCTGACATGTGTATGTACTCTTGCTTTTACAAGCGACGACTGAAGCGGTCTCGAAAGACAATCCGCGGCTCCCAGCATAAGTCCCCGCTCCACGGCCTGCGTATCAGACAAATCCGCAATTAAAATAATGGGGAGATGCCGGTCTATCACCGCAGCCTGTAATTTTTTCAGTAATGCGAAATCTTCCGCTCCAAACATTACAGCATCTACAAGAATTAAGGAATATTGATTTGAATCCAGACTATTTTCCCTTACATCCCCGCCACAGACAGTGTGAATCTCATACTCCCCGTCCAAAACAGATTTTAATTGGGCCGTCTCTTCAATATTTTCATTAATAATTAATATTTTCTGCATTTGTCTACTCCTTTTTCTCATTACTTGGAAAAAATTCCACACAAAAATTATAGACTACAAGGTTAGAAATATCAAGGCCTGCCTGTCAAAAATAACCCTGTCCCCGATTCATACTCTTACGCAAATCATTTCCGAGACTTGTAATGCACATCAATGTCGCAACAAGAAATGCCCCCGGAATCACTATCATCCACCAAGCATTCGACAACAATGCTTTTTCTGACAGAGAGAGCATGCTCCCCCACGAAATTACCTCCACCGGCAGGCCGATTCCCATGAAGCTCAGTGTCGCCTCCACCATAATTCCGTTTCGGATGTTCATAACCGCCATAAACATAATGGATGATATAAAATTGGGAGCCAGATGCTTCTTTAGAATATGAAAAAAGCCTCCCCCCATGCATTTTGAGGCAATCACATACTCGCTGCCCCGAAGCTGTCTTACCTCTGTCCGAATGATCTTTGCCATACTCATCCATCCGGTAACGCCAATTACAAAGGAAAGACTGAAAACATTCGCCTCTCCCAGCACTGCCTGAATAAAGATCACCAACAAGGGCTCCGGCACACTAAACAGAATTTCTGTCAGTCTCATCAGAATCGTATCCGCCCACACAGGGGCGCTTCCGCTGAGCGCGCCAAAAACGATTGCCGTTATTGTGGAAATTATCGTGGAAGAGATGCCTATAAACAGAGAAACTCTCCCTCCAAGCCAAATCATAGAAAAAATATCTCTGCCCATGGTATCTGTCCCAAAAAGAAATTCTCCGTTTGGCGGCAGGCCGCAATTCTGCAAATTCAAAGCCGCCGAATCCTCTGTCATAAGCAGGCCGCCAAGCAAACAGCCCGCCGCTATCAGGGCAAGAAGTACGCCCGAAAAAACCGGTTTCCCTTTGTACCATTTTTCTTTTTGCACCGTTTCCTTTCGCGGCGTCGGTTTTATCCCGACCAGTTCAAAATTATTTGTCATAGCCCGATTCCCTCCGGAGCTTTCCCCATATTTTCGGATTTTATCCGGGGGTCAATTCTTTCATTTAGTACCTGCGCGGCCATATTGCATAAAATCACTAAAGCTCCGGACATAAGAGACAGAAACATTAAAAGATTATAGTCCTTATATCTTGCGCTCTCATAAATAAGCGTCCCAAGCCCCGGATACGAAAAAACCGTTTCCACAATATAAGTTCCTCCTAAAATATGAGGAACGGAAACAGCCATAATGCTTAAATAAGAAGGAAACGTATTTCTCAGGCAGTGCCGAAACATAATTCTGCGCTTTTTCAGGCCTTTCGCTTTGGCCAGCAGAACATAATCCGTCCTGACCTCCTCTAAAATCAAATTTCGTATCATATATGCGTAATACCACAAGTGCCCGGCTACTACAACCGTCATCGGAAGAATCAGATGCAGAATACGATCCGCTGCGCTTCTCTTTATACCAATTGTATAGGCGCCGCTGCTGGGAAGCCACCGCAGATTAACCGCAAAAATTAAAATTAAAATAAGCGACAGCCAGAATTCAGGAATACAGCTCACAGCCGTGCCCATTTTGCAAATCATATGGTCAGGAAGCCGATCCTCATACCATGCGCACAAAATCCCGAGCAGCAGAGAACCACCAAAAATAAAGAGAAAACCGATACCGCCCAAAATGAATGTGTTACCGATACGTTCTCCTATCACTTCGGTCACATCCATTTTATATTTATAGGAAATCCCAAACTCACCGTGAAAGGCATCCGCAAGCCACCGAAGATACTGATTGGAAACGGAAGAGTTTAATCCCAGTCTTTCCTCCGCCCGCTCCCGCTCTTCCGGGCTCATTTTTTCAACACGCTCCCCGTAATAGGATATAAGCGGGTCGCCCGGCGTCAATCTTGCAATATAGAATATGATAACTGAAAGAAAAAATATACTTAATAATAGCTCTAAAAATTTACGTCCCGCCGTTTTTACCATCTGTTTCCCTTCCTCGCCCGCTCCCTTCCCGGATCCGGAATCGGAACCGCTGCCAGAAGCCTTTTTGTATAGGGATGCTGTGGATTTTCAAACAGCTTCTTTACCGGCGCGGTTTCTACCAGCTCTCCCTTATACATAACCCCTGCCCTGTCACACAAAAATTCCACCATTGACAAGTCATGTGCAATAAACAAAAAGGAAAAGCCGTGCTCTTTTTTAAGATGCCGGAAAAGATTCACAATCTGCGCCTGTATTGATACGTCCAGCGATGCAATCGGCTCGTCCGCCACTAAAAGCTCCGGCTCCATTGCAAGCGCTCTGGCAATCGCCACCCGTTGTCTTTGTCCTCCGGACAGCTCGGCCGGATATTTATCCAGATAGGACGCGTCCATGCCTACATAATACAGCTGAAATTCCGCTTCGGCGCGGTATGAACCTCTGGGCGGATTCGTACGCTGTATCCTCATAGGCTCCTCAATAATATCACACACTTTCATACGCGGATTCAGGCTGGAGCTCGAATCCTGAAAAATAAGCTGACGCGTTGTATCCAGCATCCTCTTATTTTTACGAAGCTGCTTCAAATCACACACATTGACACCCTTATAAATGATTTCTCCTGCACAGGGCCTGTAAATATTCATAATGCATCTTGCAATCGTCGATTTTCCGGAGCCTGATTCCCCGACCAATCCGAAAATCTCTCCCCGGCGAATCTGAAAGGAAACGTCATTCACTGCTTTTACCGTCACCCTTTTCGGGAAAGAAAAGATATGCGTAAGATGCCTTATATCTAACAGGATTTCTCCATCTGTCTTTTTTTCGCTCATACTTTTATACCTCCTACCGGAGATACCACTTTCGGCGCGCGCTCATCAAGAAGCCATGTGGCGGCATAATGTGTATCTGTAACCCTGAACATGGGCGGCTCCTCCTGATAATCAATTTCCAGCGCATATTCATTGCGGCATGCGAACACATCGCCTTTCGGCGGATTTACAAGCGTCGGCGGCATACCCGGAATTGTGTAAAGCGTATCCTGCCCTTTTGAAAACGCCGGAAGTGATTTCATAAGCCCCCATGTGTACGGATGCCTTGCATCGTAAAAAATCTCCTCCGCCGTGCCAATCTCTACAATTTTCCCGGCATACATAACCGCAACCCTGTCCGCAACTCCTGCAACAACCCCGAAATCATGGGTTACAAAAACCGTAGCAGTCCCAAGTTTCTTTTGTATATCACGGAACAAATCCAAAATCTGAGCCTGTATCGTAACATCCAGAGCCGTCGTCGGTTCATCCGCGAACAGAATCCGGGGATTCCCCGCAAGAGCAATTGCCATCACGCTCCGCTGACGCATACCGCCCGAAAAATGATACGGATATTGTTCCATCCTCTCTCCGGGGCTGTCTATTCCGACCAAATCCATTAACTGCATCACCCTGTCTCTGAGCCCTGTCTTTGATATGCCCGGCTCACGCACCCTCACAGCCTCGGCTATCTGTGCTCCGACAGTCATCGTAGGATTTAAAGCTGTCATCGGATCCTGAAAAACCATAGAAAATAATTTCCCCCGCAGCCTGCACATATCCCTTTCACGGTATGCGGTTATATCCGCCCCGTTTACAGTGATGCTTCCCTGCTTTATTTTGGCATTGGAGGGCAGAAGCTTCATAATGCTTTTACACAGCACACTTTTTCCGCAGCCTGATTCCCCTACAACCGCCAATACTTCGCCCGCTTTCAGAGAAAAGCTGACGTTCCTGACTGCCTGCACCTCTCCGGACGATGTAGAAAAGCTGACAGATAAATTTTTCACTTCCAATAGCTCTGACATTGTTCCCCCTCGCTTATTCGGTCATTTTCCACTCCGTAACATTCCAGAAGATTCCAACGCCGTGATGTCCCATAACCGTATCCGGATTGATACCCTGAATTCTGGAAGCGGCTACATAATCAGCGTCAATATAACAGATAAAGGCATAAGCCGGGTCATTTGCAAGCGCTGTCTGGAATTTATGATAGGCCTCTTTTCTGACCTTCGGATCATCCGTCCGGCGCGCCTCCGTCAGGTATCTGTCCACCAGCTCATTGGAATAGCCGCTGTAATTTGCCGCCTTATCTGTGCCAAATACCTTATATGTATGATCATCCGCGTCAAAGGGACTTCCCCATCCAATCAAATATGCCATCTGGCTGCCCCAGTCTACTTTCGCCGGTATATCAACCGTGCATTTAATCCCAACCTCTCCCAATTGCTGAGCGGCCGCCTGCGCAATATCAATGCGCACCTGATCCCCCGCGCCAACGCTGATGACAAACCCGACCGTCTCGCCGTTTCTCTCGTAAAATCCGTCGCCACCCATCGTACAGCCGCAGGCTTCAAGAACCTCTTTCGCCTTTTGGGGGTTGTAATCATAATGCCGGACTTCTTCATTATTATAAATATTGCGCTGCAGCGGTCCGTAAGCTTTCAGCCCCTGACCGAGGAGCACTGCGTCAATAATCGCCTGCCTGTCAACCGCGTAACAGACAGCCGGAATAATGTCCCTGTTCTCTGTCCAGTATGGATTCTGAAAATTAAAAAGAATTCCCCTGTAATCCGACGTCTTCATTTCATAGCAGGTATATCCGTCCCTGTTCCTGAAAGACTTCGCATCCTTTGGAGTCAAAAGCGCCAAATCAAGCTCTCCGGCCTCCATCTGCAGCGCCTTTGCATTGTCGTCCGGCACAATCCTGAATATAATTTTATCAATACCGGGCTCTCCCCCAAAATACTCCTCATTTTTTACAAGCGTAATCGCCTGACCTGTATCCCAGCTTTCCAGCCTGTACGGCCCGGTCCCGACAGGACTTCTAAAAAAATCCGATTCCTGCATATCCTCCCCGGACAAAAGATGCTCCGGAAGAACCGCCATCGTCATATAATCAAGAAACGCCGCGTTAGGCGCTGCCAGACGAAAGGTAATCGTGTAATCATCGGCTACGGTAATCTCTTCCACATCCTCATAGTTCGGCGCGTTTTCAGAGCCGTTTTCCGGATTCATAATTGATTCTATCGTAAATTTCACATCATCGGCCGTAAACGCTTCGCCGTCATGCCATTTTACATTTTCCTCCAGATGAAAGGTATAGCTGCTGCTTTCCTTATCAAATTCCCAGCTCTTTGCGAGGCAGGGAATTACTTCATTCTCACCGTTATGAGCAGTAAGCCCGTTAAAAATCAAAATATTAATTTCCCCGTGCTCATCCATAGCAGGATTAATTCTTGTATAGTCGCCGCTGCCATAGACAAGCGTGTTCCCGCCGCCGTCATTTTCTTTCCCGCCTGGAGCCGCAAAGCCCGCGCAGGCGCTCAGGGAAAGAAGCATCATCAATGCCGTTAAAAAAGAAAGTACCTTTCTCATAATCATTTCTCCTGTCTTTTCATTTTCAAATAACTTTTTCTTCCATACAACAAAAAGACACATGATTCCCCTTGGGGGAAGCATATGCCTTCATGTACATATATCATTTGCAGCTTCTTTTTATTACTTCTTAATTCAAATTATTCCTGTTTAAATTATTTCCCATCATTTTTGTCAGGAGCTTCGGCTCCGGAAAACAGCTTCATGCTGCCGAACTAAAGGTATCATATCATAATATCTCCGGAATATCAATTATCACTCATAATTTTTTGCACTTCCGATATTACGCTGTCAATCAGCCGCGCCATTGTTAAATCCGGAACACCGGCAATATAATTATCGCAGTGATTCACCGGAATCAGTATTCTCTTCGCCTGACTTTTGCCCACCGCGGCTGCCATCGCCGGAGTGATCTCCCCAAGCAGAGCGTCTGCAATTACAATTCCCACCGGGCCGATAATCATATCTGCTTTCCGGCTGCAGACGATTACCGCATTCTCTCCGGTAGCCGCCCGGTCCGCACCCGCCTTCAGCATCGCCGATGTAGCCGCGCTGTTTGTACCGACGGCGGTTACACACTGTCCGGGAAAATTTTTCTTAACGGCGGCTACAATCTGCTTTCCGATTCCGCCGCCCTGCGCGTCAATGACCAATATGTTCATATAATTTTCTCCCTTTTCCCTACGCCTTTTCATTTATCAGAATACCCGTCTGATTCCAATATCCGATTCCGTTCCGGTATCTGTAAATATCCTTTGTATTTCCCAGATTCATCCTTTCAAAATACCGGGCTTTTCCGTACTCTGCACCCTCCTTCATTGCCTGAAGCATATCCTTTGTGACATGGTAACTCTCCATCGTCTTATTGTACACATCCCACACTCTTCCCCTGTCAAGACCTGCATTCCCCTGTATATCGGAAGCTATATATGCCTGTTTTCTGTTTTCACTCAGTCTGCGCTCAAACTGTTCCAAAAACACATTGATATATCCCCGCAGCGTATGATTAAGCGTTGCCTGAAGCGCTGCGCCAATCCCCTCCTTTTTCCCGAGAATATCTGTTTTCATCGCCAGTACGGCGAGCTCCAGACCCATCCGCTCCTCGTTTAACTCATAGGTATTCGCCTTTGCCTCCGCCTCGGAAAGGGAAGAAACGTACTGCCCCAGCACATCCAAATCATGCAGGCTGTAACCGGCGCTTTTTCTGCCTCCCGCAGATGTGATTTCTTTCTCTCTCAACTTCGCCGCGATATATTCGTCATCCTTTAAAAGCCATGCGTCCTTTGTTCCCTCAAGTCCCGCAAACCCTGGGTTCTCTTTAAGAAAATCCCTGTATTCCGATACTCTTTCATTTACACCGTTTTTAAAGGCCTTATACAGCTTTTCTTCCTCACCGGAAACGCCGTATTTATTCAAAAGGCCCCCGACGGTCCCCACATATTCCCTTGCCATCCTCTCCAGCGTATTCTGATAAAGCTCCTTTAACCGGCTTAGCTTTTCGTCTCTCTCTCCGCCTGTACAGGTATCCTTTATCCTGTCCTCCATCGCCGCATAGCGTGAAGCAAGATATTCCGTATTTTTACGAAATTTATCAGAAACCGTACCGTCTTCAAAACCTAACCCTGAAAATTCAAATTTAAGCATGTCAAAATCCGTATCGCTCACTTCATCCAGGAGACTCCCCTCCTGAAGCCGCTTTTCCAGCTCCTGCACGCTCAATGTACGGTTAGAGGTATCGGCAGTTCCGTCCAGTACGTCCAGAAGATTAAACGTATTCATCTTTCTCCACTGTTTATTCACTGCACTCGCCTTATCATACCCGGAAGCATCCACTGCGTACAGGGATACTCTGAGTGTTGACGCCTCTGTAATGTCCGGCTTTGCCTGCCCCGCGCCGTTCATCCTGCTGCCGGAAGCGCCCTGTGTAAGCCGCCCTGAAAATGGCTCTGCTATATTCACTGCCGTCGGAAGCGCTGCAATTCTCTCTGCTATCGTCATAAATGTCCTACCTCATTTCTACTGTGTAAAAACTACATGTCCCTGTTAAGGGTATCGGCATATCTGCATAAATTCATAACAGGATACCAGATGACAGTTATGATATGTTTTACCGTTTCTTTGTTTTCTTAGGCTTCGGCATCGGAAGCTCCTTACAGGTTTCCGTTACCATTTTCACCAGAAATTCCCTGTTATCAACATCCTCAATCAGAAAATACGGCTTTGCCCCGTCATAGGGCGGCACCTCCTCCAAATCAGGCGCCAGCAGCTTTCCCGCCTCTGTAATTTTAACAAAAAAACGGTCGTCACAAATTAAAGAAAAGATTTTTCCGTCACAGTACATTCCATACTCGCCGAACATTTTCCGATATGTAATTGTCCCAGCCTCTTTTAACTGGTCCGCGATATATTCTACAAATTCCAATCTGCTTGCCATTGTGTGTCTCCTTTCCGCTATCCTTTCACCGATCCCCTCATCATTCCGGAGATCAGGAATCTTCTGAAAATAAGCGCCGTAGCTGCCGGCGGGACGACTGCAATGATCCCGGCTGCTGCCGTAAGTCCGTACTGGACGGAATCCTTTGTCATAAATTCTGACACAACGATCGCTACCGGCTTTGTCTCCAGCGATGAAGCAAGGATGAGCGGGATCTGAAACTGACTCCATGTATTTAAAAACATAATAAGCGCCGCCGACAGTATGATCGGATAAGATGAGGGTACTATGATACGCAGGAAAGAAGCCATCCTTCCGCACCCGTCAATAAGCGCTGCCTCCTCAAGCTCTTTCGGTATGGTTGAAAAATAATTGGAGATCAGCCACGTTGCCATAGGAAGATAGGAACTTACGTATACTATGCTCAGCCAAAATATATCATCCAGCCACTGTCTTGCCACAAACAGGCGGAACAGCGGTATGATTGTCGCCATTACAGGGATGATCATCGTAATAAGAAGCAGATTTTTGATCAGCTTTCTGCCCTTAAACTCCATCCGGCTCAGAGCATAAGCGCTCATCATGGCGACAGGTATCCCTATAAGAAGAGCTGCACCTACTGCCTTTAACGCGTTTTTTATCCCGGTTATGAGTAACGCCCCTCTCTGCGTCCCTTCTGTCAGAAGTTCCCGATAATTGTCATAGATAACCATATCAGGAAACAAGCCTGATGTTTTCTCCATCATAGCATATTCCGGCGTCACGGACAATATAAATGTCCATATAAAGGGCCCCAGCGTCAGCGTCAGAAAAAGCGCCAGCGCGATAATATAGCCAATCTTTTTTAAGACCTTCATCAATATTCCACCTCCTTGTTAAGACTTCTAAGGTAGAATACTCCTAAAATCCCCGCGAAAAACATCACCAGGTAAGTTACAGCGCTCCCTTTTCCAAAATCCAAAAAGGAAAATGTAGTCAGGTAGCTTTCTACTAATATATTTTTCCCAAGATCACTGTACCCTGACAAAGCAATGATCTCGTCAAACACATTGATCGCCGTGACCGATGCGGATGTGATCCCGATCCCCAAAAACGGAAGCATCAAAGGCAGCGTAATCGTCCGAAAGATCGTTCCTGTATTTCCACCGTCAATCCGGGCCGCCTCGTAAAGCCCTTCGGGAATGGACTGCCTTCCCGCCAGACACACCAGCGCCATAAAAGGAATACTTCTCCATGTCACCACAAGAGATACAAGAAGCAGCAGCGACCATCTGGAGCCAAGCCATTCAACCGGCTGACTGATAAGCCCCAGGCCGATCAGTACCTTGTTCATAAAACCATATCCGGAAGAAAACACAAACTTCCATAATATCCCGTTTACATAAGGCGGGAGAGCCCATGGCAGGATTGCTATTGCAAGAAGGATTCCCGCCCCTTTTACGTTCACATTCAAAAGCACAGAAACCAAAAATCCCAGTACAGTTGTAAGAACGACTACAATTGCCAGAATAAATACCGTATTGCGGAAACTGTACCAGAAAGATTCTGAGGTAAGAACCACCGCGTAATTTTTAAGCCCCACAAACCGGATATCAGCCGGGGCGGTTAATTTCCACTTTTTCAGGCTGTAAGAAAATGTGGCTATAATCGGATAAAATACTAATACACCCATGATCAATATCATGGGTGCAAGTAAAAGATAGGGTAATATCTTATTTTTCATTATTTATTTCCTGCTTTTGTATTATTCTGCTTTTACAAGCTCAGCTACTTTTGTTTCCATCTCGGCATAGGCTTCTTCCGCGTTCATCTCTCCAAGAGCCATCTTATTGATCGCGTTGTACATCGCGTTGCTCATCTCCGCGTAATAAGACGGAACCCCTCCCGGGAACGGGGAAACGATCAGCTCTGCCTCTTCCATCATCGCACCCGCATTTTTTATCGTACCATCGTCTATCAGCTTTTTCAATACAGAGTTCAGAGTCGGAATCGCTGTGTTGCTGGCATTCAGATTCTCCTGCATGTCGGCAGATGTATACCATTTGATAAATTTCTTCGCCGCATCTTTATTCTCAGAGAATTTTGTAACGCCAAGACCTTCCGGAAGCGCCATGGTAACAGTTGCTTTCGCGTCTTTACCCGGAACAAGAATCGGCATGATCTGCCCGATTACACTGCATTCTTCTTCATTCGTACTCTTAGATACAAAAGATGTCGGTCCTGTCAGGAAATTCGCGGAGCCTGATAAGATACGTTTATACGCATCCATACCGGAGGAAGTCTTATCCGCCGGGTCAACCAGCTCGTCTTTAATCAGCTTTTCTTCATACTGCAGGGCAGCCAGTACAGAATCCCTGTTCAAAGTCCCGTCATCGTTGAACACAACACCGTTCATAGTATACGCAAGCCACATCAGGTATGTGGATGTCTTTTCCTCCGCATTTAACGGCAGGGCAAACGGATAATCGCATACTCCTTTTTCTTTCAGGGTTTTACAGTTCTCATATACCTCTTCCCATGTCTGCGGCTCATCCTTGATGCCTGCGTCCTCATACTGCTTTGTATTGTAATATGACAGACGGTAATCATTGGCATACGGAACCGCCAGCACTTTGCCGTCCTTGGTAAATGTTTCCATCGTAGGCATATCTGCCTTTACTTCATCAGAAACATCCAACGGCTCCAGCCAGTCTGCCGCATAAAACTCACCGACCCATGACCAGTCAACCTCAACAACGTCTGCCACAGCCTGTCCTCCCGCTGCCGCCGTTACCATCTTGTCCCGGATATCATCCCAGCCAACTTCATTAACTACAACTTCAATGCCGGATTCTTCCTTAAACTCCGCAAGCTGCTCCTCCGTCGGAATCGCCCAGTCAGGCACCATAAGCGTGATACTTCCTCCGTCACTGCTTTCCTCTGCCGCCGTTTCCGTATTCTCCGCATCTGCTGGCGTATCCTCTGATGCATTGCCGCCTGAACATCCTGCCGCCAAAGATACGATCATAGAAAGCCCTAAAAACATGCTTAATACTTTCTTTTTCATAACACACCTCCTAAATATAACTAAAAACTTCTACAAAAATATTATAGCAGTAGTCGGAGCATGGCACAAATTGTAATATGAAATAAATTATATGCGTTTATTTGTATTATCTATAAATCATCATTCTACACATAGTAAAAATGCTGTCATACCTGACAATTAATCCACTTTTAAAATCAATTCTAATACCCTGCGCACACAGGCGGTTAATTCCTCTCTCGTAATCAGACCTTTATGAAGAGCCTTTAAAACGCGCTCCGGATATCCGGTGCCCATCTTAATATCATTACCGGCTTTTGCCTCCTTGTAGTGTTCTCCTTTCGTCCACCAGTCTGTCGTAACAACGCCCCGGTATCCCCACTCGCCGCGAAGAATCCCGTTTATTAAATCTTTATTTTCCGACGCCCGGCAGCCGTTCACCAGATTATAAGCTGTCATGAGTACCCATGGCTGCGAACGCTTCACACAGATTTCAAAGCCCTTTAAATAGATTTCGCGAAGCGCGCGTTCGGATACTCTGGAATCACTGTTTTTTCGGTTTGTCTCTTTGTTATTGCAGGCAAAATGCTTTACCGTAGCCCCGATTTTCTGAGATTGGATTCCGTCCACCATTGCCGAAGCAATCGTCCCTGTCAGAACCGGGTCCTCAGAGTAATACTCGAAATTTCTTCCGCAGAGGGGGCTCCTGTGAATATTCATCGCAGGCGCCAGCCAGACGGCAATGTTGTTCTCTTTTACTTCCTCTGCCGCCGCGCGCCCCACCTGCTCTACAAGCTGCGGATTCCATGTGGATGCAAGCATTGTCGCGCAGGGCCATGCTGTTGTATAAACGCCGCACTCCGGAGCAATCCTTAGTCCTGCAGGGCCGTCCGCCGTCATGATATTCGGCACGCCGTATTCAGGAAGATTGCCGAAACCGAATGTATTTGCCACCCCGGTATTCGGTTGTCCGCCAAGAAGCACGGCCATATTGCTGTCGGAAAGCTGCGCCATAAATTCATCTAAGCTTATCTTTCCCTCTGCCACATCGTCAAACGCATGCTTCCCCGTATCCTCCCCTCCAAACAACAGACGACGCGGAATCTTACGTACCATCGGAGCCACTCCCTCTGTCTCCTCATCGCTCCAGCCAAGTCCGTTTTCCATATAATCCTCAGACGGTATCTGCGGCAGCTCCTCAAAGGAACCGTCACAGAGCATACGCCTTATGAGTTTCGAGGGCGCAGCCTTATGCGACAGCTGCTCCGTAATTCTATTTTCTTTCAGCTCGTATACATAGCCAATCTCGTCCGCGTCACGCACAGAATTGCCCACATAGAAGAAATAACGGCCTTTTTCTAAAATATACGAGGCCTCCGCCACCTTTCCCAAGTCATCAAAGGAGGCCATGGATGCAGTCTGAAAGGTAAGCGTCAGTATCTGTGTCTGCCCCGGCATAAGCTTATCCGTCTTCCTGTACGCCGCAAGCTCCCTTTCCGGCTTTCCAAGCTTTCCTTCCGGCGCCCGGTAATATACCTGCACAACCTCCTTGCCGGCATAGTCACCGGTGTTCCTCACCTGAACTCCCATCGCTATCTGCCCGTCTTTCTCACCTGCCCAAAGAACATCAATCTGAAATGCCGTGTAGGACAGTCCGAAACCAAAGGGATAATTTACGCGGTTTCTTGCTTTTTCCATTGTCTCAAAATACCGGTAACCTACATAAATATCCTCCGTATACTCTACGTAATCCGGGGATTCATGGAAATTACATGTCGACGGATAATCCTCCATACACGACGCCAGCGTATCCGGGAGCTTTCCGGAGGGACTTTCTGCTCCAAGCAAAATATCCGCTATAGCAAGTCCTCCCTCCATTCCTCCCTGCCACGCCAGAAGCACCGAGGAAATCCTGTCATCATCCGCAAACCAGCTGGTATCCACCATCCCGCCTACGTTTAGTACCACCGCTACCTCTGTAAAGGCCGCGCATACCTTTTCTATCATAGCTTTTTCATTATCCGTCAGATAATAATCACTGTTCTCAAAGATACGTTTGCTCCAATTTGCCTGTTCCACCTCGCTCGGAACCGCACTTTCATATTCTGCGCTCTGCCTGTCCCATCCCTCGCCCGAAAAGCGGCTGATTACGATAACTGCCATATCTGCATTCTGCTCCGCCTCCGAAAGAAGCTCTGACGGGACCTCAGGCTCCACCGTCATACCCGGTATCGCTCCGTCCTCATACTGCTTTTTAACATTCTCCCTGTAAAACTGCGCCAGAGGCTCAAAGACACTGACAAAATTCTCCCTTTTCGTCAGCCCGTCATAAAGATTGTGCACATGCGACACCGTCACATCGCCGCTTCCGCCGCCGCCCTTTACATAATCAAACACACCCTTGCCGAATAGCGCAAGGCGCGTTTCTTTCTTTACTGGAAGAACATGATTATTATTTTTTAAAAGAATGATTCCCTCCCTGCCGGCTTTCCGTGCCAGGGAAAGATGTTCCTCCGATGCAGTCACCTTTGTCTGATTCTCTCTCAGCGGCAAATTCGGCTGAAATCTTGACCGCGCCCATTTTTTTATTTCGTTCATTGTATTCTGCCCCTTTCTTCTATGATTTTGTGATCCCCCTCTTAAGCTTCCCCTAATAATCATCTACGTCAAACTCATAATTTTTATAGTAGTACTTCCTGTCCTCATCAGTTATCTCCCGGATAACCTTACAGGGATTTCCGGCGGCAATCATATTGTCCGGAACATCTTTCGTAACTACGCTTCC
>CAMNRH010000010.1 GCA_946552115.1 uncultured Lachnospiraceae bacterium
AAATGACCGCCAAAAAAATCATAAGAAATTTACACACTTTACTTGACAAAGCCAAGAGCCGCAAAAACGGCTCTTCGAATCCAATTGTTTTATTTTCTATTCCATTGATAGTACTCTACTTTATCCTTTTTTGTTACAGAAATAGTAATTGTGCCGCCGCTTTTCTGATAAGTGCGCAGTTCTTTTCGGGGGCTGGATGAGGAAAGCTTTCTCCGTTGTTTCAGCTTAAATCCTTTTTTGAGCAGCTTTTTATGAGCGGTACTTATTTTCTCATTTATCTTCACGCCATATAACGTAATATCTTTCCGGCTGGTGTTCTGCAGCGTCTGCAGTTTTTTTGTTTTCGTATTGGCCCAGAACATAAAGCTGTAGGGATCCTTTGAAGTGCTGATATAGTTCTCCTGATTTGAATAGGTAAAGGGAGTATTTTTGTTTATTTTTAGTTTCCCGGCGTCCTTTTTCAGCTGCGTGTAATTTTTATTCAGATATTTTGAAAGCTCAAGCCTCTTTTTTACAGTTATTCGGCATGACAGCGTTTTCTTTCCGGCTTTCACTCTGATTGTGCAGCTTCCGGCTTTTCTGGCAGTTACGGTTCCGGTTTTAGTAACGGATGCGATGGATGGCCGGCTGCTTTTAAATACCGGCTTTTTTGCATAGCCTTTCACTGTTAATTTGCTGCTGTCGCCGGTATACATTGTTAATTTGGTTTTATTTAAGGACGCGGACGCAGCTTTTGCCGGTTTTGTCAATGTCAGAGAAAGTCCGGCGGCGATAACGAAAGTCAGGAATAATAAAAAAGTTTTCTTTCCCCATTGTGTCATCTTTTTCATTTCTTTTTTCCTCCCATGTTTTGTAAATTTCTGATTTTATTATACAGAAATTTCTGGAAAAGTGCAATTAAATTATAAAAGATGTTTATAGATTTTTAAATGGGAACCTGATATAATCAACCGTAATAACAGATTTTTAAGAATTGAATAAGATGTGGAGTGTCAGGGAGGAATTTTATGAGAAAAAGAATTGGAAAGAAGGTATGCGTTTTTATAGCTGCGGCGTTATTTTGGGGATTGTGGCTGTCAATGCCGGCAGAAGCGCAGGAAAGCGGCGGACAGGAGGACATGAGCCTGCAGTCTGAAGAGCAGGGGATTACCGTCACTTCAAGAGAAGAGTTTATGGAAGCTTTGGCGCAGCGGAGGAGCCTGATTATTATAAATAATCTTATCAGCATAGGGGAAGATGCGGAAGAAAGCGGAAGAATGCTTCCCGTAAAGATTCCGGCCGGCACGGTGATTCAGGGTTCTTCACCAGACAGCAGGCTATGCTCCAGGAGTCCGATCCAGCTGGAAGGGGACGGCGTCTGTTTCCGGGATATAGAGCTTACTTTCGAATCCTCGAGTGCGTTGGGAAGTGTTCCGCACAGAGAGCTCTATCTTGCAGGCCACAGCCTTACTTTGGATAACGTAAGCACCTGGCTGAAAGGCGGTGCGGGCGGTATGGGAGGCCAGGAGGAGGAACTGCTCCCAACAGTGTATGCGGGAGGATATACCGGTACCGATATTGGCGGCAGCGCTTCTATGACGGTAATCAATTCGAATGACAAGACGATATTTCAGGCGGTTTATATGGGACATGAAGCGGGAGTAAATGGGGATGTTCCTTATAAGGGAAGCGCGGAACTTAATTTAGATGCGAAAGCGGTGGTCCGTGAAAGCGTTGATACTCAATATAACAGCCAGGCAGAGATCCATATTACCGGAATAAACGTAAGTCAATACGCAATGGCAAAGAGCTTTAACGGAAATGTGAATACAACGCTGACGTTAAGCAATGTGTCTATGGAAAAGGCCGTATTAAATGAAATTGGAAATCTGGTTTTGAAAGACGGGGCGTGTCTGGCGCCGGAAACCGGTTATCTGAATGATGTAACGCTTCAAAGCGGAGCCTGCCTGGATTTAAATGGCGTGACGGATGCAGAAAATGTAATGATAGAAGGTGATTTTCATGGAGTAAGCGATCCGCAAGAAGCGCGCGGCATACTGGTATTGAATCCGGAAGGATTTTTGTCAATTATGGGTGAGATTACCGGGACGACGCAGTTTCAGACGCAGAATCGTCTTTTCCCCGGAGCGCTGCTGAAGAGAGGATATATCTGGGGGTCAGCCGGAAGCGGGGCGGATCCGGCTTTTGTGCTGTCGCCGAAATATGCAGGTACGGCATATGGCCGTTATCTATTTGAACGGCGCGGAGAGATATGGACGGTATGCGATGAAGAAGAAGAAGTCCTCCGTGAGATTGGCCGGGTGGAAATACAGTCTTTTCCTCAGAAAGTGGATTTGAATAAGATCGCGGAAAAAGCGGACGGTTCAATTCCGGATGAGGACATCTATATTGAAGCAACGTGGTATGACACGGAGGGAACTCCGTTCAGTCATTTGGATGTTATAGATCCCGGTTATTTGTTATATGAGGCGGATTATGTGCTTCGGGTCCGGTCGGAGTACTGGGAAAGTGATTCCGCCGACGTCCAGAATAGGACCGACTGGGGGCAGGCGGTGTCGCTGATGGCTTCGGAGGATTATCCGGGCAGGTATTTTTTGCAGGCGTTTGACGGTGCATCGCCGGGAGACTTTACTTTTTTGTTTTGTTCTGAGGTTTCTGACCCGGCGACGGTAGCGGACGTAAAGGCTTTGGGAGATACGGTAAAGGCGGAAACCCGTATAACTTTTTACGATGGAGACGGGACGGAACCGGAAAAGCCGGTAGAGCCGGAGAAGCCGGCGCATAAGCATACCTATCAAAGTGAAGTGACAAAGAAAGCCTCCTGTGCGGAGGCAGGAGTCAGAACCTACACCTGCGGATGTGGGGACAGCTATACCGAAAGAATCGCCCCGTCAGGCCACCGGTATATAGAAAAACGTGTCCCGGCGACTATGAAGAAAAGCGGGAAAGTACAGAAAGTCTGCAGCGTATGTTCCGGTGTGGGAGATACAGTTGTCATTTACAGCCCGAAAAAGATTACATGGAGTAAAACCAGCTATTCCTATGATGGGAAAGTGAAGACCCCCTCTGTAGTAATAAAGGACAGCAAGGGAAGAACGCTGAAAGCAGGTACGGATTATCGGATTACCTATCCGAAAGGGAGAAAAAATCCCGGGATTTATACGGCGGCAATTACATTCCGCGGAAATTACAGCGGTAAGACAACAGGTTCCTTTACGATAAAGCCGAAAAAAACCAGCCTGAAAAAAGTAACCGCAAAATCGAAAGGCTTACAGGCGACGTGGAAAAAACAGACAACACAGATGGACGGTTATCAGGTCCAATACAGCACCAGCTCTGGCTTTAAAGGGAAAACGACCAGGACGGTTACAATAAAAAAGAGTTCTTCTGCAAAAACGATTTCCAGGCTGAAAG
Source organism: uncultured Lachnospiraceae bacterium (assembly GCA_946552115.1). Lineage (GTDB taxonomy): Bacteria > Bacillota > Clostridia > Lachnospirales > Lachnospiraceae > CAPEBR01. Next base: position 3,415 of record CAMNRH010000010.1, read on the forward strand.
GGAAAAAGAAATATTATGTCCGCATCCGGACATACAAAACAGTGAAAGTGAATGGAAAGAAGCAGAAGCTGTACTCGGATTGGTCCGGAAAGAAATCTGTCTATACAAAAAAATAAACGTTTTGTATGATAAAGAATTATCAGACATAGAGCGGGGCATTTTCATTCAAATCGTTCCTTTGCTGGAAGCTCCCGGTCAGGCGATTAGAGACAGCTTTGCTACAAGCTGCCGCACATGCTGATCCCACTCCTCTTCCAGGCTTTTATCCATAGTAAATAGATTCATGGATGTTCCGGTCACGCATTTGAGCTGATTTTCCTCATAGCGGAGATTAAGATATAATCCCTGTATTTCCTCCGGTCGGAAAGACAGATTGCACGACGAGAGAAATGCAGGGAAATTTTTTCGCGCAAGCGAAAGGATAATCTTAAAATTCAGAGGAGTTCTTTTCCCCCGGATAACAGAGAGAAAATATTCCTGTACTTCTTTCCAGTCAGAATATTGCCGTTCGGGGGCTTCGTCAAAAAAATCCTTAAAGAGCCGGCCGTCGATATGAAATTTATTAAAGGTTGTAACCTCCCCCTCAATAAAAGAAAAATGATGGAAAGTCGGTTTCAGAAGCAGGTGCGACATGCTTGCTTTTGCATTTAAATCTAATACAATCATAAAATCTCCTTTTTTCGTCAAAGAATAGTCTCAGTATATCAGGAATGACAGGAAAATGCAATTTACGTTTCGTCCCTTTGTGGAAAAGGAGTGTATTATTTTAATCGGGGCGATAACGGAGCCCCCCTCCTTGACAAAAGATATAATTGGCAATACAATAGATTAACACAGGGTGAAAATTAACTTAATTATGTGTTAATCAATAAGGGGGAAGTGCAGATATGGCAAAAGCAGTAAGGCTTTCTGATATAGGAGAGCGGCTGGGTGTCAGTGCAGTGACGGTTTCAAAAGCTCTTTCAGGACAAAAGGGCGTCAGTGACGAGCTGAGGCAGAAAATAACAGAATTAGCGGACGAGCTTGGATATATAAGAACGAAAAGTACGGATGAAGAGAAAGAGAGCTATACTTTAGGGCTTATTGTCGCAGAGCGTTATCTTAAGGAAGGACAGTCCTTTTACTGGAATTTGTATCAGGAGGTTTTGCAGAGAGCAATTACAAGAAACTGTTTTGTTATTTTAGAGGTTATTACTTATGAAGCGGAGCTTGAGAAAGAGCTTCCGAAAATCATTGCCGGGAAAAAGACAGACGGAATTATTATTATGGGTACGTTTAAGACGGAGTACGCCGGTTATTTGTCAGAGCATATTAAAGTTCCTGTTTTGAATCTTGATACGGTCGGAATTGCAGACGGCAGTGATTCCGTTGTGTCGAATAATATGATGGGCGGCTACAGAATGACAAACTATTTGTTTGAAATGGGGCACAGCAGAATCGGGTTTGTAGGGACAAGGCTTGCGACGGACAGTATTGATGACCGCTATCTGGGGTATTTAAAGTCACTGATGATGCATGGCGTAAGCCCGAAAGAGGAATGGATTATTGAGGATCGTGACAGGGAATACGGACGCATTGATCCGGGGAAAAAATTCCGTCTTCCGGAGGAGATGCCGACTGCTTTCTTCTGTAACTGCGACGTGGCTGCGGACGTTCTGATTCACAGGCTGAATGCGGCAGGGTACACGGTTCCGGGGGATATATCCGTAGCGGGGTTTGACAATTATGTGATCAGCCCGTCTGGAAAGCCGGGAATTACCACTTATGAGATTCACACGAAAGAGATGGCGAAACGGGCGGTACATATTTTGCTCCATAAGCTGAAACATATGGATTATTCGTCGGGGGTATTTCTGCTTCCTGGTACGTTTATTGAGCGGGACAGTGTAAAACGGATTGGTCCTGCAGTACGGTTTGTTTAGAAAGAATAAATAGCATATACGAGTTTTCGGGCTTGTATATGCTATTTTTATGTCTATTTAAACATGTATTAAATTTAATATAAAAACAGATTGACTTTACGCTTATTTTATGATTAATATATCATATATAGTGATTAAAATTAATATATAATTAAGTAAAAAATAATTGGAGGAGACGGAATGAGTATTTTATACGATGAACAAAACAGAATGTTTAAACTGGACACAGTACATACAACTTATATGATAGGACTTTCGGAAGAGGGATATGTCGGACATGTATATTATGGGAGAAGATTGGAGGGCTTTTGGGGAAAATACCTGTTGAGGATGCAGGAAACGCCGTTTACACCTGCCGTAAATAAAAGAGAGAAAAATTCTTTTCTGGATTATTTCCCTATGGAATATCCGACCGGAGGAATCGGAGATTACAGGGAAAGCTGTCTGAATGTGAGAAATGAACGAGGGAGCGTCGGAAGTGAAATCTTTTATGAAAGCCATACGATACGGAAAGGGAAACCGGTGCTTGCCGGACTTCCGGCGGCCTTTGGAGGAGAAGAGGAGGTTCAGACTCTTGTAATTATATGTGCGGACGCACTGCTCGGGCTAAAGGTTTCCCTTTCTTACTCGGTATTTGAGAAAGAGGATGTGATTACAAGAAGCATATCCATGCAAAATGACGGGGCAGAAAGACTGCGCTTAGAAAAGGCGTACAGCGCCTGTCTGGATATGGACAATCAGGAATTTGAAATGTTGAGTTTATGCGGCTCGTGGGCAAGGGAACGCTATATCCAGAGGAATAAGCTCTGCCCGGGCAGACAGCTTATGTCTTCCGTAAAAGGGGAATCCAGCCATCAGGAGCATCCTTTCATAGCATTGGTAACGCCGGAGACAACGCAGGAGACAGGAGAGGTCTATGCAATGAATTTTGTATATTCCGGGAATTTTATCGCGCAGGCTGAGATAACGCAGTTTGACCGCGTGCGGATGGTGATGGGAATTCACGGGGAGGATTTCTGCTGGAATCTTGCGCCGGGAGAAAGCTTTCAGACACCGGAAGCCGTTATGACTTATTCTGACTGCGGGCTTGGAAAAATGAGCCGCTCTTTTCATGATTTTTACAGGGAGCATATGATTCGCAGCCCTTATAAATACAGAAAAAGGCCTGTGCTTATCAATAATTGGGAGGCTACCTATTTTGATTTTGATACAGAAAAACTTCTTGCTATTGCAAAAGAGGCAAAAAAGAACGGAATTGAGATGCTTGTCATGGACGACGGCTGGTTTGGAAAACGCAGCTGGGACGACAGTTCGTTAGGAGACTGGACGGTGAATGAGGAAAAACTGAAAGGCGGCTTTCCGAATCTGGTAAAACAGGTAAGGAAGCTTGGAATGGAGTTCGGCATCTGGTTTGAGCCGGAGATGATTTCGCCGGATTCAGAGCTTTACAGAAAGCACCCGGACTGGGCCATTCAAATAGCGGGAAGAGAGGCGGGACAGAGCCGGGCGCAGTATGTATTGGACCTTTCCAGAAAAGAGGTGCGGGATTATGCGTATGAATGCGTTGCGAAGATCCTGAGGAGCGCGCCGATTTCTTATGTGAAATGGGATATGAACCGTCAGCTGAGCGACATGGGAAGTGCGTGTCTTTTGCCCGAAGCGCAGGGAGAACTTTTCCATCGGTACGTGCTGGGGCTATATGAAATGCAGGAGCGCCTTGTGACGGAATTTCCAGAGCTGCTTCTTGAAAATTGTTCCGGCGGCGGGGCAAGGTTCGATCCAGGTATGCTGTATTACAGTCCGCAGATTTGGTGCTCAGACGATACGGATGCCATTGAGCGTCTGCGGATTCAGGAAGGGACCGGACTTGTTTATCCTCTGTCAGCGATAGGCGCCCATGTAAGCGACTGTCCGAACCATATCGTATGCAGGACGACTCCCTTTGAGACGAGGGGAAATGTGGCTCTTGCCGGTACTTTCGGATATGAATTAGATATTACTAAAATACCGGAAGCAGACAGAGAGCTGATTCCGAAGCAGGTAGAACTGTATCATAAATACAGCGGGCTGATTCAGACGGGAGACTACTACCGGATTTCTTCGTGGACAGATAAAAAGCCTCTGGATTGCTGGGAGGTAGCGGCAAAAGACGGCTCTCATGCGCTTGTCACATGCGTGAATGTTTTAGGCCGCCCGAATGTACGCAGTATACGTATTCGGCTTCATGGACTGCGCGCGCTGTCCCTGTACCGCCTGGAGGGAACCGAAGAGGCTTACAGAGGCGAAGAGCTTTCAAGCTGCGGCTTTCTTGTGAGAGATTTGAATGAAGACTTTAAGAGCAGGCTGTATCATTTTATATGTGAAGATTAAGCGCAGAAGAAGAGGAGCAAAGAAATGGGAAAAGTCAGGCTTATTGACATTGCGGAAAAGTTAGGCGTCAGTTCGGTAACGGTGCACAATGCTCTTTCCGGCCACAGGGGAGTGAGCGAGGAGCTTCGTATGCGGATTTTGGAAAAGGCGAAAGAAATGGGCTATGAGCCGTCCCGCTCCGCGAAAAAAGAGGAGGCGGAAAACGGCGAATTTCGAAAGATTGGAGTACTCATTGCAGAAAATTATCTGGCACAGTATTCTACGTATTAGTGGAAAATGTATCAGGAACTTTCACTGATTGCAACAGAGAAACGATGCTATACAACGATAGAAGTGTTAAAAAAGGATGTGGAAAAAAGGACGCTGGAGCTTCCCCAGATTGTAAAGAACGGAAGCGTGGAGGGCCTGATTATTATCGGGGAGATTGACAAAAGGTATATTAAAACCCTTCGCGCCGGGGTTTTGATGCCGGTTATTTTCCTTGACTTTTATGATCGTGAGATTGCGAAAGACGCCGTAATCGCAGACAATTTTTACGGTATGTACCAGATGACAGAGCTTCTTTTTGAACAGGGAATGGAAAAGATTGGGTTTATCGGTTCCATATATGCGACAAGCAGCATTATGGACAGATACTGCGGTTTCAGAAAAGCGATGCTGGAGCACAGGAGCCATGTGCCGGAGGAATGGGTGATTGAGGACAGAGACGAGGTAGGACAGGTGGGATTTGAGATTCCCCGATGTCTGCCCGAAGCATTTGTGTGTAACTGTGATTTGGTGGCGGGAATGCTTGTATCCAGGATTCGTGAGAGAGGGCTTCGGGTGCCGGAGGATATTTCCGTCGTGGGTTTTGATAACTATCTTTATCCAGGCTATGCGGATATGAAGATTACGACCTACGAGGTAAATACAAAAGCGATGGCGAAAGTAGCGGTTGACAAGCTGCTGAAGCAGCTCCGCAATCCGAATTTAGGGAAAACGCTGGAGGTAGTTTCCGGTCATATTGTATGGAAGAAAAGTGTAAAAATGAAATTAAATTAAGAAAAATAAGTTAATTAATTTTTAAATTAAGCTATGGATAATAGTAAAATATACAAAATAGATAAATAAATAGGATGAAAAATGAATTAAACAAACGAAAATGTGCAAGCGAATAAGTTATAATTGAAATTTCAAGAAAAAAGTAATAAAATAAAATTAACTTAAAAATAATTAAAAAATATTAAAATGGAGGTAAGAAAACAATGAAAAAGAAACTACTCAGTATTGCGCTTGCACTGACCATGACAGTATCACTGGCAGCCTGCGGCGGGAACAAAGGCGGAGACGGCGGCGGAGGAGCTGATGCAGAGGTTCCGACCATTGACAAGATTAACGCAGACGACTACAAGGATTTGAAAGCGGACATTAAGATTTTGACTGACCGTACAGATATCGTAGATACGGTATACAAAGGATATGCAGACCAGTTTCATGAGAAATATCCGAATATTACAGTTACATACGAAGCGATTACTGATTATGCAGAGTCTGTAACTCGCCGTCTGACGAACGGTGACTGGGGAGACATCTGCTTTATCCCTGCTACGGTTGAAAAGAGCGAGCTGGAAACCTACTTTACGCCGATGGGTGATTATGAGACTTTAAACGGAATTTATAATTTTGTTACAGAAAAGACTTACAACAATACAGTTTACGGTATTCCGAACGGCGGTACGGCAGGCGGCGTTGCATATAACAAAAAGGTTTGGGCAGACGCAGGTATTACAGAACTTCCGACAACCCCGGAGGAGTTTCTGAAAGACTTAAAGCTTATTAAGGATAAAACAGATGCGGTTCCGCTTTATACAAACTTTTCTGCAGGCTGGACAATGGGAGCGTGGAATGATTACGTAGGCATTGCGTCTAATGCAGATGCTGATTACAAAAATAATAAGCTGCTTCACCAGAAAGATCCGTTTTCAAAGAATGATGAGATGAGCGGCCCTTATGCGGTATTCTATACCTTATATGAAGCAGTCGCGCAGAAGCTGGTGGAAGAGGATCCGGCGTCCAGCGACTGGGAGTCCTCGAAAGGCATGATTAACAATGGCGAGATAGCTACAATGGTGCTTGGCTCCTGGTGCGTACAGCAGTTTAAGGATTCGGGCGACCATCCGGATGATATCGGATACTTTCCGTTCCCGATTACTGTAGCAGGAAAGCAGGCGGCTTCTTCGGGAGGAAATTATGCTTACGGAATTAATAACAAGGCGAGCGGGGACAATCAGATTGCAGCAATGCTGTATGTAAAATGGTTATTAGAGGAATCGCCGATTTTCGCTGATGAGGGAAGTATTCCGGCGCTTAAAGGCGAACCGCTTCCGGATTCTCTTGCGGAATTCGAGGGAGTTGAGCTTCTTTCTGACAATGCGCCTAAGGAGGGTGAAGAGAGCCTGTACGATGATTTGAGAAATACCGCGGAAGTGTTAAGCGGCGACTATCCGGTATGCGAGGTTCTTGAAGCGGCGCTCTATGACAGCAAGAAATTAGATGATTTGATGAACGAGTGGAATCAGAAGTGGACGAGTGCTCAGGAGAGTTTCGGAGTAGAAATTACAGAGTAGAGATTACAGAAAAAGCTTTGAAGAAGGAGTCCGAGAAGCCGGGCTCCTTTCCGAATTTAAAGCTGAAAGGAGAAGACAATGGAAAAACAATCCTTTAAGAAATGGATCGGCACTAGGAAGGTGCAGCGGAGACTGGTAATCTTTACTTTTATGTTTATACCGCTTTTGCTCCTTTTGTTATTTACTTATATTCCTTTTGTTAAAATGATTCAGTTCAGTTTTTATAATATGAAATATCTGGGCGACAGAATCTTTGTAGGTCTGGCCAATTATAAAGAGGTATTTCAGCGGAAAGAAATTTTTGGTTCTCTGTTTAACAGCCTTTATTACATGGCCGGAGGGGTTGTACAGCTAGCGCTTGCACTTTTCTTTGCGACTATGCTTGTATTTAAGGTGAGGGGGGAATCCGTCTTTAAAGGCGCGATGTTCTTTCCGTATCTGATTTGCGGTATTGCGGTTGGTTTTATCTTTAAATTCTTCTATGCAAGAGGAGCCGTATTGGATACCATTCTTCAGGGCCTGGGAATGAATCTTGACAACATTCCGCTGTGGCTGCAGGATCAGAGTATTAACAATATTTCGCTTGCGGCGACATCGGTATGGAGGTATACCGGGCAGAATGTAATCCTGTTTCTCGGTGCGATGATGTCTGTTGATACAGATTTGTATGAGGCAGCCTCTCTTGACGGCGCAAACAGATGGCAGCAGTTCCGTTATATTATTTTGCCAAGTATCAAGTCTATTATTGTACTGAACATTATCCTCTGTGTCAGCGGCTGCTTAAGCGCGTTCGAGCCGCCGTACGTTATCACAAACGGTACGATGGGGACGGGTACTTATTTCGTAATTATGAACCGTATCGCACATGAGAACCAGAAAGTAGGTACTGCCAGCGCGATGGCAATTGTTTTGTTAGTATTGATTATTATCTGTACAATCGGCCAGAAGCTGTTCTTCAAGTACGTGTTTGACGACGGCAGCAGCGACGAATCAAAAGCGGCGGTAAGAAAGAGAAAGAAAGCAGAAGCGCAGCGGAAAGCGGCACAGAAAAAGGGAGGCCTGGTATAAATGAAAATGAAAAAAAACGCTTCATCAATTATATTTGCCATTATAAAATACGTATCATTGATTGCTGCATCAGTCGTATCCCTGGCTCCGGTTGTTGTCTGCGTCCTGACATCGTTTAAAACGAACGATGAGTATGCGTCAACTACGGTTTTGGAATTTCCGTCGTCTTTTGCATATCTGGAAAACTTTAAGATTGCGGTTGAGAAAGCGAATATGTTAAGATGTTTTGCCAATACGGCGCTTGTGCTTATTGTAGTACTTACGGTATCCGTGTTTACAGGTTCCATGCTGGCATATGTGATTAACCGTTTTGCCTTTCCGGGAAGAAGTATGATTGAAAATCTGTTCCTGTTTGTTTCCCTGCTTCCCGGTATTGCGATGCAGGTAACAATTTACCAGATTATGTATTCTCTTGGACTGATTAATCATCTGTACGGATACATGATTGTGCTGATGGGGACGGATATTATCTCTATTTATATCTTCCTGCAGTTTTTTGAGAATCTTCCGGTATCTCTGGATGAATCTGCGATCATGGACGGATGTACTTATTTCGGAGTCTTTTTTAAGATTCTGTTTCCGCTTCTTAAGCCCGCGATTATGACGTCTCTGGTACTTAAGGGCGTAAGTGTGTATAACGAATATTATTCCTCCAACCTGTATCTGCAGCTGCCTGAGTTAAAGACAATTTCTACCGCGCTTTATACATTTACAGGCCCTTATGGAAATCAGTACAATTATATCTGCGCGGGTGTTCTGATTACCATTATTCCGATTTTAATTTTCTTCCTTGTATTCCAGAAGCAGGTATACAGCGGTATGGCAAACGGAGCGGTTAAGGGCTAGGTTTTTATAGGTTTAAGGAGAATAGAATGAGTAATGTAAAAATATTGGCTCCTGCAGTGCCGAATGTGCCGTGGCAGGACAGACCCGAAAACTTAAACGGGGCGCCGGTATGGCGCTTCCGTGATAACCCGGTGATTGGAAGAAATCCGTCGAAGGAAGTAGCGAGAATCTTTAATAGTGCGGTGATTCCTTATGAGGGTGAATTCATAGGCGTATTCCGCGGCGAGCAGACAAACGGTATTCCGTATATTTATCTGGGACGAAGCAGGGATGCGGTTCACTGGCAGTTTGACGAGGAAAAGATTTCGTTTACGGACGAAGAGGGAAATCCTTTTATGCCGGTATATGCATACGATCCGAGGCTTGTGAAAGTGGAAGATACTTATTACATCATCTGGTGTCAGGATTTTTACGGGGCATCAATCGGGATGGCAAAGACGGCAGACTTTAAGGTATTTACAAGAATTGAGAATCCGTTTCTTCCGTTTAATCGAAATGCGGTATTGTTTCCCAGAAAAATTAACGGCAATTTCATCATGCTGTCAAGACCGAGCGACAGCGGGCATACGCCTTTTGGTGACATCTTTATCTCGGAAAGCCCGGATCTTGTGTATTGGGGAAAGCACCGTCATGTGATGGGCAAAAGCCCGGAATGGTGGGAATCTATAAAGATTGGCGGAGGCGCGGCGCCGATTGAGACGACGGAGGGATGGCTGTTGTTTTATCACGGCGTGAGCGGAACCTGCAACGGTTATGTGTACAGCATCGGTGGGGCAATTCTTGACACCGACAATCCGTCGGTTGTGAAATACCGCTGTGAGAATTTCCTGTTGACACCGGAGGAGTGGTATGAGGAGCGGGGATTTGTTCCGAATGTTACTTTCCCGTGTGCGACAGTTCATGACAGCGACAGCGGGAAAATTGCAATTTATTACGGGGCGGCGGATACATATGTAGGCCTGGCGTTTACGACTGCGGATGAAATCGTCGCATATATTAAGGAGCACAGCGTAGTAAGAGATACAGATAGAGAGATAGGTAAAAGGTAAGAGAAGAATGGAAAGCTTTGTAAGAGAAATAAGGCATCATTTAAAGTCGAAGCTGATTCCTTTCTGGGAAAGCCTTCGGGATGATGAATACGGCGGATATTACGGATATATGGACTATGGGCTTCAGGTGAATCGGACTTACGAAAAAGGATGTATATTAAACAGCCGCATTTTATGGTTCTTTTCGAATGCATATATGCTTCTAGGAAATGAAAGCTTAAAAGAAGAGGCAGTGCATGCCTATCAGTTTCTTCGGGACCGTTGTCTGGACGAAGAGTTCGGCGGTGTATTCTGGTCCGTGACCTATGACGGAAAGAGAAAGGACGATACAAAGCATACGTATAATCAGGCGTTTGCGATTTATGCGTTATCTTCGTATTACAATGCGGTAAAGGATGGGGAGGCACTGGAGCTTGCGTATAAGCTCCAGCGTCTGATTGAAGAAAAATGTACGGACTCATCAGGTTATCTGGAGGCCTTTACAAGAGATTTTAAGCCGGTGGATAACGAGAAGCTTTCGGAAAATGGCGTGATGGCGGAAAAGACAATGAATACGCTTCTTCATGTGTTTGAGGCTTATACGGAGCTTTACCGGGTAAGCCGGAAAGAAGAGGTGGCAGACCGGCTTCGGTTTATGCTGGATGTGGTGCGGGATAAGATATATAACAGAGAGCTTGGCAGACAGGAGGTATTTTTTGACAGCGAATGGAATTCTCTGATTGACCTTTATTCTTACGGACATGATATTGAGGCGGCATGGCTGATTGACAGAGGGCTTGAAATTCTGGGAGACTCCTCATATACGGAAAAGATAATTCCGATAACAAGGGAGATAACGAAAAATATTTATGAGCGTGCGTTTTATGAAGGCGCATTGTTAAATGAAGCGGAGAATCAGACGCCGGATACGACAAGGGTGTGGTGGGTACAGGCAGAAGGGATTGTAGGATTTGTAAATGGATATCAGAAAAATCTTCAGGATACGGCATACTTGAATGCGGCTAAAAAGCTTTGGGAATATATTACCACATATTTGATTGACAAAAGAGACGGCTCGGAATGGTTCTGGGCGGCGGATAAAAATAACTTTCCGATTCACAGGCCCATTGTGGAGCCGTGGAAATGCCCGTATCATAATGGACGTATGTGTATAGAAGTAATCAGGAGGCTTGGGCATGATACATAGCAGATATTTTGAAGAACTTGAAAAATATGAAGCACTGCTTCACAGGGAAAGTAAAAAGAGCAGCTTTTATAACGGTATTTTTGAGCGGTTCGAATATCCGGTTCTCACAAGGGAGCATATCCCGCCGCACTGGAAATATGATTTAAATGAAGAGGATAACCCTTATTTTATGGAGCGTCTCGGCGTGAATGCCGTTATGAATTCCGGCGCAATTGAGCTGGACGGAAAGTATTATCTGGTTGCCCGCGTAGAGGGAAATGACAGAAAATCCTTTTTCGCCGTTGCAGAAAGTGAGACGGGAGTGTCCGGCTTTCGTTTTTGGGATTATCCGGTTATCCTGCCGGATACCTGCCCGGAGGAGACAAATGTGTATGATATGCGCCTTACAAAGCATGAGGACGGATATATTTACGGAGTTTTCTGCTCCGAAAGCAAGGATAAAAACGATGCGGATTTGTCGGCGGCGGTTGCGGAGGCAGGCATTGTAAGAACAAAGGATTTAAAGGTGTGGGAGCGTCTTGACAATCTGAAGACTTTACGCTCGCCGCAGCAGAGAAATGTAGTGCTTCATCCGGAGTTTGTAGACGGAAAATATGCATTCTATACCCGTCCAATGGACGGCTTCATTGATACGGGAAGCGGCGGCGGGATTGGCTTCGGGCTTTGCGATGATATTGAGCATGCGGTGGTTGATGAAGAGGTTATTACGAGCAGGCGCGTCTATCACACCCTTACAGAGGCGAAAAACGGTGCAGGAGCCGTCCCGGTTAAAGGGAAAAAATGCTGGATACATATTGCCCACGGCGTGAGAAATACAGCGGCGGGCCTTCGGTATGTGCTATATGTATTTGGCACGGATTTAAAGGATCCGTCGAAAGTAATCGCAGAGCCGTCAGGGGTATTTCTGACTCCGCTTGGAAAAGAACGGGTAGGAGATGTCTCTAACGTAGTGTTCACAAACGGTGCGATTGCAAGGGAAGATGGCGTCGTATATATCTATTATGCATCCTGTGATACGAGAATGCATGTGGCTGAGACAACGGTTGCAAAGCTTGAGGATTACCTTTTCCACACGCCGAAAGATGCGCTTCGTTCATCAGATTGTGTAAAACAAAGATGTGAATTAATTGATAAGAATATGAAATTATTGGCGGATTTTGCAAAAGTAAAGTAACAGGGATTTATGTGAAAAACAGACAGGCCCCGGAAGAGAGCGAAGAACGATGGAAAAATGGACAGCGGATATCAGGGAAAAAACAAAAGACATGAACAGAAATCAGAAAATAGAGTATATTTGCGGCTATTACTGGTACCATATCCTGATTGGCTGTATTCTTCTGGGGCTCCTCCTCCTTTTGATTTATCATATCGGATGGGGGAAGAGAGAAAAGGATTTTTCCTGTGTCATTGTCAATCAGGAGATTGATTTAAAAAGAGACCGGGAGCTTTCTGAAAGCTTTGGTGAATTTTCGGGGCTGGATAAAAAGAAAATATCGGTAGACTCGGATTATCAGATTTCTTACGGAGATAAGAAGCTGGATGGCGTCAACGAGAGCTCCTACGAAAAATTTTTCTTCCGCTGGTCCTCGAATGAGACCGATGCCATGATTATGCCGGAGAGCTTCTATGAGTACTGTATAGAACAAAACGGTGAATTTTCGGAGGAAAAGCTTTATTTAAAGGATACATGGCTTAAGAAGATTTTAAGGGATGATGAAAGAGACCCGGTCTTAATTGCTTTTGCGGCGCAGTCAAAGCATAAGGAAGCCTGCCGTTTATTTCTGGAATATGTAAATAATTAAGAAATGCAAGGAAAAAGAAGGAGATGATGGATGATGAAAAAGTTGAATATTGATAATCCGTTTTTTAATTTCATGGGAAGGCTTGCGGATATTGTACTTTTAAATGTTTTGTTTCTCCTTTGCTCTTTGCCGGTAGTTACAATTGGAGCTTCTCTGGCCGCTCTTTACCAGTCCTGCGATGATATGGCGGAGGGTAAGTATATCTCCGCCTTTCGTAATTTTTTCGGCGCTTTCAGAAAGTGTCTGAAAGAAAGCATAAAAATATGGCTTCTTTTTCTTTTTACAGGGTGTATCCTGATTTTTGATTTTATCTTTCTCGGAGGCGTCGGCGGGAAAGAATGGAGATTGATTGGAGTGGGCATAGGGTGTCTTTTTGTGCTGTGGGAGATGATGTTTTGTTATATTTTCCCGGTGCTTCTTAAAAAAGGAGGCAGTATCGGCAGTATGGTAAAGGAGAGCATGCTTCTTTCCGTGCGAAATTTTCCGTACACGGTCATTATGGCAGTGATGAATATGATTCCGCTTGTCTGTTTTGTATTGAGCGCCGAGGTGCTGGTATTGGTTACGCCGCTTTATCTTATCTTTGGTTTTGGGCTTACAGCGTTTGTTAATACTGGTTTTTTAAGGAGATGCGTATGAGGATTTCATTAGATAATAAAGCGCTTGTTTATAGCGGAAGAATTGACAGGACAAATGCAAAGAGACCGGAATTTATCTTTCCGGCAACCTCTTTGCATTTCCGGTTTTATGGGAAAAGGGCCGTGATTACAATCGAAAACAGAGGCGGCGCAGGCTGGGATTATTTTGCCGGGATTGTTGCGGACGGGGTGCAGAAAAAAGAGAAGCTTTCCCCTGACGGGATAATGAAGGTTGTTCTTGTGGATGAGAAAGAGGAAAGGGAGCATGACGTTCTTCTTTTTAAAAGGCAGGACGGCTGTCATGAGATGGCCCTTACTAAATTGGAGTTGTCGGAGGGAAGCAGACTTCTTAAAGCTCCGGAAAAGCCGAAGCGCAGAATCGAGGTGTATGGAGATTCCGTGTCGGCGGGAGAAGTATCGGAGGCCGTTTCCTGTCTGGGAAAAGAGGATCCCGGGCATACGGGGGAATATTCCAACAGCTGGTATTCTTATGCCTCAATACTTGCCAGAAAGCTTGGCGCCGAGCTTCACAATATTTCGCGAAGCGGAATTCCCCTTTTAAACGGAAATGGATGGGTGATGCCGCCTTTCTATCCGGGGATGGAGACGCTATGGGATAAGCTGCATTTTTATCCGGAGACAGGAGCGTATACGCGGTGGGATTTTGGCGCGTATGTGCCTCATCTGGTTATCGTGGCGCTTGGACAAAATGACAGTAATCCGGAGGACTATATGAAAGAGGATTCGAAAGGTTTAAGGGCTGCGTACTGGAAATATAAATATTCATGTTTTATAAAGAACATCCGAAAGAAATATCCGCAGGCGGTGATTGTACTTACAACAACGATACTTGAGCACAGCCGCGAATGGGACGATGCTATCGAAGAGGTATGTACGAAGCTTGGGGATGACAGAGCGTTTCATTTTTTATATCAGAGAAACGGCTGCGGGACTCCGGGACATGCGCGTATTTTTGAGGCGGAGGAGATGGCCTCTGAGCTGGCGGCATATGTGGAGAGCCTTGAGGTTCCGGTGTGGGAGTGAAGCGGAAAGGAGAGAATGATGAATATCAGGGAAACATATGAATTTTGGTGCAACGATCCTTATTTCGATGAGGATACACATGAGGAATTGAGAAAGCTTGCCGATGATGAAAAGGAAATAAAGGAAAGGTTTTATAAGGAGCTTGAATTCGGGACGGGAGGGCTTCGGGGAATTATCGGAGCCGGAACAAACCGGATGAATATCTATACGGTAAGAAAGGCTGCGCAGGGACTTGCAAATTATATCAGAAAGAAAGGGGCGGAAGAAAAAGGGATTGCCATTGCGTATGATTCACGGATTTGCTCCGGGGAATTTGCGGAGGAAACGGCTCTCTGCATGGCGGCAAACGGGATTAAGGCGTATATCTTCCCGTCTCTTCGGCCGACGCCGATGCTGTCCTTTGCCCTTCGGGAGCTTGACTGCACGGCGGGCGTCGTGATTACCGCAAGCCATAATCCGGCAGAGTATAACGGCTACAAGGTTTACTGGGAGGACGGCGCCCAGATTACCGCTCCGAAGGACAAAGAAATTATCGCGGAGGTAAATGCGATTACCGGATACGGGAAAGTAAAGACGATAAGCCGTGAGGAAGCAGAAGCGAAAGGCCTGTATAAGGTAATCGGACCGGAGATAGATGACAAATATATCGAGGCGCTTAAAGGTCTGGTGCTTTTTCCTGAGATTATAAAAAGGCAGGCGGGGAAGCTTACAATTGTATATACCCCTCTTCACGGGACGGGGAATCTTCCCGTCCGAAGAATATTAAGGGAATTGGGCTTTGAAAAGGTATATGTAGTAGAGGAGCAGGAAAAGCCGGACGGTAATTTTCCCACTGTAAGATATCCGAATCCGGAGGATAAGGATGCGTTTGCACTGGCGCTTAAGCTTGCCGAAAAAGTGGATGCGGATTTGGTTCTTGCGACGGACCCGGATGCAGACAGGCTTGGAATTTTTGCAAAAGATGCCGGGGGCGGATATAAGAGCTTTGACGGAAATATGTCCGGAATGCTCATTATGGAATATTTGCTGTCAGGGCGCAGGCGGCTGGGTAAGCTTCCGGAAAACGGCGCGGTTGTCACGACAATCGTCTCAGGAAAAATGTCAGAAAGGATTGCAGAAAAATATGGGGTAAAGCTGATTCGGACATTGACGGGATTTAAGTATATCGGTGAGCAGATAAAGCTTTTTGAGCAAAATAAGTCGAATGAATTCCTTTTTGGCTATGAGGAGAGCTACGGATGTCTGGAGGGAACCCATGCCAGAGATAAGGACGCGGTAGTTGCGGTTATGGCGCTCTGTGAGGCAGCGGCGTGGTATATGGAACAGGGGCTTACACTTTGCGGGCAGATGGAAAAGCTTTTTAAGGAATACGGTTATTATAAGGAGGATTTGTGTACGGTTACCCTGAAAGGGCAGGAGGGAGCAGAGAAAATCCGGCGGATTATGGAAGAAATTCGTAAAAATGTACCGGATACGATTGGAAAGAGAAGGGTGCAAAGCTTTCGGGACTACGCGGCCGAAACAGTGCGGAATCTTAAAGAAGGCTCCGTTACGGAGACGGGGCTTCCGAAATCCAATGTGCTGTATTTTGAATTTGACGGGGATGCGTGGTGCTGTATCAGACCGTCGGGAACGGAGCCTAAGATTAAATTCTATGCAGGCGTAAGGGGAGAGACAAAAGAAAGTGCAAAAGAGCAGCTTCAGGAGCTTATGGATGGAGTGACAGAGCTTGCCCGGAAAGGTGGGATATAATATGGCATTATTAAAACTGGCGCCGGCCTTTAAGGACTATCTCTGGGGCGGGCATCGTCTTGTGGAGGAATATCATAAGCAGTATGAAGGAGAGGTGCTGGCGGAGAGCTGGGAGCTTTCCTGCCATCCGGACGGCCCATCAACGATTGTAAACGGGAAATATGCGGGAAAAACGCTGGAGGAATATATCCGCCGGGAAGGAAAAGAGGTTCTCGGAACCCATTGCTGTCGTTTCCGGGATTTTCCGATTCTTACGAAATTCATTGACGCAAAGGATAATCTGTCTGTTTAGGTGCATCCCAATAACCGCTATGCGCTAAAAAATGAGGGACAATACGGGAAAACCGAGATGTGGTATGTGATGGATGCCGGAAAGGACGCGCATCTCTACTACGGGTTTCGGAAAGAGATCAGTAAGGAAGAGTTTGAACAAAGAATAAAGGAGGATACTCTTTTAGAGGTTTTAAATGCCGTTCCGGTACAAAAAGGGGACGTGCTGTTTATCGAGTCCGGAACCATTCATGCAATCGGAAAAGAGATTTTGATTGCAGAAATTCAGCAGAATTCAAATGTAACGTACCGCGTGTATGATTACGGAAGAGTCGGGAAGGACGGAAAAAAGAGAGATTTGCATATAGAAAAGGCGCTGGCAGTAACAAACCGGGTGCCGATTGTAAGGGATAAGAGCAGTTATCCCCATGTGGCGGACTGTGATTATTTTACGGTGGATAAGCTGAATCTGGACGGCAGAATTATGAATCGTATAGAAGGCTTTGTGTCGGAGGAATCTTTTGCCAGCATTTTAATACTGGATGGAGAAGGAGAGATTTCATCAGGAGAAGAGACACTCTCCTTTCAGAAAGGAGACAGTCTATTTTTAAGTGCTGGAAGCGGAAGCTATCAGGTGGAGGGTATCTGCGACGCATTAGTCACGACAATTCGGGAAAAGGCGGCCCCTGTCCGTATCGGGATTGATATGGGAAGCACAGAAGCAAGAATCGGCCTTGTAGATATTCACCAGAAGCTTCTTGTACAGGAGAGCCTTTCTATAGACGCGTCCGCGGCGCCGGATAAAATCATTCGGGATATTGCACAGACGGCTCTTGCGTTACTGGAAAAGCAGGGCATTGCTGTGGATCAGTGTGTCGGCGCAGGAATCGGCGTTCCGGGAACCATTGACAGAAAAGCGGGCGTCGTGCGTTCTTCCAATAATATCCGTTGGGCGCAGGTAAATGTTGTCGGTGAAATCGGGAAATATCTTCCGATTCCGGTTCACATCGCGAACAATGCGGACTGTGCGGCGCTTGGCGAAGCAGTAGCCGGAGCCGGAAAGGAATGCCAGGATGTCGTAATGCTGACAATCGGCGCAGGCGTAGGTGGCGGCGTCATTCTGGATGGACAAACCTATCACGGAAAAGGCGTCGGAGGCAGTGAGCTCGGACATATGGTCATCGTAGAAGACGGAAAAGAATGCTCCTGCGGAAGAAAAGGCTGTCTGGAGGCCTATGTGTCCGTGAAAGCGCTGATAAAAGAAGCAGAAACGGCGACGGGCAGGAAGCTTGAGCCGGAGGAAATCTTCCGTGCCGCCGGGGAGAGAGACGAAGCGCTAAAAAAGGTTACGGAGGATTATATCAGAAAGCTTGGAACCGGAATCGTGAATATCGTCAATATCTTCCGCCCGCAGCTGGTTATACTTGGAGGCGGCATATCCGGGCAATGCGGAATGCTTTTAGGACCTCTAAGAGAACGGATTGAAAAAGACTGCTTTGGCGGCAGACAGGGAGAGCTTCCGGAGGTAGAAACCGCAGAACTCGGAAAAGAAGCGGGAATCATCGGGGCAAGTCAGTTGGGGACGGGGTTTTTTTAAAAAAACCCCGTCCCCAACTGACTTGCCCCGTACTGTAGATTTTAGGAAACAAACCTGATATAATGAATCCGACAGATTCGAACTTACAGGGGTATCTTATGTATCAGGAAAGACAGGGGCAGAGAAAAATTTTAATCGCAGATGACGAGCAGGGTATCCGCCAGCTGTTAAGGGATTACTTTGAGATGCAGGATTATCAGGTGATAGAGGCGGCGAACGGTGTCGAGGCGCTTGAAAAGCTTTCAAGGGAGCCGGATATTATTATTTTGGATGTCAATATGCCGCTTCTTGACGGCTTTGAGGTATGTGAGCGGATACGCGCCCACATTTCCTGTCCGATTTTATTTCTGACAGCGAAAATCGAGGAGGCGGACCGGATTAAGGGGCTGATGTCCGGCGGAGACGATTATATATTAAAGCCCTTTAGTATCGACGAGCTGGGCGCGCGCATAGAGGCGCACCTGCGGCGTGAAAACCGTAAAAAAACAGAGGGTACGGTAAAAATATTCGACCGTCTGGCGGTTCATTATATGGAAAAATGCGTATATTTCGGAGAACAGCCGATTACATTTACAAAGACGGAATACGGAATCGTAGAGCTTTTGTCCTTGAATTCCGGGCAGGTATTCAGCAAGGAGCAGCTCTATGAAAAGGTGCGGGGGTTTGACGGCAGCGCGGACAGCAGCATTGTTACGGAGCATGTGAGACGAATCCGGAAAAAAATAGGGCAGTATACGGACAGGACATATATTGAGACAGTATGGGGAGTGGGTTACAGATGGATTGGTTAGAAGAAAAGGCGGATAGATTTTGGCAGAGGATTCGCAATCTTTCTTTCAGAAAAGCGATGATTGCCTATATTCTTGTTCTGGCAGCCATTGTCTGGGGATTATCTTATCTTACGATGATACTTTGCTGGCAGTGGGAGATGAACATCTGGGCGGAGTACGGAGAAACCGAAAATTTAAAAGCTGTTATTTATGAAAGAGGGCTGCTGTGGGGATATTGGAAAGGAATTTTTCGAAAGACGGATGAGAAAAAACTTCTGTTTTTTGATTTCTGCCGCGTATGGTGTCCGTTTTTTTATTCGTTTGCGGGTATCATTGCCGCCATTTTCCTTTTTTACCGCAAACGGCTTAAGCGGCCCCTTTCTATTTTAGAGGAGAGTGTGGAGCGGATACGGGAGGACGACCTTGATTTCCATATAGCGTATAACTGCAGCGACGAGCTGGGCAGATTGTGTGATTCGTTCGAAGCCATGAGGCTGGAGCTGATTAGCGGGAAAGAGGAGATGTGGAGACTGATTGAGCGGCAGAAAGAGCTGAATGCCGCGTTTGCCCATGATTTGCGCACGCCGCTTACAGTGCTCCGCGGCTATACGGATTTTCTTGCGAGATATATCCCGGAGGGGAAAATCAGCACAGAGAAGCTTGAAAGCACGCTTGACCTTATGGCGGAGCATTTAAAGCGTTTAGAGGAATACAGCCGTACGATGAAAGGAATCCGAAGTATTGAAGAGGTTCCGTTTTCTCCGGAGCAGACAAAGCTTAGAAGTATACAGAAAAAAATCAGTGAGGTCGTCTTTGCGCTGAATCAGATAAAGGACGTGAAGATTTTTTACGAGGAGAGTGAGAATAACAGAACGGTGGACGCCGATGACAGTATAATTATGGAGGTGCTGGAAAATATACTTTCCAATTCCATCCGCTATGCCGGAGAAAAGATAGAGGTCATATCCGATTACGATGAGGCGGGAAAAGAACTGATACTGACTGTCCGCGACGACGGATCCGGGTTTTCAGAGGAACAGCTTTTAAAAGCATTGAAGCCTTATTACAGGGAGCACGAAAAGGAAGAGCCGGATGAGCATTTCGGCATCGGGCTCCACATATGCAGGGAATTATGCAAAAAACACGGCGGGACATTGAGCATAGCGAACAGCATCAAAGGAGGAGCGGTAGTAACGGCTTCCTTTGCGGCAGAGACGGTATAAGCTTCTTTGATAATGCTTCTCGGAGAGCCGGTTGTGTTCATTTTTTCACTCTTTCAATATTGTACGTTATGCATCATTATACAGCATTTCTCCGATGATTTTCAACCTTACATATAGAAAACATTTAAAACATCCTTAGAGATTCTTAATTTTTTGTAGGGAAATTATAGAGATTTTCGTTTTATTCTGTAAACAGCGAAACAGAAAGGAAGGATGTTATGTCTACAACGATTGAAATACGGAATTTGAATCAATATTACGGAAAGAAACAGGCGCTTAAGGACGTAAGTCTTACGATTGAGACGGGTATGTTCGGACTTTTGGGGAGGAACGGGGCCGGAAAAACGACCCTTATGAAAGTACTTGCCACCTTGCTTCCAAAGTCCGAAGGAGAGGTAAGCGTGTGCGGAAACAATGTGGAACGGGCACAGGAGGTAAGGCGGATTACCGGTTATCTCCCGCAGGAATTTTCCATGTATCCGAATATGACCGTTTATGAGGCCATGGATTATCTGGGGGTTCTGTCGGGACTTGGCAAGGAGGAGAGAAAGCAGAGAATTCCGGAGCTTCTTAAGCGGGTGAATCTTCAATATGATAAGCGTAAGCGAGTAAAGGCTCTTTCCGGCGGTATGAAACGAAGGCTTGGCATCGCGCAGGCAATTCTTCATAATCCGGAAGTATTGATTGTGGATGAGCCGACGGCCGGACTTGACCCGGAGGAGAGAGTGCGTTTTCGAAATCTTTTGTGCGAGATTGCCGAGGAAAGGATTGTTATTCTTTCCACGCATATCGTAGGCGACATTGAAGCGACGTGCGAAAAGATTGCCGTGCTTGATAAAGGAGAGATTATTTACAAGGGAACCGTGTCGGAGCTTATACAGATGGCAGAGGGTAAGGTGTTTCAGGCGGAAATCAGTAAGCGGGAGTTGGAGGAGCTTAAAAAGCAATATGTTGTGACCAGCATGCTTACATTGGGAAACAATGTAATGGTTCGCTTTTTGGCGGAAGAGGAGCCTTTCAAATCGGCAAAGCCCTGTGAGGCCGGTGTTGAGGATGCGTATATGTACCTGATGCAGGGAAGAGGGGGTGGAAACGGATGTTTGGACGGCTGTTTATAAGGGAGTGCAGGCAGACGGCGAGAAGCCTGATTTACTGGCTGGTTGTTCTTGTTCTTATCTTTGATTTTACGACACAGCTTGGAAGCACGGAGATTGCGGAGAAGCCGAAAAAGGGACAGAAGGAATACGGACTTAAGCTTAGCGATGACGAAAATCTGATTATGGAAGCAACGCTTGGCAGTCTTATAGAGGAGTATAGCAGGGAAAGCTACAGGACGTATCCAATAGGCTTTTATAAAAATGTAACCCTGAATGAAAAAGAGGATAAACGAATCGGAGAGATTATTAAGGAGACGACAGGAATTTCCGGAAGAGAGGAGGCAGAAAAAGCCGTAGACGACTGGTACGGCGCTAAACGGGAGGCTTCAGGGGGTGAAGCGGCTGTTATGATGACAGGGGTTGAGATAAAACCGGTGAAAGGTTTATCCTATGAAAGATTTGAGAAGCTTATGGATGAAGTGGACGATATATTAGGAGGCGGCTCCGATTATGCAGAATCTGAAAGAGGCGCGGCAGTTCCGATGACCTATGAGGACGCGGTGGAGGAGTACCGGGAGCTTACGGAGAAAGATCGGCTGACCGGAGGCTATGCAAGGCTGTTTTCGGATTATATGGTACTTTTTTTAGGGATTCTTCCGGTGTTTCTGGCTGTGACAAGGAGCTTAAGAGACAGAAGGGCGGGGATGCAGGAGCTGATATATACAAGAAAGGGTTCTTCCGCAGTGATTATCACAAGCCGTTATTTTGCGATACTTACAATGGTTGTTATACCTGTATTGGCGCTTTCTCTGATTCCCCTTTCCCAGTGTCTGAAATATTCTTCGGCGGCAGGAATTTCAGTTGATATGCTTGCATACGTCAAATACATCTTCGGATGGCTTCTGCCTACTATTATGATTGTGACCGCTGTGGGAATGTTTTTTACGGAGCTTACGGATACCGCTCTTGCCGTTCTGGTACAGGGAGCATGGTGGTTTGTATCCGTTTTTACCGGTGCGAGAGGAATCGGAGGCGGCGTGTATGGATGGAATCTGATTCCGAGACATAATACGGCATTTAACTGGAAAGGGTATCAGGAGGGTTTTTCACAGCTTGTCTCGAACCGGATTTTTTATGGGTCGCTTGCAGTCATATTGATTGCGTTTACCGTATTTATCTATAGTCAGAAAAGGAAAGGACGGTATCGGTTGTCATGGAAAGGTATTGGCAGATTGAAAAAACAAATTTAAAATATCATGTGCCACTGCATCTTTTGGTATGTATCCTTTTATTGGGAATTTCCCCTCTCCTGATGGGGGTGGCGAATCTTTCAGCCGAAGATACGGCGAAAGTGCTGGAGCGGTATGTGGCGTTAATCGGTATTATTATGCTGACGCCCATATTTCTCCCGGAGCAGGACAGGGAAATCCGTGAGCTGGTTTATGCAAAATATATGAAAAGCGCGCAGGTTTATCTGATTCGGCTTTTCGGGAATCTGGTCATACTGGCGGTATTTTTGGGGGTATACATTTTTATGCTATGGAAAAATCAGTGTGAATTTCCGGTTCCTGAATATTACTTCGGAGCTTTGGCAGAAATGCTGTTTTTCGGAGGCCTGGGATTAGGCTTTTATGGAATCTCTGATAATCTTGTAATCGGTTATATGGCGCCGATTGTTTATTATATCGCCGCGGTGGGAGGCGGTGATAAATATTTAAAAATGCTGTATCCGTTTTCCATGTCAATGGGAAGCTACACGGAAAAAGTGTGGCTTTTTATAGCGGCGGCCCTGTTAGCGGCGGCAGGGATTTTCTTCCGGTGCAGAGAGACGGCGGGCAATCGTTTTATCA
Organism: uncultured Lachnospiraceae bacterium; assembly: GCA_946552115.1. Lineage (GTDB taxonomy): Bacteria > Bacillota > Clostridia > Lachnospirales > Lachnospiraceae > CAPEBR01. The sequence continues at coordinate 26,505 of CAMNRH010000010.1, forward strand.
TCCGTTCCAAACAGATGAAGATATAATACTCTGTTCTCCCAATCAGTAGTGTAAATAAGTTTGTGTTTCCGGAAATAAATTTCTCCTTTTCGGTAAGAATCAGGCTATGGAAATTCTTACCGAAAAGGAGAGATTTTATGCCGGTAGCAAAGGAACAGATTCGACAGCTCAAAAGCATAAAAATTCCTTAAAAATAAAATAACTCTTCAAACTTTTTATCCAGCGCAATACATAATACCAGCGCTAACTTTGCCGTAGGATTAAACTGCCCGGTCTCAATAGAGCTGATTGTATTTCGGGACACACCCACCAAATCTGCAAGCTGTTGCTGAGAATAGCCCTGGGCAGTACGGACTCTCCTGAGATTATTTTTTAATTGTAATTTGTCTTCCATAATTCAAACACCTGCTTACAATATATCTTTTATAAAATCATACAGACACCAGATAACAAGAACCAAATCGATGAACCCATTAAGCAGTGCATACTTATCCTGTTCTTTTATATACGTGTACATATCTCTCACAAGGTCTACACTGAACCAAATTAATAAAATATCGTTTAATACAGATCCAATTGCGTACTGTTTTCCAAAGTATTGATTTAATAAAAGAATAATAATTGCAAGAATATACATAACATTCATAGCAATGATTCTGTCCCTGCTCCTTGCCGACTTGTCCTATGGTATGGGAAGAATTGTTCTGGCAAGCTCTGTAAGCTCTGCGCCCTCGTTTCCGGCCTCCATGATGGAGGTCAGATTTAAGGGTACGGTTACAATGGTTTTTTCTCCGTAGGAAGGGGTTTCGGCGTATTTTCTGATAAGCTCTATCAAAGACCTGTCAACCTCTTCCTCGCTGTAATAGACGCCCTTTTTCCAGTCGTCGAGAACCTTCAGAAGACTGTTATTTGGAGTTACCTCGACATCAACGATATAACTATATATGCCTGCTTCCTTTTTTGGAATTCCGACGGTGTAGACGCACTGTTTGAGCAGTGCTTTTAACGCGTCCGCATATTGCGCCTCATAAGCCGAGTCCATATCGGAGGATGGCGCGAAAGCACCGTCATTGTACCAGGCGATCGCCTCCCTTTCGGTTTTTCCGGTGTGCTTTGCAAACTGAGCGACGTCGCCTTTAAAGGAAGCGTCAAGGTAAGACTTTAAAAGGTTCTGTGCGTTCAGAAGCTCACAGACGCTGTTATAGGGCGACATATATTCTTTTAATGTCTGAGACAGAAGTGCTTTAAATTCGCTTTCCGCTATCCGGAAGCCGTCATCTGTTTTGTCTATAGACAAAGTCGTATAGGTTTTCTCGCTGTAATGGGGATTCTCTTTTAATGCGCTTTTAGAGCTTTCAAGAAGAGCGCTTACCGCCGCCTGCAAATCAGACGAATCCAGAGAGGCAAGGAACTGATTCGTGACGGTCTGTGTGGAAGCGGCAATATCAAGGGGCCTGTAAGACAGCCGAACGGTATACTGAGAGCCGCCGTTCCTTTTTGCATCTGCGGCTTCAAATTCAACGGTGCGCAATGCCTCCTGCAAAAAAAGCAGATAGGACTCCTTAAGCTCATTCGGAAACTGCAGGACATATTGCCCGTTGCTTTTTTTGATTCCTTCCTCAAGGAGGAAATTCAGTTGTTGGGAATCCTTTTCTTTAACTGTTGTAATCTGTTCTCCGAGATATTCTTCCGCGGAGCTTTTATCACTACATCCTGTCAAAAATAAAATCAGGAAAAGTAAGGAGGTTCGCAGCAATCCTCTTTTTTTCATAGTCAATCCCTCCGTATCTTTTATAGTAAAAGTATTTTAACACAAATACTACTGGAAAAATACGTATATTTTATATATAATGATTTTAGAATTGTGGGAGCGCAAAATGCGGAACAATTCGCAGCATCATTATCATATAATAGGATAGAAAGTTTTGCAGGCAGCAGTAAGAAATGGTAACAGGAAATCACAGACAAAGGAGAGGGACTCATGGAAATGTTAAATCTTGAAAGAGAATTACAGGAAAACTCTTATCCGGGCCGCGGTATTATTATAGGAAGGAGTGCGGACGGATTGAAAGCGGTAACCGCTTATTTTATTATGGGCAGAAGCGAAAACAGCCGTAACCGTATATTTGTAGAGGACGGGGAGGGGATTCGTACGCAGGCTTTCGATCCGGCGAAGCTTTCGGATCCGAGCCTGATTATTTATGCGCCGGTTCGTGTACTCGGAAACAAGACGATTGTGACAAACGGCGATCAGACCGATACGATCTATGAGGGAATGGACAGGCAGCTTACGTTTGAGCAGTCCTTAAGAAGCAGGGAATTTGAGCCGGACGCACCGAACTATACGCCGAGGATTTCCGGAATTATGCATATTGAAAACGGATGCTATAACTATGCCATGTCCATTTTAAAAAGTAACGGCGGCAATCCGGAAAGCTGCAGGCGTTATACGTTTGCATATGAAAATCCGGCGGCGGGAGAGGGACATTTTATCCATACATACAAATGTGACGGGAATCCGCTTCCCAGCTTTGAGGGAGAGCCGAAGCCTGTAAGTATTCCGGATGATATGAATGCCTTTACCGATACATTGTGGAACAGTCTCAATGAGGAGAATAAGGTATCTCTGTTTGTGCGTTATATTAATATTGCGGACGGAGCCTATGAGACAAGAATTGTGAATAAAAACCAGCAGGAGGATTGAGGATGAAAGAATTAGAATTAAAGTACGGCTGCAACCCGAATCAGAAGCCGTCTAAAATCTATATGGCGGATGGAAGCGAGCTTCCTGTCGAGGTGTTAAACGGGAAACCGGGATATATTAATTTTTTGGATGCATTTAACGGGTGGCAGCTTGTAAGTGAGCTTAAGAAAGCGACCGGACTTCCGGCGGCAACCTCTTTTAAGCATGTTTCCCCGGCCGGCGCCGCGGTAGGGCTTCCGCTCAGTGAGACATTGGCTAAAATTTACTGGGTGGATGACCTGGGCGGACTTTCGCCGCTGGCCTGCGCATATGCAAGAGCAAGAGGGGCAGACAGGATGTCTTCCTTTGGAGATTTTATTTCTCTTTCTGATGTCTGCGATGCGGATACCGCAAGGCTGATTAAGAGAGAGGTTTCGGACGGGGTAATCGCACCGGGATACACGGAGGAAGCGCTTGCTGTATTAAAGCAGAAAAAGAACGGCAATTACAGCGTTATCCAAATTAACCCGGAATATAAGCCTGAAGCGGCGGAGCATAAGGATGTGTTCGGCATTACCTTTGAACAGGGAAGAAACGAGCTTAAAATTGACGATGATTTTTTCTCTCATATAGTAACAGAGAATAAGGAGCTTACAAAGCAGGCGAAGATTGACCTCGCAATTTCCATGATTACGTTAAAATATACGCAGTCAAATTCGGTATGCTATGTAAAAGACGGACAGGCGATAGGAATCGGCGCAGGACAGCAGTCCAGAATTCACTGTACGCGTCTTGCGGGACAAAAGGCGGACAACTGGTGGTTAAGGCAGTCTCCGCAGGTGATGAATCTTCCGTTTGTAGATACGATTCGCCGTGCGGACCGTGACAACGCAATCGATTTATACATCGGCGAGGATTATATGGATGTGCTGGCTGACGGCGCATGGCAGAATATTTTCAGGGAGAAGCCGGAGGTATTTACACGGGAGGCAAAGAGAGAGTGGCTGGATAAGATGACAGATGTAGCGCTGGGTTCCGACGCGTTCTTCCCGTTCGGGGACAATATTGAACGTGCGCACAGGAGCGGAGTCAGATACGTAGCGCAGCCGGGTGGCTCAGTAAGAGACGATCATGTAATAGAAGTATGTAATAAATACGGAATGGTGATGGCGTTTACGGGAATCCGCCTGTTCCATCATTAGAGAAATAGCAGGAAATACGGTTCCGGCAGATTTTGACATATATACAAAGTCTGCCGGAGTTTTTTGTTGTGGATTCGTTTAATATTGGGGTTGTATCTTAAAATAATACGCTATATAATAGTAAAGATGCAAAAGGAAATAGTTTGTAATGATAGTAGATAGCATGGAGGAAATTAAGTATGGGTAAATATTTTGGTACAGACGGATTCCGGGGCGAGGCTAATGAGGTCTTGACTGTAGAGCATGCGTTCAAAGTGGGAAGATATCTGGGATGGTATTACGGACAAGAACACAAGGCAAAGATTGTCATCGGAAAAGATACAAGAAGAAGCAGCTATATGTTTGAATATGCATTGGCGGCAGGACTTACCGCATCAGGGGCAAATGCATATCTTTTACACGTAACGACGACTCCGAGCGTATCCTATGTGGCAAGGACGGAGGGATTTGACTGCGGAATTATGATTTCTGCAAGTCATAACCCGTTCTACGATAACGGAATTAAGATTATTAACGGAAAAGGCCATAAGATGGAGGCCGAGGTAGAAGAAAAGATTGAGAGCTATATCGACGGCGAGATTGATGAGCTTCCTCTGGCAAAGAAAGAGGAGATTGGGCGGACCATCGATTATGCGGCAGGAAGAAACCGCTATATCGGTTATCTGATCTCACTTGCAACCCGTTCCTTTGAGGATAAGAGGGTTGGTCTTGACTGCTCAAACGGAAGTGCGTTCGCAATTGCAAAAAGCGTGTATGACGCGCTTGGGGCAAAAACCTATGTCATCAACTGCGAGCCGGACGGAACAAATATTAATGCGGACTGCGGCTCTACGCACATTGAGGTTCTTCAGAAATTCGTAAAAGAGAAAAAGCTGGACGTTGGCTTTGCGTTCGACGGAGACGCGGATCGCTGTATTGCAGTCGATGAAAACGGAGAGGTGGTCGACGGGGATCTGATTCTCTATATCTGCGGAAGGTACCTGAAAGAAAACGGCCGTCTGAACGGGGATACAATCGTGACGACAATTATGTCAAATCTCGGTCTTTACAAGGCCTGTGATAAGGTGGGCATGAAATATGAGAAGACTGCCGTAGGGGATAAGTATGTATATGAAAATATGGTAAAGAATAATTTCTGCCTCGGCGGTGAGCAGTCCGGACATATTATTTTCAGCAAGCATGCGACGACCGGCGACGGAATACTGACCTCGCTTATGATTATGGAGGTTATGCTGGAGAAGAAGTTAAGCCTTGCGAAGCTTGCCGAGCCGGTGAAGATTTATCCTCAGCTTCTTCAGAATGTAAAGGTAGTAAATAAAAAAACGGCCCGGGAAAATCCAGAGGTGGTAAAAGCTGTGAACGCCGTAGCGGAGGCGCTCGGCGACGACGGACGCATTCTCGTAAGAGAGAGCGGGACCGAGCCGGTGATCCGGGTTATGGTGGAAGCCGCAACAGACGAGCTCTGTGCCAAATATGTAACCCAGGTCGTAGACGTAATCAGGGCGGAAGGCCTGGTAGTAGAATAAAAGAAAGCAGATTCCACATCTTGCTTTTACGCTTATATATTACAAACCCGAGTAACGCAGCTAAAAGTTCTGTTATCGGATAAGTAAGCCATACCCCGGTCATTTTCCAAAAAACAGACAGGAAAAACGCCATGGGAATAATCAAAACCAACCCCCTTAATTTCAAAAGGATGTGGGCAGGTAAAGTTTTTTCTACCTGCCGGTCGGCTAATACATAGCAGGATACCCCTAATGTTCCTAAAACACTTAAAATTGTATAGTGGGCAAAAGCCCGCATACAGGATTGTTGTTCCATATGTCTGCTCACTCCTAAAATCACAAAAAAATAGCGTCAGGGCTTTCTATCTTCAAAGGCCTAACAATAGAAAGTCCGACGCTTAATCCCTTACCCGGCGGCAAGAACTGTTCATTTATATCTTTTAGTGTTATGCAGTTTCCACTAAAAAATCAATAACATTCTGATATTGTTTTTAAATAATTAGAGAATGTAAAAGGTGGTTTTGCCCTTTCGTAAATTTATCTTTCAAACGCCAGTTCAATCAACCGGTTAATTAATTCCTTTTTTGTAATGCCCGCCGCCTCCCAGAGCATCGGATACATACTGATGGCAGTGAAACCGGGCATAGTATTGATCTCATTGAAAATAACCTCGCCGTCGTCTGTCACGAAAAAGTCAACCCGGGCGAGCCCGTAACCGTCTACCGCGTTAAAAACCGCTTCCGCCGCTTTTCTTACTCTTTCGGCAGCGTCGCCGGGAAGAGACGGATTTATGACGGTACGTGATTCTTCGTTAAAGTATTTTGCCTCGAAATCATAAAAATCAGCGGCAGCCAAAATCTCTCCTACACCCGAGGACTGCACAGGCTTTTGCCCGCCTCCGAACACGGCGCATTCGATTTCGTGTCCGTAAATCATTTCTTCAACGAGAATTTTCCGGTCGTGTTTAGCCGCTTCCTCAAGTCCCGCAATTAACTGTTCGCGGTTTTCCGCCTTGCTGACGCCGCGGGAGGAGCCTGCATTCGACGGCTTAATAAATACCGGATAGGAAAATTTTCCCTCAATCTGTGCAATTGTTCCGTCCATATCCTTTTTCATGCGCCAGCTCATAACCGGCACATAGTCTGCCTGACGGATGCCGAGATCATCGACGATGATTTTCGTATACAGTTTATCCATAGATACGGCCGAAGACAAAACGCCGCATCCCACATAAGGAAGTCTGGCCATTTCAAGTAAGCCCTGAACCGTGCCGTCCTCGCCAAAAGGGCCGTGAAGTACCGGAAATACAGCATCGACCTTTTCCTCATATGTATTGCCGTTTTCTGTTATAATGATACACTGCTTTGTGGCGTCGGGTGAGAGAACAGCCTCTGTCTGGCTTTCTTTCCATGCACCGGAGCGTATATCGGAAATAGATGCTGTTTTCAGCCAGTGTCCGTCTTCGGTGATTCCAATCAGCAGCAGGTCATAGTGTTCTGTATCAATCTGTTCCGCTACATTTGCGACCGACATGCAGGATACGATATGTTCAGAGGACTGTCCGCCGAATAGTACGGCAATTTTCTTTTTTTTCATAAATATCTCCTTTTTGTTTAAATTATATGGAGTGGAATCCCTTTCCTATGATTTCACTTGTATTAGAAATAAGGAGGAAAGCGTCCGGAGAGTTTTCCTTGATATAATTCCGGAGCTTTACGGCTTCTACGCGGTTCAGCACGGTAAAGATAATATATTTATTTTCACCGGAAAAGGCTCCCTGCCCGGAAACAATCGTGGCGCTTCTGTTTAAATGCTCCTTAATGTAGTTGCAGATTGGTTCCGGATTTTTGCAGACGACATTAAAATATTTGGACAAATTCAGGCTCTCGATAAAACCGTCTATCATAAAGGAACGGACAAAAAGCCCGAGGAATGAGTAGAGTCCGGTTTCGATATCGAATACAAAGCAGCCTGTGAGAGTAATAATAAAGTCCGTAAGCATCAGCGCCTTTCCGATGTCAAGGCTGGAATATTTTTTCATAATCATTGCAACTACGTCCGTACCGCCGCTGGACGCCCCGATATTAAAAAGGACGGCGGAGCCGAAAGCAGGCAGCGCAATGGCAAAAGCCAGCTCCAGAACAGGCTGGTCCGTAAGCGGGTGGCTCATAGGAAAAATTCTCTCCAGCGCCGATAAGGATACGGATAAAAGGATGCTGCAAAAGCCTGTCTTGGCCGCAAATTTCTTGCCCAGCACGAAAAAGCCGATGGCTAAAAGTACCATATTGGTAATAAACGTAAAGTCACTGGCTGAGACAATGCCCGTTTTGGCAATCAATACAGCCAGACCGGTAATACCTCCGAAAGTAAAGTTGTTGACGAACTTGAAAAAGTAAATGCCGACAGCCATAATCAGAGTGCTTACAGTCATAAGAATAAAGTTTTTAAATTGTGATTTCATCATATATTCCCCAACGTAAAAAGTAATCTTTTATGATTCCGTCCCCAATTGTAACGCTGTGCCGGTGAAAAGTCAATCGTATTTAAGAAAACATTATGAATGGAATATCGGCGGTGAATAGTAACCGGGAAACCGCACATAATATTTTCATAAGGAGGAGGAAAAGATGGATAAGTATTTACCGATTACGGATATATACGCAAGAGAAATTTTAGATTCCAGAGGGAATCCTACGATAGAGGTGGAGGTGCTGGCGGGTGATAAATTTGTGGGACGGGCAAGCGTGCCGTCGGGAGCTTCCACCGGACAGTTTGAAGCGCTGGAGTTAAGAGACGGAGAGAAGCGCTACCGGGGACTTGGTGTGGAGCGTGCCGCAGATCATGTAAATGCCAGAATTGCACCGGAGCTTATCGGGATGAATGTATTTGAGCAGGCGGCGCTTGACAGGGCGATGCTTCGTCTTGATAAGACAGAGAATAAGTCGAATCTGGGTGCAAACGCCATGCTTGGAGTATCTATGGCAGCGGCGCGAGCGGCGGCAAAGGCGCTGGGACTTCCGCTCTATGTATATCTCGGAGGCGTCGGCGCCAGAAGAATGCCTGTGCCGATGATGAACATTATGAACGGCGGAAGACATGCGGATAATACGATTGATATTCAGGAATTTATGATTATGCCGACAGGAGCCGTAAGCTTCCGCGAGGGTCTACGGATGTGTGCGGAAATCTATCACACGCTGAAAGAGCTTTTAAAGAATGAAGGGCTTCATACGGCGGTAGGAGACGAGGGAGGCTTTGCACCGGATTTGCCGGATGCAAAGACGGCGCTTAACTATATTGTAAATGCTGTCCGGAAAGCGGGTTACAGGCCGGGAGAAGACATTTGCCTTGCCCTTGATGTGGCGGCATCGGAGCTATATAACAGAGAATTTAAAAAATATGTCTTTGAAGGCGAGGGAAAGATGCGCAATGGGAATATCATCCGTTCGGCGGAGGAAATGATTGATTATTATGAAGAATTGATTGAAGAGTTTCCGGTTGTGTCGATAGAGGATCCTCTGGACGAGGAGGATTGGGATGGCTGGGAGCTTCTTACAACGAGGCTCGGGCTTCATGTTCAGCTTGTAGGAGACGATTTGTTCGTGACGAATACGAAAAGGCTGAGTAAGGGGATTGAAAAAGAGGTTGCGAACGCAATTCTTGTAAAGGTCAATCAGATAGGGACTTTGACGGAGGCCTTTGACGCGGTTGAGCTGGCCCGTACTTCCGGATACCGTACAATCATTTCACACCGTTCAGGCGAAACGGCGGATACGATGATTGCAGATATAGCGGTAGCGTTTAATGCAGGACAGATTAAGACAGGGGCTCCGTGCCGTTCGGAGCGCGTAGAAAAATACAACCGGCTTCTGCGCATTGAAGAAAAGCTGGGAGAAAGTGCGGAATATAAAAATCCCTTTTGAAAAAACTGCGGCAGACAGCGTGTAAATTTTGGATACTGTCTGCCGTATCTTTACAGCCGTTTTTCAAAATTACCCTCAACCGAGCAGCCCTCCGTAAAAATCATAAATGCCTGCGGATCGATGCTGTGGACAATCTGTTTAATCTGATTTACCTCATATTTGGAAATCATAACAAACAGAATATACGAGGTCTTATGAGTATAGGCGCCTTCGCCGTCCCAGTTTGTTACCCCGCGTCCGGTCTGCGTCATGATAGCGTCTGAGATTCCCGTTTTTTTTGTAAATATCATAACACTTGTATTGATATTCTGCGTATGTAATTTATCTACAGTCAGAGAAAATACAGTTGCGTATATAAGTGAATAAACAACGATTTCAATATTATACATAAATAAACAAATGGCATATACAAACAAATTAATTAAAATGTTTACCTTTCCTACGCTTAAATTCGGAAATTTCTTTGCACAGCAGACGCCGATAATATCGGGGCCTCCGGCAGTGCTTCGCGCTCTCAGTATGATACCGCTTCCGCATCCGGCCACGATGCCGCCGATAATACAGGAGGTCAGGTAATCCTCAATAATCGGCGTCTGCGGTACGCGCACCAGTACAAGGCAGAGGCTGATGATGCCGACGCCGAACAGAGATTTCAGTGTAAATGCTTTTCCCATCACCCGGTATCCCAGATAGAACAGAGGAACATTCAGTATAAAATACAGGAAACCCGCCAGATCCATACCGGTTGGTACCGGCACATGAAGTCCCTGAACGAGAAACGTGCGGATCAGCTGCGCAATGCCCATAAATCCTCCGTTATACAAACCAAGGGGCGTAATCAGCACGTTAAGGCCTATGGCATAAATAAGGCTTCCGATAGTGGTATTCATGATTTGAAGCACCGTTTCTTTCTTTTTTGCAGACAGGTGTTCCATTTCTGTTGTCCTCCTGATGTATATGTTCATACATGATATATGCTATGCTGCCTTGATATCGCAGTTTTATTTATAGGAACAATATATCATTGCTGTTTATTTTGTGTCAATACGGTTTGCGGTTTGCAGGAAACATTTCGTGGCATCCGAAAAACAGTTCAATGCAACAATGCAAACCACTTGAAATTTTTTTTTGTAAATTTATAATAGAGGGAGAAAAGGCGCAGGAGGAAGAATAAAATGGGTATTTTACAAGATGCAAAGGTTCCATGTGAAGAGCAGAAAAGCAGGCTGCATGTCACATATCTTTATCACAGCGGTTTTTGTGTGGAAACGGAAGAAAGCTGCTATATATTTGATTATTATAAGGGAACGCTTCCTGCATTGGGGCGGCAGAAAAGGGTATATGTTTTTGCCAGTCATTTTCATCAGGATCATTATAATCCGGAGGTGTTTAAGCTGCTGAAAGGGCAGGGGATTCCTGCGGAGAATATAGAAGCAGTTCTGTCGGCGGATATACGCAGAGGAAAGTATCCGGATGGAATTCAGGTGCTGCGCGCAGGTGCAAATAAAACATATACTTTATCTGACGGTACGGTGGTTGAAACGCTGCGTTCGACCGATTCGGGAGTTGCTTGGCTTCTGACCGCAAAAGCGGGTACCATTTACCACGCAGGAGATTTGAATGATTGGCGCTGGGAGGAAGAGACGGAGGAATATAATGCTCATATGACAATGCGGTTTCGAAAGGAAATAGATCGGATTGCCGGGCGAAGAATTGATGCGGCGTTTATGCCTCTGGATGTACGTCAGGAAAGAGATTATGCGGAGGGTATGCTTTATTTTCTTGAGAAAGTGGATGTAAGATGTGTTTATCCGATGCATTATTGGGGACACCCGGAGGTAATCGGGCAGTTTCTCAGGGAGTATCCGCAGTATGGTAACATTGTGAAAGATACGGAGGAATATGCGCGTCAGTAACAATATATGATTCCATTCATATATTATCAACAGAGGTGATAAATATGAATGGAATTTTTTTTGCGTTTCTTGGTACATTAGGAACATTTACGGTAACTACGCTTGGAGCGGCGGGAATTTTTTTTGTGAAAAGAGAAGTGAACGGGAAGCTTCAGAACGGGTTCCTCGGATTCGCAGGAGGCGTCATGATTGCCGCGTCCGTGTGGTCCCTGCTGCTTCCGGGTCTTGAATTTGCAGAAAAAAACGGGCAGACGGCATGGCTTGTGATAACGGGAGGCTTTTTGCTTGGAGTATGTGTTTTACTTGCCGCGGATTATTTTTTGAAAAAATGGATTCGGGTACAAAAGGACAGAAAACCGACGCTTGGAAAAAGTACCGCGATGCTTGTGACGGCAATTACTGTACATAATATTCCGGAAGGAATGTCGGTGGGCTTAGCATTTGCTCTGGCGGCACAGAAACCGGAGGATATAGGGCTGCTTTCCGGTGCGGCTGCATTGACGATTGGGATTGCAATTCAAAATTTTCCGGAAGGTACGGCAGTGGCGCTGCCGCTTGTAAAGGAAGGAATGAGAAAAAGGACGGCATTTGTCATTGCAAGTATGACGGCGGTTGTGGAGCCTGTATTCGGGGTGCTGGCGGCAGTGTTTGCGGGGGCGGCAAAAGCGTCTATTGCCGTCTGCCTTGCATTTGCAGCCGGTACAATGATTTATGTGGTGGTAGAGGAGCTGATACCGGAAGCACATTTGGACGACGAAGAGGGGAAAGAGGGGACGCTTGGATTTATCGTAGGCTTTCTCGTAATGATGATTTTAGATGTGGCGCTGGGGAATTAATTCGGGGAAAATAATCCTTGTAAATTCAATTAGACTGTGCTAAAATAATAATGATTTATCCGCAGGAGGTGTATAGAAGATGGAGATTTTGAAAACAATATTGTTAATTATATTTGCAATAGACTGTATCGCATTATCTGCGATTGTACTTCTTCAGGAGGGAAAGTCCGCGGGACTTGGTACAATCAGCGGAATGGCCGACACGTACTGGGGACAGAACAAGGGACGTTCTATGGAAGGCGCTCTGGTAAAGTCAACGAAGTTCCTGGCGATTTTGTTTATTGTTCTGGCAGCAGTGTTGAATCTGAAAGTATTCGCGTAGGACTTAAGATGATGTTGGAAAATGCGGGACACTCCTGTAAAGGAGTGTCCCTTTTATGATATGGGGAAATGGGGAGAATTATGAGTGAGGACAGGACATTTGAAAAAAGAAAAAAGATTGTTTACGATTTGATTTGCGACGATATTTATGTTCCGATGAAGCTTAGGGAGCTCGCTGTATTGCTGCAGGTACCGAAGGAGCAGAAAGAGGAACTTAGGAAAGTCTGCGAGGCGTTGGAAGACGAGGGGAAGATTTATCTGACAAAAAAAGGGAAATACCGCAAGGGCGAGGCGAAACGCATGATAGGAACTTACCGGGCCGGTCAGAAAGGCTTTGGTTTTGTCGTGCTGCCGGAGGAGCATTCGGATATCTACATTAGCGGAGAAAATACGAATGGCGCGTTTGACGGGGATGAGGTAGAGGCTGTCGTTATAAAAGAACCCGAAGTACAGGAAAAAAGGCGTGAGGGAAAAATTGTCCGCATCATATCCCGGGGGATTACGAAAGTAGTGGGTCTTTACCGGAAAAAGCCCAATCATAATTACGGATTTGTACTTCCGGATAATCAGCGCGTGGGAAAGGATATCTTTATCCCGTCGGAGGCCGCCGGCGGTGCGGCGGACGGGCATAAGGTTGTGGTAAAGCTTACGTCCTATGGAGACGACAGGCAGAAGCCGGAGGGAAGAATCGTGGAGATTATCGGTCATATGGATGACCCGGGTACAGATATTCTCTCGATTGTCAAAGGTTACGAGCTTCCGTTTGAGTTTTCGGAGAAAATGTTAAATCAGGCAGCCAGAGCGGCAAAGCCTGTCAGCAGGGCCGATATGGCGGGAAGAAAGGATTTGCGGCACTGGCAGATGGTTACGATAGACGGGGAAGATGCGAAAGACCTGGATGACGCGGTCTCGGTCATAAAGGACGGCGGGAATTATATTCTCGGAGTTCACATTGCGGATGTCACAAATTACGTACAGGAAAACAGCGCGCTTGACCGTGAGGCGTTGGAACGGGGAACGAGCGTATATTTGGCAGACCGTGTAATTCCCATGCTGCCGCGCGTACTGTCCAACGGAATCTGTTCGCTGAATGCCGGAGAAGACAGACTGGCGCTCAGCTGTATCATGACTGTGAATCAGAAAGGACTGGTGACAGAGCATGAGATAGCGGAGACGGTAATACATGTAAGCCGCCGCATGACTTATACAAGTGTAAATAAGATTGTGACGGAAAAAGATGAAAAGGAGAGGGAAGCATACCGGGAGTTTGTGCCGATGCTTGAATTGATGGGGGAGCTTTCTGAGGTGATAAGAGAGCGGAGAAGAAAAAGAGGCTCGATAGACTTTGATTTTCCGGAGACGAAGCTCATTCTCGACGAAAGCGGCCGTCCGCTTGACGTTATGGCTTACGAAAGAAATGCGGCGCATAAGCTGATTGAGGATTTTATGCTGCTGGCAAACGAAACGGTTGCCGAGGATTATTGCTGGCAGGAGCTTCCCTTTGTTTATCGTACGCACGATGTGCCGGAGGGGGAAAAAATCCGTACGCTTGCGGCATTTATTAATAATTTTGGCTATTCTATGCACATCGGGGCGAATGAGGTGCATCCGAAAGAAATACAGAAGCTTCTTACACGAATTGAGGGAACGCCGCAGGAGACGATGATTACAAGACTTGCGCTCCGCTCAATGAAGCAGGCAGTATATACGCCGGAAAATACCGGGCATTTCGGGCTGGCGGCAAATTATTATACGCATTTCACCTCTCCGATAAGAAGGTATCCGGATCTTCAGATTCACCGGATTATCAAGGATAATCTGCGGGGAAGGATGAATGAGGAGAGAATTGCCCACTATCAGAGTATCCTGCCGGAGGTGACGAGGCAGTCGAGCGAAAGGGAAAGACGGGCGGAAGAAGCAGAGCGTGAGACAGTAAAGCTGAAAAAGACGGAATATATGCAGGAGCATATCGGCGAGGTATTTGAGGGTGTCATATCCGGAATGACCAAATGGGGAATGTATGTGGAGCTTCCGAATACCATTGAAGGACTCGTTCATGTTGTAAATATGACCGACGACCATTATGATTATGATGACAGCAGCTACGAGATGGTTGGCGAACATACGAAAAAAGTATTCCGATTGGGACAGAAAGTTTCCGTCCGTGTAAAAAATGCAGACCGCTTGCTGCGAACGATTGATTTTGAGATTGCTGATGGAGGAGAGGGTGAAAATGGCGAAGACGAACGGTAAGATGATAGCCAACAATAAGAAAGCTTTTCATGATTATTTTATACTGGAAACCTATGAGGCCGGAATAGCGCTTCACGGAACAGAGGTAAAATCTCTGCGTATGGGCAAATGCAGTATTAAGGAGTCGTTTATCCGTATAGAAAACGGAGAAATGTTTATATATGGCATGCATATCAGCCCTTATGAGAAAGGAAATATATTTAATAAGGATCCGCTTCGAGTCCGCAAGCTTCTTCTTCATAAGTCAGAGATCAGCAGGCTTTCAGGAAAGACAAAAGAAAAGGGAATGGCGATTGTGCCGCTTAAGGTATATTTTAAAGGAAGTCTTGTGAAAGTAGAAATCGGAATGGCGAAAGGTAAGAAGCTGTATGATAAGAGGCAGGATATCGCAAAGAAAGACCAGAAGAGGGAAGCCCAGAGAGATTTTAAAGTGAGGAATTTAGGATAATTACAGACAAAATTCAAAAACGGACTGGAGGGACGGAATGGTACCGACGAAAAAAGAGGACTTGCGTAAATTGGTAAGTCAGACTACAATGGAAATGTACGAGGAGCTGACTCCTGAGCTGATAAGGCTGATTGAACAGACGAAGTGTGACAATACGCTTACGGAGGCGCAGAAGCAGGATGAGATCTCGCTTCATATGATGGGATATGTGAAATCCTGTACAAATGAAATCATAATAGAGGTATTGGCAGAGATACTTGGATTGGAGGATTAGACAGATGGCTTATTGTGTAAAATGCGGTGCGAAAGTGGAAGATGATCTGCGTTTTTGTCCTCAGTGCGGCGCGGAGATTCCGCACAGGGGAAATTATGATGGGATCTATGGGAATTATAGTGACGGTACGGGGAATCATTTTTCGGGACAGACACAGAACAGTACAGGCTATCAAAACTCATTTCAGGATATACCTTATGGGGAGGGATCGGCCGATCGCTTTGACGCTTCTGAGGTGAAAAGAAATAAAGGGATGGGGGTTCTGTCCTATCTTGGAATTCTGCTTTTAATTCCGCTTCTGGCGGGAGATAAAAGGTCGTCCTATGTAAAGCATCATATCAATCAGGGGCTGGTATTATTTATTGTTTCGTCAATAATAGATTTTCTGGATGGAAAATGGCTTTGGAATTTCTATTCATGGTTCGATTTTGGAAAAAGTGTGTTGTCATGGTGCCTCGAAATTGCAGATTTTGCATGCTTCATTTTATTGATTATGGGAATTGTGTCTGCATGTAAGGGAACAAGGAAAGAGCTTCCGATTATCGGGAAAATAAAGATATTGAAATAAGATTAAAATTTTTCTACATATAAGTCAAAAATTAAAAGCAAAATTGCCGGCAGGCTATAAAACAGTCTGCCGGCAATTTTATTGTTGTTCCTAAAAGAAATGTTATTCAATAGTGATAAGCTTTGGCTGCTCGATTGCTTTCGGAACATCTTTCGGAACCTGAAGCTTAAGAATTCCGTCTGTAAATGCAGCCTTAATATCCTCCTGTGATACCTGCTCGCCGACGTAGAAGCTTCTGTTGCAGCTTCCGGTGTAGCGTTCTTTACGTACACAGTTGCCTTTTGCATCTTTTTCCTCTTTTGTCTCATTTCTGACTGCGGAAATGGTAAGATAACCGTCCTTTAAATCAGCCTTAATATCTTCCTTTGCATATCCCGGAAGCTCCATTTCAATCAGGTAGTTTCCGTCCTTTTCGTGAATGTCTGTTTTCATAATCTGTGAAGACGCGTTTTCGAAAGGACGTGAGAAAAAAGGATCTCTAAACATATCGTCAAAAAGGTTGTAATTTCTGTTTGCTAATAACATAATGATTCCTCCTTTAAATGTGCCTTATGGAATTAGTATTCCATAAAGGTATGTGAAATATGAGTTGTTTTATTTGTTATACATATTATATAACATATATTGTTAGCCAAGTCAAGGGTTGAGTGCTAAAAAAATAAAAAATTTTTTTCTAAATTTTTTGGAAATAAATTTTGCCGTATTGACTTGGAGTAAGCTCCAGATGTTATACTTATCATACTGTGGATGTGCGGAAATATAGGTTGAGAGGTGATTTGCATGACAATTTCCGAGGTGAGTAAAAAATATGAGCTTTCACAGGATACGCTTCGATATTATGAGCGTATTGGCGCGATTCCGCCGGTAAACCGCGCGAAAGGGGGCGCAAGAGATTATACAGAGTCGGATTTGGGATGGATTGAACTGGTAAAATGCATGCGCAGCGCAGGGCTTTCCGTGGAGGCACTCGTTCAGTATGTAAAGCTGGTACAGCAGGGGGATGATACATTCCCGGCAAGAAGAGAGCTTCTGAATGAGCAGAGAGAGCAGCTTACAGCCCAGCTTGAAGCGATTCGTGCGGCGAAAGAACGTTTGGATTATAAAATATCATGCTATGATGAAGCGATAAAAACAGGGATACTGAATTGGGAGTTATAAAATTAAAATAGAGGAGGATATGTTTATGGTTTACAGGGATTTTCAGGAGTTAAGTTTATCTGCGTTGGGAATGGGAACGATGAGGCTTCCGGTTATGGACGGAGACGACGGAAGAATTGACGAGGCGGCCGCGGCGGAGATGGTTTCATATGCCATGAGCCACGGAATTAACTATTATGATACGGCATGGGGTTATCATAACGGCAATTCAGAGCTTGTTATGGGAAAGATACTAAAAGGCTATCCCCGTGAAAGCTTTTACCTTGCCACGAAATTTCCGGGGTATGATCTTGCGAATATGCCGAAAGTAGAAGAAATTTTTGAGAAGCAGCTTGAAAAATGTCAGGTGGAATATTTTGATTTTTATCTGTTTCATAATGTATGTGAGATGAATATTAACGAGTATCTGGATAAGCAGTACGGAATTTTTGACTATCTTATGAAGCAGAAAGAAAACGGCAGAATTAAGCATTTGGGTTTTTCGGCGCACGGTTCTTATGAAGTGATTAAACGTTTCCTTGACGCATATGGGGAGCACATGGAATTTTGCCAGCTTCAGGTTAATTATGTGGATTGGACGTTTCAGCATGCAAAAGAGAAAGTGGAGCTGTTAAAGGAGCATAATATTCCGGTATGGATTATGGAGCCGTTAAGAGGCGGTATGCTGGCAAAGCATTCGGAGGAGAATACGGCTAAATTAAAGGCTCTTCGTCCGGACGAGAATGTCCCGGCATGGGCGTTCCGTTTTTTGCAGAGTCTTCCGGAGGTGAAAGTAATTCTTTCCGGTATGTCAGACTACCGGCAGATGAAAGATAATATACATACCTTTGAAACGGAAAAACCGTTAAATGATGCGGAGATGTCGGAGCTTCTTGCTATTGCAGGAGGAATGATAAACGGCGTTCCCTGTACAAAATGCCATTACTGCACCAGTCATTGCCCGAATGAAATAGATATTCCCTCAATGATTGAACTTTACAATGAGCATGTATTTACAGGAGGTGGTTTCCTTGCACCGATGGCGCTTATGGCGGTGTCTAAAGAAAAGCAGCCGTCCGCCTGTATCGCGTGCAGGAGCTGTGAGGCGGTCTGCCCGCAGCAGATTAAAATTTCAGAGGTTCTGGCTGATTTTGTCCAGAAGCTTTCTTAAATAAAAGACAGAAAAATTGTCGGCAGGAGGGAAAATGATGGTATATCGCGAGTTGGGAAATACTGGAATCAGGGTAAGCGAGATCGGCATGGGCTGTGAGGGCTTTGTAGATAAATCGGATGAGCAGGTGAAAGAATTTATAGATTTGATGGAAGAGAAAGGGATGAACTGTATTGATTTATATTCGCCGAATCCGCAGATGCGAAGCGCTCTTGGAGCGGCACTTCAGGGAAGGCGGGAAAAATTCGTCCTTCAGGCGCATATCTGTACCGTATGGAAAGACGGACAATATAAGAGGACAAGAGATATGGAAGAGATAAAGGAGGGCTTTCTTGACCAGCTTGACACAATCCTCAGGCTGCGCTGGCGGCGATAAGGGGCGGCAATATTGACGTGCTGATGTTCAGTGTGAATCCCTGCTATGATTTGATGCCCGCAAGTGAGGATGTGGAGGAGCTGTGGAACGAGAAGAATTATGAGAATCCTCTCTTTAATATGGATGCGGAGAGACAGGAGCTCTATGAGGAATGCCAGAGACGGGGAGTTGGAATTACGGTTATGAAAGCATTTGGCGGCGGAGACTTGCTGGACGGTGAATTATCCCCTGCCGGAAAAGCACTAAGTACATTTCAGTGTCTGAATTATGCTCTGACCCGTCCGGGTGTGGCGGCGGTGATGTCCGGCGCAAGGACGATAGAGGATTTGCAGGCAGATATTGCCTATGAGTCTGCGTCTGAGGAGGAAAAGGATTATGCGCCCGCTTTAGCCTCATTTCCGAAGATAAGCTGGAGCGGTCATTGTATGTATTGCGGGCACTGCGCGCCCTGTCCCCAGGGAATCGATGTGGCGACGGTTACAAAATTTTTAAATCTTGCAGTATCGCAGGGAAGCGTTCCGGAAACGGTGCGCGAACACTATGGGACGCTTGCTCATACTGCCGGAGAGTGTGCTGCATGCGGCGCGTGTGAAAGGAGATGTCCGTTTCAGGTAAAAATTATAGAAAATATGAAGAAAGCTGTAGAAATCTTTGGCAAATAGGAATTCTTAAGCTTTTCTGAATATTTCTAAAGAAACGTAGAAGCTTCTTGAGTGTTTGATAAAAGTTTGTTATACTCTGATATGTATTTGAAAACATTGCATAATCGGAGATAAACATGAGAAAAATACGAAAAATATTGGCTGGAATGATTCCGGAATATAGTTTATTTCCGCTCATTCTGGCCTTTTCTTTTAATATGGCGGTTTATACAGGAGCAAGACTCATAGCCGGAGGATGGCCTCATTATAATATAGAAAGCAAGCTGGACAGGGCGCTCCCCTTTTGGCCTCCTGCAGCGGCTGTTTATCTGGGATGTTATCTCTTTTGGATTGCCAATTATATTTTGATTGCACGTCAGAAAAAGGAAGAAGTGTGCCGTTTTTTTTGGAGCGATTTTCTGTCCAGAATTGTATGCTTTGTTTTCTTTTTGGTATTTCCTACAACGAATATCCGTCCTTTTGTGGAGCCGGAAGGTTTTTGGAATCAGGTGATGTGCTGGCTGTACTCCATAGATGCGGCAGATAATCTTTTTCCCTCCATTCACTGTCTGGTAAGCTGGTTTTGTTATATCGGAATCAGAGGAAAAAAGGATATACCTGTCTGGTACAGAGGGTTTTCTCTTATTATGGCGCTGATGGTCTGCGTATCTACGCTGCTTACAAAGCAGCATGTAATGGTTGACGTAATCGGGGGAGTGCTGTTAGCCGAGATATGCTTTTGTATAGGAAAAAGGAAAGGGGTTCCGAATTTTTACAGGCGGCTTCTTTTTTCGGGAGGGGAGAGAGGGCAAAATGCAGGATAAAAAGAAAATAATATGGGACGTTCTTTTTCTGCTTCTTGTTTTTCTGTTTACGATATATGGCGTTTTTCACGGCGAAGATATGGGAGCGATGCTTAAGGCTATCAAACAGACAGATATAAGATGGCTGTTTTTGGGCGTAATTCTTGTTGTGATTTTTATCTGGGGGGAATCCATTATTATCTGGTATATGATGCGCTCTTTTCATATTTTCCTTAAGAAGAGAATTTGTTTTCTTTTTTCTTCTGTCGGTTTCTTTTTCAGCTGTATTACGCCGTCTGCCAGCGGCGGGCAGCCGATGCAGATTTATTACATGAAAAAAGAGAGGATTCCGATTCCAGTAGCTACGGTGATTTTGATGGCTGTCACGATTACATACAAGCTTGTGCTGGTCGTGATTGGATTGGGCGTGCTGGTGTTCGGCGGTCCGTTCAGGAGGCATTATCTGGGAGAAATACTGCCCGTTTATTATTTGGGACTATTACTCAATGTTTTTTGCGTAAGCTTTATGACGCTTCTGGTGTTCCATCCGGTTCTGGCGGAACAGATTTTAATGAAAGGGCTGGACTGGCTGGAAAGATTCCGTATTATGAAACGGCGGAAATCCCGCAGGGAAAAGCTGTCTGAAGCGATGCGGGTTTACCGGGAGACGGCAAAATATCTCAGCCGGCATAAACAGATGATAGCAATTGTAATTTTCATTACATTTGTCCAGAGATTGGCGCTGTTCGGAGTAACATGGACGGTATACCGGGCGTTTGGGATGTCCGGTACAAACGTGGCGGATATTACGTTTTTGCAGGCGGTCATATCCGTATCGGTTGATATGCTTCCGCTTCCCGGGGGAATGGGAATCAGCGAGACGTTATTTTTAAAAATATTTGTTCCGGTTTTCGGCCCGATGATTTTGCCGGCTATGGTGCTTTCCAGAGGACTGGGTTATTATAGCCAGCTTTTGATTAGCGCGTTGTTTACAATAGTGGCGCAGCTTTATTATACAATGAGGCGTCAGCTTTATAATAAAAATGAGAGTGAATACCAGGAGGTTGTAAAATGATAGGTTTCTATGATTATACGGTAGTCCTTACGTATATTGGATTTGCATCGGGTGTTACCGGCATATTCTGCGCGTCGGCCAGACATTTGAGATGGGCAGTTTTTTTCCTTGCATTTGCAGGACTTTGCGATATGTTTGACGGAAAGATTGCCAGAACAAAGAAGGACAGGACAAAAGATGAGAAGAGCTTTGGAATTCAAATCGATTCGCTCTGCGATATGGTCTGCTTCGGTGTGCTGCCTATTGTTATCTGTTATAAGCTTGGAATGAAACATATTTTCAGTATGGCGATTCTTATTTTATATGGACTGGCAGGAGTGATTCGGCTTGGATATTTTAATGTGATGGAGGCAAAGCGCCAGGAAGAGACAAGTGAAAACCGGAAGTACTATCAGGGCCTTCCGATTACGTCTATGGCAATTGCGCTGCCGTTGTTTTTTGTTGTATCGCCGCTGTTTCCAAGCCATCAGGGGCTGCTTGTAATTCTGCATATTCTTGTGGCGGCAGTGGGAGTAATGTTTGTAACAGATGTAAAAATAAGAAAATTATCGACAAAGGAGCTGTTTTTATTAGTGGCGGTAGTTGCGGCTGCAGTGGCGGTAATTGTTTTTGTATGGCATAGCTGGTGGGAGTTTTTACATTTTCACAGATAGGTAAAGAATAGATATGGCTGTATCATATATCATATAAGGAGGAAGAGATGTATTTCGTTGCGGACAGAAATGGGAATATAACGGAAGAGGATTCCTTTCAGGACAGACTTCTGGAATGGATGTATGCACACAGAATTGGAAGAATTCTTTTAAGGCCGCTGATGCTTCCTTTTGTATCGCGGATTGGCGGGAAGCTTTTAAATTCCCGCATTTCCAGGCCGGTAATCCGTCCGTTTATCTATAAGCAGAAGATTAATATGTCAGAGTATAAGGAGAAGCAATATGTCTCGTATAATGACTTTTTTACGAGAGAGCTTGTTTCAGGTGCGCGTAAGGTTGAAAAAGCGCCGGGAGTATTTATCAGTCCCTGCGACAGCAGATTAATGGTCTACCGAATTGACGGCGAGGGCGCATTCCGTGTTAAGCATACTTTTTATACGGTGCAGCAGCTTTTGAGAGATAAGAAGCTGGCGGAGCGATATAGAGGGGGATATGTGTGGGTTTTCCGGCTGTGTGTACAGGATTATCACAGGTATATTTATGTCGATAACGGAAGAGAATCTGCGGGGCGTGCAATTCCCGGAGTTTTTCATACCGTGAATCCGGCGGCTGGAAACAGAATTCCAATCTATAAGGAAAATACAAGGGAATATTCGCTCCTTAAATCGGAAAACTTCGGTACGGTGCTTCAGATGGAGGTGGGGGCGCTCCTTGTCGGAAAAATAGAAAACCGCCGGGAAAAGACATACGTAAAACGAGGTGAAGAAAAAGGCAATTTCGCTTTCGGGGGTTCCACAGTAATACTTATGACACAAGCGGGAAAAGCGCGCCCGGATAAAGATATTCTGAAGAATTCCGCACGCGGAATCGAAACAGGGGTGAAGCTTGGAGAGCGGATAGGAAATGCGGCTGCCGTGTAAAAATTAAAATTACCTTGACAAAAGAAATGCCGTAGCATATAATATAGAACACTCAACAGGAGAATACGTCTGCGAACCTTTCATAAGCTTTTTCAGGGCTTGTACTGGTTTCGACGGGGGTCTGGAAGTTGGAGAAGCCATCCGTAGCGGGACACTACGTTAAAAGTTCCAATTAAATATAAACGCAGACAATAGAGAATTAGCGTACGCTGCCTAATATGGCGGCAGTCGGCCTTAAGCTTTCCGCTGCTTAGGTGACCGGCTTCATCCTTAGCGGAGCACTTCGTCTCCAAAGCTTTGAGGGGACGGAAGAATTTATGAAGCTACTAAAGCCGGCAACCTGTCATTAGGTGGCCTGCGGAGGGAATGTTAATATAATGACTGTGATGGGAGAGGCTCTGATGGATGGGCTTTCGGACGCGGGTTCAACTCCCGCCAGGTCCACTTAAACGCATGAAGTCGAACTCCGCATATGAATTGTCATATACAGGAATATGTTTTGCTTAGTGTATTGGCGAAAATAAAGACGGCACGGGCTGTCTTTATTTTTTATGCTCTATTTGAAATAGTCGGGTTTGAACAATTAAAAATGACGCAGATAATGTCTCCATTATCTACGCCATCTCTTAATTTATTTTCTTACGGTAATTACTTTTTTATAGGATTTACCGTTTACTCTGGCAGTGATAGTAGCCTTGCCAACTTTTTTCGCTGTAATTTTTCCGTTGCTGTTTACTGAAATTACAGACGGCTTAGATGATTTCCATTTAACGCCTTTTAAAGAAGCGCCCTTAGTGACATTCTTTCCGCCCATAATTCCGGGATAGGAGATGTTACAAGTAACTCTAAGCTGCTGCGTTTTCTTTCGTTTTATAGAAGCCGGGGCGGATAACTTTTTCTGTGTTACCCTTTTCTTGCTGACCTCCATAGTCTGATAGGCTTTGCCTTTTAATTTTGACTGGGTCTGGGAGCCTTTATTAGTGTGGCTGAATTCGGCGGAAACCCCGTACCAGCCGCCGGAGTTGCGGACAAAGGAACCGAGACCGATGAAACGGTATTCCGGATTGATGATACTGGTATAATGACCGGTTACGGCATTGTAGTTTTGTTTCACCCAGTCCTTTTTTTCGCTGTACCATTGTTCGATTCCCTGCATCAGACCGGAATAATTCCATGCAAGGTTTTCCCCCCAGCTTTGGTTATTTTTATATTTTATGCTAAAGCAGTCCAATCCGTTTGGACGCATATGCCCTTCATAGACCGTACATTCTGCCGCACGAAGCTGTGCAATCCACTCTAAATTAGAAGACCATTTCATTGCTACATAGTCTGACGATTTCAGCTTTTTTCCGGTGGAAGGATTGATATAATGTTTTGTGCATGCCTCCTTGCGGATTTGGTTAATCCTTTTAAGTATTTTTGTCTTACTTACTCTTTCGAAGCTGCCGGGAACGTCGACTAAGACATTTCCGCTCCTTGCTTTTTTAACATCCGCCGAGCGTGCAGCCTGTGCTGTTATCGGAACCTGAAAGAATGCAAAGGTAAGAGCCAGCAAAAAAATAAGCAACCTTGTTTTGTGAGATGTTTTTTTCATGGTGTCTCCTTTCTGAAAATTAGATTGTGAAATATTAATGAGTTATATTTCTGTCAAGTATTCATTCCCATATATATAGTACATAATTTTTTGCTTTAAGTCAATGAATAAGGCGGAATGACCGTTCTAAATTGTATAGCCAGAATGAATTCTTTACAATTATACATTTACTTTAAAACGTTATTTTGCTAAAATGATAATGTTAGTTAAAAAGACATGAGAGAAAAAGGAGGAAACACATGTTAGAAAGATTCTTCAAACTGAAGGAAAACAACACAGATGTTAAGACAGAGGTACTTGCCGGTATCACGACGTTTATGACAATGGCATATATTCTTGCCGTGAATCCGAGTATTCTTGCGGCAGCGGGTATGGATCAGGGAGCTGTATTTACGGCCACGGCGCTTGCGTCACTTATCGGTACACTTCTGATGGCGTTTCTGGCAAATTATCCATTTGCACTTGCACCCGGTATGGGATTGAACGCGTATTTTGCGTATACGGTTGTTCTCGGTATGGGCTATAAATGGGAGGTTGCTCTTACGGCGGTATTTGTAGAGGGTATTATCTTTATTATTCTTTCGCTTACAAATGTGCGCGAGGCGATTTTTAATGCGATTCCGTTAAATCTTAAGGCGGCTGTCAGTGTAGGTATCGGCCTTTTTATTGCATTTATCGGACTTCAGAACGCGAATATTGTAGTCAGCGGTGCAACGCTTGTCGAGCTGTTTTCCGTAGACGGCTATAATCTTGCAAATGGCGTGGAGGCCGGATTTAACGATGTGGGAATCACAGTGCTGCTTGCGGTTATCGGCGTAGTTATTACGGGCATTCTCGTTATTAAAAATATTAAAGGAAATATTTTGTGGGGAATTTTGATTACCTGGGTTCTCGGAATTATCTGTCAGTTCGCAGGGCTTTATGTTCCGAATCCGGAGCTTGGCTTTTACGGATTGTTACCGGATTTTAGCAATGGTTTGTCTGTGCCGAGCGTTATGCCGGTTTTTGGAAAGCTTCAGTTTGACGGTATCTTTTCACTTAATTTTATAGTAGTTATTTTCGCATTTTTATTTGTAGATATGTTTGATACAATCGGAACGCTTATCGGCGTGGCTTCAAAGGCGGATATGCTGGATAAGGACGGAAAACTTCCGCGGATTAAGGGCGCCCTTATGGCGGATGCAGTTGCCACAACCGTAGGAGCGGCAATCGGAACAACGACGACGACGACCTTTGTAGAGAGTGCCTCCGGTGTGACAGAGGGAGGAAGAACGGGGCTTACTTCGGTGACGACAGCGGTTCTTTTTGGACTCGCATTATTCCTTTCGCCGATTTTCCTTGCTATTCCGTCATTTGCAACGGCGCCGGCGCTGATTGTAGTTGGTTTTTATATGCTGACAAATGTGGTAAATATTAATTTTAATGATGTCTCTGAAGCGCTTCCGTGCTATATCTGTATTGCGGCGATGCCGTTTTTCTACAGCATTTCCGAGGGTATTTCAATGGGAGTTATTTCTTATGTGACGCTGAACCTTCTGACAGGAAAAGCAAAAGAGAAAAAAATCAGCATATTGATGTATGTGCTGGCGATATTGTTTATACTAAAATATATATTCCTGTAAAGTAAAAAACGGCTCGTTTTGCGGGCCGTTTTTTAATTCAAAAAAGACTTTTAAATATAGAAGATTTGTAGTATAATACCATCAATGTCAATTTGGTCATTTCAGACTGATGTTCCCGGTAGATGTTTGGAAATATGAAAGGAAAAAATAATTATGATGAGAGAAAAGTATGAGACATTGCCACTTGCGACGTTGAAGGACCTTGCAAAGACAAGAGGAATCAGAGGCATTTCAACAATGAAAAAAGCAGATGTTATAGAGGCAATGTTGAAAGAGGATGAAAAGGACAGAGAAAAAGAGCAAAAGGAGCAGAAAGGCTCTAAAGAAACAATAAAAGAGATGTCTGCGAATACAGGAGATAAAGAGGTTCATGATATTGACAAGCTGGACAGCGGAAATGTTGTAAAGGGGATTTTAGAGGTCATGGCAGACGGCTTTGGTTTTATAAGAAGCGAAAATTATCTTCCGGGGGATAATGACGTATATGTTTCGCCGTCCCAGATTCGCCGATTTAATTTAAAAACAGGCGATATTCTGGAAGGACATACAAGAATTAAAACACAGCAGGAGAAGTTCAGTGCGCTTCTTTATTTGACAAAAATTAATGGGATAGATCCGCTTGCGGCGATGCGCAGACCAAATTTTGAGGATTTGACGCCAGTCTTTCCAAATGAAAGGTTAAAGCTTGAATGCGGACGGACAAGCACGGCGATGAGGATTATGGATCTTCTTTCCCCTATCGGAAAGGGACAGCGCGGTATGATTGTATCACCGCCGAAAGCAGGTAAGACAACATTGTTAAAGCAGGTTGCTTTGTCGGTACAGCAGAATAATCCGGAGATACATCTTTTGATTCTTTTAATTGACGAGCGTCCCGAGGAGGTGACGGACATCAGGGAGAGTATTGAAGGAGATAATGTGGAGGTTATCTATTCTACCTTTGATGAGCTTCCCGAGCATCATAAAAGAGTGTCGGAGATGGTGATTGAACGTGCGAAGCGGCTTGTAGAGCACGGGAAGGACGTGATGATATTGCTTGACAGCATTACAAGGCTGGCAAGGGCGTATAATTTGACGGTACCCCCGTCAGGAAGAACGCTTTCCGGGGGACTTGATCCGGCGGCGCTTCATATGCCGAAGCGAATTTTCGGCGCGGCGCGGAATATGCGTCAGGGAGGAAGTCTTACGATTCTTGCGACAGCCCTTGTAGATACGGGAAGTAAAATGGACGATGTTATCTATGAGGAATTTAAAGGAACCGGCAATATGGAGCTTGTGCTTGACCGTAAATTATCTGAGAAGCGGGTATTTCCGGCTATTGATATTCCGAAATCAAGCACAAGACGTGAGGATTTGCTTCTTAACAGGGAGGAGCAGGAGGCAGTTGATATTATGCGCCGCGCCTTTAACGGAATGCGCGCAGATGAGGCGGTAGATAATATATTAAATCTATTCTCCAGAACAAAGAATAATATGGAATTTAACCAATTAGTAAAAAAGACGAAATTAATCTAGACAATGGCTTTAAATTATGATACAATAACAAAGCTGTTAAAAACGAATAATATTGTGTTTTGCAATAACTTTATAAAGAAGAGGTGAAAATCATGAAAGAAGGAATACATCCAGCATATCATCAGGCAACAGTAACTTGTAACTGTGGCAATACATTTGTAACCGGCTCTACAAAAGAGGATATTCACGTAGAGATTTGTTCCAAATGCCACCCGTTCTACACAGGACAGCAGAAAGCTGCTCAGGCACGCGGCCGTGTTGATAAGTTCAATAAGAAGTACGGAATGGGCAAATAAGTATGCAAGTATCGGGTTGAGGTTTTAAAATCTCAACCCTTTTTATCATGTAAAAAAGGAGTGTTTATGAAGTCATCCAATATCGGGGGTCAGGCGGTTCTGGAAGGGATTATGATGAAGCATAAGGATGAATATGCGGTGGCAGTCAGAAAGCCTGACGGAGAAATTGTCGTTCAGAAAGATTGCTATAAAAGTATTGTGAGTTGGGAAAGCCTTACGAAAATACCGTTTATCCGCGGCATTTTTAATTTTGTGGATTCGATGGTTCTGGGAATTAAGACTTTGACTTATTCCGCGGAATTCTATGAGGAAGAGGAGGAAAAAGAAAGGGTACTTACGGAGGCGCAGGCCTTGAAACAGGAAAAGAAAGAAAAGCTTCTTACGGCGGGTACGGTTGTCTTTTCAATTATCATTGCCGTCGCCATATTTATGGTGCTTCCCTATTTTCTGTCCTCCGCGCTGAAGCCGGTTGTCAGGTCTTATACGATACGGACTGTTATCGAGGGCTTTGTGAGAATCGGTATTTTTATTGTATATATATTGCTTGTCTCGAGGATGGAGGATATTCAGCGGACCTTTATGTATCATGGCGCGGAGCATAAATGTATCAATTGTATCGAGCACGGGCTTCCGCTTACCGTGGAAAATGTACGGATAAGCTCCAGACAGCATAAGAGATGCGGAACAAGCTTTTTGTTTTTTGTAATGGCGATTAGTATTATTCTTTTGATTCTCGTCCGTGTGGAATCGCCGTTTATGCGGGTGCTTGTTCGGATTGCACTGCTTCCGGTCATTGCGGGGGTTTCCTATGAGGTGCTTAAGCTGGCGGGAAGAAGTGAAAATCCGGTTGTAAATCTTCTCAGTATGCCGGGGCTTGCGGTACAGAGGCTGACAACGAAGGAGCCGGATGACAGTATGATAGAGGTGGCGATTCAGGCAGTAGAGGCTGTGTTTGATTGGAGAGCTTATGAAGCGGAAAATTTTGACACTGCAGCAGATATATAGAGAGGGGGCTGCGTCTCTTAGGGCAGCAGGGATTTTGGACGCAGATTTGGATGCGTGGCTGCTTCTTTCCTTTGTGACCGGTCTTGATAAGGCTGCTTATTACGGGAATCCGGGCCGTCTTATGGAGGAAAGGGAGCAGGAGCTTTATTTTAAATGGATTGCTCTTCGCAGTGACAGGGTTCCGCTGCAGCATCTTACAGGAGAGCAGGAATTTATGGGGTATCCCTTTTTCGTGAATAAGCATGTGCTGATTCCGAGACAGGATACTGAGACGCTTGTAGAAGAGGCGCTTAAAAGGCTTAAACCGGGAATGCGGATACTGGATCTTTGTACCGGTTCAGGCTGTATCCTTATCAGTCTGTTAAAAATGAATGCATGTAAGCTTCGGATGGATGATATACGGGGTACGGGGACTGATATATCGGAAGAAGCTCTTTATGTGGCTTGGAAAAATGCCGAAAGACTTGGAATTCAGGCGGACTTTTTGCAGAGTGATTTGTTTGAATGTGTGGAGGGGCAATATGATATGATTGTGTCGAATCCGCCGTACATTCCTACGGAGGTTATTGAAAGGCTTCAGGATGAGGTGAGAGTCTACGATCCGTATATAGCGCTTGACGGCGGAGAGGACGGATTATATTTTTACCGTAAGATTATAAATGACAGCGTGCAATATATCAAAAAAGAAGGGGTCCTTTTATTTGAAATCGGGCATGACCAGGGACAGGCAGTGTCTTTTCTGATGCGTCAGGCGGGATACGGAAAGATTCAGATGAAGAAAGATCTGGCAGGTCTTGACCGGGTGCTGATTGGCAGTTACAATGGAAAAGAGTCCCGTAAATGTTAAATTTGAGGAGGAAATAAGATGTTTGACAGATTAGAGGATTTACTTATCCGGCTGGAGGAAATCTTAAGTGAGCTGCAGGAGCCGGATGTGGCAAATGACCAGAACAGGTTTCGCAGGCTTATGAAAGAGCAAAATGATTTGACGCCGATTGTGGAAGCCTATAAAGAATATAAAAAATGTAAGGAGACGATAGATGACAGCCTTCAGATGCTTGACGAGGAGTCGGATGAGGAGATAAGGGAGCTGGCAAAAGAGGAGCTTAACGCCGCTAAGGCAAGAGTAGAGGAGCTGGAGCACGAGCTTAAAATTCTTCTGCTTCCGAAAGACCCGAATGATGATAAAAATGTTATCGTTGAGATCCGTGCCGGTGCAGGCGGGGATGAGGCGGCGCTTTTTGCGGCGGAGATTTACCGTATGTATATGCATTATGCGGAGAGCAGGCGCTGGAAAGTTGAGCTGGTGGAATGCGAGGAAATCGGCATTGGCGGAATGAAAAACGTTACCTTTATGATTAACGGAAACGGGGCGTATTCCGTGATGAAATACGAATCCGGCGTACACCGTGTGCAGCGTGTGCCCGAGACTGAGTCCGGGGGAAGAATCCATACCTCCACCATTACGGTAGCCGTCATGCCGGAGGCGGAAGAGGTAGATATCCAGATAGATGAAAAGGATATCCGTATTGATGTTATGCGTGCGTCCGGAAACGGCGGACAATGTGTCAATACAACAGATTCCGCGGTACGTCTTACCCATTATCCGACCGGAATCGTAATTTACAGCCAAACAGAGAAATCGCAGCTTCAGAATAAGGATAAGGCGTTTGCCCTTCTGCGCGCAAAGCTGTATGATTTGGAATGTCAGAAGCGTCATGACGCGGAGTCCGAGGCGAGAAAGAGCCAGATAGGAACCGGCGACCGCTCCGAAAAGATTCGTACCTACAATTTTCCGCAGGGCCGCGTAACGGACCATCGTATCGGGCTTACGCTTTATAAGCTGGATAAGATTATGAACGGGGATATACAGGAAATTATTGACGCATGTATCGCCGCAGACCAGGCGGCAAAGCTGGCAAATATGAATGAATCATAACGCCGCGAATGTAAAATATCATTCATAAAAGGATATTCGTTGAATAAAGTCGGTTCCATGTGGTATAATTTAGTTAAACGCAGACGAATAGACGGATGAGAGGTTGTTAGGAATGATGATTGCCAGAGATGATGAAGTGAAGCGCAGCAGGATATGGAGATTTGCCATTATTATATCTTCTGTTCTGATTGTTGTAATTGTGGTATACCTGCTGATGAAGATGTTTACGGCCAATCCTTTGGAAGGAAGCTGGGAGGGGGAGGACGGAGACATCGCAATTCATGTGGGTGTAAATGGGACCATGACGGTAAGTATTTCCGATGTTTCAGAGGGAACAGACCTTGATATAAAGATGTCTTACACACTGGATAAGGATGCGAAGACGATTACTATCAGGGAGGATGCGTCAGAGCTTGACCGTCTGGCGGGGCTTTCGGACGGAGCATATACACGGGAGACGTTGGAAAGCGCTCTTGCAAATGTAATGACAACCTTTAATTACAATATAGAAAGCGGTGTTTTAACTCTTTCGGAAAGAGAGTATGGAGAACAGCTTACATTTACAAAGAAATAATTGCAGCCGCGCTTTGGCGGAAGAGTCCGGTAATACGGGCTCTTTTTAACAGTAGAAAGAATATTTTGGAGGAAAGCATATGTACAGAGACAGCACAAAAAAGGTGAATATTGGAAATGTGGTAATCGGCGGAGGAAGCAGCATTGCAATCCAGTCCATGACAAATACCCGCACGGAGGATGTGGCAGGAACGGTTTCTCAGATATTGGAGCTTGAGCGCGCGGGCTGTGAGATTATCCGATGCGCCGTACCGACGAAAGAGGCCGCGGAGGCACTGGGTGAAATTAAAAAGCAGATACATATTCCGCTTGTGGCGGACATTCATTTTGATTACAGGCTGGCAATTTGCGCAATCGAACACGGAGCGGACAAGATTCGTATTAATCCGGGAAATATCGGGGATGAAGCCCGGATAAAAGCCGTTATCGATAAGGCGAAAGAGTATCACGTGCCGATTCGTGTCGGTGTCAACAGCGGCTCTTTAGAAAAACCGCTGATAGAAAAATATGGCGGTGTGACGGCGGAGGGCCTGGTAGAAAGTGCGCTTGATAAAGTGCGTATGATTGAGAAGCTTGGATATGAGGAGCTGGTGGTGAGTATTAAATCGTCGGATGTGATGATGTGTGTAAAAGCTCATGAGCAGATTGCCGGAAAGTGCCCGTATCCGCTTCATGTGGGAATAACGGAAGCCGGGACGCTGCTTGCGGGCAATATTAAGTCCTCCGTCGGGCTGGGGCTGATTCTCCATCAGGGAATCGGGGATACGATACGGGTATCCCTTACCGGCTCCCCCGTAGAGGAGATTAAGTCGGCAAAACTTATTTTAAAGACATTGGGATTAAGGAAAGGCGGAATTGAGGTGGTATCCTGCCCAACCTGCGGCAGAACGAAGATAGATTTAATCAGTCTTGCCAATCAGGTGGAGGAGATGACGGCTGATATTCCTTTAGATATTAAGGTGGCCGTAATGGGCTGTGTAGTAAACGGTCCCGGAGAAGCGAAAGAGGCGGACATCGGTATTGCAGGCGGTATCGGCGAGGGACTTTTAATGAAACGGGGAGAGATAATAAAAAAGGTAAAGGAAGAGGAGTTATTAGAGGTATTAAGACAGGAGCTGCTGCATTGGAATGAATAGAAAACCATTTTTTGAAGTATTTCCCACATTAAAGGTGGGAGAAGAGCTTAGACAATTATTTTCAGAGGTACAGGTCACGAAGGTGGCGGCAAATTCCATGCGTACCTTTATTAAGGTGTATCTTGTAAGCGGTCATCTGATTCAGAAAAACCATATCCGCGAGATGGAGCAGCTGGTAAAGCTTCAGCTTTTTGCCGGGAACCGGATACAGGTGCGGATTGTGGAAAGCTTTGAGCTTTCCGGGCAGTATACGCCGGAGAATATTATGACAGAGTACTTTGAAAGCTTTCTTACAGAGCTGAATGACAGAAGCGTAGTGGAAAGAAGCATGTTTCAGAATGCAAAATACGCTTTTGAGGATGAAAATATCTTATGTCTCCAGCTTTCGGATACGATTGTAGCTCAGGGAAAGAAAGAATCTATGGCGTCATATTTGCAGGAGGTATATAAAAACAGATTTTGCCGCCCTGTTGAAGTGCGCGTTCTCTATAAGGAAGCGGGAGAAAGTAAGCTTAAATATAATGATATGCGGCTTAAGCAGGAGGTAGAATCTATTCTTTCCCAGGCGGAGAATATACAGAAAAAACAGGAGAAGGCTTCTTTGAAGACGGACGGGAAGAAAAAGGAATTTAAGGAAAAGAAATTTACCGCAAGGAGCAAAGCTCCTGATGCGGAAGGCTTGATTTACGGACGTCCTTTTGACGATGAAGCGATAGAGCTTTCGCAGGTCGCAGGAGAGATGGGGGAGATTACGTTCCGCGGAAAGGTAATGAGCGTCGATACGAGGGAAATTCGGAACGAAAAGACAATTGTTATGTATGCGGTTTCGGATTTTACCGATACGATCATGGTAAAAATGTTTGTAAGAAACGAGCAGCTTCCGGATATACTCAGCGAAATTAAAGGCAGTGCATTTCTGAAAATAAAGGGTGTTACGACAATTGATAAATTTGACGGGGAGCTTACAATCGGTTCTGTATTCGGGATAAAGAAAATTCCGGATTTTACCGAAGCGAGAAAGGATACGGCGCCGGAGAAGCGTGTGGAGCTCCATTGTCATACGAAGATGAGCGATATGGACGGGGTATCCGAGGTAAAGGATATTGTAAAGCGCGCCCATGACTGGGGGCATAAGGCGATTGCGATTACGGATCACGGAGTTGTACAGTCCTTTCCGGATGCGAATCACTATATTGAAACACTGGATAAAGAAGATCCTTTTAAGGTCATTTACGGTGTGGAAGGGTATCTGGTAGACGACCTTCAGGATGTGGCTGTAAATGAAAAGGGCCAGTCTCTCGAAGGAACCTATGTTGTATTTGATTTGGAGACAACGGGATTTAGTCCGATTAAGGATAAAATTATTGAAATCGGGGCCGTAAAAGTGGAAAACGGTGTCATTACCGAGCGGTACAGTACATTTGTTAATCCCGGAGTACCGATTCCCTTTGAGATTACGCAGCTTACCAGTATTACGGACCAGATGGTTATGGATGCCCCGGGAATTGAGACAGTGCTTCCGGAGTTTCTCGCGTTCGCGAAAGATTCGGTGCTGGTGGCGCATAATGCCTCCTTTGATGTGGGATTTATTGAGCAGAACTGCCGGTATCAGGACATTGCGGCGGATTTTACGTCGGTAGATACGGTTGCCCTTGCGCGAATTCTGCTTCCGACCCTTTCGAAATTCAAACTGAATATTGTAGCGAAAGCGCTCAATATTTCTCAGGAGCATCATCACAGGGCGGTGGACGACGCCAGAGTTACGGCGGAAATATATGTAAAGTTTATTCGGATGCTTCATGATATGGATATTTATGATTTGAAAAAGCTGAATCGGTTCGGCGCGCATAATGCGGATGCGGTAAAAAAGCTTCCGTCCTATCATGTCATTATTCTCGCAAAGAATAATGTGGGCCGGGTGAACCTGTACACGCTTGTATCCAAGTCTCATCTTAAGTATTTTTCCCGTCAGCCGAGAATTCCGAAAAGCGAGCTGTCAAAGCACAGGGAAGGTTTAATTGTCGGCAGCGCCTGCGAAGCAGGGGAGCTGTATCAGGCAATTCTGAATGAGAAGTCAGATGAGCGGATTGCAAAGATTGTGGATTATTATGACTATCTGGAGCTGCAGCCGGTGGGAAATAACGAGTTTATGATTGAGAGTCCCAGGATAAAAAAAGTAAACAGTATAGAAGATATACGGAATATGAACCGGCAGATTATCCGGCTTGGCGAGAGATTTAATAAGCCGGTGGTCGCCACCTGCGACGTTCATTTTTTAGACCCGGAGGACGAGGTATACCGCCGGATTATTATGGCGGGCAAGGGTTTTACAGATGCGGACAGGCAGTCTCCGCTCTATCTTCATACGACGGAGGAGATGCTCGCGGAGTTTGAATATCTGGGTTCGGCTAAGGCGAAAGAGATTGTGATAGACAATCCGAATAAAATTGCGGATATGATTGAAAAAATTTCTCCGGTCCGTCCGGATAAATGTCCGCCGGTCATACCGGATTCAGATAAGGAGCTGAAAAGGATTTGTTATGAGAAAGCGCATTCCATGTATGGGGATCCGCTCCCGGAAATTGTTGTGGAGCGTCTGGAAAGAGAGCTGCATTCGATTATCTCGAATGGCTTTGCGGTCATGTATATTATTGCTCAGAAGCTTGTATGGAAATCGAATGAGGACGGGTATCTTGTAGGCTCCCGAGGCTCGGTAGGCTCCTCTTTTGTTGCGACGATGGCGGGAATTACGGAGGTAAATCCGTTAAGCCCCCATTATTATTGCCGTAAATGTCATTACAGCGACTTTGAGTCCGAGGAGGTGCGGGCATTTGCGGGAGGCTGCGGCTGGGATATGCCGGATAAGCTGTGCCCGGTTTGTGGGGAACCGCTTGTAAAGGACGGCTTTGACATTCCCTTTGAGACTTTTCTTGGATTTAAGGGAAATAAAGAGCCCGATATTGACCTTAATTTTTCCGGAGATTATCAGAGTAACGCCCATAAATATACGGAAGTTATTTTTGGGGAGGGACAGACGTTCCGGGCGGGGACAATCGGAACGCTTGCCGATAAGACGGCGTTCGGTTATGTGAAAAATTATTACGAGGAACGCGGGCACAGAAAACGGAAATGCGAGATTGACCGTATTGTACAGGGGTGTACCGGAATACGCAGAAGCACCGGGCAGCACCCGGGAGGAATTATCGTGCTTCCGCATGGGGAGGATA
Organism: uncultured Lachnospiraceae bacterium; assembly: GCA_946552115.1. Classification (GTDB taxonomy): domain Bacteria; phylum Bacillota; class Clostridia; order Lachnospirales; family Lachnospiraceae; genus CAPEBR01. The sequence goes on from CAMNRH010000010.1 coordinate 62,117, forward strand.
TTAATTCCTTTACTCCTGTGCAGCATCCGGCGAATGATATGAATACGGACATCATTACGACACATTTTGATTATCATTCCATTGACCATAACCTGTTAAAGCTGGATATTCTCGGCCATGATGATCCGACGATGATTAAATCGCTGGAGGCCTATATCAGCTCTCCGGCGATGGAAAATGAATACAATGAGACAGACAATCCTTTTGCCGCAACAAAAATTCCGCTGGATGACAAGGGAGTGATGTCTCTGTTTCATGATACCTCCGCTCTGGGAATTACGCCGGAGGATATCGGCGGCTGTCCGGTAGGCTGTCTTGGAATTCCGGAGTTCGGGACGGATTTCGTTATTCAGATGGTAGTAGACACTAAGCCGCAGACGCTGTCAGATTTAATACGGATTTCAGGACTGTCCCACGGAACCGATGTGTGGCTTAATAATGCCCAGGAGCTGATTAAGAGCGGAAAGGCAACAATTTCCACGGCAATCTGCACCCGTGACGATATTATGACATATCTTATTAATAAAGGAATGGACAGCGAGGAATCCTTTACGATTATGGAGCGTGTCCGTAAGGGCGCCGTGGCAAAGGGGAAATGCAGGGAATGGCCGCAGTTTAAAGAGGACATGAAAGCAAACGGGATACCGGAATGGTATATCTGGTCCTGTGAGAAGATAAAATATATGTTTCCCAAGGCGCATGCGGCGGCCTATGTCATGATGGCATACCGGATTGCATACTGTAAAATCAATTATCCTCTTGCCTATTATGCGTCATATTTCGGAATCCGCGCAGATGCATTTTCCTATGAGCTGATGTGCCAGGGGAAAGAAAAGCTTCAGCAGCATATAGATGATTATACAAGACGGGCGGATTCTTTAAGTAAAAAAGAGCAGGATACAATGAAGGATATGCGGATTGTCCAGGAAATGTACGCGAGGGGATACGAATTCCTTCCGATTGACATTTACCGGGCAAAGGCGGCAAGATTCTGCATTATAGACGGGAAATTGATGCCGCCCTTTACCAGTATTGACGGAATGGGGGAGAAAGCGGCAGAGGCGGTAGAGGAGGCCTCGAAGGACGGACCTTATCTGTCCAGAGACGATTTCAGGCAGCGGACAAAGGCGAGTCAGACGGTGATAGACTATATGGGGAAATTGGGACTTTTAGGAGATTTGCCGGAATCCAATCAATTGTCACTGTTTGATTTGTAAAAAGGAGGTATTTATCTATGAAGAAAAAATATATGGGCATTGTTTACATTGTCATATCCGCCTTTTGCTTTGCCCTTATGAATATGTTTGTCCATATGGCAGGGGATCTGCCGTCGGTGCAGAAAAGCTTTTTCAGAAATTTTGTCGCGGCTGTTTTCGCATGTATACTGCTTTTAAAGGATAAAACTCCTTTCCGGTGTAAAAGAGAGAATTTAAGATATCTGGTTTTGCGGGCGGTATTCGGGACAATCGGCATCCTGTGCAATTTTTACGCGGTTGACCGTCTGGTGCTGGCGGATGCTTCTATGTTAAATAAGATGTCGCCGTTTTTTGCCGTCCTTTTCAGTTATTTAGTTTTAAAAGAGAAAGTGACAATCGCGCAGGCGCTTATTGTGGCGGGGGCTTTTATCGGAAGTATGTTTGTAGTGAAGCCGACCTTTGCAAATATGGATTTAATTCCGTCGATTCTCGGGCTTCTCGGAGGTATCTGTGCGGGAGCGGCGTATACAATGGTCAGAAAGCTTGGGATGATGGGAGAAAAGGGTTCCTTTATTGTGTTTTTCTTTTCGGTGTTTTCCTGTCTTGTGACGCTGCCATGGCTTGTATTTGATTATCACCCTATGAGCGCGGCACAGCTTATCATTTTGTTTCTTGCAGGGCTTTCGGCGGCAGGAGGACAATTTTCCATTACGGCGGCTTATTGCTATGCTCCTGCAAAGGAAATATCGGTGTATGATTACTCTCAGATCATTTTCTCGGCGGGGCTTGGGTTTTTTGTGTTCGGGCAGGTGCCGGATTTGCTTAGCTGGCTGGGGTATGGAATGATCTGTGCGATGGCAGTTGTAATGTTTCTTTATAACAACAAAGAGCGGCAGCATTCATGAGAGTCTTAAAAGAGATAAGGAAGAAAAGGAGAGATACGTGAAGCAATCACAGGTTACGTACTGGTGCCATGAAATGATCCGCCCGCAGGCGCCGGAAAACGGGATTTATATTGACGCGACTATGGGCAATGGGATTAGCGGGAACGCGGCAGGCAATCGGCGGATTTGTCAATAAGCCGGCGCCTGCGGCATTCCCCTAATATAATCATAAAATTTGTTTTTATGCATACAGCTTTACAAGCTCAACAATCACATCGACACTTTTATCCATACCTTCGACTGTAATATGCTCATAAGGCCCGTGGTAAGCATGTCCGCCTGTCCCGAGATTCGGACAGGGAAGTCCTTTAAAGCTTAATTGGCTTCCGTCTGTGCCGCCGCGAATCGGGAAGATAAGCGGAGCAACGCCTGCCAGCTCGCAGGCCTTTTTTGCATTGTCCACCAGATGCATGCATCCCGAAATCACCTCGGCCATATTGCGGTACTGGTCTGTAATCGTCAGCTTTACCGTGCCTTCGCCCCATTTTTCATTCAGATTCTTTTCAATCAGGCGCAGCGTATTTTTGCGTGCCTCAAGGTAATCTGCATTATGGTCGCGGACGATGTAGTTAAGCTGTGCGGAAGATACCTCTCCCGACATACTTACAAGATGATAGAAGCCCTCATAATCCTCGGTTCCTCTCGGAGTTTCCATACCCGGAAGCATCTGGTTGATTTCCATTGCCACAAGGGAGGCATTAATCATCGTATCCTTAGAGGATCCGGGGTGCACGTTAAAGCCGGTAATATCAAAGACGGCTTTAGCCGCATTAAAGCTTTCATACTGAATATCTCCTTCCGTGTCGCCGTCCAGCGTATAGGCATATTTGGCACCGAATTTTTCCACGTTAAAATGGGATGCGCCGGTTCCGATCTCTTCGTCCGGAGTGAAAGCAACGCTGATTGGCCCGTGCGGAATGCTCTCCGTCCGAAGCCGCTCTACCAGGGTAAGTATTTCAGCGATACCCGCCTTGTCGTCGGCGCCGAGAACCGTAGTTCCGTCGGTTGTAATGAGTGTGCGTCCCTTAAGTGTCTTAAGATGCGGAAAATTCTGTACGCTGAGTACCCGGCCGCTGTCCCCAAGTGCCAGATCCTCCCCATTGTAATTTTCTGTAATGACAGGGTGGATTTCACCGTCGCAAAAGTCTGCGACCGTGTCCATATGGGCGATAAAGCCGATGCTGTCCTTATCCTCATATCCCGGTGTGGCAGACAGCTTTCCGTAAAGGTAGCAATGCTCGTCAAGCTGGACGTCCGTAAGCCCCAGCTCCAGCATCTCTTTCTCCAATATTCTGGCCAGATCAAACTGGCATGCGGAGGACGGTACCGTGCCGCTGTTTTCATCGCTCGGCGTGCGTACAACTACGTACTTTAATAATCTTTCATACGCTTTCAAAATTTTCATTCCCCTTTCTTTGTGTTTGTTATAGTTTATATTTTTCAGTATAACATATGACGGTCAGAAGCCGCAATCCAGAGGCCGGTAAAAAAATCATTTTTAGCATGCCAAACATTGAAAAAGATATGACATGAAATGTGAAAGGATGCTATAATAAAACATGAGCGAGAAATTAAGTAGAAAGGTATGGAGGCAGATACATGAAATTAACACAGCTCTTAGAACGTTTGGAATATGAAGCTTTAACAGGAAGCAGCGATATTGAGATAACAGCTTTGATAAATGATTCCCGTAAGGTAGAGAGAGGAAGCGTATTTGTATGTATTACAGGCGCGGTATCCGACGGACACGCATACGTGCGGGAGGTTTATGAAAAAGGCGCGGCGGCAGTCATTGTCGAAAAGGATGTCGAAGCGCCGAAAGGACTTACGGTCATCCGGGTTTCGGATACCAGATATGCGCTTGCGCTTATGTCGGCGGCTTATTTTGATTATCCTGCAGAGAAACTCAAAGTTATCGGGATTACCGGAACGAAAGGAAAAACGACCACGACCTATATGGTCAGGTCGATTCTTGAGGGCGTCGGCCATAAGGTGGGACTTATCGGAACGATTGAGGCAATTATCGGGGACGAGACGATTCCTGCAAATAACACGACGCCGGAATCCTATACGATTCAGCAGTATTTTGCGCGGATGGTTGAGGCGGGCTGCGACAGCGTCGTGATGGAGGTTTCCTCTCAGGGCCTTATGCTTCACAGGACGGCAGGGATTCCGTTCGAAATCGGTATTTTTACGAATCTTGGGGAGGATCATATCGGTCCTAACGAGCATGAGGATTTTGAGGATTATAAACGGTGCAAGGGCCTGTTATTTAAGCAGTGTAAAACAGGGATTGCGAATGTGGACGACCCGTGGTATAAGGATGTATTCAAAGAGGCTGCCTGTAAAACAGAAACCTTTGGATTTAAGGAAAACGCGGATTTACGCGCGGTGAATGTAGAGCATATATCAAAGCCCGGCTATCTGGGAGTGAAGTATCATGTGGCGGGACTTATGGACTTTGATGTGGAAATCGACATTCCGGGAGAGTTCAGCGTATACAATTCGCTGACAGCGATTGCGGTATGCAGACATTTTCAGGTTCCGGAGGAGAATATTAAGAGTGCGCTCAAGGTGGCGAAAGTGAAAGGCCGTATTGAGATGGTCAGGGTCTCGGATGATTTCACGCTGATGATTGACTATGCCCACAATGCTATGAGTCTCGAAAGTCTGCTTCATACTCTTAGAGATTATCATCCGGAGCGGATTGTGACGGTATTCGGGTGCGGGGGAAACCGCTCGAAAACCCGTCGGTATGAGATGGGCGAGGTGGCGGGACGTCTTTCGGATTTTACGATTATTACGTCGGATAATCCGAGATTCGAGGAGCCACAGGCGATTATAGATGATATTATCGTAGGGATGGAACGGACGGACGGGGCGTATATTTCCATCTGTGACAGAAAAGCGGCAATTAAGTATGCGATTGCAAACGGAAAGCCGGGAGACGTAATCATTCTTGCAGGAAAGGGTCATGAGACCTATCAGGAGATTAAGGGCGTAAAATATGATATGGATGAGCGGGTATTGATTCAGGAAGTGCTTGAGGAGCTTAAGTGATTCCAATGTATGCGAAAGTAATTGTAGATATTACACATGAAAAACTGGATAAGGTTTTTGAGTACAGCATCCCCGGAGAGCTTGCGGGGGTGCTGAAAGTCGGTACGGAGGTTGTGGTGCCTTTCGGGCGCGGAAACCGGGAGACGAAAGGTTACATTGTCGGATTTTCTGAGATTCCGGAATACCCGCCGGAGCAGATAAAGCCGGTATTAAAGGCACAGGAGAATAAGCGTGCGATTGAGACAAAGCTCATTGCTCTCGCGGCGTGGATGAAGGAATCCTGCGGGGGTACGATGATTCAGGCACTTAAGACGGTTTTGCCTATCAAAAAGAGGGGAAAGCTTCTTGAAGAACGGTGGGTATGCTTTCTGTTGAGTGAAGAGGAAGGAAGAAAAAAGCTGGCCTTTTATCTGGAAAAGAATCAGAAAGCACGGGCAAGACTTTTGGCGGGGCTTTTGGATCAGCCGAAGCAGGAATACGGTCTGATTACCCGGAAGCTGAATATTTCCCCGTCGGTGATTCGGGCGCTTGAGGAGCAGGGCGTACTTAAGGTTGAGACACAGCAGTCTTTCCGCAATCCGATGGAGTATCAGATGAAGGAAAGAGAAAGTGTTGTTCTTTCCGGAGAACAGAGAGCGGCCGTTGACAGATTTGCGGAGGATTATGGAAAAAAAAGATACGGCGTCTATCTTCTGTACGGCGTGACCGGAAGCGGAAAGACGGAAGTATATATGGAAATGATCCGCCATGTGGTAGAAGAGAGGCGGCAGGCAATCGTATTAATTCCGGAGATTGCGCTGACTTATCAGACAGTGCTTCGCTTTTACGGACGGTTCGGAGGAAGAGTGGCCATTTTAAATTCCAGACTTTCCGAGGCGGAGCGTTCAGATCAGATAGAGCGGGTGGAACGGGGAGAAGTGGATGTGATGATAGGTCCCCGTTCTGCATTATTTACTCCGTTTCCGAATCTGGGACTGATTGTAATTGACGAGGAGCATGAGGCGGCTTATAAAAGCGATCAGGTTCCAAGATACCACGCGCGGGAAACGGCGGTTATGAGAGGGGAGCTTGAGGGGGCAAGTGTAGTGCTTGGCTCCGCGACGCCGTCTATGGAAGCATTTTACAGATGTAAGACGGGAGAGTATACGTGCCTGACGCTAAAGAACCGGGCGGAAGATAAGGCGCTTGCCTCCGTATATACGGTTGATATGCGGGAAGAATTAAAAAAAGGGAACCGTTCGATTTTAAGCGACAGATTAAGCGGGATGATGGCGCGGCGGCTTGAGGACGGGCAGCAGATGATGCTTTTTTTAAACCGGAGAGGCTATGCAGGATTTGTTTCTTGCCGTTCCTGCGGATATGTAGTAAAATGTCCTCATTGCGATGTGTCGCTCTCCTCCCACAGAGACGGCAGGCTGGTCTGCCATTACTGCGGCTATGAGGAGCCGATGGTTCAGATATGCCCGTCCTGCGGTTCTCCTTATATCGGCGGCTTTAAAGCCGGGACGGAGGCTATTGAGGAGCTGGTGAAGCGGCGGTTTCCGCAGGCAGGAGTGCTCCGTATGGATATGGATACAACCCGGACAAAGCACGGACATGAAAAGATTCTGTCGGCCTTTGCAAACGGGGAGGCGGATATTTTAATCGGCACTCAGATGATTGTAAAGGGCCATGATTTTCCTAATGTGACGCTGGTCGGAGTGCTTGCGGCGGATATGTCGTTATATACGGATGATTACCGGGCGGCGGAGAAAACCTTTGCGCTTCTTACCCAGGCGGCTGGAAGAGCCGGGCGCGGAGGACAGAAAGGGGAGGTTGTCATCCAAACCTACAGCCCGGAGCATTATAGCATTGCATATGCGGCCAGGCAGGACTATGAAAGCTTTTATGCGGAGGAGATACGCTACAGGGAGCTTATGGGTTATCCGCCCTGCGCGCAGCTTCTGGCGGTTCTTGTAACCGGGGAGGAGGAGGAGCTTCTTAGTACGGCGGTAAAATATCTGAAAGAGTTTGCCAAACGTGCGGGAAAGGGCAGGGAGCTTCAGATTATCGGTCCTGCGAGCCCGTTCGTCGGTAAGGTAAATGATGTCTACCGGCGGGTTATTTATTTGAAAAGCGGGAAATATCATATATTAACGGCGATGAAAAACTATATGGAGCAATATATTGAGATGAACAAGGGATTTCAGACACTTCGGGTTCAGTTTGATTTTAACCCTGTAAATATATTTTAAGGAGAAAAGAGTATGGCAATAAGAAAGATTCGTGAATTAGGAGAGGATGTATTGACAAAAAGCTGCAAGGAAGTGACGAAGATGAATCTTCGGACGAAAATTCTCATAGGCGATATGCTGGATACCATGTACGATTCGGCGGGAGTGGGGCTTGCGGCTCCGCAGGTAGGCGTTTTGAAGCGTATTGCGACAATCGATGTAGGCGAGGGGCCGGTTGTTTTGATTAATCCTGTGATTGTTGAGACAGACGGAGAGCAGACCGGCGAGGAGGGCTGCTTAAGTGTTCCGGGAAAAGCCGGGATAGTGACGAGGCCCAATTATGTGAAAGTACGTGCATTAAATGAGAATATGGAAGAAATTGAGCTGGAGGCCGAGGAGCTTTTTGCCCGCGCCTGCTGTCATGAGATTGACCACCTGGACGGTAAAATGTATGTGGATTTGGCAGAGGGAGGGCTTCATGATGTGAAGCCGGAGGAGGAAGAGTAGATGAGAGTGATTTTCATGGGCACGCCGGATATTGCGGTAGGAACCTTTGAGGCGCTGGTGAAAGAGCATGAGGTTGTGCTCGCTGTCACCCAGCCGGATAAGCCGAAGGGAAGAGGGGGAAAAGAACAATTTTCTCCGGTGAAAGAGGCGGCTCTTCAGGCGGGAGTCCCGGTTTATCAGCCCCGGAAAATCAGGGAGCCGGAATGTGTGGAGGAGCTTAAAAGGTATCATGCGGATGTCATGGTTGTCATTGCTTTCGGACAGATTCTTACAAAAGAGATTCTTACAATGACCCCGTACGGCTGTATCAATATTCATGCATCTCTGCTTCCGAAATACCGAGGCGCTGCGCCGATTCAGTGGGCGGTTATTGACGGTGAAAAGGTGTCCGGAGTAACGACGATGCAGATGGACGAAGGAATCGATACCGGAGATATGCTTCTTCGCGAGGAGATTGTCCTTGACGAGAAAGAGACGGGGGGGAGTCTTCATGACAAAATGGCGGAACGGGGAGCGAAGCTCTGCCTTAAGACACTGGAGGCGTTAGAGAGAGGAGAGCTTATGCCGGTAAAACAGGGAGAAAGCCCAACGGCTTATGCGCGTATGCTGGATAAAAGCATGGGAAATATTGACTGGAGCGCATCCGCCGAATCGATTGAACGTTTGATTCGGGGGTTAAATCCATGGCCCAGCGCCTATACGGACTGGGGCGGAAAGGTAATGAAGATCTGGCGGGCAGAGGTGCGAAAAAGCAGTGAAAGTGCAGAGCCCGGAACGATTGTGCTGGTAGAAAAGGACGGATTTTCCGTACAGACGGGAGCGGGGCTTTTGAAAGTGACGGAGCTTCAAATTCCGGGGAAAAAGAGAATGGATGCGGGAGCGTTCTTAAGGGGCTACAGCATTCGGGAAGGCGAAATTCTTAAAAAAGGTTAAAAATATTATGAAATTAAAGTATTTTTCCCTGTTTTCATATATAATGTTTTTAGGAAGGAGGATTGCAAATGTATTATCCGATGTATTTTGATTCGACATATCTGCTGGTTTTAATCGGCGTTGTAATATGTCTGCTGGCGTCGTCGAGGATGAAGTCGACATTTCATAGATATTCCGGGGTTCGAAATCATTCCGGCATTACCGGAAAGGAGGCGGCGGAGCAGATTCTTCACAGGGCGGGAATTTATGACGTTCGGGTGGAGCATGTTTCCGGAGAACTTACAGACCATTATGATCCGAGGGGAAAGGTGCTGAGACTTTCGGACGCAACCTATTCGAGGACCTCTGTAGCCGCTTTGGGTGTGGCGGCGCATGAGTGCGGACATGCAATCCAGCATCAGGTGGGATATATTCCGCTTCAGATTCGGGGCGCGCTTGTTCCGGTGGCCAATTTTGGAAGTACGATTGCGTGGCCGCTGATTGTGATGGGAATGTTTATCAGCTCCCGATCCGCCGGCTTTTTGATTAATCTGGGGATTCTTGCTTTTTCATTGGCCGTACTCTTTCAGCTTATAACGCTTCCGGTAGAATTTAACGCCTCCGGCCGTGCGATTAAGATTTTGGGAGAGACAGGGCTTTTATATCCGGACGAGGTAAATGCAACGAGGAAAGTGCTGACAGCGGCGGCGCTTACCTATGTGGCAGGTGCGGCCTCTGCGATTCTTCAGCTTTTGCGTATTCTGATTCTTACAGGCGGAAGAAGAGGGGACGATTAAAAAGATGATGATAACAGGGCGGGAAATTGTATTGGAGACTTTGCTTCTTATTACGCGGGACGGCGAGTACAGTCATATTGCTTTAAAAAATGTTCTCGACAAATATCAGTATCTGGAAAAAAAGGAGCGTGCGTTCATTTCAAGAGTTGTGAACGGCACGCTTGAACGCATGATAGAGATTGATTATATTATCAATCAGTTTTCAAAGGTGAAGGTAAGTAGGATGAAGCCTGTTATACGGACGATTTTGAGAAGCTCCGTATATCAGTTAAAATATATGGACAGCGTGCCGGACGCTGCCGTTTGCAATGAGGCGGTGAAGCTTACCGCAAAAAAGGGCTTTAAAACGCTGAAAGGTTTTGTAAACGGTGTTTTAAGGAATATCAGCCGCAATCCGGAGGCGGTTCATTTTCCGGAGCGCTCGGATTCCTGTGCCTTCATATCCGTGAAATATTCGCTCCCGGAGTGGATAGTCAACCAATGGCTTTCCGTATATGATGAGGATACGGTTATCTGTATGGGAGAGGAATTTTTAAAAGAAAAGCCGGTCTCGATTCGCTGTAATACAGGAAAGCTTAAGCCTGAGGAGCTTAAGGAGATACTCTTTAATGAGGGCGTTACAGTAACTGGAAACATGGAACTTTCCTATGCATTTTCCATAGCGGGCTATGATTATTTGGCAGGGCTTGAAAGCTTTCGTAAAGGATATTTTTATGTGCAGGATATAAGCTCCATGCTGGCTGCCGAATGGACGGGAGTGGAGCGAGGGGATTATGTTATAGATGTGTGCGCCGCGCCCGGCGGCAAGGCTCTGCATGTTGCGGAGCTTTTAAAAGGGACAGGACATGTGGAGGCCCGTGACCTGACGGATTATAAGATGGTGCTTATAGAGGAAAATATAGAAAAAAGCGGTCTTACGAATATAGAAGCGGTAAAGTGGGATGCGCTTGTACCGGATGATTCGGCTTTTGGGCGGGCAGATATTGTAATTGCGGATTTGCCCTGCTCCGGCTTAGGAGTTCTGGGAAAGAAACCCGATTTAAAATATCGGATGACGGAAGCGAAAGAAACGGAGCTTTCCAGGCTTCAGAAACAAATATTATCCGTCGTCAGCCGATATGTGAAGCCGGGAGGAAAGCTTTTATACAGTACCTGTACGATTCATCGCGGGGAGAATGAGGAAAATGCTTCGTGGTTTGCAAAAGAGTTCCCGGAGTTTACGCTTATTCGTGAAAAGCAGCTTCTTCCGGGGAAGGACAGGACAGACGGCTTTTATATTGCGGTGTTTCGGAAGGAGAAGCTATGAAAAAGAAAGATATTGTTTCTTATAGCTATGAGGAATTGATACAGGAATTGGAAAACCTGGGTGAGAAGCCCTACCGTGGAAAACAGATTTACGTATGGCTTCATGAAAAGGGCGCGGACAGCTTTGACGAGATGACCAATTTGTCGAAAGGGCTTCGCGGACGTTTGGAAGAAAACTATGAGATTGCATTAATGAGAACGGCAGCAAGGCAGATATCAAAAATTGATTCGACAGAAAAGTTTTTGTTTGAGCTTTCTGACGGAAACCGGATTGAAAGTGTGCTGATGCGCCACCGTTATGGAAATTCGGTATGTGTTTCCACACAGGTCGGATGCCGTATGGGATGCAGATTCTGTGCTTCTACGATTGACGGCCTGGAGAGAAATCTTGCTCCCTCGGAGATGCTGCGTCAGATTTACCAGATTCAGAAAATAACAGGGGAACGGGTATCTCATGTAGTTGTTATGGGATCGGGAGAACCGCTGGATAATTATGAAAATTTTGTAAAATTTATACATATGTTAAGCGACGGGCATGGGCTTCATATCAGCCAGAGAAATATTACCGCTTCTACCTGCGGAATTGTGCCGAATATGGAGAGGCTTTCCGGGGAGGGGCTTCAGATTACATTGGCGCTTTCTCTTCACGGATCTACACAGGAGAAAAGGAAAGAGCTTATGCCGGTGGCAAACAGATACAGGCTTTCGGAGGTGATGGAGGCCTGCGACAGCTATTTTAGAAAAACGGGGCGCCGCGTGACCTTTGAGTATAGTCTTGTGGCGGGTGTGAATGATTCGGACAGGGACGTAAAAGAGCTGTCGGAGCTTCTCGGGAAACGCAATTGTCATCTGAATTTAATTCCGGTGAATCCGGTAAAGGAACGCGGATTTAAGAAGCCGGACAGTAAAAAAGCGCGTGAATTTGAAAATAAACTTGAAAAAAGCGGAATAAATGTTACTATAAGAAAGGAAAGAGGCTCGGACATTGACGGAGCCTGCGGACAGCTCAGGAGACGTTATGCTGCCGAAAAAAAGGAGATTTAGATGAAATTATATGCAATGACTGATGTGGGGCGTAAGCGGGAAGTGAATCAGGATTATGTGTTTGTGACGGATAAACCGATTGGGCCGTTCCCGAATCTTCTCGTAGTCGCGGACGGAATGGGCGGTCATAAGGCCGGAGATTTTGCATCTAAATATACAGTAAAGGTATTGCGGGAAGAGCTTGAGAAAACTTCTCTGAAAAAACCGGAGGAGATACTGCGAAGTGTCGTTGCGATAGCGAATAATAAATTGATTCAGATAGCTGATACCGATGTAAAGCTGGAGGGAATGGGTACAACGCTGGTAGCGGCTACGGTAATTGGAAATACACTTTATTTCTCTAACGTAGGGGACAGCCGTCTTTATTTGATTAATAATAAGATTCGCCAGCTTTCCAAGGATCATTCCCTTGTGGAAGAGATGGTAAGGCTTGGAGGAATTAAGGCGGAAGAGGCAAAGTATCATCCGGACAAAAACATTATTACAAGAGCAATGGGTGTAAAAGAGGATGTGGAAGCGGATATCTATGAATTCCGGCTGCACAGGGGAGATTTGATATTGATGTGCACGGACGGTTTGAGCAATATGGTGGAAGATGAGGACATGTTTGATATTGTGAAAAGTGCCAGAGATATTGTTGAAGCAGTATTAATGTTAATAGAAAAAGCAAATTGTAATGGCGGGAGAGATAACATAGGGGTTGTTATGGCAGAGCCACTTGCAGACGAGGTGAGTAAATGGTGAAAGATGGGATTTTTTTAGGGAATCGGTATGAGGTATTGAGTAAGGTTGGCGCCGGCGGCATGGCAGATGTGTATAAGGGGAGAGACACGATGCTGAACCGCTATGTGGCGATTAAGGTTTTGAAGCGGGAATTCCGTGAGGATGATGAATTTATCCGGAAATTCCGTTCCGAGGCCCAGTCCGCGGCGGGCTTACTCAATCCGAATATTGTAAATGTCTATGATGTAGGCGAGGATCGCGGCCTGTATTATATGGTCATGGAGCTTGTAGAAGGAGTTACTCTTAAGGAATATATAGAGAGAAAAGGAAGATTATCCCATAAGGAGGTAATCAGCATCGCTATCCAGATGTGCAACGGAATCGGAGCCGCTCATGCTGCGGGGATTATTCACCGCGACATTAAGCCGCAGAATATTATTATATCCAGAGACGGCAAGGTAAAGGTTACGGATTTTGGTATCGCAAAGGCTGTCACCTCCAATACGATCAGCTCTAATGCGATGGGTTCCGTACATTATACGTCGCCGGAGCAGGCGAGAGGCGGGTACAGCGACGCGAAAAGCGATATATATTCGATTGGTATTACACTTTTTGAGATGGTTACAGGTCAGGTTCCTTTTGACGGGGACTCAACCGTATCCGTAGCTATTAAGCATTTACAGGAGGAGGTTACGCCGCCTTCCGAATTTGTGCCGGATGTTCCGTACAGTTTAGAGCAGATCATTTTAAAATGTACGCAGAAGAACGGGGAGAGGAGATATGCGAGCACGGCGGCGCTGGTTCAGGATTTGAAGCGTTCTCTTGTGGATCCGGACGGCGACTTTGTGTTCATTCCCCCGCTTCGCAACGCGGACACGGTCATTATTACGGATGATGAGCTGGATGATATCCGTAACTCGTATGATGATGAGTATGACGATGATGATGACGAATATGACGACGAGTATGACGATGATGACGAGTATGATGACGAATCCTACCGAAACAGATATGATGACGATGAATACGATGACGAGTATGATAGCGACGGGGACGAGGATGATTACAGAAACGGACGTAAGGGCTCCGGTGATGTAAATCCGCGGATGAATAAGGTCATGAAGATTCTTATGATTGTGGTGGTTGTCATTGTTCTGTTTATAGCGATATTTGCCATTGGAAAGGCGGCAGGTGTTTTCAAGTCATTCGGCTCCGGCGTTACCGACGAAAAAGAGGACGATAAGGTAAAGGTCCCGGATGTAGTCGGAAAGAGTAAAGAGGAAGCGCAGGAGATTTTAAAGAAGAAAAAGCTGGGAATTAAGGTTGTGTCGAGAGAAGAATCGAATCAGTATGAGGAAGGCGTCGTATGCGAGCAGAAGCAGAAAGCGGGCTCAAAGGTAAAGAAAAACTCTACGGTGCAGGTTGTTGTAAGCTCCGGCCTGGTCGGAGAAAAGCTGACAGTGCCGGATGTAAAGGGCTGGAGCGAGGAGGATGCGCTCAAGACCCTGAATGATACCGGATTTTCAAAGGTGGAATCTGAGTATGAGTATAATGATGATGTCGCGGAGGGGACCGTTATCGGCACAACGCCGGAGGCGGGAGCAGATGCAACAAAGGATACGAAAATTAAGATGCTTGTCAGCAAGGGGGCGGATAAGGTAAAGGTTCCGAATGTAGTCGGGAAGAGTCAGTCGGAGGCGGAGGAAGCGATTGCGAGCGCGGGACTTTATATTTCGGTAATTGAAACAGAGTACAGCAATAGCGTGAAAGAGGGAAAGGTAATTTCTCAAAGCCCCGGGAAAGGGAAAAAGGTTGAGGCCGGTACGGGTGTTTCCCTTGTAATAAGCGACGGCCCTAAGCCGGATGATAAGGTCAGTGTGGAAAATTATGTCGGTGCTTCAGAAAGTGAGTTGACAGATTGGGCTTGGGGCAACGAGCTGAATGCAGTGAAGTCGAAGGAAGAATACAGCAATACTTATCCGGCTGGAACGGTTATTTCCCAGAGCCCGAGGTCCGGGAAGGTGAAAAAGGGTTCGACTATTAAGTATGTGTTAAGTAAAGGGCCGGAGCCGGAGCCGGAACCGGAACCGGAGCCGCCGAAACCGGATACATCCCAGACGGATCCCGATGCATCGCAGACCAATCCGGATGATGCCGCAAATAATGGTAATACACAGTAAAGCAGAATTGAGCGGAGATATATGCAGGGAAAGATAATAAAGGGAATTGCCGGATTCTACTACGTTCATGTAGCAGAATCCGGCGTTTATGAATGTAAAGCAAAGGGAATCTTCCGAAAGGAAAGAACAAAGCCGCTTGTCGGAGACAATGTGGAAATAGAGGTTTTGGATAAGGAGGCGAAGGAAGGAAGCATTACGCGTATTTATCCGAGGAAAAATGAGCTTATCCGTCCGGCGGTGGCCAATATTGATCAGGCTTTCGTTGTGTTTGCGGCGGCGAAGCCGAATCCCCATTTTAATCTTCTGGACAGGTTTCTTGTGATGATGGAGCACAAAAAGATTCCGGCTGTTTTGTGCTTCAATAAGGAAGATATTGTTTCGGAGCAGGAGCTTACAGAGCTTAAAAAAATTTACCGCGGCTGCGGCTGCGCGCTTGTATTTATCAGCGTAAAAGAGGAAAAAAACATAGAAGAGGTAAAGCGCCTTTTGTCCGGAAAGACGACTGCGGTTGCAGGGCCTTCCGGTGTGGGGAAATCGTCTTTGATTAATCTTCTCAAGCCGGAGGCAAATATGGAGACAGGAAGCATCAGCCGCAAGATTGAGCGGGGAAAGCATACAACAAGGCATTCCGAGCTGCTACTGATAAATGCGGATTCCTATATTATGGACACGCCCGGATTCAGCTCTTTATATGTAAATGATTTTGAAAAAGAGGAGCTCAAATATTATTTTCCGGAGTTTGACTATTATGAAGGGCAATGTAAATTTACAGGCTGCGACCATATTCACGAACCCGGCTGCGCGGTAAAGGCAGCGGTGGAGGCCGGGGTCATACATACGGTTCGGTATGAGGATTACAGAGAAATGTATGACGAGCTGAAAAACAGAAGGAGGTACTGAGCATGAAATATATTCTTGCGCCGTCGGTTCTGGCTGCCGATTTTAAGGTGCTTGGAGAGCAGATAAGGCTGACGGAGGAAAACGGGGCGGAATACCTTCACTTCGATGTGATGGACGGTATGTTTGTCCCAAGCATTTCCTTTGGAATTCCGGTTTTAAAATCCATTCGTTCTGCCACAAAGCAGGTGATGGATGTGCATCTGATGATACAGGAGCCGATCCGCTATGCAGAGGCGTTCCGGGACGCGGGAGCCGATATTTTGACGGTTCATCTGGAAGCATGTGAAGATATTCTTTCTACGATAAAAAAAATCCGGGAATGTAATATGAAAGCAGGACTTTCTATCTGTCCGGAAACAGACGTAAAGAAAGTAGAAAAGCTTTTAGATAAGATAGACATGCTTTTAATAATGAGTGTTCATCCCGGTTTCGGAGGACAGAGCTTTATCCCGGATTCGCTTGAGAAGATTCGCACTGCAAGAGCAATGGCTAAGGAGCAGGGCCTTAAGCTTGATATACAGGTAGATGGCGGGATTTATCACAGGAATGTCAGGGATGTGCTGGATGCCGGAGTAAACATCGTCGTAGCAGGCTCGGCGGTTTTTAGAGGGAATCCTGCGGAAAACACAAAAAAATTCATGGAGATAATAAAAAATTATGGGTAAGAGAATGGTAATTGTAAGCGGCGGAGAGTTGGATGAAAAGTTTGCGTTGGCGGTATTAAGGGAATCGGTTACGAATTGTGTTATCGGAGTCGATAAGGGTATGGAGCTTCTTTACTGGAATGGAATCGTACCCAGTTATATTGTGGGAGATTTTGACAGTGTAGACCAGAAAATAGCGAATTATTACCGGGATGAGACTTCTGTGCCGATTCGGGAATACAATCCGGTCAAGGATGCTTCGGATACGGAGATTGCAGTTCGGCTTGCAATGACGCTCGGCTGCAGCGAGCTTATCATCCTGGGGGCGACAGGGGGCCGGATTGACCATCTGTGGGCAAATGTCCAGACGCTTACGATTCCTTTCCGCGCCGGAATTGACGCAAAGATCCTCGACCCCCGCAATCGGATACGTCTGATTGGCGGTAAGACCGTATTGAAAAAGTCAGAGGCGTATGGACCGTATTTTTCTTTATTTCCTCTTGGAAATGAAGTTTATGGATTTAATATTGAGGGAGCAAAGTATCCGCTTCGGAACCATACGCTGACACCGTATGACAGTTTATGTGTAAGCAATCAGATAGCCGGGGACGAGGTGACGATTGATTTTTCGGCAGGAACCGTAATTTTGATGGAGACAAGAGACAGGTAAGGGCAGGGGAACATAGTGCGGTGTGTTCCCTTTTTGTGTGCGCCCGGTATGGAAATTTTACCAGACTACTGTGAGGTACACACAAGGAAATGAGATTGAAAATATAAGTTTTTAAGGAGTGGAGATCTCTGTGAGGATAGTCGAGGTTAAAGAGCGAAATTCAGTGCTGATACAAAATCTATTAGATGTTTGGGAGAGCTCGGTTAAAGCAACCCACTTATTTTTATCAGATGATGAAATAAACAATATTAAACGGTATGTACCGCAGGCATTGAGCGGTGTGCCTGTTCTGGCTGTTGCAGAAGATGAAAATGGAAAGCCAGCAGGCTTTATGGGCGCTGCAGACAAAATGATTGAAATGTTATTTATTTCAAACGAAAACAGAGGACAGGGGATAGGAAAACGGTTACTGCGGTACGGTATTGAAAACTATTCAATAAATGAGCTTGCTGTTAATGAGCAAAACCCATTGGCGAAAGGATTTTATGAGCATATGGGATTTGAGGTTTATAAAAGAACAGAATTGGACGAACAGGGAAATCCGTATCCATTATTGTACATGAAAAGAAATTGACAGATTCCGGCCTGTCATACTGGAAAATTGGAAATTATGGAGGTAATGATGCTTATCAGAAAAGAAGAATCTAAGGACTATGAAATAATATATTCTGTAGTTAAAGCCGCATTTGACAGTGCCGAACATTCTGATGGAAATGAACACGATTTGGTAAACGCATTAAGAAAAGGTGAGGCATTTATTCCTGAGTTATCTTTAATTGCGGAAATGGACGGAAGGATTGTCGGGGGGCAGTGAAACATACTATCCGAAAGCAGGATATGTACCGGCTGACAGCTTTGGCATCAAACCGCCTTTTGATGTGCCGAAAGAAAACTTTATGGCCTGTAAAATAAAAGAGGATGCATCCGACATATGCGGAGTCATAAAATATGCAAAAGAATTTGGAATTGAATAGCGCAATTACCTACAGACTGGAAACGGGATACGACAATAAGAAATATGAATCCACTTATACATGGTTTACTACAAAAAAATAGCGGAAAAGGCAGCACAGGAGGAATTTATTTGTGGCTACTATTCTTGTTTTAGAAGATGACATAGAATTGAATCAGACAATAACTTACGCGATGGAAAAAGAGGGGTATCAGGTTTTTTCTGCATATTCTTGTAAAGAAGCAGAAATGTTTACAGAAAATAATTCTTTTCATTTGGCGATACTTGATGTCAATTTACCAGATGGAGACGGATTTTTGTTTTGTAAATGGCTGAAGTTTAAAGAGCAAGTCCCTGTTTTATTTATTTCTGCCAGGGATTTAGAAGAAGATGTTTTAAATGGATATGAATTAGGTGCAGACGACTATGTAACCAAACCTTTTTCCATGAAGATTTTGCTGAAAAAAGTGTATGTAATTTTATCCAGAAAGTCACAAGGAGCGAATATTTATGATGACGGCTTTCTAAAAGTAGATTTTGAACTTGGTATAGTTCAGCAGGGAGAAAATGAATGTTTACTTTCACCCACAGAATATCGTATTTTAAAAAAATTGATTGAGAATAAGGGAAAACTGCTTACCTATTCGATTTTATTAGATTCTTTATGGGACGAGGGAGTACAAATTACAGACAAGCACACGCTTGCGGTAAATATCAATAGGTTGCGTAAAAAGGTTGAAACCGAGGAGCACTCTTATATTTCAAATGTATATGGAATGGGTTATATATGGAAATAATGATTTTTATAATATTTTTTGTGTTAGTGTTTATCGCCGCTTTTGCGCTTTGGAAATATGTTCGTTTGAAACAGGATGTTTATGAATATACAGAGAAAATAGATACTGCTATAAACTATATGTTGAAAAATGAAGAATTAAAAACAAGTTCCTATAAAAAGATGATTTATGGGAAAAAATCTATGAGAGATTGGTTCGTCTTTCCTGTCTGTATACTCATAAAAATTTAGAGATTTCAGAAGAAAAGGATAAACTAAAAGAATTGGTGTCTGATATTTCTCATCAGACGAAAACGCCTATTGCAAATATAAAACTTTATTTAGAAATGATGGCAGATGAAACAGATTTTAACAGAAATCAAGAGTATCTTAAAAAGATAAACAGCCAGGTTGATAAATTGGATTTTCTTCTGCAAAGCATGGTAAAAATGTCACGACTTGAAACTGGGACAATTAAAATCCAAAAACAAAATGTCCCTCTTGCTGATACTCTCGCTATGGCGATTAGTAACGTGGTAATAAAGGCAGATAAGAAAAATATTAAGATTGATGTGCAGTATGATGAACAGTTAATGCTAAACCACGATAAAAAATGGACAGCAGAAGCAATTTTTAATATTTTGGATAATGCAGTAAAGTATACAACGGATGGCGGAAATCTTCATATCGTTGTGTGTAAGCAGGAACTTTTTACGAAAATCAGTATCGAGGACACCGGAAGAGGTATTGCACCAGAACGACAAGCGACTATTTTTACTCGGTTCTATCGTGAACCAGAGGTACATGATAAAGAGGGGATCGGTATTGGTTTATATTTGGCAAGAGAAATCATCACACTACAAAATGGATATATTGAAGTACAGTCACAAGTTGGACAAGGAAGTACCTTTATGATATATCTTCCAAATCGGGACTAGAAAAATCACAGTTTTGTGATTTTTTCTTTTTGTGACTGATTTGTGATTTTTATGCTTTACCATGTAATCATAAGGAGGACTTGACTATGAAAAATGTGGTTGTCAAAACACAAGCTTTAAAAAAATACTATCAAACAGGAAATCAGACTGTAAGAGCATTAGATGGTGTAGATTTCGAAGTCGTTGAACGAGAATTTATTTCTATTATTGGAAAATCTGGTAGTGGAAAAAGCACACTTCTGCATATGATTGGTGGATTAGATACACCCAGTAGTGGAACTGTTATCGTTGATGGAGTAAATCTTGAATCATTAAATTCTGAACAGCTTGCCCTTTTCAGAAGAAGAAAAGTAGGGTTTATTTTTCAACAGTATAATTTAATACCAGACTTGAATGTGTATGATAATATCATTTTTCCTCTTGAATTAGACGGTATGCAAATTGATAAAGACTTCATTCAGGAACTGTTGGAAATATTAAATATCTCAGATAAACAAGAAATGCTTCCTGCAATGCTGTCTGGTGGGGAGCAACAGCGTGTAGCGATTATTCGAGCTTTAGCAACGAAACCTGCAATTATTCTTGCAGATGTAAACTGAACCCCATGTGCTTACTGTACATAGCGTGTACACAGTAGGATTACATGACAATATAGGTACATGATACACAAGTAATGAGAAAAAATGTGTATGGAGTAGGAAGAAGGTATTGATATCTGGTATGAGGAAAGACATCCTTGTAGCAGGTTTTTTATTGTCTATAATAGACAGGTATAGAGGTAATATTTTAGTGGTATGTCCGAATAGCTTTTTTACGATAAGTGGGCATACTGGTGTGGTAAAGAGAAGAGGTGATGACTATGGCGTATTGCTATGATGGGAAAACATATGAAACGATAAAAGAAATGGCAGAGGAATATGGAATTGACCGTCAAAGAATATATTCCTTCCGGCGCCGAGGCTGGTCGTTAGAAGATGCAATGCAAATGTGCATCAATGATGTGCGAGGAAGAGGTCGGCTTTTTGAATATAATGGAAAGTTATACCGTTCACCCAAAGCCTTGGCAGAAGAATATGGATTACCTTGGAATTCATTAGCACATTACATACAAAGGTGCAAAACAGTAGAAGAAGCGGTAGATCGTTGCAAAGAGGCACAAGAGAAGAAAATTATGCTATGGGGCAAAAGATATCAGAGCAGATATGAGGTGGCAACAGCATTTGGAATTAGAGAGACTTCCATTTCAGCCAGAATCCATACAAGAAACAGGACATTAGAAGAAATTGTTCTTGAACTATTGCAGAAAGAACCGATATGTTTTGAAGGAAAAACCTATAATACATTGGTAGAATTGTGTGCGGAGTATCAAGTGCAGCCCTGCAATGTTTTTGAACGCTTGAAATATGGGAAAACATTGGAGGAAGCTATTTATTTGCCGATCAGGAATAATGGGAAAAGATATGAAATTGAGTATGAAGGGAAAGTATATCAGAATACTGCTTTTTTATGCAGGGAATATAATATCTCCAAGCTGTTAGTATATGGACAACAGCGCTATAAACCAGAATATTCGTTTATAGAGTGTTTTCACTTAGTAAAGCAACTGCGGGATGAATGTGGATGGCCCAAAACTGAGGTATTGCTTTTATTCCGAGATGTAAGATTCAAGGGAATTTCTATAAAAGGATATCAGATTTTGCATCGGTTGTCGGTATGACCAGAGGGCAGATAGATACTTATAAATCCAGACATCAACACAAAAATATGATTGTAGCATTACAGGAAATGCAGAAAGACTGTATTCCAGCGTATAACACGGAATACGGTCTTTTGCCATATAGTGAAGCCAGAAAGAAAAAATACACACCTAAGCAGTTGGAACAATTAGAATATGTCCCAAGTGCATTGCCGCGATACCCTATGCTTCAGTCCTTTGATTTTACACAAGACAGTATGGATATACTTCTTCGATATGAGGAATTATTTCAAAAACATCCTCAGTGTAAACGGGAATGGCGAGAACGGTAGAAAACAGTGTAGATAAAAAGCCATAGTCTCAGGGATAGGAGTGCTATGACTTTTCTTTTCCTTCAATGAGATATTCATAAGAAACATGAAAAATCTCAGTAAATGCTTTTAGTTCCACATCTGTGACATAACGTTTATTTGTTTCAATTCTGGTAATCACATTTTTATCCATATCATACCCATTAAGCTGAAGCTGGTAGGCTAAGAGCCGCTGTGACATATTACGCTGACGACGGAGTTCGATGAGTCTTTGGCTGATTAGGTTTTTCTCTCCGGTGGATGTTTTCGGTTTCGGCATATTTCTAATCCCTCCTGCAAATAGTGTTGGCAGGTTTGTCTCACTTTTTGCACTTTTTCTATTGATTTTACATGGGATTAGGAATACAATCGGTTGTAAAAGTGAGACAAGAAATATACAAAAACAAAATGAATCGGTTGGAGAAAAACAGAAAAAATAAGAAAGAACGGGAGTACAAGAAAATTTAAGAAACGGTTACTTTTCCGGTTTAGAGAAGCCCGGAAAAGAATGCGTTGATATCGGTATGAAAGATTTTAGCAAAGGCTACAAGTTCTGATACCTTGATGTTCATGCGGTTCGTTTCCAGTTTGGCGTAGGTACTTTTGGACATGGAGATACCCATCAGGTTCAATTTTGCAATGACCTGGTCTTGCGTAAGTTTATTTGCATATCGGATGGCTTGGATATTTTTGCCGATATCCATATCTGGTCTGATTTTCTGCATGACAAAGTCCTTTCGTTTTTGAAATGTTTCGCAATAGAGAAACTTTATATTGATTTTACTGGTTTCACTTTTTATAATGTTTCGTAATAAGGAATTATTTACAAGAAGGGTGATAGGTATGCACCAGAGTGATATAGAACGGTTTGCTTTCCTGCTTTTATGTGGAAAGCGTGACAGGGCAATCCTGCTGGGAAGAGAAAAGATGACGATTTCAGATTTGGACAGGCTGACGTATGTGACTGATTTTTTAGGCTTGAAATTATATAACCTAGAAATCTGGAATGAATTTGCAGGGCAGTTTGGCGAACAATTTCGCCAGTTGGAATTATTATATGATGAAACCTGCAGCATCGTGTCCTGGGAGTCTACAGAAGCAGATGAGCATTTGCATGAACGATGGATACAGGAATTTTGCACACAGATATTGGATGAGGAAGTTCGGAAACAGCTGGAACAAATTATAAAACAACAATATCAGGAAAAAGGGATGGTAGATCCCACAGAGACAGACATCGTGTAGATGCCTGTCTTTATGATTAAAGATTTATTTTTAAGATGCTTAAATTTAGAAATAAAAGAAAAGAGATTATTTGATTAGATAATGTGGTAATGGTATTAAATGGAAAAGGAAAGGGATTTATGGTATATTATCTATTGAGAAAGAATTGAAAATACATGAGGTAAGAAATATGGAAGAGTTTATAAAGTGGTTTTTAGAGAATTGGAATGCAAATATATTTACTTTATTTACGGTTTTATTATCTGGTATAATTTCTTTGATAATTTCGGCAGCTTATTACCGTAAAGGGAATAGAAATAATCTGAAAATGTCGGTCATTCATCCGATTATTAGTATATTAAATGATAGTTATTCAAGAAATAATTATAAGAAGATGGAGAAAATTTCAAAAGAATATAGTGTAAGATATTTCAAGAGAAAAGAATTAAAAAAATTGAATACACTTTTAGAAACGTATAAAGAGATTAGTGCTTATAATGATATACAAATAAATGCAGATAGTTTATTTTCATATTTTGAGTATAAGTTAAAAAAAGAAGGAATTGATCCTAAACCATTTCCGATTGAATATGAGGGAGAAGTGGTTGCTACACAGTATCCCCCAGATTTATTTTATTTATCAGAAGATTTGGAAGATGCTCTTAAACGATATGATCCTGATTATGAAGTAGATGAATGTGAAGAGAGAGTAATTTCTATATATGAGGCTTTGTCAAGTAAAGTGTGTAAATTTCTTATGATTTTTTTGGCGGTCATTTCTGACCGCCATTTTGTATCTGGTAATCAACTAGTCAAATGGCAGTTCCTCGCCATTACGATAAGCTTCGAGACCGTTTCAAAGTTTGTGGAAACTATAAAAACCAATGTAAGATATGTGA